>NZ_JBBKTQ010000001.1:0-535100 GCF_037890035.1 Ramlibacter sp. AN1133
ATCGGCGGCGGCCATCGCCTCGCCCTTGGCTTCGGGCAGGGGCTTGCCTTGTTCCTGGGTCAGCAGCGGGGCGATCTCGCCGGCGCGCTCGCGCATGAAAGCGGCGGCCTTGCGCATGATGCCGCTGCGGGCGGCGGGGGTCATGTCCCGCCAGGTTTCGAAGCCCTTCTGGGCCGCCTCGAGCGCGCGGTCGAGGTCGGCTTTCCCGGCGTGGGCGACGCGCCCGATTTCCTTGCCGGTGGCCGGGTTGAAGACCGGCAGCGTACGGCCGTCGGCGGCATCCTGCCACTGGCCATCGATGAAGAGAAGGGTGTCCGGATAGCTCATGTCGCGCTCGCTCAGGCCAGGGCCGATGTCTCGGGACGCAGCCGCCCCGGTTGCACGACCCGGCACAGCGCCTCGGTGAAGAAGAAGTCGCCGAACATGGTGGCGCTGTCCACGCCTTCGCGGTGGGGACGCGAGTAGCACGAGTGCTTGAGGGCGCCACGGTGCGAGTCCTCGCTGGCGAAGGCCTCGCGGCACAGGTTCTCCAGCATCTCGCAGCCCACCGTGCTCCAGCGCCTGGCCGCCGATGCATCCGGGTGGATGCGGCCCAGTTCGATCAGTGCCGAGGCCACCACGGCGCCCGCCGCTGTGTCCAGGATCTTCGCGTCCTCGCCGGTGGCGTCGAAGTCGTAGGGCGGGATCTTGCGGCCGTCCAGCCGGCGGACGTAGTAGCCGGCCAGCTTCTCCGCCAGCTCCAGGTATTCGAGCTTGCCGGTTTCGCGGGCCGACACCACGTAGCCGTAGATGGCCCAGCCCTGACCGCGCGACCAGGCCGACTCGTCGGCGAAGCCCTGGAAGGTGTAGCCGCGCACCCGCTCGCCGGTGGCGATGTCGTACTCCACCGCGTGATAGGTGGAAAGGTCGGGACGGATGAAGCCCTTGGCCGTCATCTGCGCGTGCGCGTCGGCGGCGAGCGCGAAGCTGCCGTCGCCGCTGTGGCGCGAGGCCCAGTACAGCAGCGGCAGGTTGGCCATGGTGTCGATCGCCGAGCTGCAACGCGCCCGGGCGTCCGACATCGGACCCCAGGACGCAAGATAGCTGCCAGCCTGCGTGTTGACGATGCGGGCGCGCAGGCGCCCTGCGGCCTGCAGCGCGAGGTCCGCATACCAGCTGTCGCCGGTCACGTGGAAGGCCGGAATGGCGCTGCTGTCGAAGATGAAGCCGATGTCGTGGGTATTCGGGTCGCCGGCGCGCTGCGCCACCAGGTGCATGCGCTCGCGCATCCAGCCCAGGTACTTCCTGTCCTCGGTCTGCAGCCAGGACGCGCACAGCAGGCCCACCCAGAAGCCGCAGAACCAGTTGCCGTGGCTCCAGGCTTCGCCCCGGTAGCCGGCCGACAGCGACGCGGGCAGCGTGACCCAGCTGCCGTCCGGCGCGGTCAACTGCGGGAACTCCACGCCGATGGTGCGCTCGTCGTCCGCCACCTTCGCGGCCAGGCGGGTCAGGGTTTCGGCGAACAGGCGCCTTTGGTGCGCCGTCGCGGCGATGGGGTGGTTCATGCAGGTCTCCTGGTTGTCAGAGTGCGCGGGCGAGCAGGCCACGCGCGGCGAGGTTGGTGAACAGCGCGCGCAGCCCGAACTGCCACGGCGCGACGCGGTCGCTGGTGTCGACCACATTGCGCAGCCCGCCCAGGCGGGCGCTGCGGATGGTGACGAGGTCCCCCACGTGGTGGGTGAAGCCCAGGCCCGGCGCGCCGCGATCCTGCGTCGGCGCGAACAGCGTGCCCAGGAAAAGCATGAAGCCGTCCGGGTACTGGTGGTTGGCGTTGAGTGTCTGTGCCACCAGTTCCAGCGGGTCGCGGCTGATCTCGCGCATCGTGCTGGCTCCGTGCAGCACGAAGCCGTCCCGGCCCTCCACGAGAAGCTCGATATCCTCGCGCCGCAGGTCGTCCAGCGTGAAGGTGTCGTCGAACAGGCGGATGAAGGGGCCGATGGCGCAGGACGCCGTGTTGTCCTTGGCCTTGGACAGCAGCAGGGCGCTGCGGCCCTCGAAGTCGCGCAGGTTGACGTCATTGCCCAGCGCGGCACCCTGCACCTCGCCGCGGCTATTGACGGCCAGCACCACTTCCGGTTCCGGATTGTTCCACTCCGACTTGGGATGGATGCCGATCGCCGCGCCGGCGCCCACGGAGGACAGAACCGGCACCTTCGTGAACACCTCGGCGTCGGGACCGATGCCCACTTCCAGGTATTGCGACCACATGCCCTGCCGGATCAGCAGTGCCTTGAGCTCCTGCGCGCCGGGCGAGCCCGGCTTGATGGCGCGCAGGTCGCCACCGACCGCCTTTTCCACATCGGCGCGGATGCTCTCGGCGCGGCGCAGGTCGCCGCCGGCGCGCTCCTCGATCACCCGTTCCAGCAGGCTGCTGGCGAAGGTGACGCCGCTGGCCTTGACCACCTGCAGGTCGCAGGGCGCCAGCAGGCGCGGCAGGACTTCGGCCAGCGAACCGAGCCGCGGGCCCGTCATCGCCCGCACCGCCTGCGCGGGGGACGGCAGTTCCAGCAGCGAAGCCATCGTGGGAGCGTGCGCACTGATGTCCTGCACGCCGCTCTCGCGGATGACCACCACGGCGGGGCCGCCGACATCGTCGAGCCAGACGCGCCCGACGAGCGTGCCGGCGTAGCCGTCATGCGGCAGGACGTCTTCCGGCTTGAGGGAAAGGGGGAGCTTCATGGGGATTCTTCCGATTGGCGAGCCAGGTGCCGGTGAGCACCAGCAGGAACCCGGCGATGGAGGGCGGCGACGACGCGGCGATCGCGCCCCTCAGGCAAACTTCAGCTCCTTGAGCGCGGAGGCGCCGGCCAGTACCTTGTCGCCGTTCTGCTTCCTGACGATCGTGTCCAGGATCAGGATGCGCTTGGCCTCCTTCTTGCCGACCACGGTGACTTCCACGTTGAGCGTGTCGCCGATGAACACGGGTCCCAGGAACTTGAGTTCCTGGCCCACGTAGGCGAAGCCGGGGCCGGTGAGCTGGGTGTGCGTGGTGGACACCAGGGCACCGGTGAGAAGGCCGTGCACGACGCGCCGGCCGAAGGGGGTCTTCGTGGCGAACTCCTCGTCCATGTGCAGCGGGTTCAGGTCGCCCGAGAGGTGGCCGAAGGTGTCGACTTCGCTGGCGGTGATGGTGCGCTCCAGCTGCTGCTTGCGGCCGATTTCGACGTCGTCGAAGCTGAGGAAATGCGTGCTCATGCCTCCACCTCCGTCTTCGGCGCCAGGGCCACTCCCTCGGCCAGCAGCTGCTCGATGCGTGCCGCGCTGTAGCCGGCTTCGGCCAGCACCTCGCGGGTGTGCTCACCCAGCGCCGGCGGCATCCGGCGCAGCGCCGGCGCCTGGCCGTCGTAGCGCACCGGATGCGCCATCAGCCGTACGGGGCCGGCCTGGGGATGGTCGACGTGCATCACGACGCCGTTGTGCGCCACCTGCGGGTCCGTCTCGACCTGCGCGTAGTCGTTGACCGGGGCGTACCAGATGTCGTGCTGGTCGAACGCGCGCATGACGGCCTCGGTGGTGCGCGCCAGCAGGGCCTGCGCCACGAGCTGGTGTACGCGGTCGCGATTGCGCACCGGGTCCTTGGGATGGTTCAACGCGGCCAGCTCGCTCGAGTCGAACGCGCTGGCGAGCTTGTCGGTCGTGGTCAGCGAAACCGCGATCCAGCCGTCGGCGGTCTTGTAGACCCCGTAGGGTGCGGGGTGGAAGCGCGAACCCATCGCGGGGCTGCTGCGCTTCCACAGGGGGCCCTTGTTCAGGTAGTAGGTGAAGGGCTCGATCTGCAGGTCCAGCGCTGCGTTGAGCAGATTGCTTTCCACCATGCAGCCCTTGCCAGTGCGCTGGCGCCGCTGCAGTGCCGCCAGGACGCCGAAGGCGGCCAAGGCCGCGGCATGCTGGTCGACGATGGCGGAGCCGACCGGCGTCGGCGCCGTCTCGCCGTCGCCCGACAGCATGGCCATGCCGCTCATGGCCTGTAGCAGCAGGTCCTGGCCTGGACGCTTCTGGTAGGGGCCGGTGGAACCATAGCCCGTGCAGGAGCAGTACACCAGGCGCGGGTTGATCGTCCTCGCGTCCTCGTAGCCGAAGCCCAGCTTGGCCAGCACTCCGGGGCGATAGTTCTCGACCAGCACGTCGGCCTCCTCGATCAGGCGGCGGACCACCTCGCGCGCCTGCTCGTTGCGCAGGTCCAGCTGGATCGCGCGCTGGTTGCGATTTCCCAGCAGGAAGAAGATGGACACGCCCTCCTGGAAAGCATCGAAGCCGGCCCAGCCGCGCTCGAACGCGCCCTTGGGGGGTTCGATCTTGATGACGTCAGCGCCGACGTCGGCCAGCATCTGCACGGCCGACGGGCCCTGCAGGAAGTGGGTGAAACTCAGAACCTTGATGCCTTCGAGCATGTCGTTTTCCTTCCCTTGCATCGTTTATTGCGCGAGCAGTTCGCGCGAGATGATCATTCGCTGGATCTCGGAGGTGCCCTCCACGATCTCCAGCACCTTGGCGTCGCCGAAGGCGCGCGCCACCGGGTATTCGCTGATCACGCCGTAGCCGCCGTGAATCTGGATGGCCTGGTGGGCCGCTTCCATCGCGCGCTCGGTGGTGAACAGCTTGGCCATGGAGGCCTGCTGGTCGAACCGCACACCGGCATCCCGGGCCGCCGCCGCGTCGTACAGCATCAGCCGCGCGGCGTGCGCGTGGGTGGCCATGTCGGCAAGCTTGAACTGCAGCGACTGGAATTCGGTGAGGGCCTTGCCGAAGGCGGTGCGCTCCTTCATGTAGGCCCGCGAGCGGTCCAACGAACCCTGCAGGATTCCCAGGCCCAGCGCGCCGATCAGGATGCGGCCGGTGCTGATCTGGGTCAGGGTCTGGCGCAGGCCGTGGCCCCGCGTGCCCAGCAGGTTGCCCGCCGGGATCTTGCAGCGGTCGAAGTGCAGTTCGCAGGTACTGCTGGCGCGCCAGCCGATCTTGTTCAGCTTGCGGCCGGTGGTGAACCCGCGCGTGCCGGAAGGCACGATGAAGTTTGAGATCTCCTTGCGCCCGTCCTCGCGGGTGCCCGTCACCGCGGCGATCACCACCGGGCCGCTGACCTCGGTGCCGGAGTTGCTGATGAAGGTCTTGGCACCGTTGATGATCCAGTGCTCGCCGTCCAGCGTGGCCTTGGTCGCGATGTTGGCCGCGTCGGAGCCCGCGTTGGGCTCCGTCAATCCGATCGAGCCGATCTTGCGGCCCTCCAGGATGGGCCGCAGATACAGCTGCTTCTGCGCCTCGTCGCCGTAGGCGTTGAGCAGGCTGGCGACCGAGGAGTTGGCCATCAGCGAATTGGCCACGGCGCAGTCGACCCGGGCCAGCTCCTCCAGCACGATCACGAACGACAGCCAGGAGCCGCCGCCGCCGCCATAGGCCTCCGGATAGGGCAAGCCCGTGAAGCCGAGCTCGCCCGAGCGCTTCCAGATGTCGTAGGGGAAGGCCTCTTCCTCCCACAGGCGCTCGGATACCGGGGCGATCTCGTTTTCCGCGAACCGCCGCACGGCCTCGCGGATCATCGTGTGTTCTTCTGTCAGCCAGTGGGGCATCTTCATTTCTCCAGGAATTGCCGGAACCCCGCGGCGGCGTGCGGCGTCCCGAAGTTCAGTGCGTAACTCGCGGCCTCGAACTCGAGGCCGGCCGCCAGGGGCAGGTCGCTGGCGCGGTTCACGGCGCGCTTGGCCATCTCCACGGCGAAGGGGTGGTGGCGCGTGACAGCCTCGGCGAGCGCGCGGGTTTCGGCACGCAGGGCTGCGGGTTCGGCAACGCGCGCGATGAACCCGAAGTGGCGGCATTCCTCCACGCGGTAGTGGTGCCCCGTGAGGACCATCTCCTTCGCGCGGGCCAGGCCCATCTTCTTCACGGCGAGCTGCGTGCCGCCCCAGCCGGGCATCGTGTTGAGGGCGATCTCGGGGAAACCGAATTTCGCCGTGCTGGCAGCGACGATGAAGTCGCAGGCCAGTGCCAGCTCGAAACCGCCACCCAGGGCATAGCCGTTGACCATCGCGAGGGTCGGCTTGGCGAACTCGTGCAGCCGCTGCATGAGGCGGTGGCCCGCCACCATGTCGCGGTAGGCGGCCATGTTGTCCATGGCCGCGAGGGCGGCGACGTCATTGCCGGCCACGAAGGCCTTGCTGCCGGCGCCGGTGATCACCACCGCCGCAGTGGCGGCGTCGCAGGCCGCCGCGTCCAGCGCCGCGTCCAGTTCCGCCAGCAGGCCGGGCGCAAAGGCGTTGAGCTTGTCCGGCCGGTTGATGGTGAGCCAGCGGATGCGGCCTTCCTGCTCCTGCAGCAGGCGCGGGATGCCGGGCCCCCCCGGCGCGGAATCCAGCCTGCGCTCGCCGGGGGAGACCGATGGCAATGCGTCGCCCATGCCTCAAAGCACCTTCAGGTAGGTCTGGCCCGCGGCCACCACGGTGCCGGCCTGGTTGGTGACGGTGGCGTCGAACACGCAGGTGTTGCGCTCCTCGTCCTTCGAGGCCAGCACCAGCCTTGCCGTGACGGTGTCGCCGATGTACACCGGCCCCTTGAAGGTCACGTCGTAGCGGTACGACACGGCGCCCGGGTTGGGCGCCTTGCCGGCCATGTAGCCCATGCAGGTGGCGAGGAAGCCGACCGACAGGGCGCCCTGCGCGATGCGGCGCTCGAAGCGCGTCTTCTTGGCGTATTCCTCGTTCACGTGCACGCCGTAGAAGTCGCCCACGATGCCGGCAAAGCCATAGACATCGAAGTCGGTGACGGTCTTGGCGAACTCGGCCTCGTCGCCCACGGCGTAGAGGTCCATGTGGGGTCGCTTGGCCATGCTTACTTCACCGCCTTCTTGGCCGCCTGGACCTTGTCGAACAGGGCCTTGCCATCGGGAATCCCGGACAGCAGTTGCTCGTCCACCTTGGCGCTGGCCTGCTTCAGGTTGTCGACGTTGGATTCGACCACCTGCACGCCCGCCTTCTTCATGCTGGCGATCGAGTCGGCGTAGGACTTCTTGTAGTAGGCGCGGCTCTCGGCCAGGGCTTCGGTGGCAGAGTCCTGGACGATCTTGCGCTGGTCGGGCGTCAGCTTGTCCCAGGTCGTCTTGCTGGCGATCAGCAAGGCAGGCAGGTAGTGCACGCGCGTGATGTTGTAGAACTTCGAAACCTCGACGAACTTGTCCATCACGAACTGGTCGGGCGAGGTGTCGGCCCCGTCCACCACGCCCTGCTGCAGCGCCATGTAGACGTCGCCGTAGGCCATGGGAGTGGGCTGTGCACCGAAGGACTCGTACGCCTTCACGTAGCCCGGCGACTGCATCACGCGGATCTTCATGCCCTGCATGTCGGTGCCGCTCCTGATCGGCTTGGACGAGAACACGTTGCGCTCCATCACCGACAGGAAGCCCAGGCCGACCAGGTTGTACTTGGGCAGCATGGCCAGGAATTCCTTGCCGACGGAGCCGGACAGCACGTTGTTGGCCTGGTCGACGCCGTCGAACAGGTAGGGCATGTCGAACAGGCTGTAGGCCTTGATCGTGTTGGTCAGCGGCGCCTGCGCCGTGATGAACATGTCGAGCCCGCCGGTGCGCGCGGCCTGGATCATCTTGACCTCGCCGCCCAGCTGCGACTGCGGGAAGACATTGATCTTGATCTGGCCGTTGGATTTCTTGGCCGCGATCTCCGCCATTCGCACGGCGGCGATCTGGTAGTGGCTGTCGGGGGCGAGCGTGTGGCCCACGTTCAGGCTGACCGCCTGGGCGCAGGCCAGGGTGGAGGCGAGCATCGTGGTGGCGGCGAGGGCTCCTGCGAAGGCGTATTTCATGGTTGTCTCCTGTTTCGGGAAAGGGTTGGCTCGCTTTTCACGAGGGCCGGGAATGCGGCGGCTCGCCCGGCGCGTGCGAGGCCGCGCCGGCGTGATCGGTGATGCGTGTTGGCTGGTGCGGCTACCGGAACCAGGTGGTCAGGGCGGGGACGTAACTGATCACGAGCACGTCGATCGCCAGCACGGCCAGGAAGATCAGCAGGGGCCTGACCAGTTGCTCCAGCCGCAGCCTGGCGACCTGGCAGACGACGAACAGGTTGACGCCCACGGGCGGGGTCACCATGCCCACGGCCAGGTTAACGATCATCACGGTGCCGAAGTGCACCGGGTCGATACCGTACTTCATGGCAGCGGGGGCGAGGATGGGCGCCAGGATGATGATGGCGGCCAGCGTCTCCATGAACATGCCCGTGACGAACAACAGCAGGTTCACCATGAGCAGGAACACGATCGGGTTCTTCGAGATGCCGGTGACGAACTCGCCCACCATGTGCGGAACCTGGTTGACGGTGAGCATGTAGGCGAAGATCGCCGCAAAGCCCACGATCATCAGGATGATCGAGGAGGTGACGGCCGATCGCCCGAGCATCGGCACGACGTCGCGCCAGGTGATCTCCCGATACACGTAGATGCCGATGACCAGCCCGTAGACCACCGCCACGACGGAGGCTTCGGTCGCCGTGAACACGCCGCCGTAGATGCCGCCCAGGATCAGCACCGGCATCAGGATGGCCAGCGCCGCGCGCCGGAGGGCCGTGAACAGGTGACGCAGCCAGTCCCGGAAGCTGATGTCCGCCACCGCGTCGAAGCCGTTGATGCGGGCCAGCACGTAGACCGTGCCGATCAGCGAAGCGCCGATGAAGATGCCGGGCAGGATGCCCGCCAGGAACAGGTCCGCCACCGACACGTTGGCCGAAAGCGCATACACGATCATCGGAATGGACGGCGGGATGATCACGCCAAGCTCGCCCGAGGCGGCGGCGATGGCGCCGGCCAGGTTGCGGGGATAGCCCTTCTTCTCCATCGCGGGAATCAGCACGGAGCCGATGGCGGCCGTGGTGGCGGACGACGAGCCGGAGATGGTGGCGAAGAACATCGAGGTCAATACCACGCAGGCGCCGAGGCCGCCCTTGATCCAGCCCACCAGGGCGTTGGCCAGGTCGACCAGGCGCTGTGCGATGCCGCCACCCTGCATGAGGGTTCCGGCCAGAACGAAGAAGGGAATGGCCATCAGCCCGAACGAGTCGAGCGACTCGTACACGCTTTGCGCCATCATCACCAGTGGGGTGCCGGAGACGTGCAGGGCGATCGTGGACGACAGGCCCAGCGTGACCGCGATCGGGACGCTGAGCGCAAGAAGGGCCAGCAGTCCGGTGAAGAGGACGGCGCTCATGCCAGGCTCCCCGACTTCAGTTGCAGTGCCGCATCGGAGGTGGCGGCCGGCTGGCACCGCTGCGCCTGTGCGATCTGCTGCAGCGCGGCTTCGAGCTCGTCGTCTTCCGCGGCGTGGCGGATGTCCTTGCGCGACAACCGCGTCGCCAGCACCAGGGCCAGGGTGTTGAGCAGCATCAGCAGGCCGCCCACGACCATCGCCAGGTTGATGGCGACCATGGGGATCTCCAGCACCGGCGACGTCTGCGAGTTGCCGAACTCCACCCACTGCCAGCCGACGAAGCAAAGCAGTGCATAGAAGCAACCCGCCAACAGGAACGCGAGGTACTTGACGGCGCGGCCGAGCGGTGCAGGCAGCGCGTTGATGACGAACTCGACGCCGATCAGCTTGCCTTGGCGGCAGGCGATGCCGGCACCGATGAACACCGTCCAGATCATGAGGTAGCGCGACACTTCTTCGGTCCATGGCACCGACAGTCGTACGCCCAGGTGGGTGAACACGAACCGGGCCAGCACGCCGACGAACACCGACAGCACCATGGCAGCGAGCGCCACGCCGCACAGCCGCGTGAGCAGGCCGTTCACGCCGTCCATGATCCCGATGTAGCGAGAGATTGCGCCGCGCGGTGGCGCTTGCACTTTCTGCATCCGTTGTCTCCTGTAATGGACCGCATCGTAGGCAGCGGCCCTTCTGGAGCGTTAGGACGGTTCGGGCGAAAACTTGGACTTTTCTGCAGGCCCCGGGAAAACCCCCACCCCTCTTCCGGACTGCAGTCCGAGCGCGCAGGCGCTCGCGAAAACGCGCCTGCGCTACTCGGCCAGGCGCGCCAGGCTCTGGCGAAATTCGATCGGGGTGCGCCCGGTGTGCTTCTTGAAGCAGCGGCTGAAGTACGCGGGATCGTCGAAGCCCAGCTGCGCGCCGACCAGCGCCACCTGCGCGCCCGAATGGGCGAGCAGGCGCTTGGCCTCCAGGATCACTCGTTCCCGAATGATCTGCGCCGTCGTTGAGCCCGCACAGCGCCGCACCGCTTCGTTGAGCGCGCGCTCCGTCGTGCGCAGCAGCCCCGCATACTCCGCGGGGTTCTGCGTCCTGGCGAAGTTCTCCTCCAGCACCTGCTGGAAGCGGCGGAACAGCAGCCGGCTGCGATGCCCGGCATCGCTGCAGTTGGCCGGGACGGCCAGGCGGGAGGCCTTCACCAGCAGGACGAACAGGTACGAGCGGATCATGTCCTGCGCGCGAAAGGGCTCATCCTCGTATTCGTCGCGGATCGCCTCGAAGATGCCGCGGAAGTCGTCGGTGTCGGCTCCGCGCGTGTACAGGGCGTGGATCTCGTTCTCCGAGTCATAGATCGGGATCTGCCGCAGCATGTTCTTGTCCTGCAGCTGCAGGGCGAAGAACTCGGAGCTGAAGTTGATGGTGAAGCCCTCGGCTTCGGGCGAGAGCTGGAAGTCGTGGATCTGCCCCGGCGACATGAAGAACAGCGTGCCCGCGCGCACCTCGTACTTGATCTCGTCGATGATGTGGTGGCCGGTGCCGCGCTCGACCCACACGATGTGGAAGAAGTCGTGCCGGTGCGGATACGGCAGCGTCAGCATCAGGTTCTGCAACGGCGCGAAATGGAAGTCCACCGACTTGATGACAGAGCCGTAGTCGAAGTTCTCGATGCGGAAGATGGGAAGCTGGCAGCAAGCGGGCTGCATGGGGACCTCACGAAACGATCTGGCGCGCGGATGCTACAGCGGCGCGGGCCGCCCCCATCCAGGTATTCATTCTGGACCGCCGTCTGTAAACGGGCCCGGGCCGGGCTGCTCCTGTGGGCGCCCCGCCGCTCGCATCCGATGATGAGCTCGACTAACCGGCCACTTCAGCGAGGAATTGGGACAGGAGCAGGTTGACCGCATCGCCGCGTTCCTGCTGTACCCAATGGCCGGCGCCTTCGACGAAGTGCGTGCCGGCCATGCGCGTACAGACCTCGCGCGTCATGCGCTCCAGGGCACCCGGCGCCTGGTGCGCACCCCAGTCGCGCGCCCCGGACACGAACAGCGCCGGCACGTCGATGGTGCGGCCGGCAAACGCCTTGAGCTCGCCGGCAAAGCGCGCGTCCGTGCCGATGCGGTAGCCCTGCAGCCCGCCCTGGAACCCGGTGCGCCCGTATTCGGCTGCATAGACGTCCAGCTCGGGCTCCGTCAGCCATCGACAGGCGGCCACCTGCGCCGGGGTGGGCATCTCCGGCGCGACGGTCTGTGCCATGTCCCGATCGCGGTCCATCACATAGTAGGTCGGCATCTTCGCCAGTTCGCCCGCGGCCCACGAGCCCAGCGTGAACGGCTCGTTGCCCGGCCAGTCGCCGCTCTTGTAGTGGAAGTAGGCGCGCAGGAAATCGCGAACGCCTTGCGAACAATGCCACATGTCCTGGTTCGCCTCGCGCGTGGCGTAGTACCAGCGGTAATGCTTGCGCGGGCGCGGCAAGGCCGCGAGCGACTCCGGAATTCCGGACAGCGGCAGGGCGCCCTGGGCCGGCGCCCCGGCCGTGCCCGTGGGCAGCACCGGCGGGCCGGGGAAGGCCGCGCTCATCATGACGAGGGACCGGAACACATCGGGGCGCAGCAGCGCGCACCAGGCCGCCACCGGCGAGCCGTAGTCGTGCCCGATCACCGCCGCGACGCGCTCGTGGCCGAGCGCCTTCACCAGCCCCAGTGCGTCGGCGACGCGGTTGACGAACGTGTACGGCAACAGGTCGTCGTCGTAACGCACGTCGGCGCCGCCGCTGCGGCCGTAGCCGCGCAAGTCCGGCGCGACGACGTGGTAGCCCAGCGCGGCCAGGAACGGCAGCTGCTTGCGCCAGCTGTACGCCAGCTCCGGAAAGCCGTGCAGCAGCAGCACGCAAGGCCTGCCCGCCAGCTCGTGCCCCGCTTCCAGCACGTGCATGGTGCAGCCGTTGTTGTTGTCGACAAAGCGCGAGCGCACGCCGACCGGCAGCACGCGCGGGTCGTAGGGAACCTGCAATTCCATGTTGATCTCCTGTGGTGCCGGCCGGCCCCGCGGCGCGCGCATCGGCCAGGCGCCAAGAATACGCCCGGCCACTGGCGCGGCGGCGCTCACGAAGCGTGCACTTCCTCGGCGTGCAGCGGCATGCCCAACCCGCGCAGCGCGGCCTGCACCTTGCCCAGCGGCACGCGGCGCACCGGCACGCCCTCCTCCACCGCGATCGCGGCGGCCACGCCGGCCGCCTGGCCTGTCGCCATGCACGCCGGCATGTTGCGCGAGCGGGCGTGCGCTTCGTGGTCTGCGGAAATGCAGCGTCCGGCCACCAGCAGCTGCTCGACGCCGCGCGGCAGCAGGCAGCGGTACGGGATCTCGTACGGCGGCATGCTCTGGAAGTCGACGTCGCCGCCCTTGGGGTCGTGGATGTCCAGCGCCGAATTGTCCGCGGCGATGCTGTCCTCGAAGCGGGTCTCGCCGCGCGAATCGGGGCCGGTCAGCGTGTATTCGCCGGCAATGTGGCGGGTCTCGCGCACGCCGAGGATCGGCGAAACCTGGCCCAGGCGCGCCTGCTCGAAGCCGGGCACGCGCTCCTTGAGGAAGCGGCACACGCCCTCGATCTGGCGGTAGCACTCCAGGATCGCGTCGGTGAACTCCTTGGGCGAGAACACATTCACGCCCAGCACGCGCGTGGCGTTGACGTACATCTGGCCGTCGGCGGTCTTGAGCGTGATGTTCTCGCGCTGCAGCTTGACGCCGGTCTCGGCCTGGAACCGGCGCAGCATGCCATTGAAGCCGGTGAGCCACAGCCCGTACTCCAGCCCGGCTTCGTCGGCGGGGATCGCCCGCGCCGGCACGTCGTCGCAGGTGCGCGCCCAGTCGGCCAGCCGCTTGAGGTCGACGTTCTTCATGATGAAGTACATGGACACGGGCTGCATCTTCGCCTCGCGCTCGCCAGAGCCCATCACGAACGGCGCGCCGGCCTTGGCGGCCATGTCGGCGTCGGCGGAGCAGTCGATCAGCACCTTGGCGCCGACGAACTGGCGGCCGCTCTTGCTCTCGATGATCACGCCCGTGATCGCGCCGTTCTCGACGTGCGGCGCCGACACGAAGGTCTCGAACAGGATCTGCACGCCCGCCTCCACGCACAGGCGCGTCAGCAGCATCTTCATGATTTCGGGATCCGTCGGCGAGGCGATGTGCACGCCGCCGGTCTTGGTCGTGGCCATGTAGTCCTCGCCGGCGCCGCCCAGCGAGCGCGCCAGGTTCCAGATCTCCAGCGGGATGCCGCCGACCATCTCGCCCGAGGGCTTGGTGTTCAAGCCCAGCGTGAGGATGCCCCCGAGCGAGCCGAAGCGCTCGATGAGCACGACCTTGCGGCCGCGGCGCGCGGCGGCGATGGCCGCGATCGGCCCGGTGGTGCCGCCGCCGACCACGACGACGTCGGCTTCCATCAGCACCGGGATTTCCCGTGCCGCTTCCTGGATGATGGTTCTGTTCACTGCTTCTCCTGATTGACGGTTGCGATGGGGCACGTCAGTCGACGTGCGCGCCCGATTCCTTGACAGCCTTGGACCACTTGGCAATCTCGTTGCGGTTCCAGGCAGCAAACTGCTCGGGGGTGTTGCCGACCACCTCGGCACCCAGCGCGCCGAGCTTCTCCTTGACTTCCGGCATGCGCAGCACGGCCACGAGGTCGGTGTAGATCTTGTCGACCACCGCCTTGGGGGTGCCGGCCGGCACCAGCGCCCCGATCCACGACACGGCCTCGAAGCCGGGCAGGCCCGACTCCTCCATCGTGGGCACGTTCGGCAGCGAGGCCGCGCGGCGCGCGCTGGTGACGGCCAGCGGCTTGAGGCGCCCGGTCTTCACGTGGTTGGTCACGGCGACGATGTTGTCCCACATCAGCGAGATCTGGCCGCTGAAGAGGTCGTTGTAGGCCGCGGGCGTGCCCTTGTACGCAACGTGGACCAGGCCGGTGCCCGTCGCGGCCTTGAACATCTCGCCGGCCAGGTGGTTGGAGGTGCCGACGCCGCCGGAGCCGAAGTTGAGCGTGCCGGGATGGGCCTTGGCGTAGGCGATCAGCTCCTTGACGCTGTTCACCGGCAGCGCCGGATTGGCCACGAGCACCAGCGGCGTGGTGGCGACCAGGGTGATCGGCGTGAAGTCCTTCAGGTAGTCGTAGTTCAGCTTGGTGTACAGCGACGTGCTGATCGCGTTGGCCACCGTGCCGAAGAAGATGGTGTAGCCGTCGGCGGGCTCGCGCGCGGCGATTTCGCTGCCGAGGTTGCCCCCGGCGCCTGGCCGGTTTTCGATCACCACCGGCTGGCCCCAACGCTCCGAGAGCTTCTGGCCGACGGTGCGGGCGATCACGTCGGTGGCGCTGGCGGCCGGGAAGCCGAACAGGATCTTGACGGGCTTGGTGGGCCACGCCTCGGCTGCATGCGCGCTGGTGGTGGCAAGGGCGACGGCGGCCGCGAACGGAACGAGCAGGGATCTGACTGACACGGTGTCTCCTTCGATCTGTTGGTTCGGACAGGTGCGCCAATACTACAGTGCTCTATAGCACTGGTCAACACCGACCGGCACCGGGTACCATCTCTTCCGATCCGATGAATACACAAGTCAGCCTCACCCCTTCCGAATTGATGGACAAGTACGCGCCCCCGGGCATGCCCGGGGTTGCGAAGTACGCGCAGCTGCGCGAGACCCTCACGTCGGCCATCCGTGGCGGCCACTGGAAGCCCGGCAGCCAGCTGCCGGCGGAGCGCGAGCTGGCGCGGCTGACCGGCTTCAGCCTCGGCACCGTGCAGCGCGCGCTGCGCGAGCTGGCCGACCAGGGCCTGCTCGTGCGCACGCACGGCAGCGGCACCTACGTGGCCGAGGGTCGCGCGGCGATCGACGAGCCGATGTACCTGCGCTTCCTGGGCGGCGTCGGCGAGCCGGCGTTCCTGCCCCTGTACCCCAAGGTGCTCGCGCGCAAACGCATCGCCGAACGCGGCGCGTGGTCCGAGTGGCTACGCGGGGCCGGCGGCGAAGTCGTGCGCATTACCCGGCGCATCAGCGTCAACGGCGAGTTCCACCTGTTCAACCGCTTCTATTTCAGCGCCGCGCGCTTCCCGGGCATTGCGACGGCGCCGCTGTCGACCCTCGACGGCGCCAACCTCAAGCAGTTGCTTGCCGGTGAAGTCAACGTGCCGGTGACGAGTGTGCGACAGCGCGTCTCCTTCGTGAAATTCCCGGAGGACGCCGCGGCCGCCGCAGGCGTGAAGCCGGGCACGCGGGGCCTGCTGCTGGAAAGCGCGGCGATGGGCGGGCGCGAGCCACTCTACTTCCTGGAGTCGTTCATTCCGCCGAACGAGCGGCGCCTCGACGTCTCGGCGCCCTGAGCCGAGCCAGCGCCTTGGGTGCCGGAAGCAGGCGTGCGCAAGTGGAGCGAACCCGGGAGCACGACACCTCCGTCCACCACGCCGGTGCCTATGCAGGCGGCCTGCGCCTGGCTCGCCGCTTCGCGGCCGACTTGCGCTGCGCCTCCAGCCGCCGCAGCATGTCCTCCACCGCCTGCAGCGCGGCCAGGTGCGCCTCGTGCTTTCCGGTGCCGGCCAGCATCCCCAGCTCCGTTCCCAGCCAGAAGTTGCAGATCCAGGTGCTCACCACCTGGGGCGACACCGGCAGGTCCAGCTCGTAGTACGCAAAGGCATCGGCCACCGCCTTGCCGACCACGTCGAACCACGCGTTCATGCGCGGCGCGAACGCTTCGCGCAGGACGGGGTTGGACATGCTGGCCGCATGCAGCTCCATCAGCACGCGCACGAAGCCCGACGCCAGGTCGTTCTCGTAGAAGCGGCGTGCCTGCGCCCATTTGTCGGCGTAGCTGCCGGGGGAGGCATAGAGGCGCTCCTGCCGCGCCAGCAGGCGACGGTTGGCCTCGTCCAGCACGGAGATGACCAGCTGCTCCTTGGACTTGAAGTGGTAGTTGACCAGTGCGTGGTTGACGCCGGCGTCGCGCCCGATCTCTCGAATGCTGAGCGCGCCATAGCCCTCGCGCGCCAGGCGCTGGAACGCGGCCTCGAGGATGCGCGCCTTGGTTTCGTGCACCGGGGACCGGGGGTCGTGCTGCAGGCTGGCGGGCATGAGCCGATCTTAACCATTCGGACGAGGCGGAACCGCCGGGCTGGATCCTGGAGACTTCCGGTTTCCCTCGAGAATGCCACTCCTTGACAAGGCGCAAGCAAGCGAATAACTTGAACACTCGTTCAAACAAGGAGTCGCCATGATCCGGATCGCATTGCTGCTCTACAGCGTCGCCGCCTACGCCGTCTTCCTCGGCGTGTTCCTCTACCTGATCGCCTTCGTGGCCAACATCGCGGTACCGCGATCGATCGACGTCGGGCCCGCGGCCAGCCCCATGGTGGCGCTGGCGCTGAACCTGGCGCTGATCGGGCTGTTCGGGCTGCAGCACTCCGTGATGGCGCGGCCCGCGTTCAAGCGCTGGATCACGCGCTTCGTGCCGCCGGCCATCGAGCGCAGCACCTTTGTGCTGGCCGCGTCGCTGGTGCTGGTGCTGCTGTTCTGGGCGTGGCGCCCGCTGCCGGCCACCGTGTGGCGTGCGGAAGGCGCGCTGGCCACCGGCCAGCTGGCCGCCTGCGCGGTCGGCTGGGGCACGGTGCTGCTGTCCACCTTCCTCATCAACCACTTCGACCTGTTCGGCCTGCGCCAGGCCTGGCTGCACTTCCTGCAGCGGCCGCTGGCGCCGCTGGGCTTCCGCACCACGCTGCTGTACAAGCTGGTGCGCCACCCGATCATGCTGGGCTTCCTGATCGCCTTCTGGTTCACGCCGCACATGACGGCGGGGCACCTGCTCTTTGCGGCCGGCATGACCGTGTATATCCTGATCGGCGTGCGGCACGAGGAACGCGACCTGGTGCAGGCGCTGGGCCCCACCTATGCGGAGTACCGCCGCGAGACGCCGGCCTTCGTGCCCGGCCTGCCCGGGGCGCGCGACGACCTGCCGGCGGAGGGCATCACCCCGGGACATTCGAGCTGAATCTCGAGCGGGGCCGGTTGCATTCCGGCCCTGGTCGATCGCGTCTCGCCCCTGTAGGCGAACCCCAGTACCCCGTCACCGGAGGCCATCCATGACCGACGCCGCCCTGCCCCCGAAACTCGCGCTGCAAGCCGGCCCGCTGCCCGCCCCCGGCACGCTGCCGCATCCCTATCCCTACGAGACGGTCACGCCGCACCGCGAAGGCTACGTGGAACGCGACGGCGTGCGCTCCTGGTACGCGCAATACGGCGAACACGGCCCCTGGATTGCTTTCGCGCCGATCTTCCAGATCGCCAATGCGCACCTGCTGCGCGCGGTGGTGCCCTGGCTGTCGCAGCACTACCGCGTGCTGGTGATGGACCTGCGCGGCAGCGGCCGGTCCGACCGGCCGACGCAGCCGGACCAGTACACCTTCGACCACTACTTCGCCGACTTCGTGGCGGTGCTGGACCGGCTGCAGGTGAAGTGCGCTGGCGTGGTGGGCATCTCCGCCACCGCGATGACGGCGATCCGCCTCGCGCACACGCAGCCCGAGCGCGTGGCGCACCTGGTGCTGGTGGGTGGCTGGGTGGAGCGCAAGCTGGATCATCCGAAGATGGCTGCGGCGGTTCAGCAGAACCTGGCCAACATGCGCGCCGACTGGGCCGCGTACCTGGACGAGTTCTTCAGCATCTGCTTCGGCGAGCCGCACTCCACCAAGGCGTACGAGGACGCGGTGCGCAGCGGCTGGTCCACCGACGGCGACACCGTGGCCATGGCGCTGGCCGGCTGGATCGGCCACGACATGAGCGCGGCCTGCAAGGCATTGCGCTGCCCCACCCTGGTGATCCACGGCGACCAGGACGGCCGCGTGCCGTATGCCCAGGGCCAGAAGGCCGCCAGCCTGATCCCCGGCGCGCGCCTGGTGACGGTGGGCACGGGCGGCCACCTGATGCCGGCGCGCGACCCGGTCGCCTTCTGCCGCCTGCTGACGGACTTCATCGCCAAGCCCGCGGAACCGAAGACGTGGGTGCGAGCGATGGCCCGCCCGCGCAAGGCCCTGTTCGTGTCGAGTGCCATCGGCCTGGGCCACGTGCAGCGCGACCTGGCCATCGCGCGCGAACTGCGCAAGCTGCAGCCGGACCTGCAGGTGGACTGGTTCACCGTGCACCCGGCCTCCACCTACCTGCAGCGCGAGGGCGAGAGCGTGCATCCCGCCTGCCCGCGGCTGGCCAACGAAAGCAGCCACTTCGAGGCGCAGGCCGGCGAGCACGACCTGCAGGCCTTCTTCGCGCTACGCACGATGGACGAGGTGATGGCGCGCAACTTCCTGGTCTTCGACGATCTCCTGGACCACGAGCACTACGACATCGTGATCGGCGACGAGGCCTGGGAACTGGACTACCACTACCACGAGAATCCCGAGCGCAAGCGGCAGCCCTTCGTCTTCCTCACGGACTTCATCGGCTGCCTGCCCATGGAGGAGGCCAATGAGCGCGAGGCCTTCCTGTGTGCCGACCGCAACGCCGACGAGATCGCGCACGTGGAGCGCTACCCGTGGATTCGCGACCGCGCCATCTTCGTCGGCAATCCGGAGGACGTGCCGGAACTGCCGTTCGGCCCTGGCCTGCCGGTGATCCGCGACTGGGCGCAGCGCAACTTCGCCTTCACCGGCTACGCCCTGCCCTTCGGCCTCGAGGCGCTGGCCGACACCGAGGGTCTGCGCGCGCGGCACGGCTACAGAAAGGACGAGAAGCTGGTGATCGCCGCGGTGGGCGGCACCGCCGTGGGCGCGCCCCTGCTGCAGAAAATCGCGCAGGCCTTTCCCCTCATGAAGCGCCAGGTGCCGGAACTGCGCCTGGTGCTGGTGGCCGGCCCGCGCGTCGCGCCGGATGCATTTCCGCAACTCGATGGCCTGGAGGTGCGGCCGTACGTGCACAACCTCTTCGAGCACCTGGCCTGCAGCGATCTGGCGCTCGTGCAAGGCGGGCTGAGCACCTGCATGGAGCTGGTGGCGACGGGAAGGCGGTTCCTGAGTTTTCCGCTGGAGCGGCACTTCGAGCAATGCATCCACGTGCAGCACCGGCTGCGGAATTACTGTGCGGATTGCGCGGTGCAGTTCAGGGGGCTGACGGCGGCGGGGCTGGCCGACAAGGCGCTGCAGGCCATGGAGGCGCCGGTGCGGTATCGCGGGGTCGAAACGGATGGGGCGGAACGTGCGGCGAGAAGGATTCTGGAGGTGTTGGAAAACCGGCACTGGGCAGCGGCGTAAGCGCGGCACGGACGCGGCGCGTCGCGCTGACGGCGCTGTCGGTGGTGTGGGGGAACCCGATGTGCAAACGAATTGCCGGACGTCGCAGTGATCGGCGGCGGCGCGCTGCGCGCTCCCGAGGTGATCAAGGGCGAATCAGTGATCGTGTTTGGCGGAGGCGCATCCGCCTTCGACCTGCTCGACCTGTCCAATGAAGCACGCCTGCACTTCTTGCGTGATCACGGGATTGCGCTTTGGGATGGGTGCGCGACCGCGCACGGGCCCGGGAGCCTGGACACGAGCAGCCGTCGCCTGGCCTGGCCCTCGCCTGCGGCCTCACGCCCGGCCGCGAACCATGTCGAGCAGGCGCCCCACGATGCGCTCACCATCGGCTCGCAGCCCGTTGTGGGCGTACTCGTTGGTGATCCAGGCCCGCAGCCCACGAACGCCGCGGATCGTCTCCTCGGCGAACGATCGCTCCACGTAGACATCGTCGACGTACACGGTCGCTGCGACCGGGATCTCGTTGCGGGCGAGGCGGTCCGCGTCGTACAGGCGCGGCCAGGAATGCTCCGCCAGAATCTGCGCCGCCTCGCGGTGCGCACGCAACCCCGCGTACTCATCCCACATCCAGGGGAACACGTGCTCGGCACCGAGCAGCTCGCCGGTCACTGCCTCCTCGGGCGCGAGCCGCTGTGCCGACCAGCGCGTGGCACCGCCGTCGGCATAGGAGGACTCATGCAGCGTCGCGTAGATCGGGTTGCGCTCCCAGTTGGATGCCAACTGGGCGTCGACCATGAATGCCGCCGAGCCGAAGGGCAGTTCGAGCAGGTGGTGCAGCCGCTCGAACCCGGCGCTGTCGCCGAGCCACATCCCGGTCTGCCGAAATCGACGCGAGGTGAGCCGGTCACCATTGGGCAAGCGGACGTCTTCCTCGTCGAGCCGGCGCAGGATGGCCCGCAGACGATCGAGATCTCCCGGGTATCTGGCGTGATAGCGCTGATTCGCTTCGCGCACGCGCGCCCATGTCGCCGCATACACCTCGTCGACCGGGCGATTCGTGATCGGCGCGAGTCCGCCGGTCATCAGGACTTCCCGCAGACCCTCGGGCGCGAGCGACAGGTAGGTGAGAGAGGTGAATCCGCCAAAGCTCTGACCGAGCAGACTCCAGCGGCCGACACCGAGCTCTGCGCGGATCAGCTCGAGGTCGCGCACGATCGCGTCCGCGCGGAAATGCGTGAGGTACTCCGCTTGTTCCGCGGGCGCTGCCCCCGGGATGGCTGGCCCGACCGGCGTGGAGCGCCCTGTGCCGCGCTGATCCAGCAGCAGGACGCGGAAGTCCGTCAGGGCACGCGCCATCCACCCCGAGGGCGGGCTCGTCGGTCGGGCGGCCTCGAAGCCTGGGCCGCCCTGCAGGAACACGAGATAGGGGCGGTCCAGACCGTCGGGGGAAGAAAGCTCGCGCGTGAACACATTGATCGTGCCGCGCGACGGGTCACTGTGGACCATGGGCACGGAGTGCTCCCGCTCGATCACGACTGCCCCGGGAATTCGGTAGGTGGTGCTCATGGCTCGCATTAGAGCCGAACGCGTATCCGCAAATCGTTCAGTCGCAGGAGCCGTCGTCCGGGTGCCCGACATCCCCTTCGTGAAAGCAGCCATCCCTCCGACGCC
Organism: Ramlibacter sp. AN1133; assembly: GCF_037890035.1. Classification (NCBI taxonomy): domain Bacteria; kingdom Pseudomonadati; phylum Pseudomonadota; class Betaproteobacteria; order Burkholderiales; family Comamonadaceae; genus Ramlibacter; species Ramlibacter sp. AN1133. Next base: position 21,172 of record NZ_JBBKTQ010000001.1, read on the forward strand.
GCGAGCTCGACTTGCGCCCGATCCTGCGGGAAGATCCATCTGCAGGAGCCGCGCGAGCGGCTTCAAGGCGCTGCGACATCCGCCAGATAGCGGCGCGCATAGCGGCTGCCCAGCGCCGTCAGGATTTCGTAGCCGATCGTTCCGGCCCGGGCCGCTACCGCATCCACGTCCTGCCGGTCGCCGATCAGGTCCACGAGGGCTCCCGGCACCAGCGCGCCTTCCGGCAGGGCGCTGGCGTCGAGCGTGATCGTGTCCATGGACACGCGCCCCACGAGCGGTAGCGCCACGTCGCCCACCCACGCCGCGGCGCTGCTCTCGCCGATGGCGCGCAACCAGCCGTCGGCATAGCCGACCGACACGGTGGCGATGCGCGCCGGCCGCTCGCAGCGCCAGGCATGGCCGTAACCGACCGGCGTCCCCGGCTCGATGCTGCGCATCTGCACCACCCTCCCCTGCAGCCGCACGACCGGCCGCATCGGGTTCGGCGCCGCGGCGATCGGCGCGATCCCGTAGAGGGCCGCACCCGGACGCACCAGGTCGAAGTGGTAGCCGCCGCCGAGGAAGATGCCGCAGGAGTTGGCGAAGCTCGCCGGCGCTGCGGGCAGGCAGCGCCGCGCCGCGATGAAGCGGCCGCGCTGCGCCTCGTTGGCCGGGTGCTCCGGCTGCTCCGCGCAGGCCAGATGGCTCATCACGCAGGCGACGCGGACCCCGCGCAGCGCGCCGGCGTCGCCGGCCAGCGCGCGCAGTTCGACCGGAGACAGTCCGAGCCGCGCCATGCCGGTGTCGACCTGCACGACGGCGGACAGTTCGCGGTCGTGCCGGTGCGCCAGCGCGCGCCAGGCGTCGACCTGCGCCCGGCTATTGAGCACCGGCACCAGGCCGTGGGCCACGAATTCGCCTTCGGCCCCCGGAGGCGGGCCGTGCAGCACGCAGACCGTCGCGTCCTGCGGCAGCCCCGGCCTGACTGCGATGCCCTCGTCCAGGTGGGCGACGAAGAAGCGCCTGCAGCCCTCCGCTGCCAGGGCCGGTGCGACCTGCGCCGCCCCGAGCCCATAGGCATCGGCCTTGACCACCGCCGCGCATTCGGCGCTGCCGACCCGCGCCTGCAGCATGCGCCAGTTGGCGCGGATCGCCTGCAGGTCGATGGTCAGCAGCGCGCCGGCGGCGTGCACGCTCCGCCCGCTCATCGGGCCGGCCGCGCAGCCTGCAGCGGGCTGACCCGCGGCGCGGCCTGGCGGTCGAAGTACTCCTGCGTGACACGCGCGACCACCGGCGACAGCAGCACGAGCGAGACCAGGTTGGGCAAGGCCATGAACGCGTTCAGCGTGTCGGCCACGAGCCAGACGAAGTCCAGGTGCGTCACGGCGCCGACCAGCACGAAGGCCGTCCAGAGCAGCCGGTACGGCTTCTCCACCGCGCTGCCTGCCAGGTAGCCCCAGCACTTCTCGCCGTAGTAGGCCCAGCCGAGGATCGTGGTGTAGGCGAAGACCACCAGCGCGATCGCCAGGAAGTACTGGCCGAAGCCGGGGAAGGCGGCGGCGAAGGCGCTGGAACTGAGGGCCGCGCCCTTCAGGCCGCTGGACCACGCGCCGGTGACGATCAGCACCAGGCCGGTCATCGTGCACACGACGATCGTGTCGATGAAGGTCCCCATCATGCCGATCAGCCCGGACTCCGCGGCATGGCGCGTGCGGCCCGCCGCCTGCGCGATGCCGGCGGTGCCGAGGCCCGCTTCGTTGGAGAAGATGCCGCGCGCCACACCGTAGCGCATCGCGAGCATCAGCGTCGCGCCGGCGAAGCCACCGGTGGCCGCGAGCGGGCTGAAGGCATGGTGCAGGATGAGGGCGAATGCCGCCGGGATGCGATCGGCATGCAGCACCAGCACCGCCAGCGCCGCGACCACATAGCCGACGCACATGAACGGCACGAGTTTCTCGGCCACCGCTCCGATGCGCTTGACCCCGCCCAGCAGCACGAAGCCCGTGAGCACCGTCATGACGATGCCGGAGGCCCACGGCGACACGCCGAAGCTGGTGTTCAGCACGTCGGCGATGCTGTTCGACTGCACCATGTTGCCGATGCCGAAGCCCGCCAGCCCGCCGAACACCGCGAAGGCGCCACCGAGCCAGCGCCAGCGCCGCCCGAGCCCGTTGCGGATCGCGTACATGGGCCCGCCGACCTGCTCGCCGCGGTCGTCGGTCTCGCGGTAGTGCACGGCGAGCAGCACCTCCGCGTACTTGGTCGCCATGCCGACCAGCGCGGTCATCCACATCCAGAACAGCGCCCCCGGGCCGCCGATGGCGATGGCGGTGGCCACGCCGGCGATGTTGCCGATGCCCACCGTGGCCGCGAGCGCCGTCATCAGCGCAGCGTAGGGGCTGATGTCGCCGCGCGCGCCGGCCTCGGGGCGGCGGCCGCGCCAGACCATGCGGAATCCGGTGCCGATGCGCAGCACCGGCATGAGCTTGAGCCGCAACTGCAGGAACACGCCGGTGCCGAGGATCAGCACCAGCATGGGCAGTCCCCAGACGAGGTCGTTGATCGCCGTGAGAATCGAGGTGAGGGTCTCCAAGTCTTGTCTCCTTTGTGGATGGAATGAAGCCCGCCCGCCCGCGCGGGCCGCGCGGGTCGGGAACGGGTGACGGGGAAATCGAGCGCGCTCAGCCGCCGCGCGCGAGGCGCGAACCGGCGGGCGTCGGCGTGGGGTGCGCCGCCTGCGGGCGGGCCGGCGCGCGACTGCGGGCGTAGCGCGCGACGGTGAGGCCCTCGAGGCTGATCTCGGGTTCGCGGCCGGAAACCAGGTCCGCGATCACGCGGCCGGTACCGGTCGCCATGGTCCACCCGAGCGTGCCGTGGCCGGTGGACAGCAGCAGGTTGTCGATGCCGCTGGCGCCGACGATGGGCGTGCCGTCCGGCGTCATGGGGCGCAGGCCGGTCCAGAACTCGGCGCGCGCGACGTCGCCGCCGCCCGGGAACAGGTCGGTCACGACGTGTTCGAGCGTGCGCCGGCGCGCGGGTGCGAGCGCCAGGTCGAATCCCGACAACTGCGCCGTGCCGCCAACGCGGATGCGGTCGCCCAGCCGCGTGACGGCCACCTTGTGCGTCTCGTCCATGATGGTCGACTCGGGGGCGCGCGCAGCGTCGGTGATCGGCACGGTGATCGAGTAGCCCTTGACGGGGTAGACGGGGATGTGCACGCCGAGCGGCGCCAGCAGCCGCGTCGAATAGCTCCCGAGGGCGACGACGTAGCAATCGGCCCGCAGCACGCCGCCGGCGGTGCGCACGCCGGTGATGCGGGCGCCGTTGCGCTCCAGGCCCCGGATGTCGACGCCGAAGCGGAAGTCGGCGCCCAGGCCCTGCGAGCGCCGCGCCAGTTCCTGCGTGAACTTCAAGCAGTCGCCGGTCTCGTCGCCGGGCAGGCGCAACGCGCCGACGAACTTCTCGCGCGTCGCGGCCAGGCCCGGCTCGACGCGCACGAAGCCATCGCGATCGAGCAGTTCGAAGTCCACGCCGTACTGCTTCAGGACCTCGATGTCCTTGGCGCTGGCATCGAGCTGCTTGGCGGTGCGAAAGAGCTGCAGCGTGCCCTGCGTGCGCTCGTCGTAGCGGATGCCGGTCTCGTCGCGCAGCGCGCGCAGGCAGTCGCGGCTGTATTCCGCCAGGCGCACCATGCGGCCCTTGTTGACGGCGTACGCGGCTTCGTTGCAGTTGGCCAGCATCGCCGCGCACCAGCGCCACAGCGCCGGGTCGAGCGACGGCCTGATCACCAGCGGCCCGTGCTTCATCAGCAACCACTTGATGGCCTTGAGCGGCACGCCCGGGCCCGCCCACGGCGCCGAATATCCCGGCGAGACCTCGCCCGCATTGGCGTAGCTGGCCTCCAGCGCGGGCGCCGGTTGCCGGTCCAGCACCGTCACGTCGTGGCCGTCCCGGGCCAGGTAATACGCCACCGATGTCCCGATCACACCGCTGCCCAGCACCATCACACGCATGTCGTTCTCCTTGTCCGAGGGGCGCGCGACCGCCGCGCGCGATGCAGGCTGGATCGCAATGGCCGTGCCACGCGCGCGCCGCAATGAAATCAAGGAGTTGCGAGCGCCTGCCCTGTCGGACCCTGTACGGGAATCGTGACGCCGGCCGGCGGCGGCGCCCGCGTTGCGCCGGAAACTCGTGCCGCGACAAGGACTTGCGTCACGCCGTCACGCTCGCAATACACTGTCTTCCAATCCGTACACCATGCGCATCGACGTCACCATCGCCGACCGGGTCGGCATCGCCCAGGAGATCCTCGCCAAGCTCGCCGGGCGCGCGCTCAACGTCTCCGCGGTGGAAGTCGAGCCGCCGCACGTGTACATCGAGGCGCCCGCGCTGGACACCTCGGGGCTCGGCGAGCTGCGCCGCGAGCTGCTGCAGATCGAAGGCGTTCTCTCGGTCGGCGAGGTGGGCATGCTGCCCGGCGCGCGCCGCCGCCTGTACCTGGACGCGCTGCTCGCCTCGCAGCAGGACCCGGTGCTCGCCGTGGACGCGCAGGGCGTGGTGGCGGTCGCGAATGCCGCCGCGGTGGCCATGAGCCGGATGCCGGAGCAGCAGCTGATCGGCATGCCGCTGAAGGCCCTGATCGGCGACGCGAAGCTGGTCGACGCGCTGATCGGGCAAGGTTATCGCCTGCCGGTGAACGAAGTGCAGATCGCCGGCGAGCCCTACCTGTTCGAGAGCGTCGCGCTGCACGAGGCGGGCGGCGATGTCGCCGGCGCGGTGCTGACGCTGCACGCGCCGCATCGCATCGGCGAACGCCTGAGCGCGCTGCAGAACTACAACGCCGGTGGCTTCGAGACGATCCTCGGCCGCTCGGAGCCGATCCGGCAGTTGAAGCAGCGGGCGTCGCGCATGGCGCAGGTCGACGCGCCGCTGCTGATTCGCGGCGAGACGGGCACCGGCAAGGAACTGATCGCGCATGCCTGCCATGCCGGCAGCCCGCGCCGGGCGCAGCCCTTCTTCGCGCTGAACTGCGCGGCGCTGCCGGAGAGCCTGGCCGAGAGCGAGCTGTTCGGGTACGCGCCGGGCGCGTTCACGGGCGCGCTGCGCGGGGGCAAGCCGGGCCTGCTGGAACTGGCGGACGGCGGCACGGTGTTCCTCGACGAAGTCGGCGAGATGTCGCCGTACCTGCAGGCCAAGCTGCTTCGGTTCCTCAACGACGGATCCTTCCGCCGCGTCGGCGGCGACCGCGAGCTCAAGGCCGACGTGCGCATCGTGAGCGCGACGCACCGCTCCCTCGAACGCATGGTGGAGGCCGGCTCATTCCGCCAGGACCTGCTGTTCCGCCTCGACGTGCTGCAGCTTCAGGTGCCGCCGCTGCGCGAACGCACCGAAGACATCGTGCCGCTGGCGGAAGTGTTCCTCGCCAGGGCTTGCGCCCAGACCGGCCGGCCCACGGCGCGACTGAGCAAGGCCGCCTGCGCCGCCCTGCTGGCGAACCCCTGGCCCGGCAACGTGCGCCAGTTGCAGAACGTGATCTTCCGGGCCGTGACCATGAGCGAGGCTGCCGTGCTCGACGTGGGCGACCTGGAACTCGCCGACGCCGCGGCGGGGCGGACGGCGCTGCGCGGCGACGAGATCGAGACGCTGGATGCCGCCGTCGCCGCCTGCGAGAAGGCGCTGCTCCAGCGGCTCTATCCGCAGTTTCCCTCCAGCCGCAAGCTCGCGGAGCGCCTCGGCGCCTCGCACAGCGCGATCGCCCTGCGGCTGCGCAAGTACGGGATCGGCCCGCGCGAAGCACCTTGACGTCATGGCTGCCAGTGGAGGTCGTGGCGGGGGCGCTGCGCGAGTGAGATGCGCATTCGCGCGCGAACCGTCAGCCGCCGCGCCGCTGGCCGGTGTCGATCACTTGCTCACGGTCCGCCTTCGTGAACGGCGGAATCTTCGATGCGGGAAGGATGTCGAGGACACGCTTCGGACCGGCGTCGCCCTCGCGCCACAGGACGACCGCCCCCGGCGCGCAAGGAAGAGAGTCCGGCCCGAACCGAGCGACAGCGGTGGGGAGCCGAGGCTGCACTTCGGCGGGCCCCCTTCGCTTCGCTCGGCCATCTCGGTGCAGCACCGAGCAGAGGCGTTCGCCGCCCTACTGCACGTTGGCCGTCACCGATGAATTGGCCTTGATCGTGAACGTGCAGCTCTTCGCCTTCTTGCCGCCGCTCGAGCAGCTGCCGGACCAGATCGCGTCGCGACCGTTGCTTGCGCTCAGCGTGATCACGGTGTTCGCCGCAAAACTGGCCGCGCTGAGCGTCCCGACCTTCGCAACGATTCCCGCCGGGCTCGATACCGCGCTCTCGCCACTGCGGCCCGTGGCCTGCACCGTCAGCGTCACGCCGGCGGGCGGCGGCGGCGACGCCGTCGTGGTGATGGTCAACAACCCCGCCTGGCTCACCCCGTTGTAGCTTCCGGTCACCGTCGCAGTGGTGGCAGCGCCCACCGGCGTGGTCGACACGCTGAAGGTCGCCGTCGTGGCGCCTTGCGGCACCGTCACGCTGGCGGGTACGGTGGCCGCCAGCGAGTTGTTGAGAAGGCTCACGAGTGCCCCACCCACCGGCGCTGCCGCGGTCAGCGTCACGATCCCGGTCGACGACGTGCCGCCCACCACGCTGGCCGGATTGAACAGGAGCGACGAGAGCACCGCGGATGAATTCATGGCGCCGGCGTCGTAGCGGGTCAGCGCGAGGACTCCCAGAGAACGGCTGGGATCGAATGCAGAGCCTGCGGCCAGGATCCTGCCGTCACCCTGTACCGCGAGCGCATACGCCTGGCTCTGGGACCCCAGGACGTTGGTGATCACCTTGCCTCCGTTGCCGAAGCCCAGGTCGACCGCGCCATTGCCGTTGAAACGTGCGAGCGAGAAGACGTCGAAGCCGGTCGACCCATCGACGCCCCAACTCACCGCGAGGATCTTCCCATCGGGCTGGAGAGCGGCTGCCAGGCGCCTTTGACGACTGAATGAAAAGGACAGGGTTGTCTTGCCGCCAGCGCCGAAGCTGGTATCCAGGCTGCCATCGGTGTTGTAACGGACCAGCCCGAAGACGTCGCTCCCGAATCCGGAAGGAAGCACCAGGCCCGCGACCACGAGCTTGCCGTCGCCCTGCAGGAGGAGCGACCAGCCAACGTCGTTCGCGCCGAAGAAGTCGGTCGTCACCTTGCCGCCGGTCCCGAAGCCCGCATCCAGGCTGCCATCGGCGTTGTAGCGGGCCATCGCAAATTGAACGTTGGCGCCGCCGGGGTCGGCCCAGCCGCTCGCCACGATCTTGCCGTCCGCTTGCACCGCAACCCCGGTAGCGCCGTTATCGAAGCCGAAGAAACCCGTGGTCACCTTGCCGCCTGTGCCGAAGCTGGCGTCGAGGGTGCCGTCGGCGTTGTACCGCGCCAGCGCGAACCGCCTGAAGGTCCCGTCGTGGGTGCGCCCCGCGACGACGATCCGGCCGTCGGCCTGGATCGCTACCGAGCTGGCAATATTTTCCGTGCCGAAGAAATCGGTGCTCACGACGCCGGCGGTGCCGAAGCCGCTGTCCAGGCTGCCGTCGGGGTTGTAGCGAACCAGCGTGAAACGGGTGTTGGCGTTCGCTGCGTTCACTTCGGCGGAGCCCGCTGCCACGATCTTGCCGTCGGGCTGCACGACGACGGCGTACGCGTAGTCCTGGCCGCCGCCGATGTCCTTGGTCACCTTGCCGACGCCGCCGAAGGTGGTGTCCAGGCTGCCGTTGATGTTGTAGCGGGCGAGCACGAAGTCGCTGCCACTGCTGGCGCCGTTTTGTGGAGCGCGGAAAGCGCTGCCCGCCGCGACGATCTTGCCGTTGGGCTGCACCGCAACCGCATACACGGTCGCGCCATCGCTGGCTTGCGTGAAGACCGGCGTCGTCACCTTGCCGACGCCGCCGAATGTGGGATCCAGGTCGCCGGGGGCAGCCCACGCACTGCCTGCACAAGCGAGAAAGAGGGCGCCAGTGCCCAGGAACGCCATGACAGCAGCTCGGTAGGCAGTGAGGATGGCGAGCGCCATGACCGTCACCCAGTATGCGACACCGGTGTTTGACAGGTGGGGAGATCTCATCGTGTGGGCTCCAAGGATTGCCCGCAAGGTGCGGGGGTTGTCTGAATGTGTGCGAGGCCTTCTGGAACCTGCTTGCGGCGGCGGGCGTCGGCCCCTCGGCTCGGACGCCGTCGTTGGTCCGGCGGTGACTTCGGCCATGACGGCTTCGTTCAACGCTCTGCCGGCCGTCGCAGGTGGTGCTCCCCCAGCGCGCATCACGCGCCCGATCAGCGCTTTCAGAATTCCGGAAAAGGTCGCGCTACGGGAGGCAATCTCCGCGTAGTTTTGCGTAGTGCTGTTTGCTCGCATGACGGCTTCGGGAGGCATCCTATGTCTCGCACAACATGCGAGACAGGCCCGATGGTGCTGAAGCCCCTGCCCCAATCGGTTGGAGTTGCGCGATCACGCGCTCGAGCGTTACAGAACGTGGAAAGTGCTTGCGATTGCTTCGTGAGCGCAACGTGGCGGGCCCGGGTCGCATGCGCTTTCGGTACCGGCTTTGCGGCCAGGTGCGACCCGGAGGCGCCACTGATTCGCCCCGATGCTTCATCCGTGTTCCCGTGATTTCGCGCGTGAAACGCGCTCGTCGCGTGACGTCTGCTTACGCGGGAACCAGAAGGACAACTCGTGTGGCCATCAGCAACGGACTCGGCAGGCGGCAGCAACACGTTTTCAGACGAGGAGGGTCGGCGCGCATTGCTACAGGTTCTTGGCGGCCACCCCCGGAGGCGGAGCCAAGACGCTTCACTCGCCCTCGGGGGCGAAGAGATGGCGATGCTGAGTGCGGCGGAAAGTACACAAACCCGGCTGAGCGCCACGGTGTGGATCGTGGCTGGCGCCGTGACGCCGATCTCACCGACATTCACACGGTCGGCCCTGTCAGTGCGTCGCAAGGCGCGCTCGGCACCGCGAGCCCCTCTGCGCCGCAAGCTGCCTCGGTGACCCGCGATCTCCAGCGTCATTCGAGCCGGGAAGGTTGCAGTGCCCGAGATCGCGGCCTCCTGCAGGGCTCGCGCAACGGAGTGCTCGATCTCGCGCTGCGAGCTAACGCCTGATTCGCACGCGGACTCATTGGAGCCACCGGCGGCTGTGTCCACATCGTCAAAGAGCGATCATGCTGCGGGCAGCATCGCGCGCGCGGTCGCCCGCCTCTTGTCGAGCGCTGCTCTGAGGGGAGTGGCGCACCGCGTATGCTTGTCACCCTGTCGGCTCCAATGGAATGCCATGCACGATCATCTCTGGCGAGACAACTGGATCGAGTTCAAGGCGCGTCTCATGGCGCAATGGGAACACCTCACCCACCAAGAGCTGGATGCCGCAGCGGATAAGCGCGAGCACGTTCTCAGGCACATCGAGCTTCGCGAGGGTGTGGATCGGCAGGAGGCGGAACGGCGCTTGCGGGAGGTCGAGACGAAGCCTTGAGAGCGCCTTGCACGCAACGTCGATCGCACTTCATCGACCACGGCCCTTTGGCTCATGCAGATGCGCTCTTCGTTGCCGTCTGCGGCGAGGTGTTCGATGTTCACTGGGTGATCGGTCGACCGAAGTAGTTCGGAGCGGCTGCAGGTCCGCTTGCTGCTCGTGCGGAACTTCCGCTTGCGGTCCGAAGCGGCCGCGACACGTCCCACTTTCGCGCGGAATCTGGTAGACGGAGAACTCCCTGCCGCCATGCACGCCCTGGAACGTGGCGATGGGTGAGGCAACGAAGCGCGCGACGTCCTGCTGCAGCCGCGGGTAGCGCACCATCGGCTCCTCGCTCGTATCGGCAGGGGATGATCCACACGAGCGCCATCGACAGCTGTGGTGCGCCGACAGGGTCGTCACCAAGGAAATGTGCTTGCGTTGGAACTTGCAGCCTAGGTGAGAGCGCACGGTGTTGCAGATCACCCGCACACTCCCGTCTCCTGCCCGGATATCGGCTGGCGCTCCTTCGTGCACCGCTATCCTGGGCACCCGAACCGGGAGGAGGCGATGATCGCCTGGGGCGCAGGGAGCAAAGCGACCGATCCCGGGGATCAAGTCCGCGGCGCCTGTCCATCAAGAACACGACCATGACCCAAGATTCGACCGTCACTTCCCGCGCCTCGCAGGGGCCCGGCGCCACCGGCAAGGCTCCCCGGCCGGTGCATCCCCTCCTGCACAAGCTGTTCGAGCTCTACCCGCGGCTGTTCGGGGCCCGGTTCCTTCCGCTGAAGATCGGCGTTTTCGAGGACCTGGTGGCGGCGCACCCGGAGGCCCTGCCCGCGGCGGAGCTCAAGCTGGCGCTGGGGCAGCACACGCGCTCGACGCGCTACATCGAGGCCGTGGCCTCCGGCCTGCCCCGCCACGACCTGCAGGGCCAGCCGGTGGAGCCCATGGCGCCGGAGCATGTGCATCACGCCATCCTGGAGTTGTACAAGCGCCGCAGCGGCAGGGCGCCGGAGCAGGCGCGCCAGCGCGCCGTTGCGCAGCTGGTGGCTGCGATCGAGGCGTCCGGCCTGAGCCGGCAAGACTATCGCGAGCGCTTCACCTCGCCCGACGACAACGTGCATTCGATGCTGGAAGACGCCCTCTCGATGGTGGCGCAACGTGGAGCGCGCCGCGAAGCGCTGCAGAACGCGTTCAAGGCCAGCGGCAAGACGGTTGCCGAGTTCGCCGAGATGTACGGGCTGGACCCGACGGAAGCGAAAAGGCTGCTGGCGTAAGCGGTCTCCGCGGCGCCTTCCTGCTTCCCCCATCCGCTTGCTCCAGAAACGTGGTGCCCAGCCGCAGCCAGGGAAAGAACCATGAAAGCCCATGTCCTCCACCGATACGGCAAGAAGCGTGCACTGCAATTGGCGGACATGCCGATTCCGGAACTGCGCGATGACGAGGTTCTGGTGCAGGTCCATGCAGCGGGGGTGAACCAGCTCGACGCCAGGCTCCGGGACGGGGAGTTCAAGCTGATCCTGCCCTATCCCCTGCCCCTCATCCTGGGCCACGACGTCGCCGGCAAGGTCGTCGAGGTCGGTGCGCGCGTGCGGCAGTTCAAGCCAGGCGACGAGGTCTATGCGCGAGCCGATGATTTCCGCATCGGGACGTTCGCTGAATTCGTCCCCGTCAGGCAAGCGTCCCTGGCACCCAAGCCCGCGGGCTTGACGATGGAAGAAGCCGCATCCGTTCCCCTCGTCGCGCTGACGGCATGGCAGGCACTCGTAGGCACCGCCAACCTGAAGAAGGGGCAGAAAGTCTTCATCCAGGCCGGCTCGGGTGGCGTGGGCACTTTCGCCATCCAGCTGGCCAGACACCTGGGTGCAACCGTCGCCACCACGACGAGCGCGGCCAATGTCGCACTGGTGAAGAGCCTGGGTGCAGACGTGGTCATCGACTACAGGACGCAGGACTTCGAAGAGGTCTTGAGCAACTATGACGTGGTCCTGAACAGCCAGGACGGCACGACGCTGGAAAAGTCCCTGCGGGTGCTCAAGAGGGGCGGAAAACTGATTTCGATCTCCGGCCCGCCGGACCCGGAATTCGGCCAGCAGATCGGTGCACCTGCGTTCGTCAGGCTGGTCATGCGGCTGCTGAGCGCGGGAATCAGGCGAAAGGCGAAGCGCCGCGGAGTCGCTTACTCGTTCCTCTTCATGAAGGCGAGCGGAAGCGAACTGCGCGAGATTGCGCGTCTCCTGGAGGCCGGCGTGATCCGTCCCGTGATCGATCGTGTCTTTCCCTTCGAGTCGACCAATGAAGCGCTTGCCTACGTCGAAGCAGGTCGAGCGAAGGGCAAGGTCGTCATCAAGCTCATGTGAGCCCGGTTTTCAAGTTGAACTCTCGCGCCATCTTCCGCTTGGCGGCGGTCACCCACACCCAAGGACCCTCATGCTTTTCGAACCTCTCGCCACGCCTTCCCTTCGACTCGCCAACCGTGCCGTCATGGCACCGATGACGCGCAGTCGTGCCGTCGATGCCAACACACCCAATGCCTTGATGGCCGACTACTACGGCCAGCGGGCCACGGCGGGCCTGATCATCACCGAGGGCACCTCGCCGTCGCCCAACGGCCTGGGCTACGCGCGCATCCCGGGGCTCTTCAACGATGCCCAGGTGCGAGGATGGAAGGGGGTCACCGATGCGGTGCACGCCAAGGGCGGCAAGATCTTCGTCCAGCTGATGCACACCGGCCGGGTGTCGCATGTCGCGAACCTGCCGCCCGGCGCGCAAGTGCTGGCGCCCACGGCCGATGCCTGCCCCGGCCAGATGTTCACCGACGCGCAGGGGATGCAGCCGCACAGCACGCCGCGAGCGATGACCGCGGCCGACATCGCGCATGCCATCGACGAGTTCGCCAATTCGGCGCGGCTGGCGCTGCAAGCGGGGTTCGACGGCGTCGAACTGCATGCCGCCAACGGCTACCTGATCGAGCAGTTCCTCAACGCCAATGTGAATCGGCGCACGGACGGCTACGGGGGCAACATCGAAGGCCGCAATCGATTCGCGCTGGAAGTCGCCCGCGCAACGGCCGCCGCCATCGGTGCGCATCGTGTCGGGATCCGGCTGTCGCCCCATGGCGTGTTCAATGGCACGGGCGGCTTCCCCGAGGTCGAGGCGCAGTACCTGGCGCTCACCCGCGAACTGTCGAAGCTCGGATTGCTGTACATCCACCTGCTGGACCACTCCGCGATGGGGGCGCCGCCGGTGCCTGCCGAATTGAAGGAGCGGCTTCGCGCTGCCTTCGATGGCTTGTTCATCCTGGCCGGGGGCTTCGATGGGGCCGCCGCCGAGAAAGCGCTCAGCGCAGGCCAGGCAGACCTCATCGCGTTCGCGCGCCCCTTCCTTGCCAATCCCGACCTGGTGCATCGGATGCGGATCGGCGCAGCGCTCAATCCCGTCGACATGGCGACGTTCTACACGCCGGGCCCCGAGGGCTACAACGACTATCCGGCTCTTGCCGCTTAGGGTTCGGACCCATGTCCCTGGAATCGGGAGAGGAGTGTCTTGGAATGACTGCAGACGATTTCAACCGTGCAGGCGTCGGCAAGCTGCCCGGCTACCTCGGAATTCACGTGTTGTCGGTCGACGGGCGCGAGCTGCGTGCAGAGCTGCCCGTTCGGCCGGAGCTGATGGCACCCAACGGGTATCTGCATGCAGGCAGCCTGGTCACCCTGGCCGATACCTGTTGCGGCTACGGCTGCCGCGCCAACCTTCCCGAACGCGCCAGCGGCTTCACGACCATCGAGCTGAAATCCAATCATCTCGGCACCACGGTCGACGGCACGATCGATTGCCTGGCGACTGCCGTGCATCTCGGGAAGACGACGCAGGTGTGGGACGCCTTGGTCACGCATCGTGAAACGGGCAGGACGCTCGCGCTCTTCCGCTGCACACAGATGGTCTTGTATCCCGGGTAGCGGTGAAGACGCGGGCGCGCGGTACGAGCTGCCGCCGGTGCGGGCACATCACCACGCGGAAAGCCGGTGATCGCGGGTGGCGCGCTGTCGTACGCCGCGTCCCATCGCCCGCCCGACCTGGCGCGGTCGAGTCGCGCCTTCCTGCATCTTCGCATCGCCTCACGCGTGGGCGGGCGTCGCCTCCGGATCCATCCAGAACGTGGCCCACAGGTGGCCGTCGGGGTCCGCGAGGTCCCGCGAGACCATGAAGCCGAAGTCCTCGGGCGGGTTCGCGTCGGCCTGCCCGCCGTGGGCCGCGGCCGCGCGCTGGATCGCATCGACGGCCTCGCGGCCGTCCATCGCCAGCGACAGCATCAGCCCGCTCGTGCCGGCCGGCGGGAAGGGCCGCTGCGTGAAGGTGCGCCACTTCGCGTGCGTGACCAGCATCAACTGGATAGCCTCGCTCCACGCCATGCAGGCGGACGCCTCGTCGCTCATTCGCGGGTTCCGCTCGAAGCCCAGGGCCTGGTAGAAGGCGGTCGAGGCCGCAAGGTCGGTGACGGGGAGGCTGATGAAGATCGTCCTGGTCATGGGGTCTCCTCCGGTTGTCCCGGAATGCGGGCTCTCCCCGGCGTCTCGTTGGTTTCGCGATAGGCGCTCGCCGGTTCGGCCTCGATCGGTCGGATCTCGAAAGCCAGGCCGCAGGCGAGGCAGGGGTTGTCCGCCACGATGCGAGCGGCCTCGTCCAGGCTGTCGGCCAGGACGAACCAGTAGCCGCCGACCACTTCCTTGGCTTCGGTGAACGGCCCGTCGGTGATCCCGGAGCGCGTGACCAGCCTGGCCGCCGTCGCCAGGCGCTGCCCGGGCTTGAACCGTCCTTGCGCGACCAGGCGCGCGTGCCAGGCATAGAACGCATCGATCGCCGCCTGGATCTCCTCGGGCGACTTGTCGGCGTCCCAGTGGCCGCGCGACAGCAGCAGGTATTCGTTGGTCGAAGAAGTCGTCGACATGGTGGCTCGTCCTCCTCGCCGCGGCTTACGCGGACTCCACGCTTCGATGTCCGGCCTCGGCGGCGCCGTCCGCCTGCACCTGCGCCCACCAGCGCTTGCGCGCGCCCTCTGCTTGGCAATCACGCTGCATGTTCCTCCTCAGCCCCTGCGGGCGGCCTCGATCGTGGCGATGTCGATCTTCCCCATCTGCATCATGGCGTCGAAGGCCCGCTTCGCCGCGGCACGGTCCGGGTCCGTGATGGCCGCCATGAGAACCCTGGGCGTGATCTGCCAGGACAGGCCCCACCTGTCCTTGCACCAGCCGCACTCGCTGGCCTGCCCGCCGTTGCCGACGATCGCATCCCACAGGCGGTCGGTTTCCGCCTGGTCCTCGGTCGCCACCTGGAACGAGAACGCCTCGCTGTGCTGGAACGCCGGCCCGCCGTTCAGCCCGAGGCAGGGAATGCCCATCACGGTGAATTCGACGGTGAGGACGTCGCCCTGCCTGCCGGATGGAAAGTCGCCCGGCGCGCGGTGCACCGCGCCGACCTGGCTGTCGGGAAAGGTCTTCGCATAGAACTGCGCAGCTTCGAGGGCGTCGCGGTTGTACCAGAGGCAGATCGTGTTCTTGCTGGCCACTTGCATTCTCCAGGGGATCGCGGGCTCGTCCATGGCCATGCCGGCGACCCGCATCGGCCTGCATGACGGCGGGCGGCACACCCGCCTCTCCATGACGACGAACCGGCCTTGGCGAAATCGACAGGGCATGGACCGGGGTTTTCCCGCGGGCGGCCTGCCCCATCATCGAGCTCAGCCACGGCTGCTTTCGGCGTAGGAGCCCGCGCTGACGCACGTCGAACGCGGCAGCCCTACCCGCGCTTGGGCCTCTGCGCGGATCTCGCCCGTGCCGCGACTGGCTTCCCGGTCGCGGCGACAGCGCGGGTCTTCGCCACGGGGGCCAGCTTCCCCGCGCCGGCAGCCCGCAGCAGGCGCTTGAACGTCGGGCATTCGGCGTGGTTCGCGGCGGGGCACACCGCCGCGTGGCGCAATCCGTTGCTCAACGCCTGCAGCCGCCTGATCGTCGCGTCGATCTCGTCGGCCTTGCCCGCCAGGGCGCGGCGGTCGATCCTGGCGCGCCCGTCGGCGCAGAACATGCCCTTGATCTCGTCGAGGGAGAAGCCGGCAGCCTGGCCGAGCGCGATCAGCGAAAGCTGGTCCAGGACGCCCTCGGCGAACGTCCTGCGCAGGCCCTCGCGTCCGGTCGACGCGATCAAACCCTTCTCTTCGTAGTAGCGCAGGGCCGAGGCGGGGACGCCGGACCGCCTGGCGACTTCGGAGATATCCATGAAAAAACTTCTTGACCTCAAGTCGACTTGAACTTGCATAGTGACATCCCCACCGCCCTTGCGTCAACCAGGAACGAACATGAACATCACCATCGAAGACGCCGCCCGGGTCGCGCTGATCGGCGTCGGCGCCACGGCAGCCATGGACCTCTGGCTCGCGCTGCTCCGCCTGCTCGGCGTGCCCACTCTCGACTTCGCCATGATCGGCCGCTGGGTCGGCCACTGGCGGCGCGGCGCCATCCTGCATGGCGCCATCGGCAAGGCCGCTCCGGTCAAGGGCGAGCTCGCCCTGGGCTGGCTGGTGCACTACGCCACCGGCGTCGCCTTCGCCGCGCTCCTCGTCGCCATCTTCGGCGTCGCGTGGACCCGCACTCCCACCCTGATGCCGGCCCTGGGCGTCGGGGTGGCGACGGTCGCCGCGCCCTGGCTCCTCATGCAGCCGGCCATGGGCGCGGGCATCGCCTCGTCGAAGACGGCAGCGCCTGCGAGGAACCGGGCGAGGAGCCTGGCCAATCACGCCGTCTTCGGGCTCGGCCTCTACCTGTCCGCCCTCCTCCTCGCCTGGATCTCGCGATGAGGAAGCCCCCACGAAATCCGCCACCCGCAAAAGGACCCGCAGAATGAACAAGCTCGCCGTCATCTATCACAGCGCCCACGGCAATACCCGGCGCATCGCGGAACTCGTCGCGCAAGGCGCGAGGACGGTGCCAGGCGTCCGGATCGACTTGCTCAGGTCGGAGGACCTGATCCCGGCGCCCGAGCGCCTGCTCGAGTTCGACGGGTTCGTCTTCGGATCGCCCACCTACCTGGGCGGCGTCTCCGGGCCCTTCAAGTCGTTCATGGACGCGACCGGGCGGCTGTGGAAGTCGCACGCACTCAAGGGCAGGCTTGCATCGGGCTTCACGGTGTCCGCGCTGCCCTCGGGCGACAAGCAGTCGACGCTGCTGTCGATGTTCGTCTTCGCCATGCAGCACGGCATGTTCTGGGTCGGCAACGCCATCCTCCCCGAGCAGCACGTCCCCGACGACGAGGCCGCCAACCGGCTGGGCTCCTGGTCCGGGCTGATGGCGCAGGCGGCGCACTCCGGACCTGCGGCGGGGGCCTTCGCCCCGGGCGACCTCAAGACGGCGCGCATGTTCGGCGCCAACATCGCAAGCGCGCTGTCGTGCCTGGCCTGCGCGAGGCAGGCGCAGGCAGCGGCATGATCCCGGGAAAGTTCGAGCCGGTTCGCCTCGCCCTGATCCCCTCGAACCGCTCGGGTGCGCGTGCTACCGTAGCAGTCCGTTCGCAAGGAGCCATCATGCCGCGCCCGATCCTCGAGGAAGCTCGCATCCACAGCGCCATCCGCACGAAGATCGCGGGCTGGAACCATGCGATCGTCGATGAAGTGAAGGCGGCAGTGGCGGCCAGCGACGTCGTGGTGGTCGGCATGAAGCAGAACCCGTTTCCCGCCAGGGCCTGCAAGGCCCTCCAGGCGATCGGGCAGCCCTTCAAGTACCTCGAGTACGGCAGCTACTTCGGCATGTGGCGACCGCGCAGCGCGTTGAAGATGTGGACGGGCTGGCCGACCTTCCCCATGGTGTTCGTCAAGGGCGTCCTGGTCGGCGGTGCGAGCGAGCTGCAGGCACTGATCGACAGCGGCGAATTGAAGGCCATGCTGGGCTGACGCGGATCGCACTCGACCCGCGCGCGGCCGAACAGTGCGCGGCCACGCGCCGCAGTCCGCTCAAGGTTCGACCAGAACCACCCGTGCTTCACCGGCCCTCAGGAAACCGAGTGCGGCGGCCGCCGCCTTGCTCAGGTCGATGATCCGGTCCCGCATGCGGAACGAACGGTCGTTGATGCGCACGACCACCTCCCGGCCGTTCGTCTCGTTGCGCACGCGCACGAGGGTGCCGAACGGGAGTGTGTCATGGGCCGCGGTGAGGTCGTTCATGTCGAAACGCTCCCCGCTCGAGGTACGCCGGCCGTGGAACCTGGGCCCGTACCAGGAGGCCTTGCCGCGCGCGAGTTCCGCATGCATGGCCTGCGCTGCTTCCAGCCCGCCCCTTGGCGCGCCATCGGCCTCCTGCGCTCCCGCGCGCGGCGCGAGGACCGCCATCGACAAGGCCACGGCCACCAGGCGGGCGGTGGGCCCCGCAACCCGCGGCGCCTTCAGGCGGCCTCCTCGAACTGTCTCTGCGCGAAACGCCACGCCATGCGCGACGCGTCCGGCCCCTGGCCGTCGCTGTACGCCTGGCCCGCGGCGCCCCCGCTCCAGGCGTGCCCCAGCGTCGCGACGTCGACCAGGGTCGCCGCCGTGCGGCCGCTGCGCCGGAAATCGGTGACTTCGGTGCCATAGCGGTTGCCGCGCTGCACCGTGCGTTGCGCGCCGCCCCGCGCGCCCGTGGCATCGGCCCAGACCTGCACCGCGGCTTGCGCGTTGCTCGGGGCGACCACCGTGTCCTCGCGGCCGTGGATCACCAGCAGTGGCGGCAATACCGTCCCCGTGGCCTCGGGACTCGCCGGCAGCGGCCGGGTGTTGCGCCCGCCGTGCATCGCGCTCACCGCGGACAGCGTGGAATGGGCAGTGCCCGGAGGGATGCCGGAATGCATGATCACCGCCTTGAAGCGTTGCGGCTGCCGGATGGCGAGCAATGCCGCCATGCTGGCGCCCGCGGACAACCCCGCGACCGCGATCCGGTCGCGGTCGGCCGAATACAGCACGCACACCTGGTCGATGGCGCTCATGATCGACGCCGCTTCGCGATAGGCGCGGCCCGACGCGGTGTCGAACCAGTTCCAGCAGCCTTGCGCATTCGCGGCGCGATCCTGCTCGGGATAGAGCACCAGGAAGCGTTCCCGCGCCGCGATGCGGTTCATGCGGGTGCTGGTGGCGAAGACGTTCGCGTGCTGCCGGCACCCGTGCAGCATCACCATCAGGGGCAGGCGCTCACCGAACCTGGCGTCCGGCGGCCGATACAGCCACCAGCGGCGCACGCCGCCGCCGCCCATGGCCATGCCGGAGAGCCATTGGCCGTCACCGGGCGGCGGCTCCCGCTGCTGCAATACCGGGGTGAGCAGGGTCCTGGCGGTGCGGCGGTTCGCGAAGAGGGCCGCGCCCGCGGCCGCAGCGATGCTGCCGCCCACGATCGTGGCCCAGGTGGGAGTCTTGGGGCGCCGCTTCAGCGTCGTGCCTTCTTGCGCGTGCGCGGTGCGGCCGACAGGGGTGCCCAGAAGTCCAGGAACTGCCGCATCGCATCGGCCTGCGCGCTGGCGACCTGTCGCTTCGCGGCGGCGGCCGCGGTGGCGCGGGCGGTTCCCGCGGTCTGGTTGGCCGCGCTGAGCCACATGCTCATGAATGGGTTCTTGCTGGTCCAGGGATTGCGCATGATGCCTTCACTTCGTAAGTCAACGGCAAGCATGGGCCCGGGAATGCTGCACCGCACCCCGGCACCGGCTCGATCGCCGGTGGCCGATATCCTACGTAGATCACCGGGTGTCTCAGCGCTGACGCTGCTTGACCCATTGTTCGACCGCGTCGCTGCCTCCGATCAGCTGGCCGTTGACGAACAACTGCGGCACCGTCGTCGCCTTGGCGATCGCGCCCAGCGCACGGGTGCGGATGCTGTGCGGCAGCGGCACGTCCGCGTAGGTCACGCCAGCCTCGTCCAGCAGCTTCTTGGCCTTGGCGCAGAACGCGCAGCCTTCGCGCGTGAGCAGCGCCACCTGGTCGGGCTCGCGGGCATCCTTGTTCACGTAGTGCAGCAGCGTGTCGGCGTCCGACACCTTGAACGGGTCGCCCGGTTCCTCGGGCTCGACGAACATCTTCTCGACGATGCCGTCGCGCACCAGCATCGAGTAGCGCCACGAGCGCTTGCCGAAGTTCAGGTCGCTCTTGTCGACGAGCATGCCCATCTGCTCGGTGAAGGCGCCGTTGCCATCCGGCAGCATGAAGATGTTGTCGCTCTCCTGGCTCTTCGCCCACTCCTCCATCACGAACGGGTCGTTCACGGCGATGCACACCACCTGGTCCACGCCGTTCTCCTTGAACGTCGGGGCCAGCTCGTTGAAGCGCGGCAGGTGGGTGCTGGAACAGGTGGGCGTGAAAGCGCCGGGCAGCGAGAACACCGCCACCGTGCGCCCCTTGAAGAGCGCCTCGGAGGTGATCTCCTTCCATTCGTTGTCCGCGCGGTAGCGGAACTTGACCTGGGGGACCGGCTTTCCTTCGCGGGTCGGCTGTGGCATGGCGTGGCTCTCTTGCTGGGAAGGATTCCCCATCTTGCGCCGGATGCGGCGACTCGTGTTGGCAGCCACCTGACGGCAGCCTGTGGCCGCTGAGCTGGACGCCGGGTCGCGGACGAGCGGCTCTTCCACGCTTGACCTGCGACCGAGGCTCGATCGGCCACAATGAACACCATGCAAACCAAGCGCTTTTCCCTCGCCCCCGTTGTCTTCGCCATCGCCGCGGGCGCCCTGATTTCCAGCTCGATGTCTGTCACGGCTGCACAGCACGCCGCCAGGTCCGCCACGCACAAGAAGCCCGCGGCCGCCGCACCTGCCCCGGCGCCAGTCGCTGGCGAGACCGCCGTTGCCGGCGGGGCGCCGGCGCTGGCGGCCAAGGCCTGGCTGCTGATGGACTTCGACTCCGGCCAGGTCCTCGCCTCGGCCAACCCCGACGAACCGCTGCCGCCGGCGTCACTGACCAAGATGATGACCAGCTTCCTGGTCGAACAGGCCCTTCGCTCGGGCAAGCTCAAGAAGGACGAGCTGGTCACGGTCAGCCAGAACGCCTGGTGCCGGGGTTCGAGCACCGAGTCGTGCATGTACCTGCCGCTGAACGGCCAGGCCACCGTGATCGACCTCCTGCGCGGCATCGTCATCCAGTCGGGCAACGACGCCTCCAAGGCGATCGCCGAGCACATGGCCGGCTCCGAGGAGGGCTTCGCCAAGCTCATGAACGCCGAAGCCCAGCGCCTCGGAATGACGCACACGCATTTCGTCAACGCCACGGGCCTGCCCGACCCGGCGCACAAGGCGTCCGCGCGCGACCTCGCCATCCTGGCGCGCGCGATCATCCGCGACAGCGCCGACTACTACCCGATCTACGCGGAACGCGAGTTCAAGTACAACGGCATCAAGCAGGGCAACCGCAACGCCCTGCTCTACACCGATCCGACGGTCGACGGCCTGAAGACCGGGCACACCGAGGACGCCGGCTACTGCCTGGTCACTTCGTCCAAGCGCAACGGCATGCGGCTCATCACGGTGATCCTCAACACCAACAGCGCGCAGGCGCGGGCCGACCAGACGCGCACGCTGCTCGGGTGGGGCTTCGGCAACTTCGAGAAGGCCACCCCCATCGAGCCGAATGCGGTGGTGGCGACCGCCAAGGTCAGTTTCGGCAAGGCCGACACCGTGGCCGCGGGCCTGGGCTCGCCCTGGTCGGTGACCGTGCCGCGCGGCCAGCAGGTGCAGACCTCGGTGCAGGTCAAGCCGGACCTGGAAGCGCCGGTGGCCAAGGGTGCCGTGATCGGCAAGGTGGTCGCGAGCTCGAACGGCAAGCCGGTGGGCGAAGCGCCGCTCGTCGCGCAGGCGGATGTGGAACGTGCGGGATTCATGCTGCGGGCATGGCAGCACGTGGCCAGGTTGTTCGGCAAGTGAGCGAGGCGGGGACGGCACACGGCGCCGCGCCCCATGTCCCCTGCGTGCCGGCAGCGAGCGCCCGCTACGGCCGCTCCCAGTCGTCCAGGCGCTGCATCAGGTCGTCGATCGCGATCACCTCGCGCCGGTTGTCCTCGCGGCGGAACACGATCGCCGACCAGCCGCTCATGCCGACCGGCTGCAGGCGTCGGCCGTCCATGCGCAGCGGTTGTCCCGAGATCGCGCGGATCACCACGCGCTCGTAGCGCGAGCGCGCCAGCCGCGCGGGCGGCGAGCGCTCGTCCCACGCGCACAGCTTGCCGACGTGCTCGTACTCCCCAGGCCGATCCTCGAGATCGAGCAGCGACGGACTGCGCCCGCGCATGACGGCGGCGATCAGCCGGAACGTGAAGGGGTCGGCCAGGCGGCGAATCGCGTGCCGGAAGTGGCGCACGGTGCGTCCCGCAATCGCCCGCAGGCTGAGTTCGCCATGCCGTTCGGTGGGCCACAGGTCGCTGTCGATGTCGCAGGTGAACGGGTTCGCCGGATAGCAGCTGAAGCGCGCCAGCCACCCCTTGCGCGAGGTGTGGGGCACGGGCTGGAAGCCGCCGATGACGGGAATCTCGTGCCTGGCGAGTTCGTCCAGCCCGTAACTCGGCCAGGTCATGACCTCGCGCACGATGCCGACGATCAAGGTCGCCGTCGCGATCATGAGCGCGGGGCTCGGCGTGAAATCGGAAGTGATCTCGATGCGGTCCTGGCGCGGCCGCACGCCCACGCCGGTGGAGCGCCGGTTGGTCGCCAGCAGCATCACCGGCGCGGGCAGGATGTACGTGAGCAGGAGCGCGAGCTGCTCGATGGTGCGCCCGTTCGCCGGTTCGCCCGGCGGCAGCTCGAACGAAACGTTGTAGTGCGCACTGAAGCCGACCAGCCGCGTCTCGCGGCCGTTGCGCCCGTCCCAGGCATCGAGCTCGCCGCGGATGAACTGGAGCGCCTCCCACAGTGAACGCCCCGCGCGCGCGGCGCAGCCGCGCTCGATCTCCACCACCGGCGTCGCGACTTCGATGACGCCCGTATCGAAATAGACCGCGCCCCCGGTCGGCAGGTGGTACGAAGTGCCCTGGCGATGCATCAGCTCGCCCCGGATGAAGTCGCGCGGGCTGCCGAA
This sequence comes from Ramlibacter sp. AN1133, assembly GCF_037890035.1. Classification (NCBI taxonomy): domain Bacteria; kingdom Pseudomonadati; phylum Pseudomonadota; class Betaproteobacteria; order Burkholderiales; family Comamonadaceae; genus Ramlibacter; species Ramlibacter sp. AN1133. Next base: position 43,716 of record NZ_JBBKTQ010000001.1, read on the forward strand.
CAAGGCCTCGGGCCGCGTCGGCTGGCCATCGAGCATGAGCGAGCACTCGGCCTCCAGCCCCATGGCCGCAAGGCGCAGGCGCTGCGGCGCGGCTGCTGGTTCCAGCTTCTTGCGGTCCGCCATCAGCCTGCCTCCCCGGCTTGGCTGCCGTCCGGTCCGTCCACCGGGTCGAACACCGTGTAGCCGATGTCGATGTGCAGGTGGTCGTCCGCCTCGCCGTCTTGCTGGCCGAAGGGGCGGATCCAGACGCCCGGGATGACCCGGCGCGCGATGGCCGCGTACTTCTCGATCTCTTCGCGGGTGTCGAGGGACGTGTCGCCGATGCGGTAGATGTTGGCCGCCGTGCCCCAGCAGTGACGCGAGGCATGCCGGCTCAGGGCGTGCCCGGGCGAGCGGTAGCCGCCGTTCGCGGCCACGTGCACATAGGTAGCGACCTCGAGGCGAAACAGCTCGAGCCCCGCCGCCAGCAGCACCAGCGCGCAGGGAACATAGCGTGGGAAGGAGCGCACCAGCGGCGCTTCGCGAACGTCCACGCCAATGAGTTCCGACAACCTGAAATGCGGCGTCAGCATCGTTTCCACCGCCTGGGCCCAGGAATCCACCCGCAGGAACGACGACGGCAGGACATGCGCGGCGCCCGAACGATCCTGCAGCGCCTGGCCGGGTCGCAGCACCTGCCGCACCTCGGCGGGCAGGCGATCGGCGTGCACGAAGGGCAGCGGGAGCGTGCTCATGCCGCGCCCCCCGTCATGTACTCGTACACGGCGCGCGAGATGCGCGCGATCGTCTCCTGCCGGCCGTTCACGTCCGGCGCCCACTCGGTGAGGATGACGACCACGTACGCATCGCGGCCGTTCAGGTACACGATGCCCGCATCGTGGGCGACGGTCGATATCTCGCCGGTCTTGTGGGCGACGCGCGCATCCTCCGGCAGGCCGGCGGGAATGCCGCTGCGAAAGCGCTGCTGGTGCAGGATGTCGAGCATCGCCTTCGACGCCTCGGGGGAGATGGCCTTGCCCTCCTCGATCAGGCGCAGGGCATTGCAGAGGCCGGCGGCGGTCACGCGGTTGTTGAGGCCGGCCTCCCAGGCCACCTCGTCCTCCACGCCGCGCTGCAGGTCGATGCCGCTCAGGTGCAGGCGCGTGAGGGAAGCGCGGGCGGCCTCGATCCCGACGAGGTCGAGCAGCAGGTTGGTGGCCAGGTTGCTGCTGGTGACGATCATGTGCTCGGCCAGCTCGTGCACGGTGAGCATGCGTCCGATCGCCGCGTGCACCTCCGCGTTCGCCTCGCGCCCTTCCTGCACGCGAAACGGCCGGCCGTCGACCACGCCGAGGAAGCGGTTGCGCACGTGCACGCGCGAGTACGGCTCGAAGCGGCGCTGCTCGATGGCCTCGTACACGGCCAGCAGCACCGGCACCTTGATCGTGCTGGCGGCATGGAACCAGCGGGCGGGGTTGATCGACCACGTGGTGTGGTGCTCGAAGTCGTAGACCGCCACGGCGATGGCGGACGCCCTGGCGTCTTCGCCGATCCTCAGGACGGTGTCGCGGAGCATTGCGTCGGTCATGCTTTCGGGAGCAGTTGTCGTTGCTGGCGCGGAGCTCGGCACGGGTCGTGGTCACCGCAGCCCCGCGGCGTCGCCCGCGGCGGGGTCCATGTCATTCTCTGCGGGGCACCGATCGAGCGTCCGACAGCCGACGCGCGGCAGCGGCAGGGAAAGGCCGCAAGACAGCGTCAGCCGCAGGCTCGCAAGGCGAGCTGGCGCGCGGACCTCGACGGCTGTAGGCAGGCGGCAAGCGCCTGCGCGCGGCGCGTTCCTACGGCCGAGGCTGCGCCGGCGGCTCATCATCCGTGCAGCCCATGAGACTGCGCACCTCCAACCGCATCGCCCTTCGCTGCGAAGACGCCTGCCCCGTCGTCGCGATGCTGCGCCCGCGCAGCGGTGCCTCGCAATGGGTGGTGGCCGAGCGGTACGCGATCGCGCCCTGGGTGCCGGCCACCGAGTACGTCGATGCCTTCGGCAACCTGTGCCAGCGCTTCACGCTGCCGGCCGGCGACAGCGTTCTGGACGTGGAGCACGAGGTGGAGGTGCCGGACCAGATCGACGTCGACCGCGGCGCGCCGCTGGTGCCGCCGGCGCAACTGCCGGACGAAGCCCTCCAGTACCTGCTGCAAAGCCGCTACTGCCCGTGCGACAAGATGTCGGAGCGCGCCAGGGAGATCGTGCAGGGCTGCCCGCCCGGCTACCCGCAGGCCGAACGCATCGCGGCATGGGTGCGCGAGAACATCGAGTACCGCTATGGCGTGAGCGAGGCGAGCACGTGTGCCATGGACACGCTGGAATGCCGGGCCGGCGTGTGCCGCGACTTCGCCCATGTGGGCATCGCGCTCAGCCGCAGCCTGATGATGCCGGCGCGCATCGTCGTGGGCTACCTGCACGAACTCGATCCGATGGACATGCACGCCTGGTACGAGGTGTTCCTCGGCGGCCGCTGGTACGCCTTCGACGCCACCCAGGAGCAGCCGCGCGGCGGCCGGGTCGTCGTGGCGCACGGCCGCGACGCGGCGGACGTGGCGTTCCTGTCCGAGTACGGCCCGCTGGAGGTGACGAAGATGGATGTGAGCGTCGCGCGCCTGTAGCGGCGACGGGCGTGCGGGTTCGCCCCGCCACGCCCGCGGCGATCTCACCTCTGGTTCGGCACGCCGATCGCCACCGGCCGGATCACGGCGCCGGCCGCGCCCTTGTCGCGCGAGGGCAGCACCATGGCGCACGAGGTCCACACCCTGTCGGCGGCCATGGCGGCGAGGTTCAGGTTCTCGAGGTGGTGGATGCCGTACACCGACAGCATGTAGTGATGGATCGAGAACGGCAGGCCCGGCTCGGTGCCCGCCGCGGGCGGCGCCTTGCCTTGCAGCATGCCGTCGGGCACCGGGTCGAGGAAAGGCACGTCCAGCCCGATCGCGACGATGCGCTTGCCGGCCAGCATCTTCGCCGCGTCCACCGACAGCCCCGGCGCCATCGCGTAGTACGGGCTGCTGGGGTCGGCCGGGTCCTTCCAGTTGTCGCTCCAGCCGGTGTAGATCCACACCATGTCGCCGGGCAGGATGCCGCGCCGGGCCAGGCCCTGGGCCTTGAGCATGGCTTCGATGTCGGCCGCCGTGACCAGCTGGCCGTCGCCCATCGCCCGGCCCTTGCCGATATGCGCCCTCGCGTCCAGCAGCACCGCGGTGGTGACCAGCGGCGGGATCTTCTCGATGCCCAGCTTGAGCAGCGGCGAGTCGGGCGTGGGCTTCACGTCCTGCTGCTTGTAGCCGCCGTAATAGCTGGCGTCGTCGGCCGAGAACGGGTTCTTCGGATCCCAGGGGCTCCGGATCGACGCGAAGTGGCCCAGTGCGTCGATCTGGGTGCCCTGCTGCTGCGGCTCGGCCCCGGCCTCGAACGCCTCGCTGTTGAAGGCATGCGCCGAGAAGGGCACGCCCGCGGTCGGCTTGGGCTTGCTCAGGGACGGCGGCGCGAACGGCGACTTCGGCATGGTGTTCGACCGTTCGAAGGACGCTTCGTAGGTGCGCGCACCGCGCTGCGACAGGTGCCAGCCGCAGCGCTGCGTGGTGGCCGCACCGAGCACGTTGGCCATGCCGCGCTCGTCGCCCGCCGGCCACGGTGGCGCCGGGACGCGGTTGGCCTGCGCCCTCAGGGCCGGCGGCTCGAAAGCCGAGGTCGCCATGGGCACACCGACAGCCAGCAGGACGCCGGCGACAAGGCTTGCACGCTGGAACATGGAGGGTCTCATCGCTGCTCTCCCGCTGCTGGGTCGGAGGCGGCATGGTAGCGCCACTCGCGGTGTCTTGCGAGAAGAGTACAGTCCCTGCGACCTTGCCCTTGCGAAAGGAAAGCAACGTGCGAACCCTCTCCACCGCACTCGCGATCTGGGCGCTCCTGCAGTTGACCGGCTGTTCCCAGCTGGCCACCACGGCCCGCAGCGGCCCGTGCGCCGTCGAAACGAGCATGGAATGCCAGGTCGACCGCTCGGCCAGGGTGCCCTAGGAATCTGCGCGGCAGAGAAACGGGCCGCACCGACCGCAGCGACCCAGCGCCGCTTCAGGCGTGCGCGGCCGGCGTATCGCCCGATCCGAGATCCCAGTACAGGCCGGTCATCACCTCCAGCCCTTCGCGCAGCAACTCGGGGGGCAGGTGCTCGTTGGGCGCGTGCTGCGAGCAGCCGGCGTAGGAATGCGGCACCCAGATCGTGCGCAGGCCCAGCACGTCGGTGAAAATGTCGTTCGGCAGCGACCCGCCGAGGTTCGGCAGGATCGCCGGCTTCTTGCCGCTGGTGCGCGCGATCGAAGCCACGGCCCACTGCACCCACGCATCCTCCGGATCGATGCGCGTGGCGTTGAAGAGCGTTTCGCGCGTGCTCGCGATCTGCACCATGCCGAAGCCGTGCCGGTCCAGGTGGGCGCGCAGCGCCGGCAGGATCTGCCCGGGATCGACACCGACCACGAAACGCAGCTGGCAGCGCGCCCAGGCGCGCGGCGGGATCGCGTTCACGGGCGTCTCGGGATTGCCGGTCTTGAACGCCAGCACCTCGAAGCTGCACCAGCCGAACACGCGCTCCGCAGGCGTGAGCCCCGGCTCGCCCCACCACGGCTCGATCTGCGGGCCGTCCGCGCCGCCGTCGACCTCGCAGTCCGCCAGCACGCGCCGCACCGAAGCCGGCAGCTCGCGCGGCACCCACTGCGGGATGCGGATCTGGCCGGTGGGCGAGCAGATGCTGGCGATCGCATGCGCGAGCTGGATCCCCGGGTTGGAGATCAGCCCGCCCCAGTTGCCGGAATGATGCCCGCCGGCGCGCGCCTCGATCGTCAGGTCGAAGTTCATGCTGCCGCGCGAGCCGAGGAACACGGTGGGCCGCTCCGCCCGCAGGCGCGGCCCGTCGGAAGCGATCAGCAGGTCGGCCTGCAGGGCCTCGCGCTGCTCCGAACACAGCTCGCGCAGGCCGGGCGATCCGGTCTCCTCGCCCATCTCCACCAGGAACTTGGCATTGAATCCGAGGCTGCCCCGGGTGGCGATCACGTGCCGCATCGCCTCCATGTTGATGCTGTGCTGGCCCTTGTTGTCGGCGATGCCGCGGCCGTACCAGCGGCCTTCGCGTTCCGTGAGCGCCCAGGGCGACAGGCCTTCGTGCCATTCGCGATCGAGGCCGCGGATCACGTCACCGTGGCCGTAGCCGAGCACGGTGGTCGCAGCGGGCGATTCGATCCTCTCGGCCAGCAGGAACGGCGCCTTGGCCTTCGCGTGTTCGAGGATGCGGCAGGAAAAGCCCATGGCCTCGAACGAGGGGCCGATCTCCTGTTCGAGGTACCGGCGCAGCTCCGCCCCGCGCTCGGGGTTCTGGCTCTCGGTGGGCACGGCGACGCGGCGCGCGAGCGTGGCGCGGAATTCGCCGGCATCGAAGCTCGTGCGGGCGCGGGCGATGGCGGCGTCGCGGGTCTTCATGGTGTCGTTTCCTGTGGCGAGAACAAGTGGCAGGCGACCTGCGCGGCGCCGGCGGGCACCAGCTGCGGCAGCGCGCGGTCGCAGCCGGCGAAGCGGCGCGGGCAGCGCGGATGGAAGGCGCAGCCCGGGGGCGGATTCAGCGGATCGGGGAACGCGAGACCCAGGCCGGTGTCGGGAATGCCCAGCGTGGTGTCGGGCGTGAGAACGGAGGCCAGCAGGGCTTGCGTGTACGGATGGCGCGGCTGCGCGAACAGCGTGCGCGTGTCTGCGAATTCGACCACCCGCCCGAGGTACATCACCGCCACGTGCGTGGCCATGTGCTCCACCACCGCGAGGTTGTGGCTGATGAAGACATAGGTGAGGCGGAAGTCGCGGCGCAGGTCCAGCAGCAGGTTGAGGATCTGCGCCTGCACCGAGACGTCGAGCGCCGAGGTCGGCTCGTCGCAGACGACGATCTCCGGCTTCATCACCAGCGCCCGCGCGATCGCCACCCGCTGGCGCTGCCCGCCCGAGAGCTGGCCCGGCGTCAGCTCGGCGTAGCGCGCGGGCAGGCCCACGCGCTCCAGCATCTCGAGCGCCTGCGACCTGCGTTGCGCCTTGGTGCCGATTGCGTGCACCTCCAGCGGGAAGGCGACGATGGAGACGACGGTGCGGCGGGGATTGAGCGAGGAATACGGATCCTGGAACACGGGCTGCACGCGCCGCGCCACCGCGCGCCGGTCCATCGCCGCGATGTCCTGGCCTTCCAGGAAGATGCTGCCCGCCGTCGGCGGCGTCAGCCCCAGCAGCATGCGCGCCAGCGTCGACTTGCCGCAGCCGGACTCGCCGACGATGCCGAGCACGCCGCCGCGTTCCACCGCGATGTCGATGCCGTTGACGGCATGCAGCAGGCGGCGCGCGCGGAACATGCCGGCGTTGACGCTGAAGCTGCGTTGCAGCCCCGTGGCACTGAGCAAGGCACTCATGCCGGCACCGCCTCGGGCTCGAGCACGCAGCGCCAGCGGCGCCCCTCGCCCGCGTCGCGCAGGTCGATCGCCTGCGTGCACGCGGCCTGCGCGTGGGGACAACGCTCGCGGAAGGCGCAGCCGCGCAGTTCCCCGACGAGCGAGGGCACCACGCCCGGGATGCTCCCGAGGCGGCTACCGGGCGCCGTGCGGCCCGGCACCGGGATGCAGGCGAGCAGCCCGCGCGTGTAGGGATGGCGTGGCTGCGCGAAGATCTCGGTGGCCGTTCCCTCTTCCACGACCTGGCCGGCGTACATCACGGCGACGCGGTCGGCGATCCGCGCGACGACGCCGAGATCGTGCGTGATCAGCACCATCGCGATGCCGAGTTCCTTCTGCAGGTCCGCCAGCAGCCGCAGGATCTGCGCCTGGATGGTCACGTCCAGCGCGGTGCTCGGCTCGTCGGCGATCAGCAGTTCGGGGGCGCACATCAGCGCCATGGCGATCATGACCCGCTGGCGCAGGCCGCCGGAGAGCTGGTGCGGGTACTGCCCCAGCCGCTCGCGCGCGGACGCGATGCCCACCTTGTGCAGCAATTCGACGGCGCGGTCGCGTGCTTCGGCACTGCTGGTGCCACGATGGTGCCGGTAATGTTCGACGAGCTGTTCGCCGATGGTGTACGCGGGGTTGAGCGCCGTCATCGGCTCCTGGAACACCATCGCCATGCGGTCGCCACGCAGCGCGTTGATGCGTTGCGCGCTCGCGCGGGCGAGGTCCTCGCCGAGGAAGTTCATGGTGCGCGAGCGGCGCACAGCGGCGCGCGGCAGCAGGCCCATGAGGGCCAGCGAGGTCATCGACTTGCCGCAGCCCGACTCGCCCACGATGCACAGCGTCTCGCCGCGGCGCACCTGGAAGGACACGTCGCGCACGGGGTGCACCACGCCGGAAGCGGTGCGGATCTCCACGTGCAGCCCCTGCACGTCGAGGACGACGGGGGCTTCAGCCGCGTTCATGGGGCATGAAGACCTGGTGCAGGCCGTCGCCGGCGAGGTTGATCGCGAAGATCAGCAGGGCCAGCGCGCTGCCCGGGATGGCGATCAGCCAGAACGAGAAGAACATGTAGGCCTTGGCTTCGGAGATCATCAGCCCCCACGAGGGCAGCGGTGGCTGCACCCCCAGGCCCAGGAAGGACAGCGAGGCTTCCAGCAGGATCGCGCTCGCCGCTTCCAGCGACGCCACCACGATCAGGTGCGGCAGCACGTTGGGCAGCACCTCGCTGGCGATGATGCGCGCCGTCGATGCACCGGCCGCCTGCGCGGCGGCGACGTACTCCAGCGAACGCACCTGCTGCGTCGCGCTGCGCATCACCACGGCGAAGCGGTCCCATTTCAGCAGCCCCAGCACGAGGATCACGACCCACAGCGAGCCGCCGACCAGGGCGACGGTCGCCAGCGCCACCAGGATCACCGGCATCGCCAGCCGCGTCGTCACGATGAAGGACACCAGCATGTCGGTGCGGCCGCCGAAATAGCCGGCGAGCAGGCCCATGGTGGTGCCGATCACGCCCGAGATCAGCGCCACGCTCACCCCGATCAGCAGCGAGATGCGCGCGCCGTAGATCAGGCGCGAGAGGTAGTCGCGCCCGAGCTGGTCGGTGCCCAGCGGATGCGTCCAGCTGCCCTGGGCGAACCAGACGGGCGAAACCGTGCGGTTGGCCAGATCCTGCACGTAGGGGTCGTAGGGCGCGAACAGCGGGGCGAAGATCGCGAGCACCACGATTGCCAGCAGCAGGCCGCCGCCGATCGCCAGTGCGCGGTTGGCGAGGATGCGGCGCAGCGCGGACGGCGGCGCCGGCGCGAGCGGCACCTCCGCCAGGGCTTCGAGGGCGGGAAGCCGTGCCGACATCAGGCCACCCGGATGCGCGGATCGAGCCACGCGTTGGCCACGTCGGCCGCGAGCGTCAGCACGACGTAGATCACCGACAGCAGCAGCACGATCACCTGCATCACCGGGAAGTCCTTGTTGCTGATGCTCTGGTACGCGAGGTAGCCGAGGCCGTCGAGCGCGAAGATGGTCTCGACCACCACGGAGCCCCCGAGCAGGAAGCCGAGCTGCACGGCCGCCAGCGCCACCACCGGCACGATCGCGTTGCGCAGCGCGTGCTTGAAGATCACGGTGGAGGGCGGCAGCCCCTTGGCGCGCGCGGTGCGGATGTAGTCCGCATCCAGCACCTCGATCATCCCGGCGCGGATCAGCCGCATGAAGGCCGGCGCCGCGTAGTAGCCCAGCGCCAGCGCGGGCATCACGAAGTGCTGCCAGGTGCCGCTGCCGGAGACCGGCAGGACGCGCCACGTGATCGAGAACAGCATGATCAGCAGCAGCGCGAAGAAGAAGTTGGGCAGTGCCTGCCCCAGCACCGCCACCGCCAGGCACAGGCGATCGATCCAGCTATGCCGCCAGATCGCCGCCAGCACGCCGAGCGGCACCGAGATCAGCAGCGCCACCGCGATCGCCGCGGCGCCGAGGATGACGGTGGTCCGCAGCTTCTCGGCCACCAGCGGCGCGACGTCGGTCTTGAAGTACACCGAGGTTCCCAGCTCGCCGCGCAGCAGCTTGGCGAGCCACTCGGCGTACTGCACCGGGATCGGCCGGTCGAAGCCGTAGGTCTTGCGCACCATCTCGATGTCGGCCGCGCGCGCGCCCTCGCCCGCCAGCGCCAGGGCGGGGTCGCCGGAGACGAACACCAGCAGGAAGGCGAGGAAGGACACCGTCAGCGCCACCAGCAGCGCGACGCCGAGGCGCCTGGCGATGTAGGGCAGCATCAGCCGTGGCCTTGCTTCACTTCCAGCTCATCTCCCAGAAGCGCGGCAACTCGTCGGCGTAGGGCCGGAAGTTCACTTCCTTCGTCGCCACGTAGTAGACCGGCAGCGACCACAGGGGCACCGAGTAGGCGTTCTCCGCGATCAGGTTCAGCGCCTTGCGGTAGTAGTCGGTGCGCGACTTGAGGTCCACCGTGTGGTCGCCCTTGTCCAGGAGTTCCTTCACCTGCGGGTTGCGCGTCACGTCGTCGGCGCCGCCGCCGTAGTAGACCGGCGTGGACGCGGAGGTGTCGTTCACCAGGTTGGAGCCCCAGGTCTGGTGCACGATCGCCGTCTTGTTGGCGCGCACCTGGTCGCGCATGGCGGCGTACTGCATGAAGTTCAGTTTCGCCTTGATGCCCACCGCCTGCAGGTAGTTGATGATCGCCTCGGTCTGGTTGCGCTCGCGGTAGGCATGGATGTCGAGCTCGAAGCCGTTCGGGTAGCCGGCCTCGGCCAGCAGCTTCTTCGCCAGCGCCGGGTCGTACTTGTAGACCGGCGCGCCCTCGTGCGTGCAGCCCACCTGCGACGGCGTGCAGATGGTGTAGAGGATCTCGCCGCCGCCGACGATGTTCTTCAGGATGGCCTCGCGGTCGATCGCGTGCGAGATGGCCTTGCGCACGCGCGGGTCCTTCAGTTGCGGGGCCGGCGCGCCCTCCTGCGTGTTCATCTGCAGGAACACGATGCGCATGGTGTTGCCGCTGACCACCTGCAGCTGCGGCACGGCCTGCAGCTTCTCGGCCTGGTCCTTCGGCACGTGCATGATCAGGTCGGCGCCGCCGGAGAGCACCTCCGCCATCTGCGTCTGGCGGTCGGGGATGATGCGGATGTGCACCTTGCCGATCTTCGGCAGCGGGCGCGGCGATTCCTTGAAGTAGCCGTCGAAGCGCTCCAGCGTGATCGACTTGCCGGGCGCATGCTCCACCACCTTGTAGGGCCCCGATCCCACCGGCTTGGCGTTCATGCCCTTGGGCCCGACCTCCTTGTAGTACCTGGCGGGATGGATCGGCAGCGTGGTGGCGAGGTAGTCCTTGGCCGCCGGGAACGGCTCCTTGCTGATCACGCGCACGCGGTAGCGGTCGATCTTCTCGACGCGCTGGATCCAGCGCACGTTCTCCTGCGTCACCGCCTTGTTGGCCGGATCGGCCGCGAAATTGAGCGTATAGACCACGGAGTCGGCGTCGAAGTCCTCGCCGTTGTGGAACTTGATGCCCTGGCGCAGCTCGAATTCGAGCGTGCGGTCGTCGACCTGCCTGAAGCTCTTCGCGAGCTGGCCCCGGTATTCGTGCGTGACGGGGTCGCGGTACAGCAGCGTGTCCCACACGGTCTGCCCGAGGATCACGCCGATCCGCACGTTGTTGAAGTAGGGGTCGACGTTCTCGGGCGCCTGGTCGTAGGCGAATTCCAGCGTGTCCGTCTTCTTGCCGGCCCAGGCGGGCGCGCTGGCGACGAGGGCCGCCGCGGCCAGGCTGGCAGCCGCGGATTTCAGAATACGGTTCATCTCTACTGCTCCTGCTTCCTCTCTACCGAAGCAAGGACGATACCGAAGGGGGTCGCTGCCCCGATTGCATGCTAACCCTTAGACGGTGAGGTATTCGAGGGCCCAGTAGTACTTCCATTGGCGCAGGCGCAGCTCGCGCGCCATGCCCCGCGTCGCCTCGCGCAACTCGCCCTCGGAGGGGAAGTTCTTCAGCACCTTGTGCTGCGACCCGTCGGAGAGGGTGCGCAGCTGCCAGGTGTCGCCCTGCGCGTCGCGCTCGCAGATCGGCGTGCTGTTGCCTTCCACGTAGAGGTTGTCGAGGAAGACGACGCGGGCGCCGGGCCGCAGCGCGCCGTGCAGTCCGGCCAGGAAGGCGCCAATGCGGCTCCTGGGCACGTGCGAATACCAGAAGCCGGCGAAGGCGGCGTCGAACTCCCGCGGGCCCGCGGGCAGCGCGTACGCATCGCCGGTGACGAACTCCACGTTGTCCCCCGGCACGCGCTGCCGCGCGATCTGCAGCGTCTGCGGCGCCGCATCGACCGCCAGCACGCGGGCGGCGACGGGCGCGATGAACTGCGTCCAGTAGCCGGTGCCGCACGCCACCTCCAGCACGTTGCGGCCCGTGAAGACCGTCGGCAGCCAGGCCTCGATCCCGCGCAGGTCGCCCTGGCGTTCGGGCTTCAGGTAGATGCGGTCGTATTCGGGCGCGCGCGCGGCGTAGTAGTCCTGCATGGGAGTCGCATCCTACGCCTGCAGAATCCGGGGATGGACCTGCTGAAGAAATACCTGAAGCCGCAGCGCCGGCTGGCGGCGCTGGCGCTCCTGCTGGCAGCCTGCAGCCAGGTGCTGGCGCTGGTGGACCCGATCATCTTCGGCTGGCTGGTCGACGGCTATGCCAACCAGCGCGACGTCAAGCCCGATGCCGAACTGGTGCGCGGTGCTCTGCGCCTGCTGGCGCTGGCCGTGGCCGTGGCCATCGCCTCGCGGGCATGCAAGGCGATGCAGGACTACGCCACCCGCCTGGTGGTGCAGCGCTTCGGCACCCGCATCTTCAACGACGGCCTGCGCCAGACGCTGCGCCTGCGCTACCAGGAGTTCGAGGACCAGAGCAGCGGCGAGACCCTGTCGCTGCTGCTGCGCGTGCGGCGCGATACCGAGCGTTTCATCAACGCCTTCATCAACGTGCTGTTCGCGTCGCTGGTGGGGCTGGGCTTTTTGCTCTGGTACGCGGTCACCCGGAGCTGGCTGCTGGTGCCGGTGTTCCTGGTCGGCCTGCTGGTGCTCGGCGGCCTGTCCGGTTTGCTGAGCCGGCAGATCCGCAGCCAGCAGCGCGCACTGAACCGCGAGACGACGCGCAATGCCGGCTTCATCACCGAGAGCCTGCGCAACGTGGCCCTGATCAAGAGCCTGGGCCTGACCTTCCGCGAGATCCGGCGGCTGGAGGCGCAGACGCAGGTGATCTTCGACCTCGAGATGGCCAAGGTGCGCCGGATCCGCTGGCTCACGTTCCTGCAGGGGTCCACCCTCAGCCTGCTGAAGCTGTCGGTGCTCTTCACCCTGCTGTGGCTGATCTTCCGCAACGTGCTGTCCACCGGCGAGCTGATCGCGATGCAGTTCATCTCGGTCGGCATCCTGGCGCCCTTGCAGGAGCTGGGCACCATCATCCTGGCCTGGCGCGAGGCGAGTTCCTCGATGGCGAACTTCGCCGAGCTGATGGCCAAGCCGATCGACCAGCGCCCGCGGGACGCGGTGCACGTGGGCCCGATCGAGTCGCTGCGCTTCGAGCACGTGGTGTTCCGCCACCGGGGCGCGCAGGAAAACGCGCTGGACGATGTCAGTTTCTCCGCGCGGCACGGCGACACCATCGCGTTCGTGGGGCCGTCCGGATCGGGCAAGTCCACGCTGGTCAAGCTGCTGCTCGGGCTGTACCGGCCGGCGTCGGGCGACGTCTACTTCAACGAGGTCAGCACCCGCAAGCTGCGCTACAACGAGGCGCGCCGCCAGGTCGGCTACGTGACGCAGGAGACCAGCCTGTTCGGCGGCACGGTGCGCGAGAACATGCTGTTCGTGCGCCCGGATGCGACGGACGCCCAGATCCTGGCCGCTCTGGAGCACGCCCAGTGCGCGGCGCTGCTGGAGCGCCTGCCGCAGGGGCTGGACACGGTGGTGGGCGAGGCGGGCACCAAGCTGTCGGGCGGCGAGCGCCAGCGGCTGTCGATCGCGCGGGCGCTGCTGCGCGAGCCGCGCCTGCTCGTGTTCGACGAGGCCACTTCCGCCCTGGACTCGCTGACCGAGCAGCAGGTGACCGAGACGGTGCGCCGGGTGTCCGGCGAGCGCACCCAGATCACGCTGCTGATCGCGCATCGCCTGTCGACCGTGCTGCACGCCGACGCGATCTACGTGCTGGAGATGGGCCGCGTGGTGGAGAGCGGCACCCACGCCGAACTGGTGGCGCTCAAGGGCCTGTACTACGCCATGTGGCGCCAGCAGATCGGCGAGCGCGCCGCCGCGCCGGCGGGCCGGGCCCGCATGCAGCAGGAGCGCGAGGATGCGGGCGCGGCGCTCGACCCGGCGGACTTCCTGCGCCCGCTGTAGGTCCGGCGCGCCGGGCTGAACGTCGAGCAGGACCGGGGGCCTGGGCAAGCGGGTGGACTCCCAGGCCCACGCGGCGGAACTCGCGCGCGCGCACCAGCGGCACGGCGAGGCGGAGCAGCAGCTCGAGCTGCTGCAGGCCCAGACCGAGCCCACTCCCTGTTCAACATACTGGAGCCTGCAAACGGCGGGCAGGACCATGGCGTGGCGGGTCCGTGCCCGCCTACGCACTTTCCCCGGGCGGATGACGGATTTCCGGGTCGGCCGTCGCGCGCGTACGCGCGCGCGGTGCTGCGCACCCCGGGTGCCGCTTTTCGACTCGCCGCCCCCTTAGAAAGCATGCCGCCTGCCACATCCGCCCATGATCCCGCGGCCGCGAAACTGTTGAACTAGTGACGTTTTGACACGTGTCATAGGTGATCTGGATCAAAGAAAAAGCGGACTTCCGTCACTACTTTAGGCCCCCTGCTTACTACTTTCCTCTCGACCGGCGATTAGGGCGTCGCCGGTTTGTAACGCGGTACCCCACTTCAGGAGGTGATCATGTGTCAACGGCATGAGGGAATGTTGCGTCTTTCCACCGGGGCCAGTCCACCGAAGTTGCGACGCTGGGCCCGTACCACTCATGCTCTTGCACTGACCGCACTGGGGGTGCTGGCGGTGGCGGCCGCGCCCGATGCGCAGGCTGCCATCACCTGCCAGCGGCAGGTGACCGCCAACCTCGTCGCCTTCGACAAGCCCCTGATGTACAACCGGCTGGGCGCCGGCAACGTCAACGGCATGATGTTCGCCCTCAAGCGGGACGTCATCAACACCAGCACCAAGTCGCCGCTGACCGTCAGCGGCGCCGCCACGCCAGGCCAGCTGGACCTGCGGCCCGACAAGCGACACCGCCCGCTGGTGCTGCGCGTGCGCGTCGGCGATTGCCTCACGGTGAACCTGCAGAACCTGCTGACGCCCGTGGCCAATCCGAACAACGTGCCGCTGACCGAACCTTCGGGGCAGCTGCACACCGTCTTCATCGACGAGCAGGTCCGGGGCCGCTTCGTCGGCTTCCATGCCTCGGGCATGGAACTCGTCGACAGCATCGCCGATGACGGCAGCCACACCGGCGCGAACCTAAGCAGCCTGGTCCCGCAGGGTGGCACCAAGAGCTATCGCGTGTTCGCCAGCAAGGAGGGCGTGTTCAACGTCACCAGCGGCGGCGCCGTGCTCGGCTCCGACGGCAACCAGGGCAATTCGTCCAACGGCCTGTTCGGCCAGGTGATCGTGGAGCCCACCGGCGCCAGGATCTACCGCGGCCAGGTGTTCGAGGAAGAGATGCGCCTGTCGGCCGACGTCAACAACAACGGCACCCTGAGCCCGACGGAGATGACCGCCGAAGGGCACCCCCGCATCCGCTACGAAGCGACCTATCCCGCCGTGAATCCATGGACGGTGGAAGGCAAGGCGGGCCTGCCGATCCTCAACATGATGAAGTGCGCCTCGGCAACGGCGTGCGAGATCGTGCATTCGGAAATCAACGCCGTGGTCGCCGGCCCGAATGCCGACGGCAGCTTCCCGCCCAGCACCTACCCGCTGGAGTCGGTCGGCAAGCGCAATCCCACGGTGCCCAACCGGCTGGAGCCGTTCCGCGACTTCGCCTCGGTGTTCCATGACGAAACCGCCAACGGCCAGGCGTTCCCGGGCTTCTACAAGGACGACCCGGTGTTCCGCTACGTGCTGGAGGGCGTCAAGGATGCCTTCATGATCAATTACGGATCCGGTGGCATCGGCTCCGAGATCATCGCCAACCGCCTGGGGGTCGGTCCCACCAGCGACTGCGCGGACTGCGCCTACGAGGAGTTCTTCCTGACCTCGCACGCGCTGAACGACCCGGCCCTGACGGTCGACATCCCGGCCAACGTCGGCCTGGAACACCTGCTGCCCGGCCAGGTGCCGCCAGCCGGAACCCAGGGACCGAAGGCGAACTACGTGATCGGCGCGGAAGACGCGGCCAACGTGCACCACAGCTACATCGGCGACTTCGTGAAGTTCCGCAACACGCACATCGGCAAGGAACAGCACGTCTTCCACCTGCACAACCACCAGTGGCTGTACAACCCCAACGACGACAACGCGAACTACCTGGACGCGCAAGGCATCGGCCCGGGGGCAGGCTATACGTACGAGATCAACTTCGGCGGCTCGGGCAACCGCAACAAGTCCGCCGGCGACGCGATCTTCCACTGCCACTTCTACCCGCACTTCGCACAGGGCATGTGGTACCACTGGCGCAACAACGACACGTTCAGCGCCGGCACGAGGCTGGCCGCTTCCGGCACCGGCTACCACACCACGATCTGGGCGACGGGCAACACCACGCCCGCGGTCGGCGCGCGCGCCTATCCGGATGGCGAGATCGTCGCGGGCACGCCGATCCCGGCGCTGGTGCCGCTGCCTGGCAAGGGCCTCCCGCCCATGCCCGGCCAGGTCACGGTGAAGACGAATCCGCTGTTCTCGACGTTCAACGGCAAGCCGCTGGGCTCGCTGGCCAACGTGATCGACCGCACGAAGAATCCCGGCTACCCGTTCTGGATTGCCGGCATCGAAGACACGATCGGCCATCGCCCGCCGACACCGCCGCTGGACATGCTGACCAAGGCCAAGGCGCAGGCGCTCAAGGACTCGGGCAATCCGCTGTGGTCGCAGCTGCAGCCGGCGCAAGCCGATGGATTCGACGGTGGCCTGCCGCGCCATTCCATGAAGGGTTACGCCGCGGGCGCCACCACGCTCACGGTCACCACCCGGCTGGACTTCTCCAAGGAGTTCGTGAAGGCCGTGCCGGTGTACTACCCCGAGGAAGGCACGGACCTCGAGCAGCTGGCGATGGCCTTCCACGCCGTTCGCAGCCGTCCGACCGTCAAGCTCGATTTCGCCGGTGTTCCCACGGCGTCCACCTTCACGACCAACGGCGGTGGCGGTCCGGTGGTGGGTGCGCCCTTCCACAACCCCTGCATCGACGACCAGGGGGCCGTGCTCAAACCGGGCGTGATCGGCGCGTTCTTCTCCGGCGAAACCCTCACCGGCATGAGCACGCGCGGCTCGAGCATCTTCAACTCGGACGCGCCGCGCATCTACAAGGGCACCAACCTGCAGTTCGACGCGGTGCTCAACAAGACCGGCTACCACAATCCGCAGCAGCGCATCGTCGCCCTGTGGCAGGACGTGGCACCGATCATCACCAAGCAGAAGCCGCCGGAGCCGCTGGTCTTCCGCGCCAACACCTTCGATTGCACGGTCTACCACCACAGCAACCTGGTGCCGGGCGTGTACGAGATCGACGACTACCAGCTGCGCACGCCGACCGACATCATCGGCCAGCACATCCACCTTCCCAAGTGGGACCTGACCACCACGGACGGCGCAGCCAACGGCTGGAACTACGAGGATGGCACGATGGCCGCCAGCGTGATCCGCGAGCGCATCCATGCGATCCGCAAGTTCAACGCCTGCGTCGGCGTCGACTCCGGCGACCCGCGCGACGGCACCGGCGCCTGCCCGGTGGCGAAGGACCACCCGTACTGGGGCAAGGTTGCCGGGCAACTCGGCGGCCGCTTCCCGGAAGAGTGGAAGGGCGCGCGCACGACGATGGAACGCTGGTTCACCGACCCGGTGGTCAACACCGAGGGCGTGGACCGCGGCCTGGGCATCGTGTTCACGCACGACCACTATGGTCCGTCGACGCACCAGCAGATCGGCCTCTATTCGACGCTGCTCGCCGAGCCCGCCGGCTCCCGCTGGGTGATGAACGAAACCGGCGCGCAACTGGGTTACGACCCGGTGACCGGCGCTCCGGCGCGGACCGACACCAACTCGGACGGCACGCAGTTCAGCGACGGCGGCCCGACCAGCTGGCAGGCAGCCATCCTGACGCCGACGACCGCGCCGGGCAGCAGCACCGTCAAGAGCGAGACGCTGACCCCGTTCCGCGAGTTCTACTTCGAGTTCAGCGACTTCCAGCACGCCTATGAAGCGGGCGTGTACATGGGCACCGGGCAGGACGGCCTGCCGCTGCCGGGAACAGGCCCTGGCCTGCCACCGGTGGTCGCGAACGTCGGCAACCCGCAGTTCGACGGCAACACGGCGAATGCGTTCCGCTTCGCCATCAATCCGCCGGCGCGCCAGCAGATCACCCCGGTCTTCCCGGACCTGGTGCTCGAAGTGGCGAACACCGCCAACAACCCGCTCAACAACTTCTGTCCGTCGCGACCCTGCCCGCAGGCGATCGACGTGCAGGACCCGGGCGTGCTGGTGGTGAACTACCGCATGGAGCCGGTCGCGCTGCGCGTGTTCGACCCGAACAAGATCGGGCCGGACGGCAAGCCGGGCATGCAGGCCGACGGCAAGCCGGGCGACCTCGCCTTCGCGCTGCAATCGCGCACCGACCGGGTCATTCCGCAACTCAACGTCATGCCGAACGCCAACACCGTGATCAACGGCACGCGCTTCCCGCCGCACATCAATGCAGCGGGATTCACCGGCGGCGACCCCTTCACGCCGATGATGCGCACCTACCAGGGCGACATCGTGCGGGTGAAGATCCAGGCCGGCGGCCACGAGGAGGAGCACAACGCCACCATCCACGGCGTCAAGTGGCTGCAGGGTGGCTCGGGCCACGGCACGTCGCCCAACTCCGGCTGGCGCAATGCGCAGGCGGCAGGCATCTCCGAGCAGTTCACGCTGAGAAGCCCGATCCTGCCGGTGGACGCCAACCGCGGCCCGCTGGCGGACTACGCCTACTCGATGGACTCCGGCAACGACGGCTGGTGGAGCGGCATGTGGGGCGTGATGCGCTCGTACGAGCAGCTGCGCGCAGACCTGTTCAAGCTGCCCGGCCCGAACACCGGACCGGTGGCCTTCGGCAACCAGCAGAACTTCAACGGGGTCTGCCCGAAGTCGGCGCCGATACGCGCGTACGACATCACGGCGGTGCTGGCCAACGTGGCGCTGACCAACCCGCTCGGCGCCACCGTCGCCCCCGCGGGGCCGGTGGGCACCATGCATGTCGGCGCACCCGTCAATCCGGCCGGCGGTACGCTGGTGTACAACCATCGCAACACCACGGTGACAGGCAACTTCGTCACCGACAACGGCGCGGTGGTCAACCTGACGCACCAGGGCCCGCTGCACGATCCGACCGCGATCGTGTACGTGCGCACTGCCGACCTCGTCGCAGGCAAGCTCAAGCCCGGCGTTCCGCTGGAGCCGGTGGTGATCCGTGCAGCGGCGGGCGATTGCCTGCAGGTCCAGCTGAACAACAACCTGCCCGCGCTGGTGCCCGACCTGGCCACCTACAGCACGCTGCAGGGCGTTGCCAAGCGCGACCGCCTCGGCGCCGCGGGTTCGACGAGGTTCGACAACAACCTGATCCGCGCGTCGAGTTATGTCGGCCTCCACCCGCAACTGGTGGCCGTCGACGTGACGCAGGATGACGGTCGCCTGGTGGGTGCCAACCCGGAACGCCGCCAGCTCGCGGTGCCCGGTGGCGGAACCTTCTACCGCTGGTACGTGGGTGACCTGAACGGCACGCCGCTCAATGGACAGGTGAACGTGACGGCCACGCCGATCGAATTCGGCGGCTTCAACGTGCAGCCTGCGGATGTCATGAAGCAGGGCGCGAAGTCCCTCGTCGGCACCATGGTGGTCCACCCGCAGGGCTCCACCTGGGTCGAGAACACGCTGGTGTTCGACCACCAGAACGGAGCCGGCACGCGGGCAACCCGCGCGCAGGCGACGGTCACGGCCGGGACCAGCACCTTCCGCGACTTCTCGCTGGTGCTGACGAAGGGCAACACCCATTACTACCGTGATGGGTCACCGGTGGAGCACATGAACGGCGAAGGCGTCGGCATCCCCGAGGACAGCCAGGAAGCCAGCGGCATGTCGCTGAACTACGGCATCGAACCCCTGTGGTTCCGCTTCGGCATCCTGCCGCAGGCGCCGTTCGGCCACTGCGCCGCGGGACAGACCGGGTGCTATGGCGACATCGCCAACCCCGAGCTGGCCTACAGCAACACGCTGCTCGGAGTGGGGGGCGACCCGGTGACGCCGGTGTTCCAGGCCAATCGCAACCAGCAGACGCGGATCCACATGACCAACCCGCACGGCACGACGCGGGGCTCCACCCTGGCCGTGCACGGGCATGTGTGGCAGCGTGATCCGTACATCTGCCCGGGCGAAGCCCGCAACACGTTGACGGGCGCCTGCCTGATGACGTCGGTCGGTTCCCGCGCGCTCGGCGTGAACCCGCAAGGGTTCGCCACCGCCGGCCAGGAAAGCTGGACGCCCTCCAGCCACTTCGACCTCTTCCTGCCCAGCGCAGGTGGCGGCAACGGCGTGATCGGCGACTACCTGATGCGAGACCAGGCCTCGTTCGGCAACGACAGCGGTGTCTGGGGAATCATGCGCGTCAAGTAGGAAGAAGCAGGAGAAGTACCCCGCCGGCGGCGCACGCCGCCGGCGGGGATCCCGCAAAAAAGCGGTCTGCCCGCAAAGGCACTGGAGTTCTCGATGTTGCAGGGAATGACTCTCTCGCTCGGCGCATTGGTTGCGCTTTTTCTTCGCCTGGCGGCCGCCGCGGATGCACCAGCGCCGGCGGATGCCGATGGCGACCACCGCCTCGCCCGCAACGGCGTGGTGGTGCAGTTCTCGGCCCAACCCGTGGAAAAGGCGGCCCGGGACCTGATGGAAGGCGACATGGCCGACGTGCGCTTCAGGATCAGCGACGAGGCGAGCGGCCAGCCGGTGCGCGGCCTGGTGCCGGGTGCCTGGATGGACATGGCGCAACACATCCAGGGCCAGGCGGGCAGCGACCAGAAGACGTGCAAGGACAAGGTCGCGCTCTATCTCAAGGGCGCCATCGGCATGCGGCCGATGCTGGACCTCAACAGCTACTTCGTCGTGTTGATGAACAACGACGCCAGCATTTCGGTGGTGGACCCGCTGGTGACCATGGCCGGCGTGACCAGCACCTTCGCCACCACGGCCTTGAAGCGGCCCGGGGCGGACTGGGCCCGGCATGACAACACGCGCCGGCTGTTCGTCACCATGCCCAAGGCGGGCGAGGTGGCGGTGATCGAAACGGACAACTTCAAGGTGACGGGCACCGTGGCGGCCGGCAAGGAGCCGATGCGCATCGTGCTGCAGCCCGACCAGCGTTACCTGTGGGTCGGCAACAATGCGACGGAGGGCAAGGACAGCGGCGTGACGGTGATCGATACCGCCAGCCTCAAGCCGGTCGGCTTCATCGCCACCGGCGCGGGCCATCACGAATTCGCGTTCACGGCGGACAGCAAGTACGCCTTCGTCACCAACCGCAACGACGGCACCGTGAGCGTGATCGACGTCGCCCGCCGCAGCAAGGTCAAGGACATCAGGACCGGGACCCTGCCCCTCTCGCTCGACTACTCTGCCCTGTCGCGCCGGCTCTACGTCGCCGACGGCAAGGAGGGGGTCGTCACCGTGATCGACACGGAGAAGCTGGCGGTGGCGACGCGCGTTGCCGCCAAGCCCGGACTGGGGCCGCTGAAGGTCACGCCGGACGGACGCTTCGCGCTGGCCGTCAACACGGCCGAAAACCGGGTGCACGTGCTGGATACGGCCAGCGACACGCTGGTGCAGGAGGTGCCGATCAAGGCCCAGCCCTACCAGCTCACGTACAGCAAGACCTTCGCGTTCGTGCGCGCGCTCGGTTCGGAGCGTGTCAGCATGATCAACCTGTCCACCCTGGGCAAGGGCAAGACCGCCACCGTGCAGAGCTTTGCCGCGGGCGAGACGGCCCCCAACCAGGCCGGCAACCTGGTGATCGCCGACTCGGTGGCGGCCGCCGCCAACGAGGGCACGGTGTTCGTGGTCAACCCGGCGGACGGCACGACCTACTACTACATGGAGGGCATGAATTCGCCCTCCAGCAATTACCGGGTCTACGGTTCGAGTCCGCGCGCCGTGACGGTGGTGGACCGCAGCCTGAAGGAAGTCGAACCCGGCGTGTACGCCGGACGCGTGCGCATGCCGGTGGCCGGAAAGTACGACGTCGCATTCATGCTGGACAGCCCCAAGCTGCTGCACTGCTTCGCGGTCCAGGCCAAGGCCAACCCGCTGGCCACCAGGACGCTCGATCCCCTGACGGTGGAATTCGACGAGCGCGCGCGCAAGGCGACTGCCGGCGGCCCGCTGGGGCTGCGCTTCAAGCTGATCGACCCCGCCACGCGGCTGGCGAAGACGGGCATCAAGGATGCGCGCGTCATGTATTTCCTGGCGCCGGGCCGCGGCCGCACCGAGGTGGCGGTCAAGGAAGTCGGCAACGGTGTGTACGAGGCCCAGGTGCAGCTCGAGCAGCCCGGGGCCTACTACGTGTACGTCGGCGTTCCTTCGATGGCGCTGGCTTACGGGAAGCTGCCGTTCTTCACCCTGATGGCGACGCCGCCGGCGACCGCGCGCAGCGTCGTGCCCGGGAAGGGTTGATCCATGCGCAGCGCACTCACCTCGATCACGGCGCTGGTCCTCACGACCGCGATGACCGGCGCCGGGGCCCACGACCATCATCCGCATGAAACGGCTGCGAAGGCACCGAGCACGGTGCGCATCAAGCTTCCCGATACCGTGCTGACCGACCAGCACGGCAGGACGGCCCGCTTCAAGTCGGACACCGTGGGCGACCGGCTGGTGCTGGTCACCTTCATCTACACGACCTGCACCACGGTGTGCCCGCCCCTGTCGGCGCTCTTCGCCGACCTGCAGCAGCGGCTCGGCGACCGCGTGGGCCGGGAGGTGGCCCTGGTTTCCGTCACGGTCGACCCGGTGCGCGACACCCCGCTGCGCCTGAAGGCGTACGCGGCGCAGTACCAGGCCGGGCCCGGCTGGAGTTTTCTCGGCGGCAGCAAGCAGGCGGTGGATGAAGTGTTGACCGCCCTCGGCGTGTACACGCCCAATTTCGCCGACCATCCTTCGGTGGTGCTGGTGGGCGATCCGCGCAGCGGCGAATGGACACGCTTCTTCGGCTTCCCCGGCTCGGACCAGATCATGGCCCGGGTCAGGCAGTTGCAGGCCGCACGCCAGGGTGCGCCGATCGCGACGGGCAACTAGGAAGGACGGAACCGATGCGAAAGATCCTGCTGCTGGCTGCCCTGGCCACGACGCTGCTGGCGCCAGGCGCCCTTGCGCATACCGAGCACGCGGGCGGCAAACCGGCCGCCGTGGAATCGCCCCTCCCGCAGCCTGCGCCGGCCGGCACGCGCGACCCCCGCGCCTACTTCACCGACGCCGACCTGACGACCCAGGACGCACGCAAGGTCCGGTTCTATTCCGACATGCTCAAGGGCAGGACGGTGGTGCTGAACGTGACGTACACGAATTGCACCGAGGCCTGCCCCCTGATCACCAAGCAGCTGCTGCAGGTGCGCGAGGAGCTGGGGAAAGCGTTCGGCAAGCAGGTGTTCTTCGTCACGCTCACCAGCGATCCGGCGCGCGACACGCCCCAGGCGCTCAAGGCGTTCGCGCAGAAGCAGGGCGCCGACCTGGCAGGCTGGTCCTTCCTCACCGGCCGCAAGAGCGACGTCGACGTGATCCTCAAGCGCCTGGGCGCCTGGTCGGAGAACGTCGAGGAGCATGCCACGGTGCTGTACATCATGGATGTCGATGCCAAGCGCATGCGCAGGATGCTGCCCAACCTGCCGCCCAAGGCGATCGCCGAGGCCGCGCGCATCATTGCCACCTCCGGCAGGACGCCGGCCCCGGGTGCGAACTGACCAAGGGGCCCCGCAGTGCGTGAAGCTGTCCATTCCCGCCTGCGCCGGGCCGCTGCCGTCGCCGCGCTCGCGGTGTCGGCCTGGGCGCAGCCGCTCCATGCCGGAGCGCCGCTGACACCGGAGCAGCAAGCCGGCCGCCTCCTGTACCTGGAAGGCGAGAGTGCCTTCGGCGACGCGTTCACCGGCCGGATCGGGATGGCGCAGCAGCAGTTGCCGGGGGCGGCGGTGCGCTGCGGCAATTGCCATGGTCCCGACGGGCGCGGGCGGCCCGAAGGAGGTGTTCGCCCGGGCAACATCACCTGGTCGGAACTCACCAAGTCCTGGGGCCATGAACATGACAACGGCCGCCGCCATCCGCCCTTCGACGAAGCCTCGCTGAAGCGCACGCTGGTCGAAGGCCTGGACCCCGCGGGCCACCCGCTCGATGCTTCCATGCCGCGCTACCGGATCAGCGGCCGCGACTGGAAGGCGCTGCTGGCGTACCTGAAGGTGCTGGAGTTCCAGCAGGACCCCGGCGTCGCCGGCGACACCCTGCGCCTGGGCACGCTGCTGCCTGCCACGGGACGCTTCGCGGGGCTGGGGCAGGCGGTCAAGGGCATCCTGCAGGCGCACCTGGACGAGGTCAATGCCAGCGGCGGCATCCATGGCCGCAAGCTGGAACTGGTCAGCGCCGAATACGCGAGCGAAGACCGTGAAGCTGCCACGCGTGCGTTGCGCAAGCTGGTGGCGCAGGGCGACGTGTTCGCCCTGCTCTCCCCGTTTGCGGCCGGCATCGAGGACGAGCTGGGCCGCCTTGCCAACGAGGCGAAGATCCCGGTCGTGGGCCCGCTGTCGCTGTTCGGCGACGACCCCCGCAGCAGCAACCAGCAGGTGTTCCACCTCCTCTCGGGCGTCGGGGAGCTGGCGGAGGTGCTGGCGCTGCACCTGGCGCGCGAGCCGAAGATGAGGACCCTGCCGGCCGTGCTGCTGCATGCGAACGGCGCGGCCGGCGCGGCGCTGGCGGATGCGGTGGAGCAGCGACTGAAAGGCCAGGGCTGGAGCAGGCTCGATCGCATCGGCTTTGCGCCCGGCGCATCGGACGCCGCGGCCCTGGCCGCAGCGCTCAAGGCGCGCGGCGCGGAAGCGGTGTTCCTGCTGGGCCCGGGCGCCGATGTCGCCGCCCTGGCAAGGCAACTGGCGGACGCCGGGCGCGTGCCGTTCCTCCTGCTGCCCGGCCCGCTGGCGCCCGGTGCGGTGCTGGACCTGCCAGCGGCATTCGAAGGCCGCATCCTGCTGGCCTACCCCACGGTCCCCTCCGACCAGAAGCCCGACGCCTTGCGCCATTACGCCGGCCTGTTCAAGGGGGGCGCACTCGCGCGCAACCACCAGACCAGCCAGGTGCCGGCCTACAGCAGCGCGGTGCTGCTGGTCGAGACGCTCAAGCAGGTGGGGCGCGACCTGACGCGCGAGAAGCTGGTGGCGGCCCTGGAGTCCGTGCACGGCTTCGAGCCCGGCCTGGTCCCCGCCGTGAGCTTCAACGCGAGCCGCCGCATCGGTGCGCTGGGCGGCTACGTCGTCGCCGTCGATCTCAAGGGCAGGAACTTCCGCCCGGTCGGTGGCTTCGTGGCCTTGCCGTGAACGGGAAATGACGATGCGAAGACTCCTCACCGCGTTGCCGATGCTGGCGCTCGCGCTGGCACTGGGCGTTGCGCAGGCGCAGGCGATCCTGGCGGCGCGGGTCAACGGCACCGGGATCCCGCAGGAGCAGGTGGAGCGCAGCTTCGAGGAGGAGCTCAGGCAGCGCAAGCTCAATCTCCTGCAGATCAGGAATCCCGAGCGGGTCAAGCAGATGAAGCGGGCCGTGCTGGACCGCCTGATCGAGCAGGAGCTGTTCTGGCAGCAGGCCCAGGTCGCCGGCATGGTGGCCAGCCCGCAGGAGGTCGAACAGGCGTTCCAGTCCACGCTGGCACAGTTCAAGAGCCAGGAGGCCTTCGAGCGGCGCCTCCTGGTGGAGGGCTACACGCCCGCGAGCTACCGGCTGCTGGTGAAGAAACAGGTGTCGGCCACCAAATATGCCAACAGCGTGGGGGCCAGGGAGTCGGCCGTCAGCGACCAGGAAGTGCACCAGTTCTACCTGGAGAACCCGGAGAAGTTCGGGCGTCCGCGCCAGGTGCGGGCGCGGGAGATCTTCATCAAGGTGCCGCCGGCCGCGAGCGACGCGCAACGCGCGGCCAGCCGCAGCCGCGCCGAGCAGTTGCTCCAGGCCGCCCGCGCCGGCGAAGACTTCGAGCAGTTGGCGCGCGTGCATTCCGAGGCGCCGACCAGGCAGTGGGGCGGCGCGATGGAGCCCTTCGCCAGGGGCCAGCTTGCCAAGCCGGTCGAAGACGCCGCGTTTGCCCTGGCGGCGGGCCAGGTGTCCGCGGTCGTGGGCACGCCCCAGGGATTCCACATCCTCAAGGTCGAAGGCATCGACGACGAAGTGATCGTGAGCGAGGAGCAGGCGCGCGCTCCGATACGGACTTACCTGGAGCAGCGCAAGGCCAATGCGGCCATCGAGAAGGAGGCGCAACGGCTGCGCGGCGCGGGCAAGGTCGAGATCCTCCTTCCCCTGTGAAGCGTACGGTGCGGCATGAAGGGTTCACGCTTGACTTTCGTCAAGCAGGCCTGCTACCTTGGGTCTACGCTTGCTCGCGGGTCGTGCCCCTGCGATTTCCTGTTTTCTCCCGTTGCTTGATGAGCGGAGGAAAGAAAGATGACAGACGTTCTGCTGGCAAGCGCAGTCGGTGCTTCGCCAGGCCCGCGCGCCCAGGTCATCGACTTGCAGGCGATCCGCGAGGCACGGCAGATGGCAGCGCGGTCCGGTCTCGGCGTCATGACCGAGCTCGAACGGCTGGCCGGCCTGGACCGGGCGGAATTCATCGCCCGCCTGGGCGAAGCCCTCGACTACCCCGTGCTCCAGGGCGACGTGTTCTTCGCCTCCGAAGCCCTGTTGGACCGGGTGCCGCTGACCGAAGCGTTGCAGCGCGGGGCGGTGGCCGTGCGCCTGCCCTCCGGCGAACAATGCGCCGTTTTCGCCGATCCCTTCGATCGCGATCGCAAGGCCTGGCTGGAGGAACGCATGCGCGGCCTGCCGGTGTGCCTGGCGCACGCGGCGGACCTGACGGCCTACCTCGGGCGGCTCGAAGAGCAGACGCGCGCCATCGACAGCGTGGGCGGCAATCTCTCCGGCGCGGCGACGGTCGAGCCTTCGGTCGAGAACCTGTCCCTCAGCAAGATCAGCGAGAGTTCCAGCGTGGTCGTGCGCCTGGTGAATTCGACGCTGTACGACGCCTATCGCATCCATGCGAGCGACGTGCACCTGGAGACGACGCCGGGCGGCATGGTCATCCGGCACCGGATCGATGGCGTGCTGGACGACGTCGGCGCGATCCAGGGCGTGGAACTGGCCGAGCAGGTGATCTCGCGCATCAAGGTGATGGCGGAACTGGACATCGCCGAACGCCGGGTGCCGCAGGACGGCCGCTTCAAGGTGGGGATCGGGGCACGGCAGATCGATTTCCGGGTGTCGATCATGCCCAGCATCTTCGGCGAGGACGCGGTGCTGCGCATCCTGGACAAGCAGGAACTCGCCGAGCAGCTGCAGGGCGTGCGCATCAACAACCTGGGCTTCGACGAGCCCACGGTGCGCACCTTGCGCAGGCTGTCGGACGAACCGCACGGCATGCTGCTGGTGACCGGCCCCACCGGCAGCGGCAAGACCACCACGCTGTACGCGATGATCACCGAGATCAACACGCGGCGCGAGAAGATCGTGACGATCGAGGACCCGGTGGAATACCAGCTGCCGGGCGTGCTGCAGATCCCCGTCAACGAGAGGAAGGGCCTGACCTTCAGCCGCGGACTGCGCTCCATCCTGCGCCACGACCCCGACAAGATCATGGTGGGCGAAATCCGCGATTCCGAAACCGCGCAGATCGCGGTGCAATCGGCGCTGACCGGCCACCTGGTCTACACCACGATCCACGCCAACAACGTGTTCGACGTCATCGGGCGCTTCCTGCAGCTGGGGGTGGATTCGTACAGCCTGGTCTCGGCGCTCAACGCCATCGTCGCGCAACGGCTGCTGCGGCTTTCCTGTCCGCACTGTGCCGGCGAGTTCACGCCCGATGCGGAACTGCTTGCCAAGTCGGGCCTGGCCAGGGAGGACGTCGCCCACTGGCACCTGGTGCGGTGCAGGGGCTGCGAGCACTGCCGCGGCACCGGCTATCGCGGCCGCACGGCGATCGCGGAGATCCTGATCCTCGACGACGAGATCCGCCAGCTCATCGCCGAACGCCAGCCGGTCACCCGCCTGAAGGAGGTGGCGCGCGCCAAGGGGACGCGCTACCTGCGGGAGTCCGCGCTGGATCTTGCACGGGAAGGGCGAACGACGCTGCAGGAGGTCAATCGTGTCACGTTTGTGGCCTGACAAGTCCTGCGCGGTCCTGTGCCCGGACCAGCTGCAGGTGATCCGGCCCGGCAGGGGCTGGCGCCGCAGCGCCGCCTCCAGCTTCGCCGAGACCTTCGCAGCCGACCGGGACGGCCCGCCGTGGCAGGCGGCCGTCGAGGCCTTCCAGCGCTACCTCGCCACGGCGGACACAGGCCCGGGAACGCTCGACGTCGTGTTGTCCAACCATTTCGTCCGCTACCTGCTGGTGCCCTGGAGCGCGCAGATCGCCAGTGCGGAGGAATTCCGCAACTGCGCGGCGGCGATGTTCGAGGAGATCCACGGCGAGGTGTCCGCGCAATGGGATGTGACCGTGTCCGCGGAACGCGCCGGCGCGCCGCGGCTCGCAGCGGCGGTCGACCGGTCGCTGCTCGCGGCCATCCGCACGGCGGTCGCGCCTACGCGCCTGCGCCTGGCGTCGGTCCAGCCTTACCTGATGGCGGCCTACAACCGGGTGGCCCGGGCGCACACCGGGAAGGACTTCGTCTTCATGGTGCTCGAGGCCGGCCGCGCGTGCATCCTGGCGGCGCAAGGCGGCAAGTGGTGCTATGTCAGCACGGCCGCCGCACCCGAGCCGGCGCCGGCGCTTTCGTCCCTGCTGGCGCGGGAGATGCAGTTGGCGGACCTGCAGGGCGAATCGGTGCCGCCGGTCTATGTGCATGCCCCGCACCGGCGTGGCCTCATCCTGCCGCCGGTCCACGGCGCGGCGCCGCGGGTGCTCGAAGCCAGGTCCCAAGCCGGCCTGGCGCCAACGCCCGGCGCCGCGTGCGCGCTGGCAGCCAGCCTGGCCTAGTCCATGCGTGCCCTGTCCCTCAATTTCGAACGCGAGGTGCCCAGCGCCAGGCTCGGCTACGCGCTGCTCGCGGTCGGCGCCGTGGTGATGGTCCTGGTGATCGTTGCGCAGGCGCTGATCTCCCAGGAGATGGAACGCCACGCCCTTGCGGCGCGTCCTGCCCAGGCGAAGCGCGAGGCATGGGTGCTGCCACGCGGCCTGACCTCGGAGGCCGATGCCATTGCCGGCGCCCGCGTGGTCGTGGGCCACCTGGCCGGCCCCGGAGAACGGGTGTTCGTCACGCTGGAGGCCATCGACGAACCGGACGTGGCGCTGCTGGCGCTCACACCCGACACCCGGAACCGCACCTTGCGCATCCTCGCGGAGGCGAGAGGCGTCGAGGCGATGCTTTCCTACCTGCGCGTCCTGGAGCAGAGCCGGGCCTTCACGCAAGTGGTGCTGGTCGAGCACGAGATCCAGGACAGCGATCCGCAACGCCCGCTGCGATTCAGCCTGGTGGCTGCGTGGAGTCCGTAGCGTATGGCCCTGACGCGCTTGCTCCTTTCCGAAACGCTGCAAAGGCTCGGGCGCCCGGGCGTGATCGGCATCGCCCTGCTTGCGTCCAGCCTGGGCCTGGCCGTGTCGACGGTGTTGCCTTCGTGGCAGGAACTCGCCCGGCTGCGGGCCAAGGCCGCCGCGACCCAGGAATACCTGCGGACGGCGGCCGCGCGCGCGCCCCGGGCCGATGAATCGCCGGCCGGCCAGTTGCGGGCGTTCTACGCGTTCTTCCCCCTGCACACCGAGGCCTCCGAGTCCCTGTCGCACATGTTCGCTGCCGCCAGGGAAAGCAGGCTGCAGCTGTCGCGCGGTGAATATGCGATCGTGACGGATCGCCAGACCGGCCTGGTGGTCTACCGCATGACGCTGCCGGTGCGCGGCGGCTATACGCAGATTCGCGAGTTCGTCGCGGCCTCGCTGAAGGCGGTGCCGGCGCTGGCCCTGGACGAAGTGACGTTCGAGCGGCCGAAGATTTCGGAGACGCAGGTGCAGGCGCGCGTGCGCCTCACGCTGTACCTGCGGGCTGCATCATGAACAAGAGCGCCCGGCTGCTGCTGCTTGCGGGCCTGTGCGGCGTCGGACTCGCGGCGCTGGATCAGTACGCCGCCAGCGAAGGCGACGAGAGCCGCAAGGACCGATCGAGTCACGCCGTGGCGGCCACGCCGGCCCTGCCCCCGGCTTCCGTGCGCACCGCGCTGCTGCGGGAGCTGGAGGCGATGAAGCTGGCGCGCGCGCAGCCGCCGGCGGCCGAACTGTTCGGCGCGAAATCCTGGCAGCCGCCGCCGCCGCCGCCACCACCACCACCGCCGCCCCCGCCACCGCCGCCCGCGCCCGCCATGCCGAGCGCCCCGCCCTTGCCCTTCGTCTTCATGGGCAGGATGTTCGATGTCGAACGGCCGGCGGTGTTCCTCGTCAAGGGCGAACGGGCTTACCTGGTCTCACCGGGCGACGTGATCGACGACACCTATCGGCTGGAGAAAGTGGAACCCGGCCAGTTGACGCTGCGCTACCTGCCGCTGGATGCGCTGCAGACGCTGGCCGTGGGAGAACACCAATGAACCGGAGAGCGGCCATGCGATGGCTTGGACGAAGCTGCCTGTTGGCGGGGGCACTCGTTCTCGTCGCCTGTGCCGGCCCGGTGCCGGACCGCGAGGGCCTGGCGCTGATCGTCGACGGACATTACGAGCAAGGCTTGAACAAGCTGGAGGAAGCGGCCCGGTCCGATCCCGGCAACCAGGAATTGCGGATGCGCCTGTTGACCAGCCGGGAGCGCATCGTGATGCAGATCCTGGCCGCGGCGGCCAGCGCGCGCGCGGCGGGCGACGTGGGCGAGGCCGAAGCCCAGTACCGCAGGGTGCTCGCCCTGTCCCCGGGCGATGCGCGGGCCACCGAGGGTTTGCGGCTGCTCGAAAAGCGCGACCTGCACGGCGAGATGGTGCGCCAGGCGCAGGCCGCGTTGAAGAACGGCGATGTGGAACAGGCGGAAAGCCAGGCGCAGAAGATCCTGGGGCTGAGTCCCAGGAACCCGGGCGCCCTGGAGGTCCTCGCGCAGGTGGAGCGCCTGCGCGCCATGGACAGCACGGTGCCGACGCAACTGAAGTCGCGGCTCACGAAACCGGTGAGCCTGGAGTTCCGCGACGCCAACCTCAAGATGGTGTTCGACGTCCTGTCCCGCATCAGCGGCATCAACTTCATCCTCGACAAGGACATCAAGAGCGACATCAAGGTCACGATCTACGTGCGCAACGTGGCCGTGGAAGACGCCATCGACCTGACGCTGGTGCAGAGCCAGCTCGAGAAGAAAGTGCTGTCCGACAACTCCGTCCTGATCTATCCGAACACGCCGCAGAAGATCCGCGACTACCAGGACCTGGTGGTGCGCGCCTTCTACCTGGTCAACAGCGAAGCCAAGCAGACCGCCGTCGTGCTCAAGAGCATCCTCAAGCTCAAGGACATGCACGTCGACGACCGCCTGAACATGATCCTCGTGCGCGACACGCCCGAGACCATCCGGCTGGCGGAGAAGGTGATCCGCCTGCAGGACCTGGCCGATCCCGAGGTGGTGCTGGAAATCGAGGTGCTGGAGATCAATCGCACGCGCGCGCTCGAACTCGGCGTGAACTGGCCCGACACCTTCACCTGGCTGGTGCCCGGCACCAACGCGATCACGGTCAACGACCTGCCGTTCCGACAGCACACCAGCGGCTCGCGCATCGGCGTCAACGCCACGATGCTGTTGAAACTGCGGTCGGACAGCAGCATCGCCAACACGATCTCGAATCCGCGGATCCGCATCAAGAACCGCGACAAGGCGAGGGTCCTGGTCGGGGACCGGGTGCCCGTCATCACGGCGACGGTCACGCCCGGCGCCACCAACCCGGTGACGACCGAGTCCATCTCCTACCTGGATGTCGGGCTGAAGCTGGAAGCCGAGCCCGTGGTCATGCTCGACGACGACGTGTCCATCAAGGTGACGCTGGAAGTCAGCACGCTGGGCGAATCGGTGGCCACCAATTCGGGCTCGCTGGCCTACCGGGTCGGCACGCGCACCATCAACACCTCGCTGCGCCTGAAGGATGGCGAGACCCAGGTCCTGATGGGACTGATCCGCGACGACGAGCGCAATACCGCCAGCGGCGTGCCGGGTCTCGCGGACATGCCGGTCGTGGGACGCCTGTTCTCCGTGCCCCGCAACGAACGCCAGAAGACCGAGATCGTTCTTTCCATCACGCCGCGCATCGTGCGCAACCTGGTGCGCCCCGATGCCCAGGAGATGGAATTCTGGTCCGGCACCGACGCCAGCATGAAGGCCCGGCGGCCGACCCTCAACAGCGGCTCGGCCCCGGGCAGCGCCGTCGCGCCACCGGCGCCCGCAACACCGCAAGCCCCGGCGCTGCCGCCGGTCGCCCGGGCACCGGAGAGTTCCGCTGCCCTCGCGCCGGCCCTGCAGGCACCGCCGCCGTCCGCCAGCGCGCCGCTGCAAATGAGTTGGCAGGCACCGCCGACGGCACGCGTGGGCGAGCAGTTCGTCGTGGGCGTGCAGGCGAATGCGCCTTCGCCCCTCGTCGGCGCCGCGATGTCGCTCCGCTTCGACCCGGCGGCGCTGGAAGTGGTGGCCGTGGAACAGGGAGACCTGCTCAAGCAGGCCAATGTCGAAAACCGCTTCAACCACACGGTCGACGCCATCGGGGGACGCCTGGCAGTCAATGTCGCGCGTCCCGGACCGGAGGGCGCGCAGGGGCAGGGGCGATTGTTCAACGTCACCTTCCGCGTCAAGGCCGCGGCGCCCCGGTCGCAGATCCTGTTGACCAGCATGTCGCCGCTGGGTCCGGGTGGAAGCCCGATCCCGTTCAGCGTGAGCGGTGCCTTGTCGATTGCGTTGCAGCCATGAAGCCCCGGGGTTCGCGCGGGTTCACGCTGGTCGAACTGATGGTCACGGTGGCCATCGTGGGGCTGCTGGCCGGCATCGCGCTGCCCCTGGCGGAACTGGCCGTGCGGCGGCAGAAGGAACAGGCCCTGCACTCCGCGCTGCGCGAGATCCGGGGCGCGATCGATGCGTACAAGCTGGCCGTCGACCAGGGCAGGATCCGCAGGAGCGCGGACCAGTCGGGTTATCCGGAGTCGCTCGACGTGCTGGTGGCGGGCGTGGAGGATGCGCGCAGCCCGGGGCGGGAAAAGATCTATTTCCTGCGCAAGCTGCCGCGGGATCCCCTGTCCCCGCAGGCCGATGGCCCCGCCGCCGACACCTGGGGCAAGCGAAGCTATGCCAGCCCGCCCGACGCGCCGCGCGAGGGCGCCGACGTCTTCGACGTGTATTCGCTCGCGCCCGGCGTCGGCCTGGACGGCGTCGCGTACAAGGACTGGTGAGCGATGGCGCCAGGCAAGAGGCCCAGGCCTGACACCGGCTTCACGCTGATCGAGCTGCTGCTCGTCATGAGCATCATCGCGCTGCTGCTCGCACTCGCGGTGCCGCGCTACCATCAAAGCATCACCCGGGCCAGGGAAGCGGTGCTCAAGGAAAACCTGACACTGATGCGGGATGCGCTGGACAAGCACTACGGCGACACCGGGAAGTACCCGCCCAGCATCGAAGCGCTGGTCGCCAGGAAGTACTTGCGCAAGGTGCCGGAAGATCCGGTCACGGAGAGCGCGAGCACCTGGGTCGTGATCCCGCCGGACAAGCCGGACAAGGGCGGCGTGTTCGACGTCAAGAGCGGCGCACCCGGCCACTCCCTGGCCGGCGATGCGTACAGCACATGGTAGGCGCCGCGCGGTCGACCCTGCGGGTGGGGCAGCAGCGCGGCTTCACCTACATCGCGATCCTTCTCGCGATCGCCCTGCATGGCGCCGTGATGGCGGCCGCGGGCTCGGTGTGGCACATCGCGCAGAAGCGCGAGCGCGAGCGCGAACTGCTGTTCGTCGGCGAGCAGTTCCGCAGCGCCATCCGCGCCTACGCCCAGAGCGGCCCCGGCACGCAGGGCCAGCTGCCCAGGACGCTGGACGACCTGCTGCTGGACCCGCGCCTTCCGGGCACCCGGCGGCACCTGCGCAAGATCTTCGTCGACCCCATCACCTGGAAGGCGGAATGGGGACTGGTGAAGACGCCCGACGGCAACGCGATTCTCGGCGTCTACAGCCTGTCGGAGGACACCCCGCTCAAGAAGGCGAATTTCGCGCCGGCCGACCGCGCGTTCGAGGGCGCCGCCAGTTACTCGGACTGGAAGTTCGTCTACAAGCCCAATGAACGGTGAGACAGGGCTTACTCGATGCTGCTGGCCAGCTCGAAGATCGGCAGGTACATCAGGACCACGATGATGCCGATGAGGACGCCGATCACCGTCATCAGGATCGGCTCGAAGGACTTGACGAACCAGTCCACCCAGCGCGCCATTTCCTCGTCGTAGAAATCCGCCGCCTGTTCCAGCATTTCCCCCAGCTGCCCGGAACGCTCGCCCGCGCGCAGCAGTTTCAGCGCCACGAGGGTCGTCAGGCCGCTTTCCTGCAGCGCTCGCGACAGCGGGAAACCCTCGCTGACGCGCGCCGACACCTGCTGCAGGCGTTCGCGCATGTCGCCCGTCAGCAGCCCTTGCACCATGTCCAGCGAGGCCAGGATCGGGATGCCGCCGCGCAAGGTCATGCCCAGGGAACGGTAGAAGCGTGCCAGCTGGTACAGGAACACGCGCTCGCGCAAGGCCGGAATGCGCGCCAGCAGGCGGCCCAGCCCGGCGCGCACGGCGGGCTGCCGGATGGACACGACGAACAGTGCGATGGCGGCGCCCGCACCTATCGCCAGCGTCGCCTGGTGTGCCGCCAGGAACTTGCCCCACAACAGCAGCAGTTGCGACAACCAGGGAAGCTTGTGGCCTATGCCTTCGTAGACCACGCTGAACTTCGGCACCACGTAACCCAGCAGGAACAGCATGACCGACGTCCCGACGGTCAGCAGCAGCACCGGGTAGATCGACGCGCTCGCGATCTTCTTCTTCACCTGGTCGATCTGGACGTGATAGGCGATGTAGCGGCGCAGGGTCTGTTCCAGCTCCCCCGTGCGCTCGCTGGAACGCACCAATGCGATGTACAGGTCGGGAAACGCGGTGGGAACCAGCGCCAGCGCCTGCGAAAACGACTGGCCCTCGTGCAGCGCGCGCGCCACCTGGTCCAGCACCTTCTTGTGCTGCGCCTGCTGCTCCTTGTCCGCCAGGCTTTCGAGGGTGTCGATCAGCGACAGGCCCGCGCGCAGCAAGGTCACCAGCTCCTGCGTGAACAGCAGCAGCGGGAAGGCCTGCTCGCGCCGGCGCGGTGCCGCGAACCAGTCCTGCTGCGGTGTGAGGGACAGGACATGCAGGCCTTGCGCGCGCGCCATCAGCGTCGCCTCGGCCTCGCTCGGTGCCTCCAGCGCCGCCTCGACGATGCCGCCGCCCTTGCGCCGTGCCTTGAGCTGGAATCGCATGGGGCGATGCTAGGCAGCACACGAGCGTTTGACTTGACGCACATCAGCGCCCCGCATCACAGTAGTGCTATCTGGAAAACCAGGAATCCCGTCGCAGCGGCGAAGGCCAATATGCCGCTGCCTGTCCCTGCATCCCCTGCTCCTGCCTTGATCGCCATGAGGACCGTTGCCTGCCCCGCAAGAGTCGCCCTGCCGGTGCTGGCCGGCGTCGCCGTCGGCCTGGGCTCGCTCGGTCTTCCATGCATCGCGCGGGCCGATATCTTCATGTACACGGATGCCAGCGGGACGCAGCACGTCACCAACATCCCGGGCGATGCCCGCTACCAGCTCGTGCTGAGCGAGGGCGGCACACGCACCGAGCCACCGGCGCCTGTCCTTGCCCCGGGGCGCGACGCGGGCCGTGAACGCTACGCGCAGCCGGTGGCCCACGCGGCCGCGGACACGGGGCTGCCGGAAGGCCTGCTCCACGCGGTCATCAAGGCCGAATCCAACTACGACGCCGATGCCGTGTCGCACAAGGGCGCCGTGGGGCTGATGCAGCTCATGCCGGAGACGGCCCGCCGCTTCGGCGTCGTCGATGCCCGCGATCCGGCCGCCAATGTGCTCGGTGGGGCGCGCTACCTCAAGACCCTTCTTGCGATGTTCGGCGCCGACCTGGCGCTGGCCCTGGCCGCCTACAACGCCGGCCCCGCCGCGGTGCTGCGCAGCGGGCGCGCGGTGCCGGCCTATGCCGAAACGCAGCGCTACGTCCCCCGCGTGCTGGAGCTTTACCGCCGCGAGGGCGGCCACTGAGCGCTCCGTCACGCCGGCTGCAGCGCAGCGTGCACGAGCAGATGTGACGTGCACGCGCCGGGGACGCCGCGCGCGGCCCCGGCTGCGCTTTTCGGCGGTTGACGCCAGGCGCGTCGGCGCATAGCGTTGCGGCAACCATGCCGCCATTCCGGCATTTCCTGCCAGACCGTGCCGCGCCGCATCTCGATCCTGATCTTTCCCGGCTTCCAGCTGCTCGACGCGGCGGGGCCCGTCTCCGCCTTCGAGGCGGCGGGCGGATACGAGCTGCGCGTGGTCGCGGCCGCGCCGGGCATCGTGCGCAGTTCCTCCGGCGTGGCCTGGCTGGCCGAAGGCTTGCCGCGCAACGCGGGCGAGACCCTCCTGGTCTCGGGCGGTGAAGGCGTCGATGCCGCCATGCAGGACCAGCGGCTGCTGCGTTTCCTGCGGCGCGCGGCGCAAACGCCGACCCGGCTGGCCAGCGTGTGCTCGGGCAGCCTGCTGCTCGCCGCCGCCGGACTCCTCGCCGGCCGCACCGCAACCACCCACTGGTCGCGCACGGCGCAATTCCGCCGGCAGTTCCCCGACGTGCGGCTGGACGCCGACCGCATCTTCATCGAGGACGCATCCATCTGGACCAGCGCGGGGATCACCGCGGGCATCGACCTGGCGCTCGCCATGATCGCGCGGGACCGGGGTGCCGACGCGGCGCGGGCGGTGGCCCGGGAACTGGTGGTGTACTACCGCCGCCCGGGCGGCCAGTCGCAGTTCTCGGCGCTGCTGGCCCTGCAGGGAGGCCAGGGCCGCTTCGACGGCGTGCTGGACCACGTGCGGCAACACCTTGGCGAGCGGCACTGCGTGGAGGAACTCGCGGCGCGCGCCTGCATGAGCCCGCGCCATTTCGCCCGCGCCTTCCATGCCGAGACCGGCATCACGCCGGCCAAGGCCGTCGAGCGCATCCGCGTGGAGGCCGCGCGCAGCGCGCTGGACGCCGGTGCTGCGTCGGTGCAGCGGGTGGCCGCGGACTGCGGCTTCGGAGACCCCGAGCGCATGCGGCGCAGCTTCGTGCGCCTGCTCGGGATGCCGCCTTCGGCGCTGCGCCGGATCGCGACGCGCGCCGAAGGCCAGGCCGTCACTGCGCCGGCGGCTGCAGCCAGCGCGCATCGGCACTGACGCCGCCGCCAAGGGTGCCGAGGAAGGCGGCGAGCTGGTCGAGTTCCCGGGCACTCAGGCCCAGCGGCGCGAGCTCGCTGTGTCCCCGCGGCGCCGCGGGCGCGCGGTTGTAGTGCTCCAGCACCTGCCTGAGGGTCGCGAACTGGCCGGCGTGCATGTACGGGCCGCGCCCGGCGACGTTGCGCAGCGACGGAACGCGGAACTGCCGCAGCTGGTGCGCTTCGCCGGCGGCCAGGAATCGCAGTTCCCCGCACTGCTCCGCCCTCGCATCGCTGAAGCGGCCGAGGCAGTTGAATTCGTCCTGCAGCACCGACTTCGCACCCGCGAGGCGGCCCTCGTCGGAGGGTGGTCCTGCGGCCGCGGGCACGCCGGTGTTGTGGAACTCGTGGTTCGTGAACAGCGGGCCGCTGTGGCACTGCACGCACTGCGCCTTGCCGATGAACAGCTTCAGGCCGGCGGCTTCGTCGCGCGTGAGCGCCTCGCGCATCGTCGTCGCGTCGCCGGCCAGCGCGGCCTGCACGTAGCGGTCGAACCGCGACGCGGCGGGCTCGATCCGGCGCTCATAGGCTGCGACCGCCTTGCCCAGGTTGGCGAACACGCCGCTGACGGCATCCCGCCGCTGCGGCGTCATGGCGTTCCACGCCGCCTTCGCGCTGGCGTCCTGCACCGGCCCGGCATGCGCGGGCAGGCCCGCGAGGTCCGGCAGCGGACCGAAGATCGCCTCGTACTCCGCCCGGTATTCCTTCGCCAGCAGGCGTGCGTATTGCGTGCGGTCGCCACCGTGCTCCACCGCGCTCTCGAGGGGACCCAGGGCCTGGGCCCATTGGCTGTCCTTGCGGCCGTCCCAGAACTGCCAGGGGCTGTGCGCGGTGCCGATGATGCTCATGGTGCGGCGGTCCGTCGTGCCCACGCCCTTGGCGAGCGGCGTGCCGTCCTGGAACAGCCGGTCCGGCAGGTGGCAGGTGGCGCAGGCCACCTGGCCGTTCGCGCTCAGCCGCTGGTCGAAGAAGAGGCGGTGGCCCAGTTCGGCGGCCCGCGCGTCGTCGGCGACGCGGTTGGAGGGATCCGCCGGCGGCGGCGGCAGGCTGGCGATCGACAGTTCCCGCAGCTGCGCGAGTTCGTCCTTGCTCCAGCCACCGGCGGAGGTCGCCGCGATGGCGACCCCCGCGAGCAGCGCCAGCAGCGTGGCCACGGTCCATCTGCAGATTCGCATGGCGTGGCTCCTACTTGTTCAGCTGCAGGTGGAAGCGCACGCGCTCGGTGCGTCCGTCGGCGGTGACGTCGAAGTCCATCACCCACCAGCCCCCCATCTGGAACTTGACGCCCTCGAGCAGGTAGTCGCCGTTGCCGAGATGGCGCGTGACGCGCGGGCGGGTGGGCAGGCCGTGGCCGTGTTGCGGCATGTCGCCGTCCACGGCGAACACGGCATCGGTGACGGGAGTGCCGTTGGCGCGCGCGACGTGCAGGGTCCAGGCGTGCAGGCGGCCGACGGGCACCGGGCCTTCGGTCCGGTAGGCCACGCGGAACGCACCCTGCGCGGACAGGCGTTCGGTCGCGTAGTCCGCCGCGTCCTGCGGCGGCCTGATGCGCGCGCCGGCACTGCAGCCGGCCGCCAGCAGGGCGAGCGAAACGAGGAAGAGACGGCGGCGGCGCTGCGCGCCTTGCATGGGGATCGGGTTCATGGGGCTCCTTGCGATGGGGCTGGTCGGCGTGACCAGGCCGCAAGGTTCAACCTTGCCGCGATGTCAAGGTCAAGGGCCGCCGCGCCGCGGACGAACGGCGGCGGGGCCGGGGGTTGACCCTCCCATGGTGGGAAGGTTCATAGTCGCGCAGACCTCGCGCCACGCTGTGCGGCATGGCAGGAAACGAGGCAACCGCGACATTGCCGCCATCCCGCTGCGGGCGCACAGTCCGCACCGGATGGTCCCCGAGGATCGCAGGAGCGGAACGCCATGAACACCATGAACGCCATGAACATCGGTGAAGCCGCCGCGGCGGCGGACGTCACGCCCAAGATGGTCCGCCACTACGAGTCGCTCGGCCTCATTCCGGCGGCCGAGCGCACGGAGGCCGGCTACCGCCTCTACACGGCGCGCGAGGTGGAGATGCTGCGCTTCGTCCGCCAGGCCCGCGCGCTGGGCTTTTCCATCGAACAGATCCAGTCGCTGATGGCCCTGTGGCGCGACGAGCACCGGCAGAGCCGTTCCGTCAAGGAACTGGCGCGCCGCCAGCTGGCGGACCTGGAGGAGCGGCAGCGCGAGCTCGATGCGATGCGCACCACCCTCGCTGCTCTCGTGGAGAACTGCGCCGGCGACGAGCGCTCCTGCTGCCCGATCCTCGAGCGGCTGTCCTCGCCGCCCGCGCCGGTGCCGGCCGCGAGCGCACGCAACGCGACGCGCTCGCTCAAGCAGGTCAAGCCCGGATCCTCGGTCGTGCAGCGCCGCCGGCAGGCCCCCGCGCGCAGTGCGCAGGACCTCCACGGCGGACACTCCGGGCTGATGGCGTGGAGCAGGTCCTTCACGCCTGCGTGATCGCGCGGCGATCACGGACGGGCACGCGCGTCACGCCTGCATTGGAGGCAGTTACCGGGCCAGCAGCATCTCACCCGCGAGCACCGGCGGGGCGGCGCGCCGGGCCTGCGCGGCGATCCACGCCGAGCCGCTGTCCTCGGCGTTCAGCGCGGCGACTTCGTCGCGGGCCTGCAGGTATTCGGCGGTGACGTCGGCGCGCGTGCGGCTGCTCTGGAAGCGGGCCAGCGGGTTGTAGCTGGTCGACCACGGGTTGACGCCCGAGGCCTTGTACTGCTGCAGCTGCGCCTGCACTTCGGCGCGCGTCAGCGAGCCGACGAAGGGATGCGCTTCGACGGTGATGTCGTCGGCGAAGGCGACGCTGGTGGAAGCGGCGGCGATGGCGAGGACGGAGGCGATCAGGTAGCGGTTCATGACGGTTCCTCTAGGGGTGAGTGATCAGGGGTTTCTCTTGCGGTCGGTGCTGGCGTCGTTTTCACTGCCTGCATCCACCGTGCACTCACTGTAGGAAACCGTCGTTAGCCGTGACTGAGCCTTCTCTTAGCCACGCGTTAGGCGAGCGCCTCGACACGCGCGACGAGGCCGCTGCGGTCCGCGCGATTGCGCAGCGTGAGCGCCAGGCCGCAACGCTGCGCCGCGGCCTGCGCGATGGCCAGGCCCAGGCCGCTGCCCTCCGCATTCGTGCCCGGCACCCGGAAGAAGCGGTCGAACACGCGGGGCAGCAGTTCCTGCGGGATGCCCGGGCCCGTGTCCACCACCTCCACCGCGACGCGCCCCTGCTCCTGCAGCAGGCGCACGTCCACCACGCCCCCGGTGGGCGTGTAGCGCAGCGCGTTCTCGATCAGGTTGTCCAGCAGGCTGCGCAGGTCGCCCGGCACGCAGTGCAGCGTCAGCGGGCCCGAGGCGGGCGCGGGGCCGACGAAGCCCAGGTCGATGTTGCGCTGGTCGGCCAGTCCGATCAGCGTGTTCATGCTCTCGCGCAGCTGCGCCTGCAGGTCCACGATGGCGGGACCGTCCGCGCCGGCCGCTTCCTGCCGCGACAGGCGCAGCAACTGCTCCACCAGCCGCTGCGCCCGCCGCACGCCGGCCTGCAGGTGGGCGTAGCGCCCCGCCGCGGCGTCGCACTGCACGTCCTGGCGCATGTTCTCCAGCTGCAGGGCGATGGCGGCGATCGGCGTGCGCAGTTCGTGCGCGGCGTCCTGCACGAAGCGCCGCTGCGTCGCGAACGCCTCGCCCAGTCGCCGCAGCAGGCTGTTGAAGGACAGCACCAGCGGCGCGATCTCCTGCGGCACGCCCTGCAGCGGCAGCTCGGAGATGTGGTGTTCGTCCTGCTGCGCCGCCTGGCGCGCGATGTCCCGCAGGGCATGCGACATCGCCCGGGCCAGGCACCACAGGATGAACAGCGACAGCGGCAACAGCAGCAGCACGGGAGCGAGCGCGGCTCCCGCGCGTTCGGCGGCGAGCGTGTCGCGAAAGCCCGCGCTTTGCAGCACCTGGACCCGCTCGCCGTGCGCGGCCGCCGCGGGCACGGTGTACACGCGCCAGCGCGCGCCGCCCTCGGCGACATCGTGGAAGCCCTCCTGCGGCAGCAGGCCGACCTTCACCTGCGCGGAGGACGAGGCGCGCAGGTGCCCGTCGGCCCCGTACACCTGCACCACGTAGGCGCCCCATTTCTGGATGCGCTCGGTGGTCTGCGGCATGGGCTGGACGCCCTGGTTGGCGGCGATCGCGCCGGCGAGCTGCTGCATCTGGTCGTCCATGAAGGCGCCGACCATCTGCGCATACGACCAGTAGGCCAGCGCCGCCGCCACCGAGCCGACCACGAGGAACAAAGGCACCAGCCACAGCAGCAGCGCGCGCCGCAGGGAACACATGCGGCCGGTGGGGAACACGCGCCATTTCATGCGCTGCTCCTCGCGTCCGCCGCGGGTGCGACGACGCGCCACCCGAGCCCACGCACGTTGCGGATCGCATCCGGCCCCAGCTTGCGCCGCATGCCGTGGATCAGGACGTCGACGGCGTTGCTGCTCACCTCTTCGCCCCAGCCGTAGATGCGGTTCTCGAGCTGTTCGCGCGACAGGATGGCGCCGGGCCGCTCCAGCAGTGCGTGCAGCAGGGCGAACTCGCGCGCGGAGAGCTGCGATCGCTCGCCTGCCACCAGCACCTCGCGGGTGGTCAGGTCCAGTTGCAGCCCGCCGTTGCCGATCAGGGAATGCGCGGCGCCATCGCGCCGCCGGATGACGGCGCGCATGCGGGCCACCAGCTCGCGCAGCTCGTACGGCTTGAGCAGGTAGTCGTCGGCGCCGAGGTCCAGGCCGTACACCCGGTCGTCCACGCCGTCGCGGGCGGTGAGCACGATCACCGGGGTGGTGTCGCCGCGGCCACGGGCCTGCCGCAGCACCTCCACGCCATCGCGCTTGGGCAGCCCCAGGTCCAGCAGGACGCAGGCATAGTCGCCGTCGTCCCAGGCGCTTTGCGCCAGCAGGCCGTCCTTCACCCAGTCGACCGACCAGCCTTGGGAAGACAGGGTTTCCCGCAGGCTGTGGCCGATCATCTCGTCGTCCTCGACCAGCAGCACACGCATGTTCACCACTCCTGCGCACACCCTAGCACTGCTGTCTTAGTCCTGCATTAGCCCAGCCCATCCGGGCCGCGCCGCTCATCGCCCTGTCTATATGATGGTCATCATATTGCGCTATGCTGGCGCTCCTTCGAACCGGATCCGCCTCCCCATGGACACCGCGCCCACCCGCAAGCAGCTCACGCACGACCGCATCGTCGACACCGCCGCGCGCGTGCTGCGCGAGACGGGCTTCCACGGCGTCGGCGTGGCCGACATCATGAAGCGCGCGGGCCTCACGCACGGCGGCTTCTACGCCCACTTCCCCTCGCGCGAGGTGCTGCTGGCCGAGGCCCTGGAACGCGCGGGGCAGGACAGCCGGCTGCGCCTGGAGCGCTCGATCGCCGCCCGCGAAGCCAAGGGCGCCAGCCGCTTGCGAGCGCTGCTGGAAAGCTACCTGTCCGAGGCGCACCTGAAGGCCGTCGACAGCGGCTGCCCGGTGGCAGCGCTCGCCTCGGAGATGCCGCGGCAGGGCGAAGCGGTGCGAGAGGCCGGGCAGGTCCGCGTCGAGTCCCTGCTCGCGGCCGTCGCTGCGGCACTGCCGCCCGGCCACCCCGAGGGCAGCGCCGGCATCGTCGCCGCCCAGATGGTCGGCGCGCTGCAGATCGCCCGCGCCCTGGGCGACAACGCCAGCGGCCGGCGCCAGCTCGCAGCTGCCCGGCAATTCCTGCTGGAGCAATTCGAATCCCCGCGGCCTGCGGGCCGCTGAACGCGCGCGCCCTCCGGCGCGCTTCCCCGCGACCGCAAATATGACGGTCGTCATATATGAACCAGGAGCCCCCAATGCAACTCGCCAATGCCGTCGTCCTGATCACCGGTGCCAATCGCGGCATCGGCCTGGCTTTCGCCCGCGAAGCCCTGCGCCGCGGCGCTCGCCGCGTGTATGCCGGCGCGCGCGACCCCGCGAGCGTTCAGCTCGCGGGCGTGCTGCCCATCCAGATCGACGTCACCGACCCCGAACAGGTCGCCCGCGCCGCGCGCGATTGCGGCGACGTGACCGTCCTGATCAACAACGCCGGCGTGGCGAATACCGGCGGCTTCCTCGAGGACCCGACGCTCGGTTCCACGCGCTGGCAGATGGAGACCAACTTCTTCGGCATCCTGCGCATGGCGCAATCGTTCGCGCCCGTGCTCGCGGCCAACGGTGGCGGCGCGATGCTGAACGTGCTGTCGATCGCCAGCTGGATCAACCGGCCCCTGCTGGGCGCGTACGGCGCCACCAAGTCGGCGGCCTGGGCCCTGACCAACGGGCTGCGCCACGAGCTGCATGCCCAGGGCACGCAGGTGACGGCATTGCACATGGGATTCGTCGACACCGATCTCACGCGCGGCATCGCCGCGCCGAAGTCGTCGGCGGAAGACGTCGTGCGCCTGGCGCTCGACGGGCTCGAAGCCGGCGCCACCGAGGTGCTGGCCGACGAGGCCACGCGCCAGGTGAAGCAATCCCTCTCCGGCGCGTCCGCCGCCTACCTGGTGGCCGCGTGAGCACGGCCGCCCTGCCCGTGTCGGCGGCCACGCAGAAGATGCTGCGCGGCCCGGTGCTCGGCACCTTGCTGGGCCTGGCGACGCCCAACGTGCTGGGGCTGTTCGCCAATACCGTGGTGATCGGCTTCGACGGCTACATCGTCGGCCGGCTGGGACCGGAGGCGCTGGCAGGCGTCGCCGTGGTGCTGCCGCTGGCGATGCTGATGCTGCAGATGTCCGCGGGCGGCCTCGGCGGCAGCACGACGGCCGCGGTGGCGCGGGCGCTGGGGGCGGGCGACGCGCCGCAGGCCACGCGGCTCGCGCAGCACGCGCTGCTGCTCGGGCTTGCGGCCTCGCTGCTG
Source organism: Ramlibacter sp. AN1133 (assembly GCF_037890035.1). Taxonomy (NCBI): domain Bacteria; kingdom Pseudomonadati; phylum Pseudomonadota; class Betaproteobacteria; order Burkholderiales; family Comamonadaceae; genus Ramlibacter; species Ramlibacter sp. AN1133. Next base: position 87,535 of record NZ_JBBKTQ010000001.1, read on the forward strand.
TTCACGCTGCTGGCCGCCAGCCCTGCTCTCTACGCCACGATGGGAGCGCGCGGGGGCGTGCTGGCGCAGGCCAGCAGCTACGCGGGCGTGCTGTTCACGGGCGCCGCGGCGGTCTGGTCGGTGAATGTGCTGGCCGGCGTCGCGCGCGGCACCGGCAACATGCTGCCCGCGGCGCTGGCCCTGGTGGCCACGACGGCGATGCACCTGATGCTGTGCCCGCTGCTGGTGTTCGGCGGTGGACCGGTGCCGGCGCTCGGCGTGGCGGGCGCTGCCGCCAGCACGGTGACGTGCAACGCGATCTCCGCGCTGGCGCTGCTCGCGTGGCTGTCACGCCCCGGTCGCCCGGTGCGCATCGTCGGTCCGCGCTGGCAGTTGCAGCGCTCCGCGTTCCGCCGCATCCTGGACGTGGCCCTGCCTTCCGCGGTGAACCCGGTCCTGAGCAACGGTTCCATCGCGCTGGCCACGGCCTACGTCGGCACCTTCGGCAGCCTGGCGGTGGCGGCGTACGGCATCGCGGCGCGGCTGGAATACATCCTCGTGCCGATCGCCTTCGGCTTCGGCAGCGCCCTCACGGCGATGGTCGCCACGAATCTCGGGGCGCGCCAGGCCGTGCGCGCCAAGCGCGTCACGTGGGCCGGCGCCGGGCTGGTGTGGGCGGTCACCGGGAGCATCGGCCTGGTCGCGGCGCTGTGGCCGCAGGCGTGGATGGCGCTGTTCACCGCCGACGCCGCGGTGCAGGCCACCGGCGGCGCGTACCTGCGCATCGTGGGCGGCTGCTACGGCTTCTTCGGGCTCGGTCTCGCGCTGTTCTTCGCCTCGCAGGGCGCCGGGCGCCTGCGCTGGGCGCTGGTGGCCAGTGCCGCGCGGCTGGTGGTCGTGGCGCTGGGCGGCTGGTTCGCGGTGCATGTCCTGGCCGGCCCGCCGGCGGCACTGTACGCAGTCGTCGCCGCCAGTCTCGCGGTGATGGGACTCACGCTGTGCGTGGCGACCTACCTGGCGGACTGGGATCCTGCCAACCGGTCGGCCTAGGCGCCCGCGAAGGCGCGCACGCCTACTTACGTCGCCGCCGGCCGGGCTCGACGCTCGCCAGCGGGTCCGCAGGCCGGCAGCTCGCCGCGCAGCGCCGCGCCAGTTCCTGGTACAGCAAGGTCCCCTGGTGCTTGCGCGCGACGTCCTCGTCGGTGAGCTGGCGCTTCACCTGCGCGGGCATGCCCGCGACCAGCGAGCGGGGCGGGACCTTCGTGCCTGCCGCGACGAAGGCGCAGGCGGCCACCATCGCCTGCTCGCCGATCTCCACGCCGTCCATGACGACTGCCTTGATCCCCACCATCGCGTCGCGGCGCACCACGCAGCCGTGCAGCACCGCCCCGTGCCCGATGTGCCCGTCCGCTTCCACCAGCACCTGCGCGCCGGGAAAGCTGTGGAGCACGCAGCCGTCCTGCACGTTCGCGCCGGCCTCCAGGACGACCTGGCCGAAGTCGCCGCGCAGCGACGCGCACGGGCCGACGTAGCAGCCGGGCCCGACGATCACGTCGCCGATCAGGACGGCCGTGGGATGCACGTAGGCGGTGGGATCGACCACCGGCACCACGCCCTCGAAGGAATAGCAGGCCATGGCCGTCAGTGCCGCGCCGCGCGGATCGCCTGCACCGCCTCGGGGTTGACCAGCGTGCTGAGGTCGCCCGGGTCCTCGCCGAGCAAGGCCGCGCGGATCACCCGGCGCATCAACTTCATGTTGCGCCGCCGCCGGCGGCGAAGCCCACCACCATGCGGATCGGGCGGGCGGGCCAGTTCGCCTGGGCGAAGGCGGACGGCGCGACGGCGAGGAGGCAGGCGGCGGCCGGTGCACCTGCAAGGCAGCGGCGCAGGGACAGGATCTTCATGGGGTGTCTCCAACTTGGAATGAATCGGGCGAACGCTCAGGACGCCGGGTTGCGAACCTGCTCGCGCAGCTTGAACTTCTGGATCTTTCCGCTGGGTGTCGTCGGCATCGCGTCGAGGACCACCAGCTTCTCGGGGATGTACTGGAGTGCCACCTTCTGGTCCTTGAGGTAGCTCACCATGTCGGCCATCTGCAGGCCCTGCCCCGGTTTCGGCACCACGACCGCGCAGGCCCGTTCGCCCAGGCGCTCGTCGGGATAGGCCACGATGGCCGCCATCGCGATCGCCGGATGGCGGTACAGCAGCGATTCGATCTCCACCACCGGGATGTTCTCGCCGCCGCGGATGATCACGTCCTTGCTGCGCCCCGTGATGCGGATGTAGCCCTGCGCGTCCATGCGCGCGAGGTCGCCGGTGTCGAACCAGCCCTCGGCGTCGGTGCCGTTCCACTGCGGCCGCTTGAGGTAGCCGCCGAAGTTGGAGCAGGAGCGCACCAGCAGCCGCCCCGGCTGGCCGGCCGGCACGGGATCGCCGGCTTCGTCCGCCACCTTCACCTCGACGCCGGGCAGCGGCAGGCCGTCGGTCGTGAAGGCGCGCTCGTCGTCGTCCTCCAGGCGGATCGTCGTCACGGCGCCGTTCTCCGTCATGCCCCAGGCGGAGACGATCTTGCTGCCCAGCACGCTGCGCGCCTGCTCCACCAGCGGCCCGGGAATGGGCGCGCCCGCGCACAGGAAGGTGCGCAGGGAGGGCACGGGCGTCTTGGCTTCGGCAACGGTGCGCGTGAGATCGCCGAGGAAGGGCGTGGACGCCATGGTGAAGGTGCAGCCTTCCGTGCGGATCACCTCGATCGCCCGCTTCGGCTCCCAGACGTCCATCAGGACCGCACCCGCGCGCAGCATCACGGGCATCATCAGGCCGTACATGAAGCCGGTCTGGTGCGCCATCGGGGAGGCCATCAGCACCACGTCGTCGGCGCCCAGCGCCAGGCGCTGCGCGTAGGGAACGATGTTGGCCATGAGCGTATTGGCGCTGTGCATCACGCCCTTGGGCTCGCCCGTCGTGCCCGAGGTGTAGATCAACTGCGTGATGTCGTCGGCGCCGGGCCGGCTGGCACGCAGGATCGCCGCGGCATCGGGAGCATCCTCCCAGGCGGGGCCGGACAGCAGCTGCTCGAAGCTGTTGGCGCCGCTTCCGTCGACGATCACGACGTGCTTCAGGTCCGGCAGCGAGGGCTGCAGTCCCTGCACCATCTGCTCGAAGTCGAAGCCGCGGAACTGGCGCGGCGCGATCAGGACCCTGGCCTCGCCGTGCCTGAGCATGAACCCCAGCTCGCGCTCGCGGAAGATGTGCATCAGCGGATTCATCACCGCGCCGATGCGCGAGCAGGCCAGATAGACCAGCGTGAACTGCCACCAGTTGGGCAGCTGGCAGGCCACCACGTCGTCCCGCCCCACACCCAGGCGCGCCAGGCCGACGGCGATGCGGTCCGCCATGCGCCCCAGCTCGCGGTAGGTCATGCGCGTGACCTCGCCGGAATCGGCGCGGTAGGCCGTCAGGGCGGTCTTGTCCGGGCACGCCGCGATGCAGGCATCGAGGTCGTCGTTGATGGTGCGGTCACGCCAGTGGCCCTGTTCGACCATGCGGGCGCGGCGGGGCGGAATGAGGACGGGGTCGAATCGCATTCGCTGGTCTCCTGGGGCGTCTTGGTGCGCTTCGGTTGTTCAGGCGGGAACGGCCTTGCGGCCGGCCCGGGTGCGGGCGACGATCGTCTTCATGATCTGCGCCGTGCCGTCGCCGAGCTGGAAGCCGAGCACGTCGCGCAGGCGCTGCTCCATCACGCCGCGGTCGTAGCCGCCGTGGCCGAAGGACAGCAGGCACTGGTGGACCACGTCGTAGGCGAGCTTGGGGCCCCACCACTTGCACATCGCCGCCTCGGCGGTGTGCGGCAGGCCCTTGTCCTTGAGCCACAGGGTCTGCAGGCACAGCAGGCGGGCGCCTTCGACCTGCGTGTCGAAGTCGGCCAGCGGATGCGAGACGCCCTGGAAGGCCGCCAGCGGCTTGCCGAAGGCCTCGCGCTGGGCGACGTACTCCCAGGTCTCCTCCAGCGCCACGCGAGCGACGGCCAGCACCTGCAGCCCGATCAGCGCGCGCGAGAAGTCGAAGCCCTGCATCACCTGCACGAAGCCCTTGTTCTCGTCGCCCAGGCGGTGGTCCACCGGAATCCGCACGTTTTCGAAGAACAGCGAGCCGCGGCCGATGGCGCGCTGGCCGTGGCAGTCGAAGCGGTTGCGGGTGAGGCCCGGCACGTCGGTGGGCACCAGCAGCGCGGTCACGCCGTGCGCGCCCGATTCCACCGTGCCCGTGCGGCCGAACACCACCACCGCATCGGCCTGGTCGGCGGCCGAGATCGAGGTCTTCTCGCCGTTGATCACGTAGTCGTCGCCGACGCGCTCCACGCGCAGCCGCAGGTTGGCCGCATCCGAGCCGCCGCGCGGCTCCGTCAGGGCGATGGCCAGCAGCGCCTTGCCCTGCGTGAGCTTGCGCAGCCAGGGCTTCGCCACCTCCGGCTGGCCGTGCTGCGCCAGGATCTGGCCGTTGAGCGATGCCAGCAGGTTGATGTAGGAGAGGCTCAGGTCCGCGCGGGCGATCTCCTCGTGCACGACGCCGGCGGCCAGGCAGCCCATGCCCTGCCCGCCGAATTCCTCCGGCAGCTCGGGCGCGATGAACCCCATCTCGCCCATTTCGTGCATCAACTGGCGGTCCAGCACGCGGGTGTGGTCGCGTTCCAGGAAACCCGGTGCCACGCGGCGGCTGGCGAAGCGGCGCGCATGCTCGCCCAGCGCCTGCAGGTCTTCGTCGAGGTAGGGATTCATCGCCCGGCTCCCTTACTTGGCGTACTTGCGGAACTCGGGCTTGCGCTTTTCCTTCAGGGCGTTCACGCCTTCGCGCGACTCCTCGGTGTCGTAGAACAGCTTGAGCGCGTACATGCCCATGCCGGCGATGCCGCTCTGGTGCGCGGTGTCCATGTTGAAGCTGCGCTTGGCGATCGCGATGGCGGTGGGGCTGCGTTCGCAGATCTCCTCGGCCCATTGCTGCACGGTCGCATCCAGTTCCGCGTGCGGCACGCAGACGTTCGCGAGGCCCATGGCCACGGCCTGCTCGCCCGTATAGCGGCGGTTCAGGTACCAGATCTCGCGCGCCTTCTTCTCGCCCACCACGCGGGCCAGGAAGGCGGTGCCGTAGCCCGGGTCCACCGAGCCCATCTTCGGGCCGACCTGGCCGAAGATCGCCTTGTCGGAGCAGATGGTCAGGTCGCAGATCGTGCACAGCACGTTGCCGCCGCCGATGGCGAAACCCTGCACGCGCGCGATCACCGGCTTGGGCACGTCGCGGATGGCGGTGTGCAGTTCCTCCATCGGCAGGCCGATGGTGCCGCGGCCGTCGTAGTTGCCGTCGTGCGCCGACTGGTCGCCGCCGGTGCAGAAGGCGCGGTCGCCGGCGCCGGCCAGCACGATGCAGCCCACATTCCTGTCGTAGCCCGCCTTGTTCAGCGCCTTGATGATCTCGTCGCAGGTCGTGCCGCGGAACGCGTTCATCTTCTCCGGGCGGTTGATCGTGATCCACGCCACGTTGTTGCGGACCTCGTACAGGATGTCTTCGAAGTTCATGTCGTCGTCTCCAGGAAAGGGGGAAGTGGCAGGCGTCAGCCGTTCATGGTCAGGCCGCCGGACACGCTGAGCACCTGGCCGGTGATGTAGCCGGCGTCGTCGCTGGCGAAGAACAGCACCGCGCCGGGCAGGTCGCCGGGCTGGCCGATGCGGCCGAGCGGAATCGAACGCGTGAAGGCCTCCATCAGCTTCTCGGGATTGCCCGCGCCTTCCTTGTATTCCGCGAACAGCGCGGTGTCGGTCGGGCCGGGGCAGACCACGTTGACGGTGATGCCCTGGCGGGCGTGCTCGCGCGCGATGGTCTTGGAGAAGGACACCAGCCCGCCCTTGCAGGCCGCGTAGACCGCCTCGCCCGACGAGCCGACGCGCGCGGCATCCGACGCGATGTTGACGATGCGGCCCTTCTTGCGGCTGGCCATGCCGGGCAGCACCGCGTGGTGCATGTGCAGCGCGCCAGTCAGGTTGATGGCGATCAGCTTGTCCCACTGCGCGGGCTCGGTCCTGGTGAAGGGCCTGAAGACATCCCAGCCGGCGTTGTTGACCAGCACGTCGATGGGGCCGAGGCGCGCCTCGCACTCGGCGACCGCGGCATCGACGCTGGCGCGGTCGGTGATGTCGCAGCGGAAGGCCTGGGCGCGCCCGCCCTCGTCGCGGATCGCGCCGGCGACCTTCTCGGCCGCGTCGGGGTCGAGGTCGAACACCGCGACCCGGGCGCCCTCGGCGGCGAAGCGCCGGCAGGTCGCGCCGCCGATTCCGCCGCCGCCGCCGGTGACGACCACGGTCCTGTCCTGGAAGCGTTGCATCATGATCCTTTCGATGGGTTGGGTCGCAGACCGCTTCCGCTGGTGGAGCGATCCGATATAGGTCAATATGTTGTCGTAAGTGTAGTTGCTCGCCCGCCCGGGTGCAAGTAAGATTTCGCTGCGGGAAAATCATGGTTAACCCTAGTCACAAGAGCACCAAAAGCAAGGCCGAGCCGGCAGACGCGAAGATGGAGCTGGCCAACCGGCTGTTCTTCCGCTTGTATCAATGTGCCAATATGTTGCATAAAACGGGCACGCGCGCCGTCGAGGCGGAGGGGCTCACCACGCAGCAGTGGGCGGTGCTCGGCGCCTTGTCGCGCGAGCAGGCCGCGGCCGGCATGAGCATGGGCGACCTGGCCAAGTACCTGATGGTCAGCCGGCAGAACCTGTCGGGCCTGATCGGCCGCATGGAGCGCGACGGCCACCTGGCGATCGCTCCGGACGGCCAGGACCGCCGCTCGCGCCTCGTCACGATGACGGACTCGGGCCGCCATCTCTGGCAGGTGCAGGCGCTGCCGAAGATCCGCGCCTACTACGGCGACATCCTGGGCGACTTCTCGGTGAACGACCTCGCGCACATGCTGCACTACCTGCTCAAGATGCTGGAGAACATGCAGCGCCTGGACCAGGCGTGGGTGGGCGCGGGCGAGGAGGACGGTTCCTAGGCGCGCGAAGGCTGCCGCACTGCGCGGAAACTGCGCCGCCACGCGAGCGGCGCGACGCCGAAAGCGCGGCGAAAGTGATGGCGCAGCGAGACGGTGGAGCCGAAGCCGGCCATCTCGCCGATGCGCTCGATCGGCTGGTCCGTCTCTTCCAGCAGGCGCTGCGACAACGCCAGCCGCTCCGACAGCAGCCACGACTGCACCGTGGTCCCCGTCAGCGCCTTGAAGTGACGGGTGAAAGTGCGCCGGCTCATCCTCGCTTCTGCCGCGAGGCTGTCCAGGCTGTGCGGCTCCCCGAGCCGCCTGCGCACGGAATCCATCAGGCGTGCCATGCGGGTGCCGCCCGCCGTCCGGGGCAGGGGCTGCTCGATGAACTGGGCCTGCCCGCCTTCGCGGTGGGGCGGGACGACCAGCCTGCGGGCGACGCGATTGGCCTCGGCCGCGCCGAGATGCTGGCGCACGAGATGCAGGCAGGCATCGAGTCCGGCCGCGGTGCCCGCGGAGGTCAGGACCCGGCCATCCTCCACGTACAGGACGTCGGCGTCGACCTGCACCGTCGGGAAACGCTGCGCCATGCCCGCGGCGTATTCCCAGTGCGTGGTCGCGCGCCGGCCATCCAGCAGGCCTGCCTGCGCGAGCACGTGCGCCCCGAGGCACAGGCCGACGATCCGCGCACCGCGTGCATGCGCCTCGCGCAGGGCCTTGAGCAGGCGCCCGGGCGCGGGCTCGTCGACGTCACGCCAGCTCGGGACGACGATCGCATCGGCTTTCCTCAGCACGGACAGGGGTGCGAGATCGGTCAGGCCGAAGCCCGCGCGGGTGCGCAGCGGCCCGGGCTCCGCCGCGCACACGACGACCTCGAACGCGCCGGAGTCGCCGAACACGACGCAGGGGACGGAGAGGTGGAAGGGATTGACGCGGTCGAACGCGACGACCGCGACGAGGAAGGGGACTGCGGGCGAGCGCATGGGGGACGGCGGAAGGTTGGCCCGATCTTATCGGTTTCCGTCTTCGGGCCAGTCGCCAGGATGGGAGACGGCGGGAACAATGCAGGCATCGCAACCGACCCACCCAAGGAGAACGCCATGGCCAGGCCCGGACTCGTCGTCATCGACGTGCAGAACGACTACTTCCCCGGCGGCGCCTACCCGCTCTGGAACCCCGAGCGGGCGCTGGCCGCGACGGAGCAGGCGATCCACGCCGCGCGCGCGAGGGGCCTGCCGGTCGTGTGCGTGCAGCACGTGGCCGGCGGACCGTCGCCGTTCTTCAACGCAGGCACGCATGGCGTGCAGATCCACGACCGCATCCGTGCAGCCGCGGGGGATGCACCGGTCGTCACCAAGGCCCATGCCGACGCCTTCCATGCCACCACCCTGCACGAAACGCTGCAAGGGCTGGGCGTCGACGAGCTCCTGGTCTGCGGCATGATGACCCAGAACTGCGTCACCCACACGGCCATCTCGCGCCGCGCCGACGACTACCGCAAGGTGACCGTTCTCGGCGATGCGTGCACCACCGTGAGCGAGATGCTGCACGCGATCGCGCTCAAGGCGCTGTCCACCCGCGTGGAGCTGGCCACGGTGGCCCAGGCGCTCTGAGCGCCGGATCAGCCGGCAGCCAGCGCGACCGCCTCGACTTCCACCTTGAGCCCGTGATGGAGCGCCCCGGTGGGCACGACCGCCCGGCTCGGACGGCTGGCTCCGGCCCACTGCGCATAGATGGCGTCGAACTCGGGCCAGTGCTCCAGCGTGTCGACGTAGACGCGCACCTGCACGAGCCGGTCGACGCCGCTGCCGCACGCCTGCAGGATGGCGGCCACGTTGGCAAGCACCTGCCGCGCCTGCTCGGCGAAGCTCGCATCGACGAGCCTCTTGCCGCTGGCGGTGATGGGCAGCTGGCCGGAGACGAACACGAAGCCGTTCGCCACCGTTGCATGCGAATAGTGGCCGCCCGGCGCGGCGTTTCCGCTGGGGTTGACGAATCTCACGGGGTCCATCGGCGCCCTCCTTACCAGCCGTAGAAGCGCGGCCAGGTTTCCACCTCGCCGCCGGGAACCATCGCGTGGTATTCGGGGAATTGCGCCGCCGTGGCACAGGCATGGTTCGGCAGGATGCGCAGGCGCGTGCCGACCGGAAAGCGCGCGGCGATCTCCCGGTCGACGCCTTCCGCCCGGCACAGGATGCCGTGCTCCTGGTTGGCACTGGCCAGGACGTAGCCGGCGATCGGCTCGCCGTCCTGCGTGCACGCCTGCCCGTAGCCGAAGTCGCGCTTCTGGCTGCCCGTGCCGCGGTCGCGGCTCATGGCCATCCAGCCCGCGTCCACGATGGCCCAGCCCTTTTCCTCCTGGTGGCCGATCACGGTGGTGAGCACCGACAGCGCGATGTCCTCCAGGCCGCACACCCCGACGTTGTGCATCACGAGGTCGAAGAACACATAGACCCCCGCGCGCACTTCCGTGACGCCCTCGAGGTGCTGCGCGGAGAGCGCCGTCGGCGTGGAGCCCACGCTCACCACGGGACAGGGCAGGCCTGCCTGCCGCAGCCGCTCGGCGGCGCGCACGGTGCCGCTGCGCTCCTGCTCCGCGACCCGGCGCAGGGCTGGCGGCTCGTCGCAGTCGTAGCTGGAGCCGGCATGCGCCATCACGCCGCCGAGGCGCATGCCGCCTTCGTGCAGCGCGCGCCCGACCGCCAGCAGCGCCTCCCCCTCGGGCGGAATGCCGGAGCGGTGGCCGTCCACGTCGATCTCGATCCAGGCCTCGAACGCTTCGCCATGCTCCCGGCCGAACTGCGCGATCGCCTGCGCGCCGGCCACGCTGTCGGTGATGACCTTCAGCTCGCAGCCGCGCCGGCGCAGCGCGAGCACCTGCGCGAGCTTGGACGGCACGATGCCCACCGCGTAAAGGATGTCCGTGATGCCGGCGGCGAAGAACTGCTCGGCCTCCTTCAGCGTGGACACCGTGATGCCCTGCGCACCCGCGGCAATCTGCGCCTGCACGACCGGCAGGCACTTGGAGGTCTTGACGTGGGGACGGAACTTCACGCCCAGCGCATCCATGCGGGCCTGCATGCGCTCGATGTTGTCCCGCATGCGCCGCGCGTCGACGAGGGCGGCGGGCGTGTCGAGGGCGGAGATGGCGTCGCTCATGGCTTGCTCCCGGGTGGCCTCATCTGTCCGTCATGGAAGCGCCCACCCCGGATGCGCCACCGCGGGCAGGGCCCCTGCGGGGCGCCCTGTCGATTCTATCGGCGTGCCTGCGATGCACCCCAACGATCGAGATTGCGTTTCGCGTATTCGACGGAGCCCATGCGATCGATTTCGTCGATGCCCATGGGCAGGGGGACGAAGCCGGACCAGCGAGGCACGTTCCCCGGCAGGACTTCTTCCCTGGTGCGATGGGTCAGGTAGTCCGCGAGGGAAGAGACCAGTTGCCGCGACTCGCAGGGAACGTGCGTGGGATAGCGGGCCAGCCCGCCGAAGATGTTCACCACCCTCGAGGCGTCGTCCAGGTAGGTCCTGGAGAACAGCAGGGAGGCCGAATTGAGCGTCTTGACCTGCACGCCCAGCGCCGTTTCCAGTTTCTCCTTCGGAGGCGGCGCCCGCTCGGGCGCGAGTTCGCAGGCAGGCTCCGCGAGGCCCATGAGTTCCCCCGTGATCTCGAACAGGTTCGCGCGCAGCGCGGTGCCGTCCCCCCGGGCAAGTCGTTCACGCCCGGATTGTCTCAGCGCCCGGAGGGCGTCGACTTCATCGGCCGCGCGATCAGGGGTTCGGGTTGCCGCTCATCTCCATCGGGCGCTGGTCCTGCAAGGAGTCGATGCCCATTCGTTCTCCTGGTCGAACGGGCTGACCTGGCTTACCTGGCTGGCTGGTTCGCGCCGGGCGCGGCCGAATCGGGCTGCGGCGCGGGCAGCCAGACCTCGACGACGCCTTTCGCCCCCACCAGCCCGCGCGCGAGCGGCCGCGCGACGATGCGTTCACCCTTTCGCGCGGGGGCCACACGTTCCAGTACGTCCTGCATGTGGGCCGCGCAACGCTGCTCGGCGTCGGTGTGGTAGATGGCGGTGGGCGCGGCCACGGGGCGCGGCGGCGTGCGGCCTTGCCGCTGCGCGGTGGCGACGACGTCCTCGATTCCGGGCACGCGCGCGCCTTCGGCGCGCAGCGCCGTCCTCCACGCCTCGGCTTCGCTGCGCTGCTCGGCGCCGTAGATCTGCAGGTAGACCAGCCTGTCGGAGCACGGGCCGGCGGCTTCGGGCACGGACGCCGGTGCGCGCACGGCCTTCGTTGCGCCAGTGGCGGCCGCCACCACGGCCGGCGCGGGCGCGGTTGCCAGCGGCGGGGCCGTGGCCGCGGTGGTGCCGGTCGTGGCAGGCGCCGGGGCCGGAGCCGGAGCCGGAGCCGGAGCCGGAGCCGGAGCCGGAGCCGGAGCCGGAGCCGGAGCCGGAGCCGTCGCCGGCGCCGTCGCCGGCGCAGTCGCCGCTGCGCTCACGGTCGCCTGCGGGAGCGTGCCCTCGCCCCTGGCCGCCTCCACGCGCCCGCGCGCCCACTGCGGATCGGTGTAGTCGACGGCCCAGTACACCGGCTGCCCGAGTCGCTCGCCGCCAGCCAGGCAGGCGCGGACCTTCGCGTCCTGCAGCAGGTTGCACGCCGGCGTCATCGCCGCATCGTCCCCGACTTCGGCACGACGCGCGCAGCGCGCCGCCACATCGAAGAACATGCCGGCGGTCTGCGTGTCCGCGGCGATCTCCCGGTCTCCGTCGCGGCAATAGCGACGCGCCAGCAGGGCGAACTTGGCCGTCAGCTCCGGCAGCGTGCCTTTCGCGTCACCCCCCGCGAGCCGCTCGTGCAGCACCGAGATGGCGCCGATTTCCGCCACGTAGGCGTCCTGCCGTGACCTGCGGGTTTCGGAGAACTTGTCCCAGATCTGGCTGCCAGTGGCCAGTGCCGCCGCCAGCGCGGTGAGGCTCAGGCCCGACTTCGCCAGGCTCGCCGCGCGCGGGAAACGGGCCGTGAAGGGCCGCTTGTCGCCGCCCTTGCCGGCATCTCCCCCCGCGGCGGCCGGCTCGCCCGGCTGCGACTCGGCGCGGACCACGCGCGACGCGAGCGCGCCAGCCAGCAGCTGCTGCAGCACGTCGCCGTCCACCTGCTGGCCCAGTTCGCGCCCGAGCCGGAAGTAGCTTTCCCACTGCGCCTCGCTGAAGAACTGGTCGGTGGTCGGCTCCTGCGGAAACGCCGGGTTGTCGCGCTTGAAGTTGATCAGGTCGAGCGGCAGGCTGCCGAACATGTTCGGCTTCACGTACAGCAGCCAGCCCGTGCTCGCGTCCGCGTACGTGATCCGCGCCGGGGCGATGCAGGTATCGCTGTCGGGATCGCCCAGCTGCTGGAGCGAGCCGAGGAAGCGCAGCGGGTCGGGCTCCGCCGGCGCTGCTTCGCCCTCCCCCATCGCGCGGGGCCGGATGTCCATGAACTCGATCTCGGCCTGCAGGTCGATGCGGGCCTTGCGCACCAGGTTCTCCAGGTCCTCGAACTCGTAGCGCGGGTCCGCGGCGGCATCGGCCACCACGATCAGCGGCACGCGTTCGCGCAGCAGCGTGTACGCCCCGGTATTCTCGAAGTGGCCGCCGTCGCTCAGGTACCAGAACGCATCATCGGTGCCGCCGAAGCGGGCGAAGGCCTCGCGCAGCAGCAGCTGGTACTTGAGCGGAGCGTACTTCGGCCCCGGCTTCTTCTCCCACCAGTAGCCGAGCCGCACGCCGGCCATGAACAGCAGCACGGCGAGGCCGCGCGAGGTCTGGCCGCCCAGGCCCGGCGCGAACGCGGCGCCCGAGATCGCCATCCACGCCGGCAGTTGCGCCGCGCCGAACGAGCTGTCGATGTCCCAGGGGTAGCCGTCCACCCGGTAGCGGCCGCCGGTCGTCACGGAGAGGTACTGGCCCTTGCGGTCCTGGTTGAACAGGCCGCCGAGGGGATCCCAGGTCTGGTTGACCGTGACGTTGAGGATGTGCACGGGACCGCCGCTGCGGTGCGGCGCGTACGCGTCGAGGGTGATGCCGTCGCCCGGGTCGACCTGGTAGACCGTGCGCCGGTTGGCGACTTCGGTCAGGTCCTGCACGCGCACGCGGGCGAGCGGGTCGCTGGCCCGCGCGGCTTCGGCCTTGCCCACGCGAAAGCGCTCGCCGTTGGCCGCGCCGAGGTAGCTGCGTGCGAGCCGCGCCCGGTAGAACATGTGCAGCGAGGAGAGATTGGCGAATTCCCGCTTCCCGGCCGTGACCACGATGTAGGCGAGCGGCAGCAGCAGCAGGATCGCCAGCACCCGCCGCGTGTCGCTCCACAGCAGGTCACCGACCGGAAAGGGCGCAAACAGGTTGATGACCGCCACCCGATACACGAGGGCGACCCAGAACACCGCGACCAGCAGGAACAGGAGCAGGCCGGCTCCCTCGGCGACCCGGAAGAGGATCCGCCCGCTCACCGCCGTCGCGGCGTTCTGCGTGGGCAGTTGCGCGGCGAGGCTGCGGGCCACGCCAAGGGCGATCGCCAGGACCACGGGCAGCACGTAGGTGTAGTGGCGCCGCTCGAACGCGACGAACCACGCCAGGCGGTCCACCAGTCCGAGCAACAGCAGGACCGCCACGCCGGCGACGCACCACGACAGCCATTTCGTCAGCACGTTGCGCTGCTCCGCAGAGCGGCCGGTATCGATGGTGGTGCGGGCGAAGGCGGCGAGGTAGTCGGTCCATGCGCCCTTGGCCGCCGGCGCGGGGTGTGGCTGGAGGTCGGGAGCCTCCTCCCGGCCGCCGGAGGCCTTCGGCCTGCGGCCGGCGGCGAGGGCGAGCAAGGGTGCAGGCGCGGCGAGCAGCGCCAGCAGGCAGGCCACGCCCGAGAACAGCCGCAGCGAGCCGTCGCGCTGCTCGCCCAGGAACTCCGGATGCGCCGCCACGAAGCCGGCCGCGCCGGCGAGCAGGAACAGCAACACGGCCACGAAGGCCTCGCGCCAGACCTGCCGCGGCTCCCGGCGGGCCGGGACCGACCAGTAGGCGGCCATCAGCGGCACGCAGGCGAGCAGCGGCACGACCGCCAGCAGCCACAGCGTGGAGAGCCCGGGGTGGAAGAGGAGTCCCAGTGTCGGCAGGCGCTCCGGGTGGTGGACGAACATGGTGTAGATCGCCTGCCACGCGAAGAGGTTGAACAAGCCGAGCGCGGCACCGAGCACCATGAGGAGCAGGCCGAGCTCCAAGTGCACCGCGAACATGTTGCGCAGGTAGGCGGTCAGCCCCGTCAGCAGGTCGCTGGTCCCGCGCGGCGTGAGGTAACGGCTGGTCGCGCGCAGCCACCACACGAACCACGTGTCGCCCATGTCGCCGAGGCGCTCCTCCACCTCGTGCGGGCCGGCCTGCGTCGCGGTGTACAACTTGCCCAGGGCTGCGCCGATGTACCCGCCGCCGGAGACGGTCGACAGCAGGTCGAAGCGATGGAACAGGCGCCTGCTCGCGAGGCCGCTTGCCAGGCCCAGGCAGAAGGTGGCGCTCCGGATGCCGCCGCCCGAGAAAGCCAGGCCCCAGGGAGCTTCTTCCGCGCGGCCGTCCTGTGCCGGCGGAGGCGGCCCGGCGCCGTCCGCGGGCCAGGCGGCGCGGCGTTCGCGCACCCAGGCGCGCAGTTGCGGATCGGCGTTCCACTCCCGTGCGGCGTCCTGCCTCATGGAGCCTCCCGTGTCGTGTCCGTGCGCCGGAGTTCTACAGAATGGCCTGGCGCTTGGCGCCGCCTCGGGAGAGTAGTAGATCGATGTCCACCGTCTCCGCGGTCAGCCGGGCCGATGCTCGCCGCGAGCGATCAGCCGGCCGGAATATCGAGGAACGGCCTGACCTCGATGTATCCCGCGGCGCGCGCGCAGGGTGTCTGGGCCACGAGCGCGATCACTTCCTCGATGGAGCCAGCCTCGATCACCGAGAAGCCCGCCAGCGGCAAGGCGTGCTGCGCGTACGGCTGCTGCGTCACGACCAGTTCGCGATTCCAGTTGCGCACCGTGCGGACCTCCGGGCGCACCGCGGCCATCAGGTTGCCACGTTCGCGGATCACGGCGTCCGCCGCGAGCACGTCCTCTTTCTCGGACTTGCTCAAGGCCTGCCAGCCCGCTTCGTCACCATAGGCCAGGCACAGGAATTTCATCGCATCCTCCGGCGGGCAGCGGTCGCGCTACTCCAGGCCGAGACGATCCTGAACGCGAGGGCGGTGCATCGACGGCCGCCCCCGTCGTCAGGCGGCCCTGGTCTTCATGGCCGCCTTCAGCGCCGCGCCGGGGACGAACTTCACGGTCGTGGAGGCGGCGATCGTGATGGCTGCGCCGGTCTGGGGATTGCGGCCCGAACGCTCGGCGCGTTCCGCCCTCTTGAAGCTCCCGAAGCCGGGAATCACCACCTCGCCGCCATTGGCGAGTTCCTGGGACACGATCTTGATGAGGGCGTCGAGGCTCCTGGACGCTGCGGCTTGGGACTGTTCAGTGGCGTCGGCCAGGGACTGCACGAGTTCGGACTTGTTCATCGTTGGGAGGGGAGACGGGAGCCAAGGAGGGCCGAGTGTAGGCCATTGAAGCAGCGGCGGGCGCCGCGCGTTGCTGCTGCGCTGGCGATCGTGGCCCAGCCTTGCCGATGGGCCCCCGGGCGCGGCCCGCGGCCTCAGCCCCTTCGCGCCGCCTCGATGGTGGCGATGTCGATCTTCGTCATCTCCATCATCGCCTGGAAGGCACGTTTGGCCGCCGCGCGATCGGGATCGGCGATCGCCTCCGTCAGCGCCCGTGGCGTGATCTGCCACGACAGGCCCCACCTGTCCTTGCACCAGCCGCACGCGCTTTCCTGGCCGCCGTTGCCGACGATCGCATTCCACAGGCGATCGGTTTCGGCCTGGTCCTCGGTCGCCACCTGGAACGAGAACGCCTCGGTATGCCTGAACACGGGCCCGCCGTTCAGGCCCAGGCAGGGGATGCCGATGACGGTGAACTCGACCGTCAAGACATCGCCCTCCTTGCCGGCGGGGTAGTCGCCCGGGGCGCGATGGACGGCCTGCACGGCGCTGTCGGGAAAGGTCTTCGCGTAGAACTGCGCGGCCTCGAGGGCGGTGCCGTCGTACCAGAGGCAGATGGTGTTCTTGCTGACCATGGGCGTTCTCCACTCGTCACGAGGACCGGAGGCTACCGACTTGCCTGTCCATTGTCATGGTCTGCAGTGCGGACGTGATCGCCGCGCTGTCGACACGGCAGGTTTCAGGCACACTCTCGCCCGATCCGCATTCCTCGTCCCCTGGAGACACCGATGCGACGGACGCTTCATGCACTCGTGATCGCCAGCGCCCTGGGCGCCCTTGCCGCGGCGGCGCAGCCAGCCGCCGAGTTGACCCTGACGCGGCTCGAATGCGGCAACGGCTTCAACGACCAGCGCCGCTTCAGCGACACCTTCGCGTACACCGAGCCGCGCGTGCCCTTCACGTTCAGCTGCTACCTGATCCGGCACGGCGACGACTACATGGTCTGGGACACGGGCTACCTGCCTGGTTCGAACCCGAACGCGCCGACCGTGACCCTGCTGGACCAGCTCGCGCAGCTGAAGGTGAGGCCCGAGCAGGTGAAGTTCGTCGGCATCAGCCATTTCCACGCCGACCACACCGGCCAGCTCGGCTCGCTGCCCAACGCCACGCTGCTGATCGGCGAGCGCGAGTGGGCCGCGCTCACAGCGCCCAAGCCCATGGCCGGCGCCAACGTCGCGGGCTTCACGCACTGGATCAGCGGCGGCGGCAAGCTCGAAACGCAGGCGGCGGACAAGGACGTCTTCGGCGACGGGACGGTCATCATCCTGCGCACGCCCGGCCACACCCCCGGCCACCAGGCCCTGCTGGTGCGCCTGAAGGAGAAAGGCCCCGTGCTCCTGAGCGGCGACGCGGCGCACTTCCACGAGAACTACCAGAACAACGGCGTGCCGAGCTTCAACTACGACCGCGCGGAGACGATCGCCTCGCTCGACCGCCTGAAGCAGATCGAGAAGAACCTGAAGGCGACCGTCATCATCCAGCACGACCCGCGCGACATCGGCAAGCTGCCGCCCTTCCCCGCCGCGGCGAGATAGGGCGAACCGCGAACGCACCGGCGCCGGTGCGTTCGCGCCCTCATCAGCCCAGCCAGCCCTTGATGCGCGCACCCAGCGCTTCGCGGCTGATGCCGTAGCGCTCGTGCAGCGTCGGCAGGGCGCCGGCGTCCAGGAAGGCATCCGGCAGGCCGGCCAACTGGAAGCCGGCCGGCTGCACGCGATGCCGCAGCAAGGCGCTGGCGACGCTCTCGCCCAGGCCGCCGACCACGGAGTGGTTCTCGGCCACCACCACCAGCCGATGGCGGTAGCGCACCGCCTCGATGATGGCCGCCTCGTCCAGCGGCTTGATCGTGGGGCAATGCAGCACCGCGACGCCGACCTTGTCCTGCGCCAGGTCCTGCGCCGCCTCCAGCGCGCGCATGGTCATGAAGCCGCTGGAGATCACGAGCACGTCCGCGCCGTCGCGCAGCAGCTTGGCCTTGCCCAGCTCGAAGCGGTAGTCGTATTCGTCCAGCACCAGCGGCACGTTGCCGCGCAGCAGGCGCATGTACACGGGGCCCTTGTGCGCGGCGATCTGCGGCACCGCCTGTTCGATGTCGAGGGCGTCGCAGGGATCCACGATCGTCATGCCGGGCACGCCGCGCATCATGGCGATGTCCTCGGTGGCCTGGTGGCTCGGACCGTAGCCGGTGGTCAGGCCCGGCAGGGCGCAGCAGATCTTCACGTCGAGGTTTTCCTCGGCGATCACCTGGTGGATGAAGTCGTAGGCGCGCCGCGTGCCGAACACCGCGTAGGTGGTGGCGAAGGGAACGAGTCCCTCCTTCGCCAGGCCACCCGCCGCGGCCATCAGCAGTTGCTCCGCCATCCCCATCTGGAAGAAGCGCCCGGGGTAGGCCTGCGCGAACAGGTGCAGGTCGGTGTACTTCGCCAGGTCCGCGGTCAGGCCCACGATCTCGGGCCGCGTGGCGGCGAGTTCGACCAGCGCCTTGCCGAACGGCGCGGCCTTCACGCGCTGCCCCTCGGCGGCGATGGAGGCGATCATCGCCGAGGTGGTCAGGCGGGGTTTCTTTTCGGCGACGGTGTTCATTGCAGGGCCTCCTCGGGCTGCGACTGGTCCAGGACTTCGATGGCTTGCTGCCACTCGGGCGGATCGACCCGGATGAAATGGTTCTTCTCGCGCTGCTCGAGGAAGGGCACGCCCTTGCCCATGAGC
The DNA here is from genome assembly GCF_037890035.1 of Ramlibacter sp. AN1133. Classification (NCBI taxonomy): domain Bacteria; kingdom Pseudomonadati; phylum Pseudomonadota; class Betaproteobacteria; order Burkholderiales; family Comamonadaceae; genus Ramlibacter; species Ramlibacter sp. AN1133. The sequence goes on from NZ_JBBKTQ010000001.1 coordinate 105,829, forward strand.
GTGTCGAACAGGATCACGCGCGGCTGGACCACCGTGGCGTTGCGGGCCGCGTCGAAGGCCCGCAGCACGGCGGCCAGGTCGTTGCCGTCGACGCGCTGCACGTGCCAGCCGAACGCGGCCCACTTGTCGGCCAGCGGCTCGAAGCCCAGGACCTTGCCCGAGGGGCCGTCGGCCTGCTGGTTGTTGATGTCCACCAGGCAGATCAGGTTGGCCAGGCCGTGGTGCGCGGCGCCCATGGCGGCCTCCCAGGTGGAGCCTTCGTCCAGTTCGCCGTCCGACATGGAGTTGTAGACGAACGCGGGGTTCTTCTTCTGCCGCAGGCCCAGCGCCATGCCGACCGCGATAGCCAGGCCGTGCCCCAGCGAGCCGCCAGAGATTTCCATGCCGGGCGTGTACGTGGCCATGCCGGACATGGGCAGGCGGCTGTCGTCGCTGCCGTAGGTCTCCAGTTCGCTCTCCGGCACGATGCCCGCTTCGATCAGCGCCGCGTAGAAGGCGATCGCGTAGTGGCCGTGCGAGAGCAGGAAGCGGTCGCGCCCTTCCCACTCGGGTTCGGCGGGCCGCAGGCGCAGCGCATGGCCGTAGGCGACCGCCAGCACGTCGGCGTAGCCGAGCGCCTGGCCGATGTAGCCCTGGCCCTGCACCTCGCCCATGCGCAGCGCGTAGCGGCGGATGCGGTACGCGCACTGCGCCAGCGCGGCGAGTGTCTCGGGGGATTCAGTCATGGGAGGTTCTCCTGAAGGGGAAAGGCGTGTCACTTGAGGATGCTGGCCGGCACGTACGAGACCAGCGCCAGCACCAGGAAGGCGACGGCGTAGAAGGGACCGAGCTCGCGCACCGTGTCGCCCACCCTGACCTTGGCCACGGCGCTGGTGATGAACAGCGTGGTGCCCACCGGCGGCGTGTACAGGCCGATCGCCAGGTTCACGGTCATCATGATTCCCAGCTGCGTGAGGTCCATGCCGATGGCGTTGGCGAGCGGCACGAAGACGGGCGTGAGCAGCAGGACGGCCGCGGGCAGGTCGATGAACATGCCGCACACCAGCATCAGGCCGTTCATCAGCAGGATCACGCTCCAGCCGGTGCTCAGGTGCGCCTGCGCCCATTGCACGACGCCGTCGGGCATGCGGTCGAAGGTGAGCAGCCAGCCGATCGCGGCCGAGGCCATGATCACCAGCAGGACGACGCCGGTGGCCAGTCCGGCCTCGGTCACCGCCGCATGCAGGCGCTTGAATCCCAGGTCGCGGTAGACCAGCGCGGACACGGCTCCCGCATAGAGCGCCGACAGCACGCTCACCTCGGTCGGCGTGGCGATGCCGAAGCGCAGGAAGATCACGATCAGCACCGGCAGCACGAGGGCCGGCGAGGCGTACAGCAACTGCGTGCGGAACACCGTCCAATCGAGCTTGCGCGTCTCGCGCGGGAAGTTGCGGCGCTTGCCGATCCACCAGCACACGCCCATGAAGCCGGCGCACATCACGAGGCCCGGCAGGATGCCGGCCACGAACAGCGAGGCCACCGAGGTGTTGCTGGAGAGCGCGAACAGGATCATCGGGATCGACGGCGGGATCAGGATGTCGATCGTGGCGGCCGCGGCGAGCGTGGCGGCGGAGAACGCCGGCGGGTAGCCCAGGCGCTTCTGCCAGGGGATCAGCAGCGAGCCGATCGCGGAGGCGTCGGCCACCGCCGAACCCGAGACGCCGCCGAAGATCGTGGAGGACAGCACCCCCACCTGCCCCGGGCCGCCGTGGAAGCGGCCGATCAGCGTCGACAGCACGCCGATCAGCGCTTCGCCCAGCCGGCCGCCCATCATCAGCGAGCCGGTGAGCATGAAGAAGGGAATCGCGATCAGCGGGAAGCTCTGGACCTGCGCCACCATCTGCTGCACCAGCAGGTCCAGCGGCACGCGGTCGGAGGTGGCCGCGGCGGTGAGCGCCGCGACCAGCAGCGCGTGGGCGATGGGGATCGCGGCCACGGCGCCGCCGAGGAAGACGAGGAGGATCAATGCGCTCATGGGACTCTCTCCTTACCAGTGCGGCACGGGGTCGTGCGCGACCAGCGTGGCTTCTTCGGCATTGCGCACGTGCCAGGCGCGCCAGGCGGACTGCAGGCCCAGCAGCGCGAGCAGCGCCATGCCGGCCATCACGCAGCCGTAGGTGACGGAGCCGGGCACCTGCAGGATGGGCGACTTCTCGTCGTGCACGATGGCCAGCATCCGCCACGTCGCGATGCTCAGCGTCGTGTACAGGCCGGCGACGACCAGCCAGCCGGCGGTGCCGACGGCGCGGCGCAGCGCCAGCGGCAGTTTCTCCACCAGGAAGGCGGTGGTGATGTGCGAGCCGTGCTGGGCCCCGAGCACCACGCCGGCCGTCACCAGCCAGGGGAACAGGAGTTCCGGCACTTCGTTGGCCCACTGCAGGCTGGCGCCCGTCGAATACCGCAGCACGGTGTTGGCGACCAGGATCACGAAGATCGCGGACGTGCTGATCCAGAGGACCGCCTGGCAGAGACCCACCACGGTCCGTTCGAGGAAGTTCATGGCGTTTCCTCAGTTGGGGCGCGCGGCGGCGAGCACCTTCTTGACGTACGGGCCGATCGGGCCCGCGATCCACTTCTCGTCCACCTTGGCCGTGGCGCGCGAGAACGCCGCCTTGTCGACGGTGGTCACCTGCACGCCCTTGGCCTTGAGGTCGGCGAGCAGCTTGTCGTCGGCGTCCTGCGAGAGCTTGCGCTGCAGCGCCGTCGCCTCGGTGGCGGCCGCCTGGATCGCCTTGCGGTCCGCGTCGGCCAGCCGGTCCCAGGTGCGCTTGCTCATGAGGAGGGGCGTCATCTGGAACATGTGGCTGGTCAGGGCCAGGTGCTTCTGCACTTCGTACAGCTTGCTGGCGTGGATGTTCACCAGCGGGTTCTCCTGCCCGTCCACCACGCCCTGCTGCAAGGCGACATAGAGCTCGGCGAACTTGATCTGCTGCGCCTCGGCGCCCAGCGCCTGCATGATGTCCACCAGCACGGCGTCGGGCGGGGTGCGCATCTTCAGGCCCTTCATGTCCTCCACCTTCGTGACTGCATGCTTGCTGTTGGTCATGTGGCGGATGCCGTTGTCCCAGTAGCCCAGGACGACCAGGCCCTTCTCCGCCGAGCGGTCCGCGAGCTCCTTGCCCAGCGGGCCGTCCAGCAGCTTGAAGGCCTGCGCCGGCGTGGAGAACAGGAAGGGCATGCCGTAGGCCGCGTACTCCGGCACGGCGGCGGCCACCGCGCCCTGCGAGTTGGCCGACAGGTCCAGCGCACCGGTGCGCAGCGCGGTGACCATCGCGGCATCGTCACCGAGCTGCGCGGAAGGCGCGACCTGCACCTCGACGCGGCCGGCGGTCTTCGCCTTCACCAGCTCGGCGAACTTGACCGAAGCCTCGTGGCGCGGATTGCCGGGCGCGGCGCCGTGCCCCAGCGTGAGCTTGACGGGTTGGGCCTGCGCGGCGAAGGGCAGCGCGGCGGCGGCGGCGAGCGCCAGAGCGGCGCGGGTAAAAGTGGATCGCTTCATGGATTTGTCTCCTCGGTCGGTCGGGGAACGGGTTCAGTGGATCAACATGCCGCCGTTCACGTCGAGCGTGATGCCGGTGCAGTACTGCGACAGTTCGCTGGCGAGGAACACGCATGCGCCGGCCACGTCGTCGGCGCGGCCCAGGCGCGCCAGCGGGATCGTCTCGGCGATCTCCGCCTTCTTCTGCGGCGTCAGCTTGCCCTGCGTGATGTCGGTCTCGATCAGGCCCGGGGTGATGCTGTTGACGCGGATGCCGTCGATGCCGAATTCGCGCGCCATCGCTTTCGCGAGCCCCAGCACGCCCGCCTTGGCGGCGGAGTAGTGCGGGCCGCCGAAGATGCCGCCGCCGCGCTGCGCGGACACGGAGGAGATGCAGACGATGGAGCCGCTGTGCGCCGCGCGCATCGCGGGCAGCACCGCCTGCGACATGTACAGCGTGCCGCGCAGGCTCACGTCGAGGATGCGGTCGTAGTCGGCACCCGTGATCTCCAGCGTCTTCACGGGCTGCGTGATGCCGGCGTTGTTCACCAGCACGTCGATGCGGCCGAACGCGCGCAGCACCGCGGCGGCGGCGGCTTCGCAACTGGCCTTGTCGGTCACGTCGGCCACGAGGCCGAGGTGGCCCGCACCGAGCTGTTCGGCGGCGCCGGCGGGCTCCGCGCGGGCGAGGTCGAGGATCGCGACCCGGGCGCCTTGCGCGGCCATGCAGCGCGCGGTGGCGAAGCCCAGGCCGTTCTTGCCGGCGCCGCCGGTGATGACGGCCACTTTGTCTTTGAGAAGCATTCGGGGATCTCCTGCGAGGGGGTTGGGTTCGGCGGAAGCGGGGGACGGGCGAATGTTCGGCGCCGGCTAGCCTGATGACAAGCGATAGTTCTTCACGCTAGGATGACGGTTCTTCATGTGACCTCGGGGTTCACCCTATGCCTGCCATCCCGCCCGTGGCCAACCTGCTCGCCTTCGAGGCCGTCGCGCGCCGGCGCAGCTTCGCCCTCGCCGCCGCGGAACTGCACCTCACCGCTTCCGCCATCAGCCACCAGGTCGCCCGCCTGGAATCGGACCTGGGCGTGCGCCTGTTCGAGCGCAGCGCGCACGGCGTGCGACTGAGCGCGGCGGGCGAGCAATACCTGGAGCGCGTCGGCGGCGCGCTGTCGGCCATCACGGCGGCCACCGAGGACCTGCGGCACGGCGTGGGCAACAGCCTGTACGTGCACTCCGCGCCCAGCCTGGCCAGCCTGTGGCTGATGCCGCGGCTGCGCGCCTTCGCCCAGGCCTATCCCGACATCTCGCTGAACCTGTCGGCCGCGCACACGCACAGCGATTTCGCGCTGGGGCAGGCGGACATCGACATCCGCTACGGCGTGCCGCAGTGGCCGGACCTCGAGGTCGAGCCCCTGTTCGAGGAGCGCATCGTCCCGGTCGCGAGCCCCGCCTTCATCCGCGAGCACCGGCTCAAGCGCCCGGAGCAGCTGCTGCAGCTACCGCTGATCCAGAGCAACGTGAGCGTGGTGCAGTGGCCCGACTGGTTCTCGGCGCATGCGGACCGGCGCGCGCCGGACCGCTACGCGGTGCGCTTCGATCGCGCGCAGATGGCGCTGGACGCCGCGACGCAGGGGCTGGGCGTCGCGCTGGAGAGCGCCACGATCGCGGGCCAGCACCTGGCCGACGGCAAGCTGCGCGCGGTGTTCGGGCTGGAAAAGGCGGTGAGGATCAAGGCGCACTTCGCGGTGTATCCGGCACGCCATGCCAGGCGCGCGCCGGTGGAGGCCTTCCTCGCGTGGCTGCACCGCGAGGCGGCCAGGACCCGGTGATCGGTCCGTGGGAGACCTTCGTGCGCAAGGCGGTGCAGGCGCTCGCTTTCCTGCCTGCGTTTCGCCTGTGTAAACGGGCCGGGAGTGCCATGGCCGGCAGCACCAAGGTGCCTACCTGCGCAGGGAATTCCCCGACACCATGCGCTTCAGGCGCCTGGACAGGGCGCACGTTCGCGGCACGGTGGCATGGGAGCCCGGCCCCTGGCGATCGCACCCGCGGCGATCGCAGGAGGTCCAGGACGCCGCCGGGCCGATGGCGAGGGGAGTCCGCAGGCTCTTTTTGGAGATGCGAGCATGACAACGAGGATGGCCACGGCCGCAATGTTCGCTGCGTTCCTGTGCACGGGATCGGCACTCGCGCAGGCCGTTGCGCGCGAGCCGGGCGACGCACTGCGCGCCCTGCGCGAATACCGCGGCACGACACAGCAGGCGCTGATCGCCTGCGGCAGCCCCTTCTCGCAGCGCCGCGCGGGTGCGCGAGGGGCCGACGCACTGCGTGACTACCGCACCTGCGTGTCCAAGGCGCGCGCCGAGGTTTCCCTCAAGCTCGATGCCGCCGTCCGCAGCCTCGAAGGCACGCCCTGCGTGACGGCCCTGCGCAGCTACAACATCGCCTTCGAGCAGGCGCTCACCGGCATCGAGCCGCAGCCCGCCGAAAACCCCTTTGCCTACGAGCAGCGCCAGGTCTTCCTGTTCCACGCCATGGCGCACGCGTGGGGCCGGTTCGAGATCGCCGAGTCGTTCGCCTACTGAGCTTTCGCCGGCGCGGCGCGGTCCGGCGCGATGCGCCACCACGCCGGCAGCAGCTCGCGCACCGCGGGCCGCGCGAAGCGGTCGTCGATCAGGTACACGATGCCCCGGTCCTCCGGCGTGCGGATCACCCGCCCCGCCGCCTGCACCACCTTCCGGATCCCGGGGTAGAGATAGGTGTAGTCGTAGCCGGCGCCGAACACCTGCTCCAGGCAAGCCTTGAGCTGCTCGTTCCTCGGGTTCACCTGCGGCAGTCCGAGCGTGGCGACGAAGGCGCCGACCAGCCTGTCGCCGCGCAGGTCGATGCCCTCGCCGAAGCTGCCGCCCAGGACCGCGAACCCGACCCCTGCCCCGCCCGGCGCGAAGCGCTCGAGGAAGGCCTTGCGCTCGTCCTCGCCCATGCCCCGGGCCTGCGCCCACGTCGGCACTGCGGGGTACAGGCGCTGGAACTCCGAGGCCACGAGTTCCAGGTACTCGAAGCTGCTGAAGAACGCCAGGTAGTTGCCGGCACGCGCGTCGAACTGGTCCGCGATGAGGCGCGCGATGGGCGCGGCGGACCGTTGCCGGTCGGCATAGCGCGTGGAGATCCGGTTCACCACGTGCACCTGCAGCTGGTCAGCGCTGAAGGGCGACTCGACATCGATCCACGCCGTGTCGCGGGCAGGCCCAGCATGTCCATGTAATAGCGCGGCGGGCTGAGCGTCGCGGAGAACAGGGTGGCCGAGCGCGCCGCCGCGAAGCGCTGCCGCAGGAAGGGCGCGGGGATCTGGTTCTGGATGCGCACGGTGGCTGCAGGCCTGCCTGCTGCCCCTGGCGCCTCGCTCCATTCCAGCACCGAGTGCGAGCCGAACGATTCGGCGAGGCGCTGGAACGCGAGGATCTCGAAGTAGGCCTGCTGCAAGGTGCCGTCCGCCGCCCCGGGCACCGCTTCGGCGAAGTGGGTCTCCAGGGCGTTCGCCGCCTGCTTGAGGGCCGCGACGAACGTGGCCGGTAGCGCATCCAGCGTTCCCGCGGGCGTCTTCGGCGCCTTGCGCAGCGTGTTCCAGCCCCGGTTCACCTTGTCCAGGGCCGGGCGGATCGTGGCCGGGGCCACCGAACGCACGGCGCGCAGCGAAGCCTGGCCCAGGCTGGCGGAGTACATCGCGCGGGCGCGCTCCACGAGGTTGTGCGCCTCGTCCGCCAGCACGCCGACGCGCCACTCGTTGGCCAGCGTGGCGCCGTGAAGCATGGCCGTGACGTCGAAGTAGTAGTTGTAGTCGCCGACGATCAGGTCGGCCCAGCGCGAGAGCTCCTGCGCGAGGAAGTACGGACAGACCTCGTGCGCGAGCGCCACGCTGCGCACGCCGGCAGCGTCCATGCAGCCCGACGCGAGGGCCGCGCGGCGCGCCGCCGGCAGGCGGTCGTGGAAACCCCTGGCCAGCGGGCACGAATCCCCGTGGCAGGCCTTGTCGCGGTGCTCGCACGCCTTGTCGCGCGCGGTCAGCTCCAGCACGCGCAAGCGCAACCCCGGCGCGCCCTGCGCGAGCTGCGCCGCGGCGTCGAGGGCCAGGCGCCGGCCGGTCGATTTCGCCGTGAGGTAGAAGACCTTGTCCAGGCGGTGCGGCGCCGCCGCCTTGAGCATCGAGAAGATGGTGCCCACCGTCTTGCCGATGCCGGTCGGGGCCTGCGCCATCACGCAGCGCCCGCTGGCCGCGCCCCGGTACACCGCTTGCGCGAGCTCGCGCTGTCCGGTGCGGAACGACGGGTGCGGGAAAGCCAGCGCCGCCAGCGAAGCGTCCCGGCCGGCGCGGTGCTCCAGCTCCTGCCGCGCCCAGGCCAGGAAGTCGCGGCAGCAGTCCTCGAAGAAGGATCGCAGCGCCTGCGCGGAGTGGGTCTCGACGAAGGTGGTTTCCTGCTGCTTCGCGATGTCGAAGTACACCAGGGCGACCTCGAGTCCGGCGAGCCCGCGCGCCTGGCAGAGGAGCCAGCCGTAGACCTTCGCCTGGGCCCAGTGCAGGTGGCGGTGGTTGGCCGGCTGCCGGCCCAGGTCGCCCCGATGGGTCTTGATCTCCTCCAGGCGATTGCGCACGGGGTCGTAGCCGTCGGCGCGGCCGCGCACCGCCAGGTGCTCGAACTCGCCGCGCAGGCTGATCTCGCTTTCGTACCCGGGGCCGCGGCGCCCGGCGACCAGCTGGTGCCCGGCCACGCCTTCCTGCGCGCTGGGCGTGGGGGTGAAGCGCAGGTCCAGGTCGCCGCGCCGGGCCGTGAACTCGCACAGGGCACGGACGGCGACGGAATACTGCATCCGGCGATGGTATTCGACTGCGTTAGGCTCGCAGCGATGGAGATCGTGATCACCGAGGCCGAAGGGTTGCGGCTGCTGCAATTCGGCACGCACTGGTGCCAGGGCGCCATGCGCATCGCCGCGCCGGACCGGCTCGAGCTCGAATATGCGGTGCGCATGTCGGCCTGGCTGCCGTTCCACGACCTGGAGGGCATCGCCGGCAAGCACCTCGCGACGCTGGGGCTCGGTGCCGGGTCCCTGACCCGCTTCGCGCATCGCGTGCTCGGCATGCAGGCGACCGCGGTGGAGATCGACGCGCGCGTGATCGCCGCCTGCCGCACGCATTTCATGCTGCCCCCCGACGGCGGCGGCCTGCGGGTGGTGCATGCCGACGCCGCCGCCTTCGTGGCGCAGCCGGCCAACGCCCGCAGCATCGACGTGCTGCAGGTGGACGCCTACGACGCCTCGGTGGAGCGGCCCGCCCTCGACACCGGCGCCTTCTACGCCCGATGCCGCAACTGCCTGCGCGAGGCAGGCACGGTGGCGGTGAACCTCGTCGGCCGCGAGCTGGACGTGCGGGCGAGCGTGGGGCGCCTGCGCGAAGGGCTGCAGCCGCGGGCGATCTGGCAGTTCCCGCCGACGCAGGCGGGCAACGTGGTCGTGATCGCGCACTGCGGCGAAGTGCCCGCCGAGGAGGTGCTGGCGGCGCGCGCGCGCGACGTCGAGCGGCGCTGGGGCCTGCCGGCGCCGTCCTGGCTGGCGATGGCCCGGCGCACGCCGGGGCACGCGCCGGGCGACGCTATTGCGCGCTGAACTTCTCGACGACGGTGTGGGCCTGCGCGAACTTCTCCGAGTCGCCCGGATCGTTGAAGAGCACCGCCAGCTCCCAGTCTTCTTCGTCGGGCGCGAAGCCCGCATCCGGCAGCGCGCGGTACTCCACGTGCCTGAGCAATTCGATCCAGGCAATGCCGGTGCAATGGGCGCGCAGCCACTCCTGCAGCACATTCGCCTGCGCCACCACCATCTCTTCGCTTCCGTAATCGACGTTGGCGGCGAACTTCTCGAGCAGGCCGTCCTGGGCGTCTGCCTTCACACGCATGAATTGCAGCATTGCGGGGTCTCCTCGGCCGAGGCTAGCACGCGACCGTGCGCTGGCGCGTAGACCTAGGGCAGCCCCCTACCCGGGGCGCAGGCCGCGTCCTACAAAGTAGCTCGGCTTGAGCCACTAGGTTTCACTCCGTCATGGAAGATACGGATGCTGTCGGTGCTTTGGGGCTGTCGGGCGAACACGCGCAAGTCATGCGCGACTGGCAGCGCCTGCACGGGATGCTCCTCGACGCCGAGAAGGAACTGGCGCAGACGTCCCGGCTGTATGCCGCGGGCCGCGCCAGCGCCGCGGAGCTCGAGGCCCTCTCCGGACAGGTGGTCGCCCTGCGCGAGCTCTCGCTGGCCGTCCTCGCCCGGCTTCGCAGCACCTGAGCCAGCGCGCGGGCGCCCTCAGGCGCCCGCGGCCTTGCGTCCCCTGGTCCTGCCACCCGGGGCCAGGCTCGCACTCACCACGGCGGCGGCCAGCGTGACCCACCACGAGTAATACACCCAGACCAGGAAGGCGAGCAGCGGCGCGAACGCGCCGTACACCGTGCGGTAGGTCGGCACGTGCGCCAGGTACAGCGCGAAGCCGCGCTTGCCCAGCTCGAAGGCGACGGCAGCGAGCACGCCGCCCGCGATCGCGTCGCGCCGCCGCACGGGCGCATGGGGCACGAACCGGTACAGGCAGGCGAAGGCGATGGCGCCCAGCACCACGGGGGCCGCCTGCAGCGCCTGCCGCACCCACGGCGGGCTCGTCGCCACCAGCGCCCCCGAGGCAGCCAGCAGCCAGGAGGTGGCCCAGAGGCTGGCGCCGATGGCCACCGGCCCGGCCAGCAGCAGCACGCCGCACAGCGCCAGGCGGCGCGGGATAGGACGCGGCTTCTTCACCTGCCAGATGCGATTGAGCGAGGCCTCCACGCTGAGGACCAGGGCCAGCGCCGAGACGACCAGGAACAGCGAACCCGCGAGCGTGAGCCCGCCCGCATTGACCGTGAACCGCCCGAGGTACTGCAGCACCGTGCGCGCGATGTCCGGCGGCAGCAACCCGCGCAGGAGGTGCTCGCGCACGCGTTCGCCCGCCGGCCGCAGCACGGGGATGCGCGTGAAGAGCGCGAAGCTCACCACCAGCAGGGGGACCAGCGAGAGCAGCGTGGTGAAGGTCAGGCCCCCCGCTCCCTGGGCGAGGCGCTCTTCCCGGCCACGCCGGAGCACGAGACCGACCAGGCGGGTCATCCCACCCGCTGCTGCAGCAGGGACCGCGTGCGCGTGAAGCGCATCTCGAGTTCCTCCACCAGGCCCGGCAGCACCGAGGTCTCGCCCCGGGCCACGCCGTGCTCGATGCGGTAGCAGACCTCCGCCACGCCCTTGGCGCCGAGGCTGGCGCTCGTGCCCGCGAGCTTGTGCGCGCGCCGGCGCAGTTCGTCCATGTCGGCCGCGTGCAGGTGCTGCTTGATCGCGCTCAGCGCCGCCGGCGTTTCGTTCAGGTAGTCGCCGATCAGTCCGCGCACGACCGAGGGCGACTCGGGTTCGTCCAGCGCGGCGAGCTCCTTGAGGATCGCTTCGTCGATCAGCGCCTCGGCCACGTCGCCGGGCGTGGCGCCCCGCTGCGGCGCCCAGCGCTCGATCAGCTGCTGCACCGACACGGGCAGGATCGGCTTGGCGATGTAGTCGTCCATGCCCGCATCGAGGCAGCGCTGGCGGTCCGCGGGCAGCGCGTTGGCCGTCATCGCGACGATGCGCGGGCGGCGGTTGGCAGGCAGCATGGACACGATGTGGCGGGTGGCCTCCAGGCCGTCCATCACCGGCATCTGCAGGTCCATGAACACGAGGTCGTAGCGTTGCTGCCGCACCATTTCCACCGCCTCGGCGCCGTCCTGCGCCACGTCGGGCGCGTAGCCGAACTTGCGCAGCATGCCCACGGCCAGCTTGCGGTTGATGTCGCTGTCCTCCACCACCAGGACCTGCATCGGCAGCCGCTTGGCCAGGGTGTGGTCGATGATCTGCGCGGCGGCCGCCGGCGGCGGGGCCCGGCGGTCGTGGATCACCTCGTCGAGCACCGCGAACAGCTTGGAGTGCTTGACGGGCTTGGCCAGCGTCGCGGCGAACAGCTTCATGGCGGAGAAGTCGCGGCTGCGTCCCGGCGAGGACGACAGCAGCACGAGCGGCGGCGCCGTGTCGCCCCTTTGCGCCACGATCGCGCGGGCGAGCTGCAGGCCGTCCATGTTGGGCATGTGCAGGTCCAGCACGGCGACGTCGAAGGGGCCTTCGGCCTCCAGCAGCGCCAGCGCATGGGTGCCGCGCGTGGCGCATTCCACTTCCATGCCCCAGCGCGTGCACTGGGTCTTCAGGATGTGCAGGTTGGTCGGGTTGTCGTCCACCAGCAGCACCTTGCGGCCCGCCAGCTCCGGTGCGCGGCTGGTGCGGTACTGCGCGGTGGGCACGTTCTGCGCGATGCCGGCGCGGATCGTGAAGGAGAACGTGGAGCCGTGGTGCTCCTCGCTCTCCACCTTGATGTCGCCGCCCATCATGCGCACCAGCCGCGCGCTGATCGCCAGGCCCAGGCCGGTGCCGCCGTACTTGCGCGTGGTCGACGTGTCGCCCTGCGAGAACGCCTTGAACAGGCTTTCCATGTGCTGCGCCGGGATGCCGATGCCGGTGTCGCGCACGGCGAAGCGCAGCTGCACTTCCTCCGCGTCGCGCCGCAGCACGCTCGCGGTGAGGCAGACCTCGCCCTTGTCGGTGAACTTGACGGCGTTGGACAGCAGGTTCACGAGCACCTGGCGCAGCCGCGTCGAATCGCCCACCAGCCAGTGCGGCACGTTGTCCGTGATCTCGTACAGCAGGTCGATGCCCTTGTCGGCGGCGCGCGGTGCCAGCATGTCGAAGGCCTCCTCGATGCACACGCCGATCTCGAAGGGGCGCTGCTCCAGCTCCAGCATGCCGGATTCGGCCTTGGAGAAATCGAGGATGTCGTTGATGGTGGACAGCAGCGCGTCGCCGCTGGTGTGGATGGTCTGCACGTAGGAGCGCTGCTCCGCATCGAGCTGCGTGTCCTCCAGCAGCGCGGTCATGCCGATCACCGCGTTCATCGGGGTGCGGATCTCGTGGCTCATGTTGGCGAGGAAGGACGCCTTGGCCTCGGCCGCCTGCAGGGCCTGCTCGCGCGCGGCGACCAGCTCCGACTCGATGCGCTTGCGCTCGACGATCTCCTCCTGCAGGGCGGCGTTGGTCTCGGTCAGCACCGCGGTGCGTTCGGCCACGCGCTGCTCCAGCATCGCGCGCTCCTGCTGCAGTGCCTGCTCGGCGAGCCGCCGCTGCGTGACGTCGCGGAACAGGCTCAGGTAGCGGTCGCCGCCGAGATCCACCGCATTGATTTCGGCGACGAGCGTCTGGCCGTCGCGCCGCCGCAGCACCACCTCGCCGCTGCCGCGGCCCTCGCGCTGCACGCGCTCGAAATGGGCCAGGCCCTGGCGGCGCTCGGCTTCGACGTTCGACAGGATGTCCGGGATGGACATCTGCAGCAGTTCCTGTTCGGAGTAGCCGAGCATCTGCGCCGCGGCGGGGTTCACCTCCAGGTAGCGGCCCTGCCCGTCCACCACGGCCACCGCGTCGAGGGACTGTTCGATGTACGAGCGCAGCTTGCGCTCGCTCTGGCGCAAGGCGTCCTCGCTGGCGAGCCGCTCGGTCACGTCGCGCACGATGCCGCAGAAGTAGTGCTGCTTGCCCACCGGCATTTCGCTCACGCCCAGGTCCAGCGGGAAGGTGCTGCCGTCCTTGCGCAGGCCGGTCACCAGGCGGCCGATGCCGATGATCTTGGGCGCGCCCCCGCGCAGGTAGTTGTCGAGGTAGGAGTCGTGCCGCTCGCGGTCCGGGGACGGCATGAGCATGCTCACGTTGCGCCCGATCACCTCCTCGGCGCTCCAGCCGAAGATGCTCTGGGCCGCGGGGTTGAAGCTCTGGACGATGCCGCGGCTGTCGATGGTGATGATGGCATCGAGCGCGTGGTCGACCACGGCGCGCAGCCGCGCCTCGCTTTCCGCGCGCTGCCCCAGGGCGCTGCGCAAGGCCTCGGTGCGCTGCTCCACCTGCCCCAGCGCGCGGGCGCGCAGGCTGGCCTGCAGGCCCAGCAGGCCCGCCATGAGGCCGCTGATCACCAGGCCGAGGGCGAGGATCACCCACGACTGGTCGCCGCCGCCCACGCTGCTCGCGTTGAATCGCGGCAGGGCCGAAAACTCGACGCTCCAGCGGCGCTGGCCGAAGTCGATTTCGGCGGTGCGCTGCATCGCCGGCCGCGCGCCACCCGCAAGCTCGGGACTCGTGAACACCGGCACGTTGCCGTCGCGCACGCGCAACCCGATGACGGCCGCATCCGGCCCCACGGCGCTTTCCACCAGCTGCATCGTGTCGAAGGCTTCGACGAGGAAGCCGAGGACGGACTGCTGCCGCGCCACCGCGCTGGAAGGCACCGCGCCCCCCGCGTACACCGGCACCAGCATCGCCCAGACCTGCCCGCCCGCGCCCTTGGGGGTGGAGAGCGTCAGCGGCCCGGTCAGGGCGACGCTGCCGGACTGCAGCGCGCGGTTCATGGCTTCCTGCGCCAGCGCGTCCTCCTGCAGGTCCAGCCCCAGCGGCCGGCGGTCTTGCGTGCCGAAGGCGCGGAAGTAGGCCAGCGGGTAGTAGAACGGCCGCTCCTGCGTCGCGCGCACGCCGTAGGTGGCGAGCCCTTCGGAGCGGGCCTGGCGCTCGTGCTCCTCGCGCTCGCGCGCCGGCACGCGCTGCGCGAACGCCAGCCACAGGCGGCCGGGCGAGCGGGTGCCGCTTTCCATCGCGTCGAAATAGTCGCGCCACTGCTGGCGCGTGATGCCGCCGCCGACGCTGAACAGGCCGGCGACCGAGCGCAGCAGGATCTCGTCGGTCTCCAGCCCGTGGCGCATTTCCGTCAGGATGCGGCTGGTGCGGTATTCGAAGCGGCGCGACTCGGCGCGCCGCGACAGGTCGCGCGCCACGTCCCAGGACAGCAGCGTGACCAGCAGGCCCACCATCAGCACCAGCATCACCAGCCCGAAGGGCCGCAGCAGCCGGTGCGGTGCCTCGGCGGGCGGCGGAGCCTCGACGGCGGGCGCGTCGGTGGGGCCCGGTGGCGGGGCGTGATCAGGAACGGGGAGGGACGACATGCGGTTTCGGAGCGTGCAAGGGTAGCACTTCGGAATTCCCCCGCCGAGCGGCCCCGGAAGGGCCCGCGCGCGCGCCAGGGTGCGGCGGGTGAACCTGCCGGAGATCTCCGGAACCCCTGCCCCAGTCGGCTAGCCCAAGGCCCTCGCCGGCAGGTCCACCACGTTGGCGCTGGCCGCGATGCCGCAGGAAATCTCCGCGGCCGCCGTCTTCAGCGCGGGCACCAGTGCCCTGAATTCCCCCAGCCGCGGCGAGTCCGTCGAGGTGGCGAGCGCGATGCTCCCCAGCACCTCGCCCTCCTTGTTGAACAGGGGCGCGGCCAGGCCCGCGATGCCGGCCCGGTACTCGCCGGCCGTGAAGCTGTAGCCTTCCTGGCGGATCGCGGCAAGCTGCGCGCGCAGCTGCTCCCAGCCGGGACCCAGCCCCGCGGCCAGGATGCGCTCGCGCTGCTTGTTGAACACGCTGCGCAACTGGTGCACCGGCAGGTGGGCCAGGATGATGTTGGCGCTGGCTCCGGCCACCAGCGGGCGTTGCTGCCCGCGCCCGAACAGCCCCGGCGGGGCATCCTCGGTGGCCACCTGCTGCACGCACATGACCGAATCGCTGTACAGCACCGACAGCAGCGCACTGAAGCCGGTGCGCCGCGACAGCGCCGCGACCACCGGGCTGCCCACGCTGTACACCGGGTCCGAGAGGCGGGAGATGCGGTCCAGCGCCAGCGCGCGCGGACCCACGACGTAGGAGCCGCTGCCCACGCGCGCCAGCAGGCCCGCCTGGTGCAGCGACTTCAGGTAGCGGTAGCAGGTGGACGGGGGCAGCTCGAGGCGCGCCGCCAGTTCGTCGGCGGACCAGACGGGCGCGTCGACGCTGAAGGCGTCCAGCAGGGAGAGCATCTTGTCCTGGCTGCTCATGCCGGGATTGTCCCGCAGGGGTGCAGGGCGCGCTCGCGCGCGCTCAGTCGGACGGCCGCTCCCACGCGATATCGGTGGCGCCGCACGCGCTGAAGTCCGCCGGCACGCCGGGCACGCCGCCGCGGCGGAAGTGCAGCACCGCCCAGTCGAACTGGCCTTCGAGCTGCTGCGGCGTGGCGGCAGCGCAGCGCGCCTCGACCTCGGCCCAGAAGGGTCCGGGCTCGCGGCCGGTGCTGCGGATATGTTGTTCCGAGAGGAAGGCCCGCGCGTAGCCCAGGTCGAACGGGCGGCGCTGGCGGAAGAAGGACACCTTCGCGGGCACGACGCGCGCGGCCGCGCCCGCCTCGTCGGCCACGCGCTGCGCCACGTCGTGGCGCTGCACGTCGGGTGCGTCCAGCGCCTCGAACAGCAGCGACAGCCGGCGCGAGAGCGCCTGCACCTGCAGGGCGAACGGCCGCGGATCCTTGTTGCCGAGGATCGACTCCCGGCCGATCACGTAGGCCAGCGGATGCGCGTCGTCCACGTCCATCGAGGACTGGATCACGAAGAAGCTGCCGCCCGCGGCCAGCGTGCGGGTGATGCCGCGGCACACCTGCACGTCATCGAGCCAGTGGATCGCCTGCGAGAGCGTCACCACGTCGTATTCCGCGTCGCTGTACATCAGCCGGTTGGCCGATTCGTGGATCGCATCGAGCTCCAGTCCGCCGGCGGCCGCGGCGGCGCAGGCCGCCTCGACGAAACCGCGCGAGAGCTCCAGCAGCGACACGTGGGGCGTCACGCGCGCGAGCTGCAGCGCGAGGCTGCCGGGGCCGCCGGCGAGATCGAGCACGCGCGTCCCGGGACCGATGCCCGCCGCATCGACCAGGAAGCGCGTGAGGTCCGCCGGGAAGGGCCGGTGCTTCAGGTAGTCCTGCGCCATGCGCGCGTCGTAGCGCGACACGTCGTCCCTCGTTGCGATCAGCACGCCGGCGCTGCGCATGTCCGCCATCGCCTTGAGCAGCCGCTTGCGCTCGGCCTCCTGCGGCTCGGCGGCGGTGAGCCGGAAATAGGCCTGCACCGCCTGCTCGCCGGTCGCGCCCCTGGGGCCGGAGAACAGCGACAGCAGGATGCGATAGCGCTGCGACAGCCAGTACTGCGCGTAGGGTTCCGTTTCCTGCGCGACGTAGGGCTTGCCGTCCTGGCTCAGGGCGAGCACGAAGTTCGGCGAGGCGCGCAGGCGCTCGCGCGCGAGGGGCGTGGTGGCGACGGGTTTCACGGGTGCGCGATCACCATCAGGGTCGGCGCGCGTTCGAAGGCGCACCGCAGGCACCGCGCGAGGGTCTCCGGGTCGAGCGCGGCGAAGCTTTCGTCCAGCACCGTGAGCTGCGCCTTCTGCAGCAGCGCGCGGGCCAGGAAGATGCGGCTGCGCTCGCCGTGCGAGAGCTGCCAGCCGGTTTCGCCCACGGTCTGCGCCAGGCCCGCGGGCATGCGCCCGAGCAGATCGCCCAGGCCCAGTTCCTCGCACAGCTCGCGCGCTTCCTGCAGGTCCTCCTCGCTGGCCGGCCAGTTGCGCCCCATCAGCAGGTTGAAGCCGAGGGTGCCGCTGAGGATGTGGTTCTCGTGGAACTGCGGCGCCTCCGCCGCCAGCCGGTGCCAGTTGCGCCCGAGCGTCTGGCGATCCAGGCCATCGAGCAGCAGCGACCCCGAGGCCGGCACGCGCAGGCCGGTGAGCAGCGCCGCGAGCGTGGACTTGCCGCCGCCCGAAGAACCTTCCAGCAGGATGCGCTCGCCGTGGTGGATCGACAGGTCGATTTCGTGCAGCACGGGCTTGGCCGCCTGCTGGTACTGGAAGCTCAGCTCGCGCGCATCGACCAGGCAACGCGGCGCGCCCTCCTCGCCCGCGCCCGGCGAGGCCGGCAGGAAGGGTTCGCGCCCGCCCTCCTCGCCGGCAGCGAAGAAGGCGGAGACCTGCTTCCAGGCGATCGCGGCCCGCCCGAGCGCCGTCACGCCGGAGGAAATGCCGCTCAGCGCGCGGCCTGCCAGCAGCATGCCGCCAAGCGCCACCGCGATGTCCACGGGCGAGGCGTTGCCGGCCACGAAGGCGGGCGCGAGGCCGGCCAGCGCCACCAGCGTCCAGCCGCGCGGCATCACGCCCAGGATCGGCAGCACCGCGCCGTCCATGGCCTGCGAGGTGCGCAGGTAGTTCCCGAGCTCGTGGTCCTCCTCGTGGTCGCGGCGGGCGCGCTGCTCCTGCGCCAGGCGCGTGCGATGGCCCACCATCCGCTCCACCAGGGCCTGCGTCATGCGCAGGCGCTCCAGCGTCCATTCGCGCAGGCGGCGCAGGTAGCGCCAGCCCAGCCCCAGGGTGACGCCCAGCCACGCGAGCAGCAGCACCACGTGCAGCCAGCCGCCGGCGCCCGCCGCCAGGATCGTCGCGGCGAACAGCAGTTCCAGCAGCGCCACCAGCACGCCGAAGCCGCCGTTCAACGCCAGCGACTCCAGCGCCTGCGACTCCAGCACGCGTCCGAGCAGCTCGCCCGCGCCCTGCCGCCGCACCGTCTCGACGTCGCTGCGCAGCGCGCCGGCGAGGAGCCGCGACTTCATGATCCGCCCCGCGTCGAGCGCGAAGCGCGCATCCAGCCAGCCGCCCAGCCACTGCAAGGGCACGAGCGAGACGACCAGCAGGGTCCACGCCGCGAGCCAGCCGCTGTCGATGCGGCCATGCAGCGTGCCCTGCCCGATCAGGCTCCAGGACAGCACCTCGAGGCCGTAGAGCGCGGCGAAGACGGCGACGATCGGCACGATGCGCTCGCGCAGGCCTTCCTGCGCCAGCTGGTCCCAGAAGCCGCGCGCGGGGGACAGGCGCAGCATCCAGCACGATGCGACCTGCCGGTCGGCCAGCCGATCGCGCAACATGGCGGAGCGCACGCTGGCCTGCCGCTCGGGCGGCACGGCCGCGGCAGCCAGCAGCTTGTCGACCTCCGCGGCGAACGGCGCCTCCAGGCGGGTGCACATCGCGCGCCGCAGCGCCGGAATGGACTCGCGGTGCACCCGCAGGTCGGGGCCGACCAGGTGGGCGGTCGCGCCGCGCGACTTCAACAGCAGCAGGAAGCCGTCGCCGCCCGGGTGCTCCACGCGCAGCAGGGCCGGCGCGGCGCCGGCCAGCAGGCCCTCGAGTTCGGGCGCCACCGCATCGAGGGCTTCGGCTTCGAGGCCGAGGCGGTGCGCCGCCCATTCGAGCCAGCGGCCCTGCTCCTCCTCGCCCTCCCCGGCCAGCGTGGCGGGAACCTGCGGGCTTTCCGCAGCGGCCACGCGCAGGCGGGCACGCCGGGCCAGTTCCTCCAGTGCCTCGCCCAGGCGCGCCACCGGCCAGAGCAGCGCGCGCAGGTCCATGGCGTCGTCGCTGGTGCTCACGCGGTGGCTCCTTCCTCGGCGCGCAGCGCCCCGTCTTCCACGCGGATGCGGCGCCAGGCGGCGTCCTGCCACACGCGCGAGCGCACGTCGTCTTCGGCCAGCAGCATCTCGCGATAGCGGGACTCGCGGCGCGCGAGTTCGGACGGGGCGCCGTCTTCGACGATGCGGCCGCCCTCGACGACCAGCACGCGATCGAAGGACTGCGTCTCGCCGACGTCGTGCGTCACGCACAGCAGCGTGGCGTCCTTCCACCAGGCGCGCGCCTGAACCAGCAGTTCGCGGCGCTGGCCGCGGTCGAGGCCGCGGAACGGTTCGTCCAGCAGCGCGAGGCGCACGTCCTGCTGCAGGAAGGCGCGCGCCAGCCGCACCCGCTGGCCCTCGCCGCCGGACAGCAGCGCGCCGCCCTCTCCCAGGTAGGTCTGCAGGCCCTGCGGCAGCTTCTGCAGCACGCCGCGCAGCCGCGCGGCGTCGAGCACCGTGCCGACGTCTTCGAGCGCCTTGGCCTCGGAGGCATACAGCAGGTTGTCGAGGAAGGGCCGGTTCCACAGCTGGATGGCCGGATCGACCCAGGCCGTCGCCTCGCGCAGGCGTTCGATCTGCGCGGCACCTGCGGGCTGGCCGTCCAGGCGCAAGGTGCCGGTGGCGAGGCGGTGCCATCCGAGCAGCAGGCCGAGCAGGCTGGACTTGCCGGCGCCGGAGGAACCGACGATCGCGACGTGCTCGCCGGGCGCGATGGCCACGTCCAGCTCCTCCAGGATCGTGTGGCCGGCGGCCAGCACGCTGCCTTCCTCCACGGCGATGGCAACGCCGCCGAGTGCCGCGCGTCCCGGCGCGCGCTCGCGCCCGGGTGCTTCCTCGGGTGTGTCGGAGGGCGCATTGAGGGGCTCCAGCAGCCGCACCAGCACGTTGCGCATCGCCGGATACTGCTGCGCGAGGCCGGCCAGCGTGTGGCCGATGGCGGGCAGCTTGAGCGTCCAGTAGACCAGCAGCAGGTCCGCGCCGCTCACCACCGCGGAGCGGCCGAAGTGCGCGATCAGCAGCCAGGCGCCCAGGCCGATGCACACCAGCGACTGCACGCCGCCGGCGCCCAGCGACGCGGCGATCTGCGCGCGGCCCGCCCGCACCCATTCGACCAGCAGGCCCTCGTGGCGGCGCCGCACCGCGGGCTCCGCCGCGTGCGAGCGGATCGGCACCAGCCCCAGCAGCGCATCGAGGTAGAAGATGTGCAGCGCGCTCGCGTGGTTGCGCACGCGCAGGTCGCTTTCGTTGAGCACCGGCTGCAGCACCAGCGGGATCGCCAGCGCAGCGACCGTCACGGCGATCGCCAGCGGCACGCTCGCCGGGTCGATCAGCGCCACGCCCACCAGGGTGAAGCCGAGGTCGCACACGCTTTGCTGCATGTGCAGCGCCCACCCGGGCAGCAGCCGCAGCATCGGCAGGCTGTGGCTGCGCTCCGCCATGTCGGAGACCGAGCGGCTGTGGAAATAGCGGTCGCTCAGGCGCGGCAGCTTTTCCAGCAGCGCCACGCGCAGGCGCGCCTCGAGATGGCGGCCCAGCCGCATCGTCTCGGCGGCAATGCCGATCTCGATCAGCAGCAGCACGGCGCCGAAGGCCAGCACCGCACCGAAGGCAACGAGCCGCTGGCTGGCGACGGTCAGCGACCCGGCGACGTCGAACAGGCCGCGGAACATCAGCGCCTCGAGCAGCACCGCGCCGGCGGCCACCGCCATCGCGCCGGCCAGCGCGAACAGGCCCAGGCGCCCTTCGCCCGCGAGCACCGAACCGACCACGCGGATCGGATGCACGGGCCGCTCGGTGAGCGCCGCCTTCAGTTCCGGCGACTTGAGCGCCTCGGGGCTCTCTGCCGCTTCGGCGGGCGTGCGGCCGCTCAGGCGCACCAGCACCGCGCCGCGGATCGTGAGCTGCAGCACCCCGTGCTCGTCGAGATGGTCGGCACGCGCGGCCCAGTAGCGCGCCGGGATGATGCGGAAGATGTCCTCGGTGCTGGCGTGCGTGTCTCGAAACAGCGATTCCACGACCTTCATCGCTTCGGCGCCGGGCCGCAGGCCGTCGGCAGCGGTCACGGAGGCGATGAAGCGCGCGCTCGCATCCAGCGCCGCCACGCCGAACCACTTGTCGTCGGCCAGCGCCTGCGCGACCAGCGCATCGGCCTGCTGCGGCGACGCGCCCAGCCGCGCCAGCCGCTCGCGCAGGGGCCGCAGGAAATCGTCGGAGACGGCCCACTCGCGCCACTGCGGCGCGGGCACGCCCATCTCGTGCTCGAACACTTCCTCCAGCAGGCGCGTGCAGCGCACCCAGCGGCGACCCACGGCCGGATCCATCACCTGCACCCAGCCGCCGATGCGCCGCCACGCCACGACGAAGTGGGTCGCGCCGTCGGAGTGATGGACCACCACCACGGCCGGCAGCGCCGCGGCCGAATCGAGGAACAGGTGGTCCAGCGGGATCATCACCTGTTCCGCGGCCACGCCCAGCTGGTTGGCGAGCGTCTCGATCGTGTCGATGGAGGTGCCGTCGACGTCGGTCTGGCAGGCCTCGCGCAGGCGCCCGTAGCTGACCGGGATGTGGAAGCCTTCGAGCACGCTCTTGAGCGAGGCCGGCCCGCAGTCCATCGCGGACGTCTGCACGACCTCGGGGACGATCCAGCGCCGCCCCGCTGTGACGCCCACAGCATTCATTGCGTCGCGGCCATCTCGCGCACCGCCGCCGGCACGGCAGCGGGCGTGGGCGTGTCGAAGCGGCCGGCCGCGCGCATCACGAGCTGCGCGGGCGAGACCTCCTCGATGCCGACTTCGATCGAGCCGGGCAGGCCGTGCTGCAGCGGCAGTCGCGCAGCGCCCTGCCGCGCCGGTTCGAATTCGACGCGCACGAGCCCGTCGCGCACTTCACCGGCGACGCGCACCACGCGCGCGTCGATCATCCCGTACTGCGCCCACGGAAAGCCGTCGAGGCGCAGCCGCGCCGGCTGGCCCGGATGGATGCGCCCCAGCACCGCGGCGGGCGCGAAGTCGCCGACGATGATCAGCCCGCCGTGCGGGACGACCGTGGCGAGCTTCTGGCCGGCGGCCACGTAGGCCCCGGTGCGCAGCACGGCGACGTCGGCGATCGTGCCGCTGACCGGCGCACGCACCGCGTGGCGCTCGATCTCCTCGCGCAGGCGGGCGATGGTGGATTCGGCCGCCAGGGCGTCGCCCTGCATCGACAGGATCATGCGGCGCAGCGACTCGACCTGCGCCTCCTGCTGGAAGGCGCGCGCCTCCGCGTCCGTGCTCAGGCGGCGCTGTTCGGCCGCCAGCGCGTCACGGGCGGCGGCGAGCTTGAGCGACTCGGACTGGGCGCGCACGGCCTCGATCTGCGCCACGCCGCCGATGGCGCTTTCCTCGCGCAGGCGGCGTTCGTTCTCGCGGGCGAAGTCCGCCGCGGCGGCAGCCTCGCGGGTGCGGGAGGAGGCGCCGAGCGCGGCGGCCTGCGCCGATGCGCGTTCGCGGGCGGCCGCCTGTTCGAGCGCTGCCACTTCCTTGCGCAGCGAGGCGATGCGCGGCAGCAGCGTCTGCAGGCGCGACTGCTCCTCCTTCAGCTTCAGGTTCTCGGCCTGCGCGTCGAGCTCGATCAGCAGGTCGCCGGCGCGGACCTCCTGTCCCAGCACGAGCGGATTGGTGGCGATGCGGCTCTGGACCAGGGCGGCGACGGGGTGCGCCGACTGCTGCACCTCCAGCCGCGCCTGCCGCGAGACCTCGTAGACCGTGACGTGGCCGAACAGGAACCAGCTCAGCCAGGCGGCCAGCAGCAGGGCCGCCGCGCCGAACCCCAGCAGGGCCCGCCGGCCGCCATCGTGCGCCAGCGATCGGGTGGTGCGGACGAAGCGGGTCGGCATGGCATCCTGCAGCCTCAGCGCGAGCCGCTGCTGTGGCGGTTGGCCAGCAGGGCGGCCTCGACCCGGCTGCGGACCTGCAGTTTCTGCAGGATGTTGGTGACGTAATGCTTGATCGTCTGCTCGGACAGGAAGATCTTCTCGCCGATCTGGCGGTTGGTGAAACCGTTGCCGATGAGCGCCAGGATCTCGCGCTCGCGCGAGGTCAGCTCCTGCAGCGGGTCGGGCGCCTTGCCCTGGGTGAGCGAGACCAGCATCTCGCCTGCGAGTGATTGGGACACGTAGACTTCTCCTGCCGCAGCTGCACGCACAACCCGTGCCAGCTCCTGCGCGGAGACGCCCTTGAGCACATAGGCCCGCGCGCCGGCCTTGAAGGCGGCCAGCAGGCGGTCCTTGTCGTCGGAGACCGTCAACATGACAATCGCGGTGGCGGGGCAGGCGATGCTCACCTTCTCCGCGGTCTGGATGCCGTTCCAGCCGGTCATGCTCACGTCCAGCAGCATCACCTGGGGCATCAGCGTGCGCGCGAGCTGCAGCGCCTGCTCGCCCGAGTCGGTTTCGCCGACCACCTGGAAGTCGGGCTCCTGCTGCAGGGCGGCCACCACGCCCTGCCGAAACAGCGGATGGTCGTCGACCACGACGATGGTGATACGGTCAGACATGCAATTCCTCCTCGTTGGTCGTCAGGGGCAGCGTGGCGCGCACCGTCGTGCCCTGCCCCGCCGCGGACTGGATGGTGAACGTCCCTCCCGCCACCTCCACCCTCTCGCGCATGCCGGCCAGGCCCAGGCGGCCATGGCGGCGGCTGTTGCCCGGCTGGAAGCCGGGGCCATCGTCCTTCACCTCGATCACCAGCGTCTCGTGGTCGCCGGTCACCCGCACGCGGGCATTCTTGCCCTGGGCGTGCCGGTACACGTTCGCCAGCGATTCCTGCAGCACGCGGCACAGCGTGATCTTCACGCGCATCGACGTGGGCACGTCGGGCACCGTGCAATCGAGCTGCACCTTCGAGGCGGTCTTGGTTTCGTAGTCGCGCACCGAGCGCGCCGCCAGTTCCGGCAGCGAGAGGTGGCGGATGTCCGGCAGTTGCAGGTCGGCGGAGATGGCGCGCAGGTCGTTCAGCGCGGACTGCACCGCCACGCGCACGGGCTCCAGGCCGGTCGCCGGGCACTTGGCGCTGCCGGCGGCGCTGCACTGCGGATCCACCGTCTTGAGCTGCATCAGCGCGAAGCCGAGGTCCTGGCCCGGGCCGTCGTGCAGGTCGGCCGACAGGCGCTGCAGGAAATTCTCGTTCAGCGCCGTGGCACGCTCCGCGGCGCGCTTGACGCGCTGGTGCAGCAGCGAGTTCTGCGCGTTCAGCGCCGTGAGCTGCGCGACCTTCTCGCTCAGGTCGCGCTGCTGGCGCACGATGGTCTCGCTGCCGCGGCGCACCACCGCGAACAGGGCGAGGTAGATCGTGAGCATGGTGGCCGCGAAGGTCATCCAGCTCTGGCGCTGGGCGGCGCCGGCCTCGCGGTCGACCTCCTCCGGGTGCTGGTAGAACTCCGCCACGGCGATCACCCTGCCCTGGCGGTCGGCGCGGATCGGCGTGTAGGTCTCGATCACGCGCGGCAGCGGCTGGCCATGCGTGCTGGTCTCCTTGCGCTCGGAAATCTCGGAGGAGATCTCGCCGCGCAGGGCGGCGATCAGGCCGTCTTCCAGTTCGAAACGCTTGCC
This sequence comes from Ramlibacter sp. AN1133, assembly GCF_037890035.1. NCBI lineage: Bacteria > Pseudomonadati > Pseudomonadota > Betaproteobacteria > Burkholderiales > Comamonadaceae > Ramlibacter > Ramlibacter sp. AN1133. The sequence continues at coordinate 130,361 of NZ_JBBKTQ010000001.1, forward strand.
GATCTGCCCCGGCTCGCTGCTGTAGACGACCATGCCGTCCGGGCGCCAGATCTTCAGGCCGGCAATGCGCTTGCCCAGCGCCGTGTCCTGCAGCAGCGCGGTGAGCGCGGCGCGGTCGCTTTCGGGCAGGTCGTCGGACCGCAGCAGGGCCTGCGCATGCGGCGCGATGAAGCTGTCGACGTAAAGGGCCGTGACGCCCCCCACCCGGTGCACGACACTGTCTTCCACCTGCTGGCCGATCCAGCGACCGATGAAGAGCGTCCCGGCGAGCAGGATCGGGAAGCTGAGGAGCATGAACTGCTGCGACAGCGACAGCCGAAAAAAGAAGGTCTTCATTTCCGCAAGGCGCACAAACACTTTGAAACAGGTGTCCCTGGGCGAATGTAGCAGCCCGACCGTATTTCGCAAGGCACCAAGGTGCCTTCGGCGGCGAACCGAGAGAGCCATGAAATCGCGCATCTCCTCCGTAGTGGGACATGGGTGGCATCCCTACGATGCAGTCCATGTCGAACCTCCTGCACGCCATCGCCGCCGAGAGCCCCGTCCCGGGCTCCTACCCCGCGGCCGCCGGCGTGTGCCCGTTCGCGCACCATCCCATGCAGGCCGCTGAACCCGACCAAGAGCCCTCCGAGGAGCCCCAGGTGCGGATCGAACCCCACGACCAGCTGTTCCTCCCGCTCAACAAGCGGGTGGTGGTGCAGTATGCGGCCGGAGGCGACGGCGCCCGCGAGCTGCACCTCTATTGCGGCCCCAAGGAAGTCATCTTCGACGAACCCGAGCTGTTCGGATTCGGGGAAACCCTTGCCAAGCACGCCAGCTTCATCGCCGGCAGCGCCGTCCAGTGGACGGTCGGCTACGACTGGCCGCGGGTGCGCGAGCTGCTGGAGCAGCTGGTCGTCGAAGGGGTGCTGCTGCACGGCGCCGAGGCCGGCGAAGGCCTGCCCACCGGCCCCGAAGGCAAGGACCAGCCCTCGCCCCTGCCGCCGGCACCGAGCGCGCGCGCCCGCACCTGGGACGAGTGCGAAGCGATCACCCGCGAGCTGACCGGCCGCGCGCTCGAGCCCGGCTACCTGGAACTGGTCGTCCCCGTCTTCCGCGTCGGCCACATCGCGCTGGACCAGGAAGGCCGCCAGGTCGGCGAGGCCAACGTCTTCCCGCGGCCCCTGCGCGTGGAGGTCCCGACCCGCTGGCGCACCTGCATCTATCCGGGCAGCCGCTACCTGGACGACAAGCCGATGAACGTGAGCGCGCTCAAGGCGATGCGCGCCCACTGGAACCAGGCGATGGCGTGCCTGCTGCGCATCCGCGAGGCCTACCTGCAGCGCTTCCCCGCGGCACGCGCCGGCATGACGGTGGGCGACCTGGAGCGCCTGTCCACGCTGGTGCTGGCCGTGGCCACCTACCCGCTGGTGAAGAAGGACGACCGCGTGCCCAACGGGCAACTCCACCCGGTACTGTCGGCGCTGTTCCGCGTGACGGACGGCCTGCGCATGACCACGCACCAGATGCTGTTCGTGCCGGTGTCCGAAGCGACGGTGTCGCCCGACACGCGCATCACGGCGGCCGAAATCCACCAGTACGCGGAGCGCAACTACTCCCTGCACTCCACGCAGGGCGTGTGCGCCGGGCCGACGGCGATGATCGACCAGTTCCTGCGCGTGGTCGTCGAAGGCGCGGAGCAGGCGCAATTCGGCAGCGTGCCGCTGGACGCACCGGTGCAGCGCGCGATGGACGACATGGGCTCCGCGTTCGACTACGGCCTGCTGGGACTGCAGGCGCACGCCGCGCTGTTCTCGCTCTGGCCGATCATGACCCGCACCTACGCGCGGCTCGCGCAGCTGGTGCAGGACTGGGTCGGCCCGCGCACCGAGACGCTCGAGCGGCTGGACACCTACCTGCGCGAGAAGATGGAAGTCCTGCGCAACGAGACCCATCACGCCACGGAGGAGTGGCGCCTCAATCGCGAGCGCGTGTACGCCGACATCTACGAGCAATGCGCCTTCGGCCTCGGCGACCCGGTGCGCCAGGCCCTGTCGGAGCGCATCTCGGGCCGCCTGACGGAGCAGCACCGCGCCACCACCGAGACGCTGCGCGCCAACCTGCAGCGCCACTTCGGCGGCGAGGGCACGGAAAGCAGCAGCGTCGACTGGCTGGTCGACACGCTCATGCACTTCTTCGTGCGCACGCAGCAGGCGCTCGCGCTGGCCACCGAGACGCAGCAACGCATCAACACGCTGCTCGGACGCCAGCAGCCGCAGCGGCCCTTCAGCGCCACCGACGTGGACATCCACGTGCTGCTGCAGGCCGACGAGGCGCGGCGGCTGCCGCACCTGCTCGACGAACTCGAACGCCTGCTCGGATTCCGGGTGGCGATCACCGCCGACACGCTGGAGATCAGCAATGAATTCCCGGCCTGAGTCGCATCCGACGCGGGCCGCCAAAGGATTGCCGGCATAGGGCCGGCAATTGCAGAGTGCCTCGAAGCACGCCATCCCCCCCTCGACTGGAGTAGCCCCATGAAGATCAAGTCCAACATCCGCGCCGGCAAGAGCATCAACAACACCGTGGCGTCGTACGTCAAGCCGGTCAATCGCTGCGCCGGCATCTGAGGCCTGCGAAGTCCCCGCGGAGGGCGGATGGCCGGAAGGCCGTCCGCCCTTTCTTCATGGCTCCCGGGGGGCCGGCCGCGCGCGCCGGGTGTGGCCTGGGACTTGCATCGTTCTTAGCACTTAAGAATTGCCGGCATGGGGCCGGTAATGCCAAAGTGCCTCGAAGCACGCAACTTCCCCTCGACAGGAGCTATCCATGAAGATCAAGACCAACGTTCGCGCCGGAGCCGGCAGGAAAAGCAGCATCAACAACACCGTCGCGTCCTTCGTGTCGCCGGTGAACCGCTGCGCGGGCCTGTAACAGGGCACGGTCGACCCGATGGGGCGGATGCCGGCCGGTGTCCGCCCCATCTTTCCTGGCGGTGGGTTTTCCCCGCACCTGGGGGGTCGCTGGGGGCCCACACCCAGCCAGCCCCCACTTGCCCCGGCGCGCGGGGCCCTTCCGTGCAATACGTCGCACCCGGCCCTGGGCCCGGGTCTTGCATTCCTGTCCTTGATTGCCGGGCATAAGGCCGGCGACCCGTGCGCCACAGCACGTACCGATCCCCACGACAGGAGCACCCCATGAAGATCAAGTCCAACCTCCGCGCCGGCAAGGGCGGCAGCAAGAGCATCAACAACACCGTGTCGTCGTACGTGTCGCCGGTGAGCCGTTGCGCGGGAGTCTGACGTCAGGCAGGCTCTCGCGGGGGCGGATGGCTCACCGGCATCCGCCCCCGAATTCTTCCCGGGCCCCTCGTTTTCCCCATGACCCCGGTACGCTCCCCTGACCGGCTGCGCTTCGCCCTGTTGCCCTTCGTGCTGGCGCTGGGTGCCTGCGCCTCCGCGCCCACGGGCGCCCCCTCCTCCATTGCCGTGCCCACCGCGTTCCGCCACGCGGCGCCCGTGGCGCCGGCGGCCGGCAGCGCGCAGGAGTGGTGGCAGGTCTTCCGGGATTCCGAACTGGACCGCATCGAGGAGCAGGCGGCCAGCGGCAATACCAGCGTCCAGTCCGCCGCGGCGCGGCTCGCCCGCGCGCGGGCCCTGGTGCACAACGCGCAGGCCCAGCGCGCTCCCCAGCTCGGTGTGCGCGCCGGCATCAGCCGCCAGGGCGGTCCCATCATCAACGCCGCGGGCACCGAAGGCACGCTGGTCACGGCGCTCGCCGATCTCTCCTGGGAGGCCGACGTGTTCGGCCGGCTGCAGCAGGGCGTGGACGCCGCGGCCCTCGACGCCCAGTCGCAGGAAGCCTTGCTGCGCGACGCGCGCCTGCTGGTGCAGGCCAATGTCGCCCAGACCTATTTCGAACTGCGCGCGCTCGATGCGGAGCGCGCGCTGGTGGACGCGGCGGCGAATGCCTGGCGGGAGACGGTGACGATCACCGGCCAGCGGCTGCGTTCCGGTTCCGTCGCCGAACTGGAGTACGTGCGCGCGCAGGCCGAACTGGCCGCGATCGAATCGGAAGGCCAGGCGCTGCAGCGCCGGCGCGCGCAGCTCGAACACGCGCTGGCGCTGCTGGCGGGCGTGGCCGCGTCCAGCTTCGAGCTGCCGCCGCAGGGCCTGGAGGCGGCGCTGCCCGCCATCCCCGCCGGCGTGCCGGCCACCGTGCTGACGCGCCGGCCGGACATCCTGGCGGCCCAGCGCACCGTGCAGGCGGCGCAGGCGCGCGTCGGCCTGGCGCGCACCGCCTGGTTCCCGAGCCTGACGCTGACGGCCTCGGGAGGATCGGCATCGCCGGACCTGGGACAGCTGCTGCAGGCTTCCACCCGCGCGTGGAGCCTCGCGGCCCTCGTCGGCGGCGTGCTCTTCGACGGCGGCCGGCGCGAGGCCGGCATCCAGCTGGCCGATGCCGATCTGGAAGCCGCCGCGGCCGGCTACCGCGAGCAGATCCTGACCGCCCTGCGCGAAGTGGAAGACCAGCTTGCCGCGGTGCAGCTGCTCGCCGCGCAATCGCGCACTGCCTCGACCGCCGTCGATCTCGGGCGCCGGGCGACGGTGCTGGCGGAGTCCCGCTATCGCAGCGGGCTGGCCAGCCAGCTCGACGTGCTGGATGCGCGCCGCACCGAACTGCGCAACCAGCGCGACGCCCTGCAGGTGCGATCGGCGCAGTACCAGGCCACCGTCCGCCTCATCCGTGCGCTCGGCGGCGGCTGGGAAGTCGCCTCCAATCCCTGAAAATCCCGGGAATCCGCGCGGCATTGCCACTAAAGTGGCACAGGTCGTGCTCTGCATCTGCATACGACCATGCATGCCAAGGAATGACGTGTCTCGGGGATCGGTTCTCATCGTGGAAGACGAGCACCTGCTGGGGAACAACCTGCAGGAGTACCTGCGCCGCCGCGGCTGGCAGGCGGTGCTCGCCCGCAGCGGAGAGGACGCCCTGCAGGCCTTCGAGCAAAGCCGGCCCTGCGTGGTCCTGATGGACTACGAGCTGCCGGGCATGGACGGCTTCCAGACCCTCGGCGCCATCCGGGCGAAGCACAACTGCTGCGGCTGCATCCTCATGACGGCGCACACCGGCGAGATCGTGGTCAAGCAGGCGCGCGAGCACCACATCGCCCAGGTGCTGTACAAGCCCTTCGCGCTCTCCGAGATGGAGCAGTGGCTGCTCGCCGAATCCGTCCGCTGCGACTGCGGCACCCACGACCGATAGCAGCGCGAAGAGCCCCGCACCGGGCCGGCCCCGGGTGGGGACTTCCCCCCGATTCCCCGGGTTTTCCCCGCAGTCCGCCCCCCAACGCAGGCCAGCCCCCGCATGGCTGCATGCGCCGCGACGGCTGAGCAGCTTCGGTCCTTTGTAAACCGCAGAGCTCGCGGCGGCGATCGCCGGGTCAATTTCCCCACCCCCGGGGTTCCCCCCACCCCCACGGCACCTTCGTCCCGCCCATCGTGCGCCGATCGGGCCACTTTTCGCCTGCCGTGTAGCAGCTGTTTCTCGATGTATCCGCGTTGGCACGGTTGATGCGACACATCTGTTGCAGGAGACCAGGACGCGTTGCGAAATGCAACGCCGAAGAAAACCCACCTTCAGGAGCGCATCAACATGAAAGCAAGCATCGGGAAAGGGCGGCACAAAGCCACCGCCGCCAGGAAGCCCTGGTTCGTTCTGACGGCCGTCTGCGCGGCCGCGATCGGCACCTTCAGCCTCAACACCAGCATGGCGACGGGCCTGGACCCCTTCGGCGACCCGCCGATGACCGACCCCTCGCACGGCACCGAGCAGCCGGCGGACCCCACCCAGGCGCTGCAGGACCTGCTGAGCCAGCCGGAAGCCAACGAAGGGTCGATGGAGATCCCCGGCGGCCTGTTCCTGCACAAGCAGGAGCTGTCGGCGGAGAACGTGATCCAGCGCGACGACCTGTACTCGTACAACTATCCCACCAACGGCCTGCCCAGCCCCATGTTCGGCGCCCAGCCGTTCACGCAGAAGCTGCTGATGTTCGAAGAGTTCGGTCCCGAGAAGCTGGATGCGAACGTGGAAGCCGGCACGGCGCCCTTCCCCCGTCCGAAGGCCGGCACGGGCCCGGAACTGGATCCCGAGGTCTCCCGCAGCACCGCCGACCGCCTCGAGCTCGACGCCTTCCTGCGCCAGGCCGGCATCTCCCCCTTCCCGCAGCGCGAGTCCAACACCTCGCTGCAGAACCCCTGGAAGCCGGACGTCGAGCAGTTCCTCGGCCGCTTCCTGACCGACCCGCCGGCCGAAGGCCGTCCGCCGGGGGAAGGCTGGGCCCACCAGCGCTGGAACGAGTTCTACCCGCAGTCCTTCTTCAAGACCGTGCAGGCGCCCTCCCGCGTCAACACCGGCCTGCGTGACAGCAAGCAGCTGCACCGCTACCAGGTGGGCGAGTTCGGACCCGGCGGCCTGTACCACAACACCGCCGACAACAGCAATCCGGGGCTCAACGGCACGACCAACGGGATCGCGATCAAGATCCACCCGAACATGCCGGTGCAGGAAAAGCACTCCATCTGGACCTTCGACGGCACGCTGCCCCCGAAGCTGCTGATGGCGCGCTACGGCCAGCCGATGCTGATGCGCCACTACAACGCGCTGCCGATCGACCCCGCCGCCAACCGCGGTTTCGGTCTGCACACGATCTCGACGCACGAGCACAACGGCCACTCGCCCGCGGAAAGCGACGGCTTCGCCAACGCCTTCTTCTTCCCCGGCCAGTTCTACGACTACCGCTGGCCCCTGCAGCTCGCCGGCTACGACTCGATCAACACCTCGGCCACCGACCCGCGCGCTTCCTTCCCCTGCGCCGACGGTGAAACCCTGTGGGTGAACGACGCCAACCCCGGGCTGAAGACCTGCCAGAACGGCAAGATCAACATCCGCGGCGACTGGCGCGAGACGATGTCCACGCACTGGTTCCACGACCACATGCTCGATTTCACGGCCCAGAACGTCTACAAGGGCAACGCCGTGATGATGAACTACTACTCGGGCCTGGACCGCGGCAACGAGGCGATCAACGACGGCGTCAACCTGCGCCTGCCTTCGGGCCAGAACCTGCCCTGGGGCAACCGCGACTACGACGTCAACCTGGTGATCGGCGACAAGGCCTGGGACCAGACCGGCCAGCTGTGGTTCAACCCCTTCAACAAGGACGGCTTCATCGGCGACCGCCTGCTGGTGAACTGGCAGTACGCCCCGGTGCTCGACGTGCGGGCCCGCAAGTACCGCTTCCGGATCCTGAACGGCTCGGTGTCCCGCTACCTGGCGCTCGCCCTCGTGGCGGAAGTCAAGGGCAGCTCCGGCGAATACGGCGGCCCGGCCGGCTCCGGCGTGTCCTACAACCGCGTGCCGTTCCACATGGTCGCCAACGACGGCAACATCCTGGAGCATGCGGTCCCCTTCGACGGTTCCATGGACCTCGACGGCAACGGCAACAAGAACGAGCACAAGGGCTCGCTGCCGACCCAGGCGATCGCGGAGCGCTACGACATCGTCGTGGACTTCTCCAAGTTCGCCGCCGGTACCAAGCTGTACTTCGTCAACACGATGCACCACGACACGGGCATCGTCGCCAAGTACAAGGTCTCGCTGGCCGACATCCTGTCGGAGAAGTACAAGGCGGTGCTCACCCCGGGCAAGGAAAGCTGGGACAAGGGCGACCCCACCGTCGGCAAGTTCATGCAGGTGGTCGTGAAGCCCTACACCGGCACCGACCTGAGCATGAACCCGGGCGACTACGAACCCGTCGCGTCCGGCAAGGGCCTGCACAAGAAGATGATCCCGCTCTGGCTGGATCGCAACGACCCGGCCCAGATGGCCGCGCTGCAGAACGCCCGCTACCGCACCTTCGACTTCGGTCGCTCGAGCGGCACGGACGTGAACCCCTGGACCGTGAAGGCCGACGGCGGCGTGTCGTACACCGCGGATCCGCGCCGCATCAGCGCCGCCCCGCAGCTGAACACCGGCCCGACGGACGCCGGCGCCTCCAGCGACGGCACCACGGAAGTCTGGCGCATCACCTCCGGCGGCGGCTGGAGCCACCCGGTGCACGTGCACTTCGAGGAAGGGATCATCCTGGACCGCAACGGCAAGGCGCCGCCGGAATGGGAGAAGTGGTCCCGCAAGGACGTGTACCGCGTCGGCGGCGACCCGGAGAGCGGCGGTTCCCTGACCCTCGCGATCAAGTTCCGCGAATTCGCCGGCACCTACGTGGAGCACTGCCACAACACCCAGCACGAGGACAACGCGATGCTGCTGCGGTGGGACATCGAGCGTCCCGGCCAGTTCCTGGTCATGCCCACGCCGCTGCCGACGTGGGACGGTGTGGAGTACGCGCCTTCGGTCGGCATCCCGACCTTCCGCACGGGCTCCGGCACCCTGGCCAACCACTGAGCTGAGTGAGTAGGCGGGCGGGTGGAGGTGCACCGGCATCCCCACCCGCCCTTCAAGTTGGAGCGGTTCTTGCTGTACCCCGGTGCATAAACAGAGAGAGGAAAACTTCCCATGCTTCCCGTCACACTTCGCGATCTCCTCCGGACCCTGGCCTTCCTCGTGGTGCTCACCGGCATCTGGTGGAACGGCCCCGCCCGCGCAGCCAACAGCGCGCCGGCCAGCCCCTGGGGCGCCAGCTACTTCTCGAACGTGCCGCTCGTCACCCACGACAACAAGCCGGTGCGATTCTTCGACGACTTGATCAAGGGCAAGGTCGTCGTCATCAACTTCATCTTTACTGGCTGCTCCGCCGCGTGCGGCATGGAGACCGCCCGCCTGCGCCAGGTGCAGGACCTGCTCGGTGACCGCGTCGGCAAGGACGTTTTCTTCTACTCGATCTCGATCGACCCCGAAAACGACACGCCGGAGGCGCTCAGGGCCTATATGTCGAAGTTCAACGTCGCCCCCGGCTGGACCTTCCTGACCGGCAAGCAGAAGGACATCGACCTGCTGCGCGCCCGCCTCGGTCTTTACATGCCCCCGGTCGACAAGGCCACCGGCCAGATCGACCACGACCTGGCCGTGATCATCGGCAACCAGACAACCGGACGTTGGCAGAAAGCGTCCCCCATGGAAAATCCCGAGGTCCTGGCCACGCAGGTGGGCAGCTGGCTGAGCAACTGGAAGGCCAAGCCCTCCGTGGCGAACCCGAAATACGAAAATGCACCGGTGCGGCTGCCGACGCTGTCCAAGGGCGAGGAACTGTTCCGCACGCGCTGCGTCACATGCCATACCGTCGGCCAGCCGGGCACGGAAACCGCAAAATCGATCGGCCCGGACCTGACGCACGTCACCCGCGTCCGCCCGCGTGGCTGGCTGGTGCGGTGGATGAAGGAGCCGGACGCCGTCCTGGCAGCGAAAGACCCGATTGCCATCGGCTTGTATGAAAAGTACAACAAGCTGGCGATGCCGAACCTGAAGCTGTCGGAGGCGGACATCGAGGCGGTACTGTCGTTCCTGGAACAGGGAAGCGCCGCCTTCCAGGCGAACCAGGCCAAGAAGTAAGTCGAGGAGGACAAAATCGGTACCCCACTGCTCCACGCGCTGCCGGAGACGGGCGGCGTCGCGCCCGGCCTGCTGAAGGCCGCCCGCGAGCGTGCCGCCGCCTCCGGGCGCCGGGTGATCGCCGAACTCGAGGACCTGATGGGGACCGACCCCGCCGCGTTCCTCCAGGCGGTGGCCACCACCCTCCACTACCCATGGCTGGCGAGCTCCCTGCTGTTCGCGAGCACGCCCGACTTCAGCACCATCCCGCTGACGAAGGCGCTGCAGCGCGAATGCGCGGTCGTCCAGCTGGCCACGGGAGAGACGGTCGGCGTCTTCGCCGACCCGTTCGACACCGCGCTGCTGGCGTGGCTCGATGCCCGCCTCGGTGGCGCCCCGCTGTACCTGGCGCATCCCGAGGACCTGGCCGCCCTGCTGGCGCGGCACGAGGAAAACTTCCGCGCGGTGCAGAGCGTCCACACCGGCAGCGATGTCGACGCGCGCGCCGGCGAGGCGGTGGAAGACCTCTCGCTGGTGCGCATCGACGAGGATGCCAGCGTCGTCATCAAGCTGGTCAACTCCACGCTGTACGACGCGCTCAAGGCCCACGCGAGCGACATCCACCTGGAAAGCACCGACACCGGCCTGGCGATCAAGTACCGCGTCGACGGCGTGCTCACCTCGATCAGCCGCGTGCAGGGCGTCGAGATGGCCGAACAGGTCGTCTCGCGCATCAAGGTGATGGCCGAACTCGACATCGCCGAGCGCCGCGTGCCGCAGGACGGCCGCTTCAAGGTCGGCATCCAGGGCCGGCCGGTGGACTTCCGCGTCTCGATCATGCCCAGCGTGTTCGGCGAGGACGCCGTGCTGCGGATCCTGGACAAGAAGGACCTCGCGGACTCCGCCCAGGGCGTGCGCCTGTCCTCCCTCGGCTTCGAGGAGCAGGACATCAAGGTGATGCGCAAGCTGGCCCGCGAGCCCTACGGCATGGTGCTGGTGACCGGCCCGACCGGCTCCGGCAAGACGACCACCCTGTACGCGATGATCTCCGAGATCAACAACGGCCAGGACAAGATCGTCACCATCGAGGACCCGGTCGAATACCAGCTGCCCGGCGTGCTGCAGATCCCGGTCAACGAGAAGAAGGGCCTGACCTTCGCCCGCGGCCTGCGCTCGATCCTGCGCCACGACCCGGACAAGATCATGGTGGGCGAGATCCGCGACGCCGAGACCGCGCAGATCGCGGTGCAGTCCGCGCTGACCGGCCACCTGGTGTTCACGACCATCCACGCCAACAACGTGTTCGACGTCATCGGGCGCCTGAACCAGATGAACGTGGACACGTACAGCGTGGTGTCGGCCCTGAACGGCATCTTCGCGCAGCGCCTGCTGCGCCAGGTGTGTTCGAGCTGCGCCGCGCCCGTCAAGCCCGGCATCGCCGAACTCGTGGAATCGGGGATCGATCCCGAGGCCGCGAAGGACTATCAATTCGTCGTGGGCAAGGGCTGCGGCCGCTGCCGCGGCACCGGTTACCGCGGCCGCACCGCCATCGCCGAGATCCTGCTGTTCGACGACGAGCTGCGCCAGCTGATCATCGACCGGCAGCCGATCGCGCGCATCAAGGAGGCGGCCCGCAAGCGGGGCCTGCGCTTCCTGCGCGAGTCGGCGGTGGCACTGGTCGCGTCGGGCCGCACGACCCTGCAGGAGATCAATCGTGTCACGTTTGTTGGGTGAGCGCTTCACCGCGGTGGTGGGGCCGGATCGCGTGGTGCTGGCGCGGCGCGCCGGCTGGCGCCGTCCGCCCCAGCTCCACGCGCAGGCCGAGTGCGCGGCGCCGACCGCCAGGGCGGCGCTCGCGGCCCTCGCCGAATTGCTGGCGCGCCCCGAGATCGGCCGCGGCGACCTCACGATCGTGCTGTCCAACCATTTCGTGCAGTACGTGCTGCTGCCGTGGCGCGCCGAGGTCAACGGGCCGGCGGAGCTGGCCGCGTACGCGGGCATCCTGTTCGACGAGACCTTCGGCAACGAGGCCGGCGGCCGCGAGATCCTGATCGGCCGCGAGCGCGCAGGCAGCGCGCGCATCGCCGCCGGCATCGACGCGACGCTGCTGCACGGCCTGCGCAACGCGGTCGGCGCATCGAAGCTCAAGCTCGTGTCGGTGCAGCCTTACCTGTCGGCGGCGTTCGACCGCGTGCGCCGCAAGGTCGGCTCGCGCGACTTCATGTTCGTGCTGGCCGAGCCGGCGCGCAGCTGCGTGCTGGTCGCCACCGGCGGCCGCTGGCGCAGCCTGCGCAACACCGGCACGGGCGCGCAGCCGCACGAACTCGCCCACCTCATCGAGCGGGAAGCGCAGCTCGCCGGCTTGGCCGACGAAGGCATGCCGCCCGTGTTCGTGCACGTGCCGGGCAACGACGCGCTCAAGGTGCCGCCCTGCCAGGGCGTCACGCCGCGGACGGTCGGCCTGCCGCACGGCGCCACGGATCCCCTGCTCGCCATGGCCCTCACGGTGAACTGAGATGCGCAGCCTGCAGTTCGATTTCCAGCGCAAGACGGCGCCCAGCGCCGCCGGCTGGCTGCTGCTGCTGGCCGGCCTCGCCGGTCTCGCCGGCCTCGGCCAGGAACAGATCCGGCTCGATGCCCGCAAGGCCGTGCAGGCCTCGCGCCTCGCGCAGCTGCACGCCCCCGGCGGCGCGGCATCGCTGACCGGCAACGAGCCCGACGACAAGGGCGTGGTCGCCGCGCGCAAGCTGCTCGATGGCGCGAAGCTGCCCTGGGACACGCTCTTCACCGCCCTCGAGGCGGCCGAAGGCAAGGACGTCGCCCTGATCGCGATCGCGCCCGATGCGCAGCGCCGCCAGGTCAAGATCCACGCCGAGGCCCGCAACCTCGATGCGATGCTGGCCTTCCAGCGCGAGCTGCAGCGCAACCCCGCGCTCGCGCAGGTGGCGCTGCTCGATCACACCGTGATGAAGGACCTGCCTTTCACGCCCGTGCGTTTCCACCTCCTGGCCCAGTGGGGAGTCCAAAGTGCGAATCCCTAGGCTGATCATCGCGGAGCGCCTGCTGGCGCTGCGCTGGCCCGGTGCGGTCGGCGCGCTGCTGCTCGTGGCGGGCGCGGGCTACGGTGCGCTCGTGCTGCTGCCGGCGCGCGACCAGCTCGCCGGCGACGAACTGAAGGTGGCGCGCGCCGAACGCAAGGCGGCCGCCGTCCGGAGCGGCGCCGAAGCCGCGCCGCTGTCGCCGGCGCAGCGCCGCGAGCGCTTCTACAACGGCCTGCCCGCCACGACCGAGGTCACGCAGTACGTCGAGCGCATCTACGCCGCGGCCGGCGCCGAGAAGCTGTCGCTGATGCACGGCGAGTACACCGGCGCCGACCTGCCGGCGGCGGGCCTCGTGCGCTACAAGATCACGCTGCCCGTCAAGGGCAGCTACGCCCAGGTGCGCCGCTTCGTCGCCGAGGCGCTCAAGACCGTTCCCGGCCTCACCCTCGACGACATCACGCTGCAGCGCCAGAACATCGGCGAGCCGCAGCTCGAGGCGCGGGTGCAGCTGTCCCTCTTCCTGGCGAGGCGCTAGATGAACAAGCGCCTGATCTTCTGGACCACCTTCCTGGGCGGCGCGGGTGCCCTGGTGGCCTACGACTACATCACGCCGGCCCCGGCACCGGAAAGCGTCGCCGTCGCGGCGCGCCCGGCGCGCGGCACCGCCGGCCAGGCCGCGGGCACGATGCCCGCCGCGCCGGCGGCGGTGGCCACCGCGCCGGTGGAAACCGCCTCGGCGCCGCTGGCCAGCCTGCGCGCGGGCGACGCCGCGCCGGGCGATGCACCGGGCGCCGCCGGCGCGGACGCTGCAGCGGCCGCCGCCTCCGCGCCGGCGCTGTTCGCCGTGAAGTCGTGGCAGCCGCCACCGCCGCCGCCGCCCCCTCCGCCGCCACCGCCGCCGCCCGCGCCGCCGCCGCCTCCCCCTCCTCCTCCCGCCGCCCCGCCCCTGCCCTTCTCCTTCATGGGCCGGATCGACGACGGGAAGCCCAAGGTGTTCCTGCAGCGTGGGGAACGCCTGTACGCCGTGGCAGTCGGCGACGTGATCGATGGCCAGTACCGCCTCGACCGCATCGACGCCAACCAGCTGCTGCTGACGTACTTGCCGATGAACACGCAACAAACCATAACGATCGGAAAGTCATAGATGTTTGGTACGGAGAAGAAAAGACTCTGGCTGCTGACACCAATCGCTCTCTCCATCGCCCTCGCCGGATGCGCCTCCCAGCAGGCCATGAAGGAAGGGCAGGCGTTGATCGATGCAGGCCGGTACGAGGAGGGGTTGTCGCGCCTGAACGACGCGGCCGCCAGGTCGCCGAGCGAGCCGCAGTACCGTTCGGCGCTGGTGCTGGAGCAGGAACGCATCGTCGCCACGCTGCTCGCGCGCGCGGACCGCATGCGCTCGGTGGGCGACTACGATTCCGCGCAGGAGGCCTACCAGCGCGTGCTGCGCATCACGCCGCGCAACACGCGCGCGATCGACGCGCTGCGCACGCTGGAGCAGCGGCGCAACCTCGACGACATGCTCAAGCAGGCCCGCGCCGCCTTCCGCCGCGGTGACGTCGAACTGGCGGAAAAGCAGCTCGCGCAGATCCTCGCCCTCGACCCGAACGCGCCCGACGCGCTGACGCTGCGCCGCGAGATCGAGCAGGAGCACGCCCGCACCGTCAGCACCTACCCGCGCCTGCGCACGAAGTTCACGCGGCCCGTGACGCTGGAATTCCGCGACGCCCAGATCCGCATGATCCTCGATGCCCTGTCGCGCACGACGGCCATCAACTTCATCGTCGACAAGGACGTGAAGGCCGATACCAAGGCGACGATCTTCGTGCGCCAGGTGCCGGTGGAGGACGCGCTCGACCTGCTGCTGTCGCAGAACCAGCTCGAGAAGAAGGTCATCAACGACAACACGGTCCTGATCTACCCGAACACGCCCGCGAAGATCCGCGAGTACCAGGACTGGGTGATCCGCACGTTCTTCATCACCAACATGGACGTGAAGCAGGCGCAGACCCTGATCAAGACCATGCTGAAGACCAAGGACCTGTTCATCGACGAGAAGCTCAACTCGCTGACGATGCGCGACTCGCCCGACGCCGTGCGCCTGGCGGAGAAACTGCTGCAGGCACAGGACCAGGCCGAAGGCGAGGTGGTGCTCGAAGTGGAACTGCTGGACGTCTCGCGCGACCGCATCCTCGACCTCGGCCTGCAGTGGCCCTCCACCTTCACGGTGCTGAACTCCAGCGGCGGCGCCGCGACGCTGCTGTCGGACCTGCACCTGAACGTGCCGCGCGGCCAGGTCGGCATCGACCGCGGCTTCCAGGCCCGCGCGCAGCAGCAGAACGCCGACGTCAACACGCTGGCCTCGCCGCGCATCCGCGTGCGCAACAAGGACAAGGCGAAGATCCACATCGGCGACCGCATCCCGATCGTCAACGCCACCTCGGTGCCCTCCACGCAGGGCCCGGTGACCACCGAGACCGTGCAGTACCTCGACACCGGTATCAAGCTGGAAGTCGAGCCCACCATCTACCAGAGCGACGAGGTCGCGATCAAGGTGGTGCTGGAGGTCAGCGACTCGCAGAACGCCGGCACGACCAACAACGGCACGACGCTCGTGCGCGTGAAGACCAGCAACGCTTCGACCACGCTGCGACTGAAGAACGGCGAGACGCAGATCCTCGCGGGCCTGATCCGCAACGACCACCAGTCCGCCGTGGACGGCATCCCGGGCCTGGCGGAAGTTCCGGTGGCCGGCCGCCTGTTCGGCTCCAACAACGACAACTGGACCAAGCGCGAGCTGGTGCTGTCGATCACGCCGCGCATCGTGCGCAACACGCCTTACCTGCCGCCGTACCAGCTCGAATTCTCCTCCGGCACCGAAGGCAGCCTGCGCTCGCGCCCGCTCGCGCTGGCGCTGCAGGGCAGCGACACGCCCGGCGCGGACGGCAATGCCGTCACCCTGACCGCACCGCCCGGAACGCCCGGCGGCCCCACCGGAGCCGGCCCGGGCGTGCCGGCCGGCACGACCCCGCTGGCCACCGGCGGCTCGCGCGGCGCCACGCGCGGCCGCGTCGCGACGCCGCCGGGAGCGCCCGTGACGGCACCGCCCGCCGGCACGCCGGCTGCCCCCGGTGCGACGCCGGCGGCCCCTGCCGCCTCGCCGCAAAGCGCCGCGCCCGCCTCCGGCGCGGTGGCGCTGACGCTGGAAGGCGCCCGCAGCCTGAAGGTCGGCGAGGAAGCCACCATCAACGTGCAACTCAAGGCGGACCAGCCCCTGGTCAGCACCGCGTTCCAGATCGCGTACGACCCGAAGGCCGTGAAGCTGCTGGACGTGACCGAAGGCGAATTGCTCAAGAGCGACGGCGCGGCGACCACGTTCTCGGCCCGGCGCGACGACGCGGCCGGCATGGTCTTCGTCGGCGTGGCGCGGCCCGCGGGCAGCGAAGGTTCCGCCGGCGAAGGCACGCTGGTGCACGTGCGCGTGCAGGGCCTCGCGGCGGCCCCCGCGGCGGCGGTGCGCGTCACGGGCTTCTCCGCCATCGGCCCCAACAACCGCATCGTGCCGGCGCCCGCCGCGGCGGCCGTGGAACTGGCCGTGGAGCCCTGACATGCAACGCGCCCCGCATCGCGGCTTCACGCTGATCGAGCTGGTCATCACGGTGGCCCTGATCGGCCTGCTCGCGGCGCTGGCGGCGCCGGTGGCCGAGACCGTGGTGCGCCGGGGCAAGGAGCAGGACCTGAAGGCGGCGCTGATGCAGATCCGCGACGCGATCGACGCCTACAAGGACGCCGCCGACCAGGGCCGCATCGCCAAGGCCGCCACCGACTCGGGCTATCCCGTCAGCCTGGAGGTGCTGGTCAACGGCGTGATCGACAAGGGCAGCGCGAGCGGCGCCAAGATCTACTTCCTGCGCCGCCTCCCGCGCGACCCGTTCGCCGATCCCAGCCTGGCCGCGGGGCAGACCTGGGGCCTGCGGGCCTCCGACAGTCCGCCGGACGCGCCGCGCTCGGGCAAGGACATCTACGACGTCCGCTCCCTGTCCGACGACAAGGCGCTGGACGGCACCTACTACCGGGAGTGGTGATGGACACACGCAAGGCCCGAAGCAGGGGCTTCACCCTCATCGAGCTGCTGATCGTGCTGGCGATCGTCGGCACGCTGCTCACCATCGCGGTCCCCAGCTACTTCGCGAGCCTGGACAACGCGAAGGAGACCTCGCTCAAGCAGAGCCTGTCGGTGATGCGCACGGCCATCGACCACTACAAGGGCGACCTGGGCAAGTACCCCGAGACGCTGCAGACGCTGGTGGATGCGAAGTACCTGCGCAGCCTGCCGGCCGACCCCATCACCGGCGCGACCGACCAGTGGGCGGTGGAAATGGGTTCGGAACCCGGCCAGCCCAGCGGGGTGAAGGACGTGCACAGCGGGGCACCGGGCAACGCGAAGGACGGCACTCCCTATGCGAGCTGGTAAGGGCCGGCGACAGGACGGCTTCACCTACCTGGGCGTGCTGTTCCTGCTGGTCCTGCTCGGGCTCGGCCTGGCCGGCACCGGCGAGGCCTGGGTCGTGGCGAGCCGGCGCGCGCGCGAGAAGGAACTGCTGTGGGTGGGCAACCAGTACGCCCGGGCGATCCGCTCCTACTACATGCAGTCGCCCGGCGCCCGCCAGTTCCCCTCGCAGCTCGAGGACCTGCTGGAGGACCGGCGCTTTCCCGAGCCGCGCCGCCACCTGCGCCGGCTGTATGCCGACCCGATCTCGCGCGAGCGCTTCGACATCGTGCTGTCGGACGACGGCAGCCGCATCGCCGGCGTGCGCAGCCACTCCGACGAGACGCCGATGAAGCAGGACAACTTCCCGGCGAAGTTCCGCGACTTCAAGGGCAGCAGCCACTACTCCGACTGGCTGTTCATCGCCGACAACCTGCCCGGCGCGCCGCGGCGGCCCCAGGCCGCGGGCTCGGACCCCGGCGCGAACGCCGCCGGCACGGCGGCAGCAGGGACGGCAAGCACGCCGGCTGCAGGCACGACCGCCACGCCGGCCGCTCCTGCCACCGCGACGCCGACCGTCGCCGACACCGGCACGCCCGCCGCCGCGCCGGTCGAGCCCGTCGCGCCGAAGCCGAGGCCGGCGCCGGCCCCGCGCCCGGGCGGCACGATCTCGATCCGCCGCTGATCCCCTTTTCGCGTCGTCCCGAGCGGCGGCGCACGGATGGCACGGGGCTGGCGGTGACGCGCCGGCGAAACCCTGGCGCTCGCGACCCGCTCCCGTAGGCTGGCCTGCGCGCAGCGCACGCCAGCGGTCCGGCGGACATGCTGGTGTCGCCTGCGGCGGCGAGCCCAGCCCACGCCAGCACGCATCCAGCGTCCCAACGTCCCCAACGTCCCCAGCGTCCCAACGTCCAACGTTCAACGTCCGCAAGAGGCCCCCGCGCCAAAGAAAAACGCGGAGGAAGACCAGGTCTTCCTCCGCGTCACGCCGCAGGGACGGGCTTTGTCTCTACGTCATCGAGGATCCGCAGCGCGGTGCGCGAAAAAAGCGCCCGCCCGGTCGCGCCTTGCCCGTGAGGGCATGCAGGATTGGCACTTCCGGGCGGGCAACACTTCGCTCTCCTTGCGAATCAGAAATTCACGATCACTTGAACACGATGTCGATCGCCGCCGTGCCGCCCAGCGAAGGCAGGGTCGAATAGGCGCGGATGCGGGTCGGGGCCGTCTTCCAGATGCTGGTGCCGGCCTTCGGGTTCAGCGCCCCGCTCACGCCCACCTTGTCCAGCAGGAAGTTGCCGAGGCCGTCCACCGGCGAGGTGCCGATCACGCAGTTCGCGTTGGTGGCCGTGCCGTTGCACGCCGCCGGCGCGCCGACCAGCCAGCCGTCTTCGTACACCACGGTGATCGTCTGGCCCTGCACGATGTTGTCGGTGCCGTCGATGGTCCAGCGGTTCTTGTTCTGCACGAACTGGTGCTTGCCGAAGGTGATGACCTCGTTGAGCGCCACCGTCACGGTGCCGGTCGCCGTGTTGGCGGACAGCGCGCCGGCCACGTCCGTCACCTGGTAGGTGAAGCTGAAGGCACCGGAGGCCGTCGGCGTGTAGCTGAGGATGCCGTTCAGCGGGGTGGGCTGGGCACCGAGCTGCGCGGGCCAGGTGAGGATCACCGCGTCCTTGACGTCGCCGTTGCCATCCGGGTCGGTGGAGGTGGCGAGCGCGTTGAGCATGTTCAGCTTGCCGACCACCGCGCCGGCCGCGACGTTGCCCGCGACGGGCACGTCGTTCACCGGCGTGATGTTGATCGTGGCCTGCGACTGGTTGGACGCCGTGCCGTTGACCGACACCGAGTAGGTGATGCTGTCCGTGCCGTTGGCGTTCGCGTTCGGCGTGTACGTCAGGATGCCGTCCGCGCTCACCGTGGCCGTGCCCAGGCGGGCCGGTTGCGCGGTGACCACCACGGTGCCCAGGCCGCCCGCCACCACGTTGCGCAGCGTCGTCAGCGTCCCGTTCATGAGGATGGTGTCGTTGGCCAGCAGGTCGATCGTCACGCCCTGGCCCGCGGGGCAGGCCGCGGCGGACGTCGCCGAGCAATCCTCGTTCATCGTGGCGTTGTCGGCCACGGTGTTCGGCACGCCGAGCAGTACCGCGGTGCCCGCGGAGGTGTCGGTGTTGCGCATGGAGGAACCGCCCTTGGACGACACGATCTGCACGGCGCTCGGCGGGGCCTGCAGGCCCGAGACGCTGGCCGAACCCGCGGCCAGGTCGAGGCCCGTGCCGGCGCCCTTGCCGACGCTGGTGCCCGCAGTGGCGCCCGCGGGGCCGTAGCCGCCCAGCGTCAGCTGCGAGGTCGGGTCGCTGGAGACGGCCGTCACGCTCAGCGTGCCGTTGTTCGCGCCGTCGAACAGCGCCGTGTTGATCGTGACTTCGTCGGTCAGCTTGCGCAGGTAGTAGGCGGGCACCACCTGGCCGGCGGCGTTCTTCGCGGTCTGGTCCACGATGCAGACGTGGCTCGCGGGCAGGCCGCCCGGCTGGCTCTGGCCCCAGTAGTCGGTGTCGGTGTGCGCCATGTCGTGCGCGACGCCGGCGGGCGCGGTGTACGGGCCCGCGCTGACGATGGTCGCGCCCGTGACGGGATCGATCGTGACCGCGCCGCCGCAGGGCTGGTCGTAGAAGGCCAGCAGCGGCTGCACGGCAGCCTGCTGCGGCTGCGCCGGCACGCGGGCCTGCGTGGTGGGGCTCGCCTTGGCGAACACGTCCACCTTGGTGACGGTGCCGGTGGCGTCGGCGGTGTACACGGCGCGGCCGCCGCTCACGGCGCCCGGGAGCGAGCCGGTCATCAGGCGTCCCATCAGGACGAAGTTGGTTTCGCCGTCGACCGTGTAGAACACCGGCGCGTCGCGCGTCGGCGTGGACGGACGCACTTCGATGCGGAAGGTGTTGTGGTTGCGCAGCGTGGAAGTGCCGTCGGTGTTGAAGGCGGTGAAGTCCGCCATCGGGCTGCCCGTGACGGGGCCCACGCGGGCCGGGTCGGCGATGTACTTCTTGCCGGTGCCGGGGCTGGCGGTCGGGCCGGCGCCGAGGGCGACCATCTGGTCGTAGAACGGATCGGTGCCGGGCGCCGCGGCGGCCAGGTCCGGCATCGGGGGCACTTCGGCGCCGCCGGCCTGCGGCGAGGGCAGCAGGAAGGGGCCGATGGGTGCGTTGAGCGTGCACTCGAAGGTGCCGATGCAGGCGACGCCGATGTCGAGCGTGTCGAAGATGCGGCCGCCGAGCGGCTGGTCGAAGTAGGTCACGTCGGAGTACGGCGTGACGACGCGGTAGTCGCCGTCGAAGGGCAGGCGCGGAATGAACACGCGCATCCGCCCGAACGTCATCTGGTCGCCGGCCACCGCGGGCCCGTTGGCGAATGCGGCCTCGAGCGCGAGGACCAGGTTGGCCTTCAGGCCGGTGCCGGGATCGAGCAGCGTGTTGCCCGCCGCCCAATAGAAGTGTTCGTCGAAGAAGTTGGCGGGGAACGCCTCGGGGAAGTTGACGTCGCCGGGCAGCAGCAGGCACCAGCCGCCATCAAGTTCGGCCTGCGACTGCGGATCGCAGAACTCGATCGCCACGCCGGTCTTGTCCTGGAACCACGCCGGGTAGCCGCCCACCGAGGGCGCGTTGTTGATCGGGCCCATGCGTTCGAGCACGGCCCACGCGGGAGCAGTGGCCATGGTGAGCAGCACGGCGGCCGCGATGAGATTGCGTTTTTGCTTCACGGGGGGACCTTTCAGCCAGTTGGTTGTGGAAGGCGCCGCGCGCCTGACTGTGCTTCGCGACTGAAAGACCCTGTTTGCATATTCCGGGCCCGCTTGACGAACCACGGGCAGCGAGCTCTTGCGAGGCACGCTGCCCGGGGTGGACTTCCAACTGCTTGTGCGGTCGCCGCGTGGCGGGCCGCTGGGGATTTTTTCCCCAACACCGGGGAACCGCCCACCTTGTGGGTGACCCAATCGGGCGGGCGGTTCGCGGTGCTGCGTCGCTCTCTCTGCGTCGCCTCCTTACTTGAAGAAGACGGCGGTGTTGGCCGTCGTGCCGCCCAGCACCGGGTTGCTGGAGAACGCACGCACGCTGGTCGGACGGGTGGTCCAGTACGTGCCGCGCGGATCCCGCGACGTGTTCGCGGTCGCGATCGTGTCGAGCAGGAAGGTGCCCGTGCCGTCCAGGGTCGCCGTGCCGACCACGCAGGCGGGGATGTTCTGCGAGCCGGCGGCGCCGCAGTTCTCGCCGTTGCGGGAGACACCGTTCGTGTAGACGACCGTGATCTCCTGGCGCGCGCGGACCGTGTCCGTGCCCGTCACCACCCAGCGCAGCTTGTTGATGGTGTACTGGGGAGCCGCCGAGAAGGTGATCGTCTCGTTGGCCAGCGCCGTGATCGTGCCGGTCGCCGTGTTGGCGGACACCGCGCCCGCCGCATCCGTCACCTGGAAGCCGAAGGAGAAGTTGCCCGTCGTCGAGGGCGTGAAGCTGATCACGCCGTTGGCCGGGGTCGGCTGCGGGCCGAGTTCCACGGGCCAGGTCGTGAGCACCGCGTTCTTCACGTCCGCCGCGCCGTCCGGATCGGTCGCGCCCAGCAGCAGGTTCATCGTGCCCGTGCGGCCCGCCACACCGTTGATGGTCTGGCTCGCCGCCACCGGGAGGTCGTTCACCGGCGTGATGGTGATCGACGCCACTGCCTGGTTGGAGGGCTGACCGTCGACCGACACCGTGTAGATCACGTTGTCGGTGCCGTTGGCGTTCGGGTTCGGCGTGTAGCTCAGGAAGCCGTCCGTCGACACGGTGGCGGAGCCCAGGCGCGGGGCCTGCGCGCTCACGGTCACGGTTGCCAGGTTCTGCGAGACGACGTCACGCAGGCTGGAGACCACGCCATTGAGCATCACGGTGTCGTTGGCCAGCAGGTCGATCGTCACGCCCTGGCCGACGGCGCAGGAGGCCGCGGCGGCCGCGGAGCAGTCCTCGTCGATCGAGGCGGTGTCGTTGACCGCGCTCGGCGAGCCCACCAGCTGGGCGACGCCGTGGGCGGTGTCGACCTTGCGCAGCACGGCACCACCCTTGGTGGAGCTCACCTGCACGGTGGACGGCGGGGCCTTGAGCGCGACGACCTGGGCGGCGTTGCCCACCAGGTCCAGGCCCGTGCCCGCACTGACGCCGATGGAGACGCCCGGCGTGCCGGCAGCGGCGGGGCCGTAGCCGGCCAGGCTCAGGACGGCGGTCGGGTCGCTCGACGCGGCGTTGATCGTCAGCGTGCCGTTCTCGGGACCGACGTAGTGCGCCGTGTTGATGATCACGTGGTCCGTGACCGGCACCAGCGTGTAGCTCGGGATGACCTGGCCAGCGGCATTGCGCGAGGTGCTGTCCTCGATGCAGACGTGGCTGGGCGGCAGGCCGCCGGGCGAGCTCTGGCCCCAGAAATCGCGGCCGGTGTTGGCCAGGTTGTGGGGCACGCCGGCCGGCGCGGTGTAGGGACCGGGATTCACGACCGGCAGGCCCGTGTTCGGATCGGTACCGAGGGCGCCGCCGCAGGCCTGGTCGTAGAAGGAGATGACCGGGGTCACCTTCGGCGGGATCGGCTGCGTCGGGATGCGGGCCTGCACCGTGGGCGAGGCTTGCGCGAACACGTCGAGGTCGGTCACGTTGCCGGCGGTGTCCGCCTTGTAGGTGGAGCGGGCGTTGCTCACGTTGCCGGCGATCACGTCGGTGCGCAGGCGGCCCATCATGTCGAAGTTGGTCTCGCCGTCGGCGGTGAAGAACACGTGGCCGTTGCGGTCCGGCTGCGACACGCGCACTTCCACGCGGAACGTGTTGTGGTTCCGGGTGGACGCGATGCCGGGAGTGGCGCCGCTCGGGTCGATGTCGTACGCCGTGAAGGGGGGCAGCGGGCTGCCGGTGATGGGGCCGATGCGGCCCGGGTCGGCGACGTACTTCTTGCCCGTGCCCGCGTCGGCAGTGGGCGCGGCGCCCAGGGCGACGGCCGCGTCGAAGAAGGGATCGGTGCCGGCAGGGGCGGAGATCAGGTCGGGCATGGGGGGCACTTCGGCCCCGCCGGCCACGGCGGAGGGCAGCAGGAACGGGCCGAGGGGACCGTTCAGCGTGCATTCGAAGGTGCCGATGCAGGCGACGCCGGTGTCGACCGTCTCGAAGATCTTGTCGCCGACCACCTGGTCGTAATAGCTCACGTCCGTGTACGGCGTGATCACGCGGTAGTCACCGTCGAACGGCAGGTTCGGGATGAACACGCGGTGCCGCTGGAACGTCATCTGGTCGCCCGGGATCGGGGGGCCGACGGCGAACGCGGCCTCGAGGGCGATCCGCATGGTGGCCTTGAAACCGGTGCCCGCATCGAGCAGCGTGTTGCCCGTGGCGTAGTAGAAGTGCTCGTCGAAGAACTGGTTGGGGAACGACTCCGGCACCACGGTGTCGCCTGGCAGCAGCAGGCACCAGCCGCCATCGAGTTCGGCCTGGGTCGAGGGACCGCAGAACTCCAGGGTGACACCGGTGCCGTCCTGGAACCACGCGGGGTAGCCGCCGCCGGCGGGCGAGTTGTCGATCGGGCCCATCCGCTCGAGCACGGCATAGGCCGGGGAGGCGGAGGCGGCAGCAATGGCGAGGACCACCGCCGCCGAAATCAGATTGCGCTTCGGTTTCATGATATTGATATTCCTGTCAAGGGGTGATGGTGATCGCGAGCATTTACCGGCCTACGCTTGCCCACGTTCGAGGGTTTTGTCGCTGGGTACTGCATCAACCAGGCTGCGCGACACAGCCAGGCTTGCCTCCTGCGGACGCCGCCTGGGGCGTCGTCCCGGTGCACGGTTCGCGCTTGCCGCCGCTGTCGCTGGCGGCCTTCTCGGCGCGTTGCGCCGCAAGCAGTTCGTCGACCTTGGCCAACACCTGCTGCGGTTTGTCGATGTCGTAGAGCCTGGTCCAGCGGCCGCTCTTCGCGTCCCCGATCAGGATCTGGCCCGGATGGTTCTCCGGCCTGGTGATGTGGATGCCGAAGGCCTGCAGGGCCTGGGCGACGTTGCTGACGTCGCCGGTGAGCCAGAGCCAGCCCGCCTTGGGAGCGAAGTGCTCCGAGTACTCCTTCAGGCGCGCCGGGGTGTCGCGCACCGGATCCACCGTCAGCGACACCAGGCGCACCTTCTTCTCCATCAGCGGCGCGAGGCTTTGCTGCAGCTGCGCGAAGGTGTGCGAAACCATCGGGCAGATGTCGGTGCAGTTCGTGTACACGAAGCTGACCACCACGATCTTGTCGGCGAGCGCGTCGCTCGCCAGGCGCAGCTTGCGGCCGTCCTGGTCGACGAGCACCGCGGCATCGGTGGGCTTCACGGGCTTGCCGGAGACGGCGGCCTGCGGCCTGGCCGCATGGTGGCCCTCGTGGCCGTCGCCGTGCGACCAGGCGCGGGGCATGCACAGGACCAGCCCCAGCATGAGCGCCGTGCACCCGAGAGTCCTTTTCCTGAAGTCCATCGACTGCTCCTGTTGTGTCCGCACTCGTCGAAAGTCGCCGCGGATGTAACCTGTGTTACGCAAAGAGCAGACCAAGAACGAAAGTTCCTCTCATTCCGGCACCTCCGAGCGGCTGAGGCAGTCGCAGGGGGCACCAGGGTGCCGACGCATGATGTTTGATGCAGATCAAACACAAGACCCGGCGCGCTGGTCTCGCGCCGGGCCTCGGGAGCTGGGGAAATTCGCTGGGGAATGGGGGCGGGGGATTTCCCCACGATTGGGTGGGTCAGGAAGCCCTTTCCCCACCGGCGTAGGGCGCTGTCCTATTCGAGTCCGCTCTGGAGACGGTGGTAGCGCGAGATCACGCGCGGCACGTAGGCCTGGGTCTCGGCGTTGCGGGGGATGCCGCCGGCGCGCTCCACGTTGCCCGGGCCGGCGTTGTACGCGGCGAGCGCCAGGGCGAGGTTGTTGCCGAAACGGGCGAGCAGGTCCTTCAGGTAGCGTGCGCCGCCGTCCACGTTGGAGGCGGGATCGTGCGGATTGGCGACGTTCAGCGTGCGCGCCGTGCCCGGCATCAGCTGCATGAGGCCCATCGCACCCTTGGGCGACACGGCCTGCGGGTTGAAGCCGGACTCCGTCTCGATCACGGCCTGCAGGAGGGCCTCGGGAAGGCCGTGGGTGCGCGCGGCGGCGCTGACCATGGGGGCCCATGCCTCGCGCCGTTTCGCGAGCGCGGCGGGCTTTCCTGCGCGTGCGGCGGGGGCCGGCGCGGCGGCGGGGCGGGCGGGCGCCGGGGCAGCCGCCTCCGGCTCCAGGGGGCCGTCCAGGTTGCTCAGGAGAACGCCCTGGTCACCTTCGTCCGTGACCTGGATCGGCGCCTGCGCGGCCTGGGCGGCGGTGGCGAGGCCGGCGCAGCACAGGACGGCAGCGCCGGCCCGCAGCCGCCAGCGGTGACGTACATCCGGCATGGTGGGGGCTCCAGGGAGAGTGGGTCCGGCTCTGGGGCCGGTGGAGGCAAGCGGTCGCAAGGACCGCGCCAGCGCCATGCGGACTCCCCCCTTTCGCGGGCATCAAATTTGCGACAGAGTGTGAATCCACAACATAGGGACTCTCCTCCATGCGACACCTTTCCACTCCGCACCAGCGCCGCGGCATCGTGCGCGGCTTCACCCTGCTCGAACTGCTGGTCGTCCTGGTCGTGCTCGGCCTGCTGGTCAGCATCGTCGGCCCGCGCTATTTCAGCCAGCTCGGTAAATCCGAGGGCAAGGCCGCCCAGACCCAGATCGCCAGCATCGTCAAGGCGCTGGACATGTACCGCATCGACATGGGCAAGTACCCCACCACCGAACAGGGCCTGGCGGCCCTCAGCGCCGCCCCGGCCAACGAACCGCGCTGGCACGGCCCCTACCTGGCCAAGGCCGTCCCGCCGGATCCGTGGGGCCGCGCCTACGTGTACAAGTCGCCCGGCGACACCAGCGAGTTCGAGCTGATGTCCTTCGGCAAGGACGGCGCGCCCGGCGGCACCGAGGAAAACGCCGACATCACCTACTGACCGCGCGGGATCCGGATCATGCAGTTCCAGGTCAAGGCCCTCGACGGCGGCCGGGGCATCGTGCAGCTCACGTTCGATGCGGGCACGCTCGACGCCGCCCGCCAGGCCGCGGAGCACCAGGGCCTGCGCGTCATCGCGGTCTCGCCGGTGCGCAGGCTCGCGGCGATGAGCGTTTCGGTGGGCCGCAGCAAGGCGTTCCCGCTGGTGCTGTTCAGCCAGGAGCTCGCCACGCTCCTCAACGCGGGCCTGTCCCTCATCACCGCGCTGGAAAGCCTGGCGGAAAAGGAGCACGACGGCAACACGCGCAAGGTGCTCGGCTCGCTCGTGCGGCTGCTCTATGAAGGCAAGTCGTTCTCGCAGGCGCTGGCGCAGTTCCCCGCCACCTTCCCCGACCTGTACGTCGCGCTGATCCAGTCCAGCGAGAAGACGGGCGCGGTGCACGGCGGCCTCACGCGCTACGTGGCGTACCGCACGCGCATCGACATGCTCACGCAGAAGATCGTCAGCGCCTCGGTGTACCCGGTGCTGCTGCTGCTGGTGGGCATGGGCGTGCTGCTGTTCCTGGTGGGCTACGTGGTGCCGCGCTTCAGCTCCGTGTTCGGCGAGATGGGCACCAAGCTGCCCTGGCTGTCGCAGGTGCTGATGAACTTCGGCCGGATGATCAACGACCATGTGCTGGCCCTGGTGCTCGGCGGCGCGGCCGCCGTGGCCGGCGCGGCGGCCCTGTGGCAGGTGACGGCGGTGCGCGCGGCGGTGGGCCAGGCGATCCTGGCGCTGCCCGGGGTGCGCGAGCGGGTGTTCCTGTACCACGTCACGCGCCTGTATCGCTCGCTGGGCATCCTGCTGCAAAGCGGCATCCCGATCCTGCAGGCGATCGGCATGGCGCGGGGCCTGATCGGCGCGCGCATGGCCGTCCTGCTGGACCAGGCGGGGCAGCGCGTGCGCGAGGGCCAGCCGCTGTCGCAGGCCTTCGAGGCCAACCACCTGTCGACGCCGGTGGCACTGCGCATGCTGCATGCCGGCGAGCAGGCCGGCAACCTGGGCGCGATGATGGAGAAGACGGCGGACTTCTACGACGAGGAGATGGGCCGCTGGATCGAGTGGTTCGTGCGCCTGTTCGAGCCGCTGCTGATGGTCTTCGTCGGCGCCATGATCGGCGTGGTCGTGGTCCTGATGTACATCCCGATCTTCGAGCTGGCGGGGTCGATCCGGTAGCGTGCGCTGGAGCAGCGGGGCGCCGAGCGAGCCGCCGAAGGAACAGCCGGACGCGGAGGACGCAAAGGGTACGCAGAGGACGCAAAAGAAAACCATCTAAAGTTTTCTTTGTCTTTTTTGCGTCCTCTGCGTACCCTTCGCGTCCTCTGCGTCCGGCAGTTTGACTTGAATCCTCGCGCGCCCAAAGAAAAAGGCACGAGACCTTGCAGCCTCGTGCCCAACCCTCGAAGCGGGCCGCCATCGCGGCCGCGCCAATGAATCAATATTCCTGCAGCGTGCCGAAGCCCGAGCCGGGCTGGTCGACGGGGCGCTGGAGGCCCATCTTCTCGATGCGGTAGCGCATCATGTCGCGCGACAGCCCCAGCAGCTTGGCCGACTTGGTCACGTTCCAGCCGGTGCGCTCCAGCGTCTTGACGACCAGCGTGCGCTCCATCTCGGCGAGGTCCGCCATGTCGGCGCTGCCGTTGCCCCGCGGCACCGACATGCAGGGCTCGTTGCAGCCGCGGAAGTCGCGCTCGAACTTGGATTCCGGCGCCAGGCTCGGGCACAGCGCCAGCTGCGTGGTGCTGATCGTGTCGGTGGGCGCGAGCAGCACCGTCTGCTCCAGCATGTTGCGCATCTCGCGCACGTTGCCGGGCCAGAAGTACTCGAGCAGCTGGCGCTCGGCGTCGGGGCTGAAGCGCAGGTTCGGCTTGCCGTAGCGGCGGCCGTGCGACTGCAGGAAGTGGCGCGCCAGCAGCAGGATGTCGTTGCCGCGATCGCGCAGCGCCGGCACGTTGACCGCGATGATGCGCAGGCGGAAGTAGAGGTCGCTGCGGAAGGTGCCCTGCTTGACCATGGCCGCGAGGTCGCGGTTGGTGGCGCTGATGATGCGCAGGTTGACCTTGCGCTCCTTCACCGCGCCGATGCGGCGCACCGTCTTTTCCTCCAGCAGCTTGAGCAGCTTGGCCTGCAGCGACAGGTCGACCTCGCCGATCTCGTCGAGGAACAGCGTGCCGCCGTCGGCCGCCTCCACCAGGCCCGTGCGGCGCTCCTTGGCGTCGGTGAAGGCGCCCTTCTCGTGGCCGAACAGCTCGGACTCGAGGAGGTTGGAGGGAATCGAGGCGCAGTTGATCTCGACGAAGGGGCCGGCGGCGCGGGCGCCGTCGAAGTGCATCGAGCGCGCGACCAGTTCCTTGCCGGTGCCGGTCTCGCCGTGGACCAGGATGGCCGGCAGGTCGCCGTCCGTCACGCGGCGCTCGGCTTCGAGCACCTGGCGGATGGTCTGCTTCATTTCCATCATCGCCGGCGACTCGCCGATCAGCGCGTTGAGGCCCGCGCCGCTCGCCTGGCGCTGCTGGTGGAACTGCAGCACCTGCTCCATCTTCGCGGTGCCCACCGCGCGTTCCAGCAGGAGGTTGAGTTCGGCCATCGAGACCGGCTTGAGCACGTAGTCGTAGGCGCCGGCCTTCATGGCCTGCACCGCGGTCTGCGCGCTGTCGTCGCCCGTCATCACGATGCACTTGGCCAGCGGGTCGCTCTCGCGCATCTTCACGATCAGCTCGACGCCGGTCATGCGCGGCAGGCGCTGGTCGGTGACCACCGCGTCCGGATGCAGCGTATCGAAGAGGCCGAGCGCCTCCTCGGCCGACCCGCAAGCCTGCACTTCCCAGCCGTTGCGCGTCAGGTAGGCGCTGATGTTGGCCTGCTGGATGGCGTCGTCTTCCACCACCAGTACGGTCTTGCCCATTGCTTCAGTTCCTATGCCTTGAAATGCAGGCGCACCTGCGTGCCGACGTTCGGCTCGCTGGAAAGCGCCACGAAGCCGCCGAAGCGCTCCATCGCCCGCTTCAGCATCGGCAGCCCCACCCCGAGCCCGTGCGACTTGGTGGTGTGGAACGGCCGGAAGGCCGATTCCAGTTGCTGCTCCGTCATGCCCATCCCGGAATCGCTGAACACGAGTTCCACGCCGTCCGGGGCCTTCACCCTGCGCATGTCGATGCGCAGTTCGCCGCCGCGGGGCATGGCCTCCACGGCGTTGGAAATCACGCTGTGCAGCGCCTGCCGCACCAGCGAGGTATTGCCCTGCACCTTCGTTCCGCACACCTCGCTGCGGGCCCACTGCAGCCGCACGTTCGAACGCTCGAAGGTCGGCGCGAAGGAGGCCAGCAGGCTGTCGAGCACCGCGCACAGGTCCACCGGTTCCGTCTCGCCCTGGATCGGGCGCGAGTACAGCAGCAGTTCGCGCACCCACTGCGACAGGAAGTCGACCTGGGTGATGATGTCCTGTGCGTTCTTGCGCACCGGCAGGTCGTCGGTGCACGCGGCCAGTTCGGCGCTGGAGCGCACGCTCGCCAGCGGGTTGCGCAGGCTGTGCGCCAGCGCCGTGGCCATCTCGCCGGCGAACACCTGCGACTGCGCCTCCAGCAGCTGCCGCTGCTGCTGCGACAGCACGCGCGAGCCGCGCCGCACGATGCTGAACAGGCCCAGGTAGATCACGAAGCCACCGGCCAGCGTGGTCATCCACACCAGGATCTGCCCGGCGCGGATCGAATCCACCAGGTGCCGCGGCTCCTTGTAGACCTCGACCACGGCCACCACCTCGCCCCTCGGGTCGGTCAGCGGCACGTAGTTCTCGATGAAGAACTCCTTGGGCTCCACCACGAAGCGCTGTTCGGAGCGCTCCGACATGTTGCCCGCGTGGTGCTTGGCCACGTCCATCTTGGAGGCGAAGGCCTCGCGCAGTTCCTCGTTCTCGTTGGTGAAGGTGCCGATCAGGTCGCGGTTGGTCGACCAGACGATCTTGCCGTCGCGCGCATACACGCTCGTGAGCAGCACGTCGGGCAGCGTCTCGAGGTGCTCGTACACCTCCGAGCGCGCCTGGGCCACCACCTTCGGCGACAGGCCCGCCGACCAGGTGTCCACCCGCGGGTCGAGGAAGGGCACCAGGCTCACGGCACCGATCTGCGCGGCCTCGACGCCCAGGCAGTTGTAGATGAACTGCGCCGTCAGCAGCGCGTCGCGCTGCAGCGCCTGCTGCGTCACGAAGTGGGACAGCACGGTGCCGGTGATCGCGGCCACCGGCAGCAGCGCCGCGAGACTGGCGATCGAGAACCAGCGCAGCAGGTTGAACGGCCGCACCTGCGCCGCGGGACGCGCTTCCTGCGCACCGGCGGTGGTCTGTCGTTGAACGGCTGCTTGCACTGGCGAGGCAGGAACTCCGGTTTCGATCGTTGGGGAAGCGCAGGCGGATTCCGTCGAAGCACGGCCGGGCCAGCGCCACCGGCCACGGCGCAAACCGGCTGGGAAACGCAAGCCGCCGCCAGGCAATCCGGCGAAGTGCTTCACGAAAATCCTCCTGCTTCAGACACCGGGCCGCCCTCGGCCCCTCCCGCCCCGGTTCTCACCTGGGCAAATTCATTATTAATGGCTTCGAGAGGAACTTGCAATTCGTCACGATCAACTCGGCACCAAAGTGCCACGAAATTGGACGAGCGGTGTGGTGCCCTCCGGCTTTGTGCGACTTGACAGAACAGCGCTTCATCGGTTGACTTCGTGGTACTGGCGCGTTCCGGTGACAAGGGCGGCTCCTTCTCAGAACGCCCAGAACGGGCCGGTGCCGGCGGGCGTCGCGCGGCCGGAAATGGCGACGAACACGGTGCGGCCGAAGAAGAAGGGCAAGCCCCAGTCGAAGCTGCGGCCCAGGATCACGCTGCCCCCCAGGCGCGCCGCTGCCGTGCCGAAGGCGAGCGCCCCCGCGTTTTCCACCGTGAAGGGCACCGCGACGCTGGCGCCGTTGACGCCGGTGGCGGTGGCCGACAGCGACAGCGCTGTGGCCGGGCAGTAGAACCCGCTGCTGCAGCGGGCGATGCCGCTGTCGGCAAAGAAGATCCCGTTGGACCCGCTGTCGATGAAGGCAGAACTCGTGCGGCCCTTGTAAGTAGTCGTGAAATTGCCGGCATTGCTGGCGGTGTAGACCGGCGCGGCGCCGAGCTGGTTGTTGTCGCGGGTCGCGATGCCCAGCACGAGCGAGCCGGAAAGCGAGCGCGCGCCGCCCGCGGGAACATCCGGCAACACGATCGCCAGGCCGTTGTTGTCGCTGGCCAGTGCGGCCACGGGATGCGCCACCTGCGCCGGCACGGGCACGGGCACGCCGGAACAGCCGGCGCCCGTGCAGGCGAAGTACATGCCTGGCGCCGTGCTGGCCGCACAGGCGGGCCCGCAGTCCTGCACCGAGAAGCCCACGCCCAGGATGCCGTTGGAGCCGGCGTCCGGCAGCGCGGCGCCTGTGCTGGCGCAGTCGACGGGCACCGCGGCATAGACGCCGGCGGGGTCGTCCATCACCTGCACCGACAGGCCGGCGGCCAGCTGCGCGCCGAGGCGCACGTCCGCGCCGCGCACGGAACCCCACGTGTAGCCGCTGGCGAAGGAAGCGCACTCCGCCAGCGCGGCACCGCCGGCGGCGGACACGGCGGGCAGGGCCAGGCCGCGCAGCGCCCCGGCGGCCACGCGCAGGCCGACGGAACCGGTATCGAGCAGGATGTGGTCGATCGTGCGGCAGTTCTGCGTGCCAGGCTCGCACACCGTGACGGTGACGAAGGGCGAATTGATGGCGCTGCCGTCGGTGCCGCGGTCCATCAGGATCGGGATGACGTTGCCCGCCGGGGCCAGGGGAGCGGCAGCCGTGGTGGCTGTCGCCGGCGTAGCGGGACCGGCAGCGGGGTCGGCCGCCGTGCTGGCGGGCTGCGAGGGGTCCGGCGTGCCCGTGGCGGGCAGCGACGGAGCGGGCGTGCTCGCCGGAGGGCTCGTGGTCGGCGTGCTCGTGGCCGGTGGGGCCGGCGCGGGCGCATCGCTGCTGCCGCCGCCGCAGGCGGCCAGCGCGCCGGCCAGCACCAGGGCCGCGGCAAGGCGCCCCCAGCGGCCGATGGCGGTCGCTCCGGTGCTCATTTCATCTCCTGCGTGTCGAAGCCGGCCGACAGGCGCGACGGCAGCCAGGCCCGGCCTTCGAAAGCACCCATGTGCCCTTCCGAGACGATCACGGCTTCGCCCGTGTCCACCGCCAGCCGGGAGTGCGGACCGCCGCGGCGCTGCGCCCCACGGTCGCGGAACGCCGCGAAGTGGCGCCCGAGCAGGCGCTGGAGGTTCGGCTTGAAGGGGCCGGACCAGGACAGCGCGAACACCTTGCCGCCGGCGTCGACGTATTCGTCGACCGCCACGCCCGAACGCAGCGTGCGGTGCAGGATCGTGTAGGCCGCGCCGGCGGCGGTGGCCGCCGGCGTGGCGCGGACCGCCGCGCCGTCGCCGCGGGTGGGTGCATCGTCGAGGCCCGCCGTTGCCGCACCGGCGGCCAGCAGGAGGCACATCGACATCGCGAAGAGTCGGTTCATTGCGTGTGTGTTTCCGTCCGCCCCGGGTCCGCTGCGTGCGCGGCCCCCCTCGGGGCGTGAGCACGATAGAGCGGGGACCACGGGGGCAGTTCCGGCGCATCAGTGCCATGTAAGCAAAAGAACACGCCCTGAGTAATTCAACGCATGCATGCGGCATGCCCGCTTCACTCAAATGGAGGAGGTGCGCAGCGGGGGCCCGGAAAGACGAAAGCCCCGCTGTTTCCAGCGGGGCTTTCCATGACTTGGCGGAGTGGACGGGACTCGAACCCGCGACCCCCGGCGTGACAGGCCGGTATTCTAACCAACTGAACTACCACTCCACGGCAGTGCCGGCTTCGCTCCTTCGAGCACAAGTGCCAGCCAGACTTGGCGACCCTACGGGGATTCGAACCCCGGTACTCACCGTGAAAGGGTGATGTCCTAGGCCTCTAGACGATAGGGTCGAACCTGGACGCAACGAACGGACACCTGGTGGAGGTAAGCGGGATCGAACCGCTGACCTCTTGCATGCCATGCAAGCGCTCTCCCAGCTGAGCTATACCCCCTGGGTATCCGTTTGTCTCTCTCTTAAAAGAAACACGGGCCGAAGCCCGTGTTCCCGAATCTGGCGGAGTGGACGGGACTCGAACCCGCGACCCCCGGCGTGACAGGCCGGTATTCTAACCAACTGAACTACCACTCCGCGTCGGTGCCGGCTTTCTGCTCTTTCGAACACAAGTGCCGGCAAACTTGGCGACCCTACGGGGATTCGAACCCCGGTACTCACCGTGAAAGGGTGATGTCCTAGGCCTCTAGACGATAGGGTCGAAACCTTGAACGCACGCCCGGGGACGTGCTACCTGCAGAATTTTTCCGTCTCGACACTCGTTCTGGTGGAGGTAAGCGGGATCGAACCGCTGACCTCTTGCATGCCATGCAAGCGCTCTCCCAGCTGAGCTATACCCCCGGCAGGTGTCGAGCCCTGAATTCTACACTGAAAACTCAGGCGCCCCGGAGTCGCTCGACCACGCGCTCGCGCTGGCTGAGGGCGAGCACCGCATCCACCGACGGCGTCTGCGCCGTGCCCATCACGAGCACGCGCACCGGCATCGCCAGCTGGGGCATCTTGAGGCCCGTGGCGCGCAGCGTTTCCTTCAGCGCCTGCGCGATGTCTTCCTTCGTCCACGGCGAGGACTCGAGCATCTTCGCCAGCATGCCCAGCGCGGGCCGCACGCCATCCGTGATGTGCTTCTGCAGCTCCGCGGGATCCGGCTGCACTTCGACATAGAAGCGCGAGGCCCAGTCGGCCAGCGCGACGGTCGTGTCGCAGCGGTCCTTCAGCAGGCCGCAGATGGCGGCCAGGCGCGCATCCGTCTCCACTCCGCGAGAGGCGAGCACGTCCTTCACCAGCAAGGCCAGCGCCTCGTCGGCCATCAGCTTCATGTGCTGGGCGTTCACCCAGCGCAGCTTGGCCTCGTCGAACTGCGCGGCGCTGCGGCCCAGGTGGTCGAGATCGAACCACTGCAGGAACTGCTCGCGGCTGAAGATCTCCTCGTCGCCGTGCGACCAGCCCAGGCGCGCGAGGTAGTTCACCATCGCATCGGGCAGGAAGCCCTCGTCGCGGTACTGCGTCACCGGCTTGGCGCCGTTGCGCTTGCTCATCTTCTCGCCCTGCTCGTTGAGCACCGTCGGCAGGTGCGCGAACACGGGCGGCTGCCTGCCGAGCGCACGGAAGATGTTGATCTGGCGCGGCGTGTTGTTCACGTGGTCGTCGCCGCGGATCACGTGCGTGATCTCCATGTCGATGTCGTCGACCACCACGCAGAAGTTGTACGTGGGCGTGCCGTCGGGCCGCGCGATCACCAGGTCGTCGAGTTCGTCGTTGCGGATCTCGATGCGGCCCTTGACCTTGTCGTCCCAGGCCACCACGCCGCCGATCGGATTGCGAAAGCGCCACACCGGCTGCACGCCCTCGGGCACCGGCGGCAGCGCCTTGCCCGGCTCCGGCCGCCAGGTGCCGTCGTAGCGAGGTTTTTCCTTGGCGGCCATCTGCCTCTCGCGCAAGGCGTCGAGTTCCGCCACGCTCATGTAGCAGGGATAGACCAGCCCCTGCTCGCGCATCTGCGCCAGCACCTCGCGGTAGCGGTCCATGCGCTGCATCTGGTAGTAGGGCCCCTCGTCCGGATCGAGGCCGAGCCAGCGCATGCCCGCCAGGATCACGTCGACGGCGGCCTGCGAGGAGCGCTCGAGGTCGGTGTCCTCGATGCGCAGGATGAAGGTGCCGCCCTGCGAGCGGGCGAAGGCCCAGGGGTAGAGGGCCGAGCGGATGTTCCCCAGGTGGATGAAGCCGGTGGGGGAAGGGGCGAAGCGGGTTCTGACTTTCACGGCGGGATTGTCCTATGCGTGCGAGAGGCACGCGTTGCGTAGGCTGGCGGTGACGCGCGAAGCGCCGGAACCCCAGCGGTGCGCGAAGCGCCGGGGTTCGCGCGCTGCGCGGCTCACCGCCAGCCTACAACTGCTCCAGGCCGCGAAGCAGGTCGTCCTGGATGTCGAGCGGATGTTCGAGGCCCACGGCCAGGCGGATCAGGCCCTGGCCGATGCCGGCGGCCTGGCGCTGCTCCTCGCTCAGGCGGCCGTGCGAGGTCGTGGCGGAATGGCTGATGATGCTCTTGGTGTCACCGAGGTTGGTCGCGATGCTCATCACCTGCGCGCTGTCGATCACCTTGAAGGCATTCGCGCGCAGGCCCGCGGGGTCGCGGCCCTTGACGTCGAAGGACACCACGGCGCCGCCGAGGCCGGACTGCTGGCGCATCGCCAGCGCGTGCTGCGGATGCGATTCGAGGCCCGGGTAGTAGACGCGCGTGACGTTCGGGTGCGCCTGCAGGAACTGCGCGACCTGCAGCGCATTGGCGCACTGCTGCCGCATGCGGATGTCCAGCGTCTCCAGGCCCTTGAGCACCACCCAGGCGTTGAAGGGCGCGAGCGTCATGCCGGCCGTGCGCACGATGGGCGCGAAGACGTCGTTGATCCACTTCGCCGAGCCGCACAGGGCACCGGCCATCACGCGCCCCTGCCCGTCCAGGTACTTGGTGCCGGAGTGGATGATGAAGTCGGCGCCGAACTCGATCGGCCGCTGCAGCGCCGGCGAACAGAAGCAGTTGTCCACCGCCAGCAGCGCGCCCGCGCCATGCGCCAGCTCCGACAGCGCGCGGATGTCGCACACGTCGGTCAGCGGATTGGTGGGCGTCTCCGCGAACAGCAGCTTCGTGTTGGGCTTGACCGCCTTGCGCCACTCGTCCAGGTCGGTCTGCGAGACGAAGGTGCTTTCCACCCCGAACTTGCCGAACTCCTTGGCGAACAGGTTCATCGTCGAGCCGAACACCGAGCGCGAGCAGATCACGTGGTCGCCCGCCTTGAGCACGCCCATGCACAGCAGCAGGATGGCGGCCATGCCGGTGGAAGTGGCGATCGCCGCCTCCGTGCCTTCCATCGCCGCCAGCCGCAGCTCGAAGCTGGTCACCGTGGGATTGGAGGTGCGGGCGTAGGTGTAGCCCTCCTGCGGGTTGGCGAAGCGGTGCGCCGAGGTCTCGGCGTCCGGCTGCACGAAGCCGCTGGTGAGGTACAGCGCCTCGGAGTTCTCGCCCCACTGGCTCGGCGGCAGCGCCGCGCGTACCGCCAGGGTCTCGCGGCGCAGGCCGGGGGGCAGCTTCTTGCCGTTCATGGCTTCAGGCTTCCTGGGGATTGGGGATGGACAGGCGCGAGGTCGTCACGTCCAGCGGGTCTTCCTGGCCGACGCGCGCCTCGTTGATGCGGGCGATGTCCTCGGGATTGATGTCGCCGGTGACGTACACGCCGTCGAAGCAGGACGCGTCGAAGCCGTCGATCTTCGGGTTGAGCTTGCCGATGGCGTTCTTCATGCCGTCGACGTCCTGGTAGATCAGCGCATCGCAGCCAATCAGCTCGCGCACTTCCTCCACCGTGCGGCCGTGCGCGACCAGCTCCGAGGGCGTGGGCATGTCGATGCCGTAGACGTTGGGGAAACGCACCGGCGGCGCGGCGCTCGCCATGTAGACCTTGCGCGCGCCGGCATCGCGCGCCATCTGCACGATCTCGCGGCTGGTGGTGCCGCGCACGATGGAGTCGTCCACCAGCAGCACGTTGCGGCCCTTGAACTCGCTGCCGATCGCGTTGAGCTTCTGGCGCACCGAGCGCTTGCGCACCGCCTGGCCCGGCATGATGAAGGTGCGGCCCACGTAGCGGTTCTTCACGAAGCCTTCGCGGTACGGGATGCCCAGCAGCTGCGCGAGCTGCATGGCGCTGGGCCGGCTCGACTCGGGGATGGGGATCACGACGTCGATCTCGTTGGGCGGCACGGTGGAGATCACGCGCTTGGCGAGCGTCTCGCCGAGGTTCAGCCGCGCCTGGTAGACCGAGATGCCATCGAGCACCGAGTCGGGCCGCGCCAGGTACACGTATTCGAAGATGCAGGGCGACAGCTTCGGGTTCTCGGCGCACTGCGCGGCATGCACCTTGCCCTGCAGGTCGACGAACACGCACTCGCCGGGCGCGACGTTGCGCTCGAAGCGGTGGCTGGTGCCCTCGAGCGCCACCGATTCGCTGGCGACCATCACGGTGCCGTCGGCGCCGCGGCCGATGCACAGCGGGCGGATGCCGAACGGGTCGCGGAAGGCGACCAGGCCGTGGCCGGCGACCAGTGCCACCACCGCGTAGGAGCCGCGGATGCGCCGGTGCACGTTGGCCACCGCCGCGAACACGTCGTGCGGCGACAGCTGCACGCCGCGCGTGGTGCGTTCGAGTTCATGCGCGAACACGTTCACCAGCACCTCGGTGTCGCTCTCGGTGTTGATGTGGCGGTGGTCGGCGGAGAACAGTTCCGCCTTGAGCGCCTGCGCGTTGGTGAGGTTGCCGTTGTGCGCCAGCGTGATGCCGAAGGGCGCGTTGACGTAGAAGGGCTGCGCCTCTTCCTCGCTGTACGCGTTGCCCGCCGTGGGATAGCGCACCTGTCCGAGGCCCACGTTGCCGGGCAGCGCGCGCATGTTGCGGGTGCGGAACACGTCGCGCACCATGCCCTTGGCCTTGTGCATGTAGACCTTGCGACCCTGCTGCGTGACGATGCCCGCGGCATCCTGGCCGCGGTGCTGCAGCAGCAACAGGGCGTCGTAGATCAGCTGGTTGACCGGGCCCTGGCTGACGACCCCGACGATTCCGCACATAGTGTTTCGCTTTCCTTCATGCCGGCAGCAAGGTGCCGAACCGCTCGGGCACCACCGGCTTCAATCCACGCAAGGCCGCCGTCGCGACGCCGGCCGTCACCGATTCCGTCCACCACCCGCTCGTCTTCAGGCCGGCGAGGTGGACCACCACCGCCACCGCCAGCACGGCCAGCGCCCCGCGCACCAGGCCGAACACCGCGCCCAGCGCCCGGTCGACGGGCGCGAGGCCGGAGGCGGCCACCAGCTTCTTCGTGAGCCAGGCCAGCAGGCCGCCGGCAAACAGCGCGGCGATGAACACCACCGCGAAACCCGCAGCGTAGCGGATGGACTCGCCCGCGTGGCCGAGCGGCATCAGCTCCGCGGCCCGGGGGGCGAGCCACTGCGCCAGCACGAAGGCGGCCACCCAGTTCAGCACCGACAGGACCTCGAACACCAGCCCGCGCCAGATGCCCAGCAGCACCGACGCGGCCAGCACGGCCAGCACCACCCAGTCCAGGACCGCCACTACAGCGACAGGATCGCGGCCGGCAGCGCCAGGCCCTTGATCTTCTCCGCCGCGCGGTCGGCCTCGGCGCGGGAGGCGAAGGGGCCCGCGCGCACCCGGATGCGCGGGCCGTTCTTCGTCTCGGCGATGTTGGTGTAGTTCTTCAGCCCGGCGCGATCGAGCTTCTGCTGCGCCAGCTTCGCCTTTTCCTTTTCGGCGAAAGCGCCGACCTGCACCACGTAGCGCAGGCCGCCCGCGGCCGTGTCGACCGACTTGCCTTCCAGCAGGGCCTGGGCCTTGGCGGCCTCCGGTTTGGTTTCGGTCCGGGTTTCGGCGCGAGGTTCCGGCTTCTTCTCGGGAACGCTCTCCGCCTTGGCCACCTTCGGCGGCTCGGCCTTCGCGGCGGCGGCCGGCGCGGGCTTGCCCTCAGTCGCCGGCAGGCCGGCTTCCTGCCGGCTCTCGGTGATCACGGGGGCGGGTGCCGGCGCGCTGGCGACCTTGCCGCTGACCGCGGGCGCCGGTGCCTGCGGCAGGGGCGGCAGCGGCTTGGCCTTGTTGCGGTCGGGAATCTCGATCGGGATGTCCACGGCCACCGGGCGCGGCTGTGTGTCGAACAGCAGCGGGAAGCCGACGACGCCGGCGAGGACGAGGACCACGGCACCGATCAGGCGGTGGCGGGCGCGCCGCCGCATCACTTCGATGCTTTCGGCGGGGGACGACGCGGCTTTCGGAGCGTCGACCTTCTTGCGCAACTTGA
Source organism: Ramlibacter sp. AN1133 (assembly GCF_037890035.1). Taxonomy (NCBI): domain Bacteria; kingdom Pseudomonadati; phylum Pseudomonadota; class Betaproteobacteria; order Burkholderiales; family Comamonadaceae; genus Ramlibacter; species Ramlibacter sp. AN1133. The sequence goes on from NZ_JBBKTQ010000001.1 coordinate 169,484, forward strand.
ACAAGGCCATCGGGAGGGGGGGATTCAGCCGAGATGCTTGGCGGACAGGCGGGGCACACCGTGCGTGAGGACGCCGCCCACCGTGTAGAACGATCCGAACACGAGGATTCTATCAGCGGGGTCGGCCGCGGCCACCGCGGCGCGCAGGGCGTCCTCGGGGCTCGTGTGGGTGCTGGCCGGCACGTCGCGCCGGCCCGGCAGGGCGCGCCACTTTTCGAGCAGCGCCTGCGCCCCCGCCGCGCGCGGCGTGGGCAGGTCGGTGAAGTACCAGCGGTCCACCAGCGGGCCCATCTTCGCCAGCATGGGCGCGAGATCCTTGTCGGCCATCGCGCCGAACACGCCGTGCGTCGTGGGATAGAAGCCCATCGCATCGAGGTTCGCCGCCAGGGCCGCCACCGAGTGCGGGTTGTGCGCCACGTCCAGCACCAGCGCCGGCTGCCCGGGGACGATCTGGAAGCGCCCGGGCAGTTCCACCATCGCCAGGCCGTTGCGGATCGCCTGCGCCGTCACCGGCAGCCGCGGCCGCAGCGCCTCCAGCGCCGCCAGCACGCCCGAGGCATTGAGCAGCTGGTTGGCGCCCCGCAGCGCCGGATAGGCCAGCCCCGGGTAGCGCCGCCCGCGTCCGGCCCAGGCCCACTGCTGCTTGTCGCCGGAGAAGTTGAAATCGCGCCCCAGCAGCCACAGGTCGGCCCCGAGCGCGTTGGCGTACTGCACCACGCTGTGCGGCGGGATCGGATCGCTCACGATCGCCGGCTTGCCGGCGCGCAGGATGCCGGCCTTCTCGCGGCCGATGCTCTCGCGGTCGGGCCCGAGGTACTCCATGTGGTCCAGGTCGATGCTGGTGATGATCGCGCAGTCGGTGTCGACGACGTTCACCGCGTCGAGCCGGCCGCCCAGGCCCACTTCCAGGATCGCCACGTCGAGGCCGCTGGCCGCCATCAGGCTCAGGATCGCCAGCGTGGTGAACTCGAAGTACGTGAGCGCCACGTCGTCCGCCGCGCGGGCGGCTTCGACGCGCTCGAAGTGCGGCAGCAGCGCCTGGGCCTGCACGATCTCGCCGCCGATGCGGCAGCGCTCCTCGAAGTGCACCAGGTGCGGCGAGGTGTACACGCCCGGGCGCCAGCCCGCCTGCAGCGCGATCGCCTCCAGCATCGCGCAGGTGGAGCCCTTGCCGTTGGTGCCGGCCACCGTGACGACGGGGCATTCGAAGCGCAGGCCCAGGCGCGCGGCCACCTGTTCGACGCGGTCGAGGCCGAGCGCGATGTTCTTCGGGTGCAGGCGCTCGCAGTGGGCCAGCCAGTCGCTGAGGTCTTTCATGCCGCGATTGTCGTTGGCCGGGCACCCCTATGATGCCGCCATGCCCGCGACCCTCTACGGCATTCCCAACTGCGACACGGTGAAGAAGGCGCGCGCCTGGCTCGCCGGCCAGGGCGTCGGCTACGCGTTCCACGACTTCAAGAAGGACGGCGTGCCGCCCGACCGGCTCGATGCCTGGCTGCGCGCGGCGGGCTGGGAGAAGCTGCTGAACCGGCAGGGCACCACCTGGCGCAAGCTCGATGCCGACGCGCAGTTGCGCTACGGCAACGAACGGGGCGCGCGCGAGCTCATGCTGGCGCAGCCGAGCGTGATCAGGCGACCGGTGGTCGAATGGCCGGACGGCAGCGTCACCGTGGGCTTCGACGCTGGTGCGTGGCAGGCGAGAACAGGTGCCTGAGCCGGGTATTTTTACCGTCGCTTTACTGTAAAGCCTGGAAACGGCTGGGCCGGCTGTCTAGACTTTCAGCACCAGCAGTTGAAAACGAGTTCTTGCCATGAAACAAACCGTCCTTTTCGCGGCCCTCGGGCTCGTCGCGTTCGGCGCCGCCGCGCAGGAAGGCCGCGTCCTCTCCTCCCAGCCCGTGATCCAGCAGGTCGCCGTGCCGCGGCAGAACTGCGTGCAGGGCATGGTGCAGGCCCAGCCGCAGACCTCCGGCATGGGGGGCCTGGCCGGCGCCGTCACGGGCGCGGCCATCGGCAGCCAGATCGGCGGCGGCAACGGGGCCATCGCCGCAGGGCTGATCGGCCTGGTCGGTGGTGCCATCGCGGGCAACAGCATCGAAGCCAACAACATGCGTGCGCAGCAGGTGGCGGTGCCCACCTGCACCACCGAGACGACGTACGAGAACCGGACCGTCGGCTACGACGTCACCTACGAGTACGCGGGCCAGCAGTACTCCACCCGCATGCCCTACGATCCGGGCCCCAGCATCCGCCTGCAGGTCACGCCCATGGCACAGGGCGGTATGCCCGCGCCGGGCATGAACGGCGCCGTCAGCGCCCCGCCGGTGCAGGGCATTGCCACCGCTCCCGGCACCGTGATCTCCACGGCCCCCGTGATGGTGGCCGCCCCGGTCGTCGTGCAGCCCTATCCCGTGTACCCGGCCTATCCGTACCCGGTGTACCGGCCCTACTACTACCCGCCGATCGGCGTGTCGCTGGGCTTCGTGTTCCGCGGCGGCCACGGCGGCGGCCATCGCCACTGGCGCTGAAGCGCAGTCCGACGCCCTTCGAGAGAACCCCGCAGCGCGGGGTTTTTTCTTTGGCCGGGCCGAACCGGGGCACTCGCCTAAAATCAACGGTTTCCCCCGCAGCTTTTCCTTCCCCCACCATGACCACCGAGAAATTCGACGGCGTCGCCGTCGCGACCCAGGCCAACGTGTACTTCGACGGCAAGTGCGTCAGCCACAGCATCACGCTGGCCGACGGCACGAAGAAGTCGGTGGGCGTGATCCTGCCGGCCAGCCTGACCTTCAAGACGGGCGCGCCCGAGATCATGGAATGCGTGGCCGGCTCCTGCGAGTACAAGCTCGCCGGCGCCAGCGAGTGGAAGAAGTCCTCGGCCGGCGAGAAGTTCTCGGTGCCCGGCAACTCCAGCTTCGAGATCCGCGCCAGCGAGCCCTACCACTACATCTGCCACTTCGGCTGACCGCCGCACGGCCGCCCGAAGACGGTCGCATCGGAGCGCCTTGGCGCGGAGATTCACTGGACACAGCAATGAGCACCATCCTCGAAAGCCTGCCCGTCGGCCAGAAGGTCGGCATCGCCTTCTCCGGCGGCCTCGACACCAGCGCCGCGCTGCACTGGATGCGCCAGAAGGGCGCGGTCCCCTACGCCTACACCGCCAACCTCGGCCAGCCGGACGAGCCGGACTACGACGCCATCCCGCGCAAGGCGATGGAATACGGCGCCGAGAAGGCGCGCCTGGTCGACTGCCGCAAGCAGCTCGCCCACGAAGGCATCGCCGCCCTGCAGTGCGGCGCCTTCCACATCACCACCGCCGGCGCGACGTACTTCAACACCACGCCGCTGGGCCGCGCCGTCACCGGCACCATGCTGGTGGCCGCGATGAAGGAGGACGACGTCCACATCTGGGGCGACGGCAGCACCTTCAAGGGCAACGACATCGAGCGCTTCTACCGCTACGGGCTGCTCACCAACCCGTCGCTGCGCATCTACAAGCCCTGGCTGGACCAGGCCTTCATCGACGAACTCGGCGGCCGCGCGGAGATGTCCGCGTTCATGACGGCGGCCGGCTTCGGCTACAAGATGTCGGCGGAGAAGGCCTATTCGACCGACTCCAACATGCTGGGCGCGACGCACGAGGCGAAGGACCTCGAGCAACTGAACTCCGGCATCAAGATCGTCAATCCGATCATGGGCGTGGCGTTCTGGAAGGACGAAGTGCAGGTCAGGGCCGAAGAGGTGCGCGTGCGCTTCGAGGAAGGCCAGCCCGTCGCCCTGAACGGCAAGGAGTTCAAGGATCCGGTCGAACTGTTCCTGGAAGCCAACCGCATCGGCGGCCGTCATGGCCTGGGCATGAGCGACCAGATCGAGAACCGCATCATCGAGGCCAAGAGCCGCGGCATCTACGAGGCCCCCGGCATGGCGCTGCTGTTCATCGCCTACGAGCGCCTGGTGACCGGCATCCACAACGAGGACACGATCGAGCAGTACCGCGACAACGGCCGCCGCCTGGGCCGGCTGCTGTACCAGGGCCGCTGGTTCGACCCGCAGGCCATCATGCTGCGCGAGACGGCGCAGCGCTGGGTGGCGCGCGCGGTGACGGGCGAGGTGAGCATCGAGCTGCGCCGGGGCAACGACTACTCCGTGCTGAACACCGAGTCGCCCAACCTCACCTACGCGCCGGAGCGCCTGTCGATGGAGAAGGTGGAGAACGCGCCCTTCTCGCCGAAGGACCGCATCGGGCAGCTCACGATGCGCAACCTGGACATCACGGACACGCGCGAGAAGCTGGGGATCTATGCGCGCTCGGGGCTGCTCATCTCCGGCGGCGACGCGCCGCTGCCCTTCCTGGGCAAGGACTGAGCGACACGAGGATCCCGGGGATCCGGAGGCGGCCCGCGGGCCGCTTTTCTTTTTGGTTCTTCCGCGATTTGCGGGGAGACCAATCACTGCAAGTTGAGGTTGTGGAGATGGTCGATCTGCGACCCGCACCGCTTGGGGCCGTGTTCGGTGGACGTCGCGCCCCTCGGGCCGGACCAGCCCGTGTCTGTGTCCGTCTCAGCGACTGTCCCCCGGCGCGGATGAGAACCGTTGCTCGTGCGGGCACCGCGCCCGCGCCTCCTCCTTGATGTCGCTGAGCCGGACACAGACACGGACTGGTCCTGCAGCGTGTCAACCGCAACGGTGTGGCTTCGGTTGGCGCCGTCGCCGTCGCTCGATGCGAGCTCACTGAGGGACGGTGCGCTCGCACCCGCGCCGGCGGGCCGTGGCAGCCATCGGCCGCCTTTTCGTCTCCCCGCAAATCGGTGAAGGATCTCTTCTTGCGCGCGGCATTCCTTGCACCACGTGTCGCGAAGGCGTCCCGCGAGCGACCACAGACAACGCGGCATCGCGCCGACGACACCACCGTCGAGCACACTGGCTTCCATCAGCGATCTTCTTAAGGAATCTTGATACACGACAAGGAAATGTACGTAGGCATTTCCATGCTGTGACTTCCTTCGAGGAGGTGCAACAAATGCCTGACAGACGTCGATTCCTGCAGGCCGGTACCGCGCTGGGTGCCGGCGTCATGTTCGGAGCTCACTGGAAGTCAGCCTGGGCCTATGCGCCCAGCCCGAACCTCGCGAAATTCATCCAGCCGCTGCGTGACGTCGGCGGCCCGAATGGCATCCCGGTGGCCGCGAGCGACGGGGTGAGTGGAAGCGCCGTCCACTACTCCATTGCGCTGGAGCAGTTCCAGGACCAGCTCCATCCGCAGTTGCCGAATGCGACGCGCCTGTGGGGCTACCGACCAAGCAACGTCGCAACGGGCGCGGCCAGGCATCTCGGTGGCGTGATCGTCGCGCAGCGCGGCACGCCGGTCCGGATCACCGCCACCAACAGCCTGCCCGCACAACACATCCTGCCGGTCGATGCGACGATCATGGGCGCTCCGGCCGCCGGCCAGCCCGCGAACAACGCGACGATCCACCTGCACGGCGGCTTCGTGCCCTGGATCAGCGATGGCGGTCCGCACAGCTGGTTCAACCCCGCGGGCCAGTACGGCCAGAGCGTCGTCGACGCGACGGGGACCATCCTCTACAAGGCGCTGAACCCGTCACTGGCACCGGGGCAGGCCGAATACTTCTATCCGAACGGGCAGGGAGCCCGCCTGATGTGGTACCACGATCACGCGATCGGCACCACGCGGCTGAATGCCTATGCCGGCCTCGCGAGCGCCTATGTCGTCACCGACGACTACGAGAACCTGACCATGTCGGTGGGCTACGGCGTGCCCGGCCCGCTCGATCCGCGCACCAAATACCTGATCTTCCAGGACAAGACCTTCGTGGGGCCGAACACTTCGGTCGTGGATCCCACCTGGTCCACGGTCGCACCCGGCTCCCGGCCCGGCGACCTGTGGTACGAGCACGTCGCGATGAACGCGCGCGCCAAGAAGTGGGTCCCGCTGCCCCCGCCCGACCCGTCGGCGATGCCGGAGTTCTTCGGCGACACCATCCTCGTGAACGGCACCGTTTCGCCGTACCTGGAAGTGGAGCCGCGCCAGTATCGGCTGCGCCTGCTCAATGCCTGCAATTCGCGCTTCCTGAACCCGCGCCTGGTGTTTGCGAAGGGCCTGACGCCGCCGGCTTCCACCGAACCGCAACTGAACGCGGCCGGCCCGGCCTTCCTCCAGATCGGCAACGAGTGCGGCTTCCTGCCGGCGCCGGTGATGCTCAACGGACCCAAGCAACCGATGCTGCTGCTGGCGCCCGCGGAACGCGCCGATCTCATCGTCGACTTCCGCAACGTCCCCGTGGGCTCCCTGCTGATCCTGTACAGCGACGCGGCGGCCCCCTTCCCCACGGGCAGTGCGCTGAACGACTACCACCCCGCCAACCCCAAGACGCCGAACTCCATCCCCGGGTCGAGCCCGAATACCCGCACCCTCCTGCAGATCCGGGTCGTGGCGCTGACCGGCGGCGCCGATGCGCCGGTCAGCCTGCCGGCCACGGCCATGCAGAACCCGCTGGACGGCCCGTTCCTCGTCCAGCAGGTGCCCGGCGTGCCGACCGCGGTGCCGCCCGGCGTGCCGGTGCGGCGCCTCACGCTCAACGAAGGCTTCGATGCGTACGGGCGCCTGTTGCAGACCCTCGGCACCGACGTGCCGGTGCAGCCCCCTACCCTGGCAGGCGTGTTCGCCCGCGCATACGACGACCCTGCGACCGAAGTCGTGAACCGCGGCGCCACCGAGGTGTGGGAGATCCTCAACCTCACCGCGGACACCCATCCGATCCACTTCCACCTGGTCAACGTGCAGATCCTGTCGCGGCAGGCGTTCAAGACCAACTACGCCGGGGGCCCACCGGCGCTGAGATCGGCGCCCATCGCACCCGACGCGAACGAGATGGGCTGGAAGGAAACGGTACGCATGAATCCGGGCGAGGTCACGCGCGTGATCATGAAGTTCGATCTTCCCGGCGGCCTGCCCTTCGTGGTGCCGCCCAGCGCGCGCACGGGCGGCAACGAATACGTCTGGCATTGCCACATCCTCGAACATGAGGAACACGACATGATGCGGCCGCTGGTGGTGAACTGACGCGACTGCGAGGCGGCAGCAGCTCCCGGTTGCGACGTGACGTACCATCACGTCGCAACCGAAAGGATGGCGCATGAGAACCCTGCTCGCCTCGCTCGTCCTCGCCCTGCTGCCCACGCTCGCCGCCGCGCAGGACAACCCGCTGCGCGCCGGCACCCTCACGGTGCAGTTCCCCAAGACATGGAACTTCCGGGCCTCCGCCCAGCGGGCCGAGGGCCACGGGCCCGACGGCGAAACGGTGCTCCTGAACTACCGCGTGCTGCACCCGGGCGCGCCGGCCGATGTCGTCGCCCAGCACTGGATCGTGATCCGCAACTTCGCCCGCGACGAGATGCCGGGGTTCGCCGCCGGCAGCAACGCGCAGGTGATCCGCAAGGTCACCGAGTTGCCGCTGCAGGATGCGCGCGTGGAGTTTTCCTCCGTCTCGAAGCGTTCGCGCCAGGGACAGGACGCCTACTTCCTGCAGTACCTGTTCGGCTCCTCGCGCACGATCGCCTACTTCACCGTCGAAGGTGTCGGCGACGCAACGCAGGCCGCGGCGCGCTTCGAGAAAATCCTTGCCACGCAGCGCTGGCAGGAATGAAATCGCGGGCTGCAGTCCCAAGGAGGCCCCCATGCTCCCGATGTTCCGCCGCTGGCGGGCAGCGCACGCCGCGGCCGCCTGCGTCGCCGTGGTCCTCATGGCGCCTCTGGCTGCGTCCGCGCAGCTGAAGGTGATGATCTCCGGCGGCTTCTCGGGCCCCTACGAGCAGTTGCTGCCCGAGTTCGAGCGGGCCACCGGCATCAGCGTGACGACGGCCTCCGGTTCCTCGCAGGGCACGGGCCCGCAGACGATCGCCGCGCAGCTCGCCCGCGGGGTGCCGGCCGACGTGGTGATCCTGTCCAGGGAAGGCCTCACCGAACTGATCGCCGCCGGGCGCATCGCAGCCGGCACCGACATCGACCTCGCGCAAACGCCGCTGGGCGTGGCCGTGCGCGCCGGCGCACCCAAGCCCGACGTGCGCACGGTCGAAGCCTTCCGCCAGGTGCTGCTGCAGGCGAAGACCGTGGCCGTGCCGAGCAGCACGAGCGGCATCTTCCTGATGAAGGACGTGCTGCCGCGCCTGGGCATCGCCGAGCGCGTGACCGTGAAGGCCACCCCGCGCGGCGCCGGCGCCACGGCCATGGTGGCCGCCGGCGAGGCGGATCTCGCGGTCATGCCGGTCAGCGAGATCGTGCATGCGCCGGGCGTCGAACTCGCCGGCGTCATCGCGGAGGAAGTCCAGCTGCACCAGAACTTCGCCGCCGCCGTGGTGGCCGGGTCGACGCAGGTGCCGGCGGCGCAGAAGCTGATCGCGTTCCTGGCGTCCGGGCAGGCCGCCGGGGCCATCCGGCGCGGCGGCATGCAACCGCTGGGCCAACGCGGGCCCTAGGCCCGCGGTGAAGAAGCGCCTCGTCCCGCTCGCCGTCGCCGCGGCCATCCTGCTGCTGGCGGTCCTGCTGAACCCTTCGCCCGGGCGGCACCGCCGAAACTTGTCGCTTGTCAAACGCGGGGGGTGCGAAGCGTTCCACCATCGGGCCAGTTCCGGGACTGCCATGAAGCTGCTTTCCGTGCTGTTCGCCGCGCTGCTCCTGGCGGGCTGCGCCACGCCGCGGACGGAGCAGGCCGCCACGCCGCGCAGCGGCGCGGACAAGAAGCTGGGCGACGCCGTCGTGGCGCCGCTGGCCGACCTCAACCTCGTGCGCGACCCGATCCCGCCCATCCTCGCCGCGGCCCAGCAGGCGCCCTACGGCACGCCCGCGGACGGCTCCTGCAGCGCCCTGGGCGCCGAGATCGCAGCGCTGGATGCCGCGCTCGGCGCCGACCTCGACACCGCGCGCGACACGGAGGCCGCCACCCTCGCCGAGCGCGGGGCGGATGCGGCGGGCGACGCCATGATCAGCGCGGTGCGCAGCACCACCGAGGGCGTGATCCCCTTCCGCGGCTGGGTGCGCAAGCTCACCGGCGCGGAGCGCTACGCGAAGGAGGTTGCCGCCTCGATCGCCGCCGGCACCGTGCGGCGGGCTTACCTGAAGGGCCTGGGGCAGGCGGCGGGCTGCGTCGCCCCGGCGGCCCCCAAGCCCGGGCGGGAGGCCAAGGCCGCCGCGGGAGCGCCCGGCGAAAACATCGGGCACTGACGGCACAATGCCGCCATGTCCGGCTCCCACCCCCTCCGATGCCGGTGCGGGAAGTTCCAGGCCCTGGTGGACCATCCCGGCCGGGGCACGCGCGCCGTGTGCTATTGCCGCGACTGCCAGGCCTTCGCGCACTTCCTGGGCCATCCGCCGGGCATGCTGGACGCCCACGGCGGCACCGACATCGTCGCCGTGCGCCCGCGCGACGTGCGCTTCGTGCAGGGCTTCGAGCAGCTCGCCTGCATGTCGCTCACGCCGAAGGGCACGCTGCGCTGGTTCACCCGCTGCTGCCGCACGCCGATCGGCAACACGGCGCGCGACTGGAAGATCTCGCACGTCGGCCTGGTGCACACGGCGCTCGAGGGCGAAGGCAGCGACCTCGCCGCGGCCTTCGGGCCGGTGCGCATGCGCGTGAACCGCCAGGGCGCGCGCGGCAAGCCGGAAGCCTCGCGCCCGCTCACCTTCTTCGCCGCGATGGCCCGTTACATGGCGGGCCTGGCCTGGTCGCGAGTGAGCGGCAAGTACAGGGCGAACCCCTTCTTCGACAGCGCCACGGGCGAACCGAAGGTGCAGCCGCAGGTGCTGTCGCTGGAAGAACACCGCCGGCTGAAAGCCGAAGTCGACGCCGCGGCAGGGGCGTGAGCCGGGCCGCTCGCCCACGGGCGCGCGCGAGCCGCGGCCGGCCCTGCGCGGAGGTCAGAACCGCATCTCCATGTCCTGCGCCAGCAGCCACAGGTTCGCCGCCGTCACGGCCGCGAAGAAGCCGATCAGCGGCAGCATCTTCTTCACGCGGTCGGCCACGCGGTCGGCGGCGATCAGCTTGCGGGCCTGGTAGCGCGCGATCTGCACCGCGAGCCAGAAGCCCAGGACGATGAATCCCGTCTGCAGCGCGAACATCACCGTCTCGGGCACGACCTGCTGCATCATGATGGCGTGGCGCTCGGCGCCGGTGAGCGGCGCGAGGCCCCAGCCGAAGGGGTTGGCGAGCACGCGCAGCACGTCGCCGCCCTCGCCCAGCAGGTGGTCCATGTTGTGCGCGAGGTGGTAGGCGAAGGCGAGCGGCAGCGCCGTGAACGCGAAACCGCCGAACAGCTTCTTGTACGAGGCGGCGCCCTGCCCGCCGCCCACCTGCACCAGCCAGATCGCCGCGGCATACACCGCCACCGGCAGCGCCGAGGAGGCCAGCATGCCGGTCGCGAAGCTGAAGAAGAGCGAGCCGGTCTCGCCGGTGAAGCGCGCCATGTCCGCGAGCCACTCGCCCCACTGCGGGATCATGGTGATGCCGTGGAAGCTCGTGATGCCCAGCAGTGCCAGCATGAACCACGCGCTGTCCCAGCCGGGCGTGCCGGCCTTCTTCGCTTCGGTATCCATGGTGCGCACGCGCCAGGAGACGTTCTGCGAGGGGCAGCTCAGGACGCAGTTGCCGCAGGACAGGCAGAAGGAGTTCTCGCTGAAGCGGCCGACCACCAGCTTGCTCGGGCAGGGTTCGATCTGCCTGGAGCCGTGGAAGCACTCCAGCGTCTTGCAGCTGTCGCAGGTGGACTGCTGCAGCGGCCGCACCTCGATCGGCGACAGGCGCGAATAGAAGCCCACGGTGCGGCCCACGGGGCAGGCGTAGCGGCAGAACGCCTTGCGCTCGAACACCAGCAGGAACACGATGGACAGCACCAGCATCACCACCCCGAGCGCTGCCGTCAGCATCGGGCGGCCCGTCACGCCGGCGCCGAGCTCCAGCCAGCTCAGGCCCATGAACATCAGCAGCGCGATCCACACGTTCTGCAGGTAGCGGGGCACCTTCAGGTTCAGGCCGGGGTGCGGGGCCACGCGCTTCCACCAGCTGCGCCGCACGATCCAGCTCGCCAGCGTGTCCCACGGGCAGATGGCGCACCACGCCGAGCCGATGAAGAACACCGCCACGATCACGAGCGGCCACCAGATGTTCCAGACGAAGGCGGTGGCGATGTTGTGCTCGGGATGCACGGTGCCGAAGAAGCCGGCCGCGATGACGAACAGGAACACGCTCACCGACGCCAGCCGCGCGGCCAGCAGCGGATACGGGCTGCGATTGAGGAAGCGCACGACGCCCCCGAGGCCCGGCAGCTGCGCCAGGTTCAGGCTGCGGGCCGGCGCGTCGCCGGCGGCGCCCGCGAACAGCGCCCACAGGCCGATCAGGCCCATCACGCCCGTGGCCCCCTGCACCCATTCCCTGGGCAGGCCTTCGTGGACCATGACGTTCTCGGCGGGGGCTTCCGCCGCGGCTGCCGACGGTGCTGCGGGGCCAGGTGTGGGCGGGGCTTCGGCGCTATCGGCGGGAGCGGAGCTTTCGGCGGCCGTGGCGGCGGGCGGGCCGGCATCGGGCGCCGTGGCGGCGGCGGGGGCGGCGAGCGTCGGAACGCCGTGTTCCTTGCCGCCGTGCGCCTGCACCGGACTCCACCATGCGGCCGACAGGCTCAGCACGCAGGCCAGGAAGATTCGCATCAGCATCGGGGTTCGCGGTCGCGCCGCGCCTTGTTCTACGCGGGTTGCGAGGCAAGTTCCGGGCCCGCGGCGGCAGCGCGTCGTCCTGCGCACATTTGCACGCTGCAGGGCGCAAACGGGCGCTGGTCTTCCCAAAGTCGAAAAATGGGCGGCGCGGGCGCGCTCCGAATCGGGAAGGCGCGGCGACAACCGGTTGACCGCCGTCAAATGCGCCCCGGTGCGGGCAGGCAGGCACTGGATTTCCGCGTTGGCGCGCCGGTCGAACCCCTGTAGGGTGCGCTGTACGAGGAGGAGACCCATGCCCCATCACGGATTCGCGTCATCCATCGCGCGCGCCTTCTGCGCGCTGCTCCTGGTCGTGGCGGCCGCACTCGCCAGCGGGTGCGCCGGCATGCAGGCGGCGGCCGCACCGCAGCTCGTCATGGAGGAGTTCATGGTGCCGGCGGGGGATCCCGGCATCCAGCTGTACGTGCGCAACAAGCACGAGGCCGGCCGCAGCAGCTACAGCGGCGACAGGATCCTGCTGTTCGTGCACGGCGCGACGTATCCGGCCGAGACCGCCTTCGACCTGCAGCTCAATGGCATGTCGTGGATGGATTACATCGCGCGCCACGGCTACGACGTGTACCTGGTCGACGTGCGCGGCTACGGCAAGTCCACCCGGCCCCCGGAGATGGACCAGCCGGCCGACCGCAACGAGCCCTTCGCGCGCACCGCCAGCGCGGTGAAGGACGTGGGCGCGGCGGTCGATTTCATCCGCCAGCGGCGCAACGCGGCGAAGATCAACCTCCTCGGGTGGTCCTGGGGCACCAGCATCATGGGGTGGTACACGGCGCAGAACAACGACAAGGTCCACAAGCTGGTGCTCTACGCGCCGCAGTGGATCCGCAATACGGCCTCGCTCACCGACACGGGCGCGAAGCTCGGCGCCTACCGCAGCGTCTCCATGGCTTCGGCGAAGCAGCGCTGGCTGACCGGCGTGCCGGCGGACAAGCAGGCCGACCTCATCCCGCCCGGCTGGTTCGAGGCCTGGGCGAATGCGACCATCGCGAGCGATCCCGCGGCATCCCGCCAGGACCCGCCGATGCTGCGCGCGCCCAACGGAGTGGTGCTGGACGGACGCGAATACTGGGGCGCCGGCAAGGCGCTGTACGACCCGGGGCAGATCCGCGTGCCGACCTTCCTGGCGCACGCCGAGTGGGACGCCGATCTTCCGAGCTACATGCTGCACGCCTACTTCGCCAAGCTCAGCAACGCGCCCTACAAGCGCTACGTGGAGATCGGCGAAGGCACGCACACCGTCATCATGGAGAAGAACCGGATGCAGCTGTTCCAGTCCGTGCAGCAGTTCCTGGACGAGCGGCTCGCGCCTGCGCAGTGAAGTGCCATCGTAGTGACAAGCCCGGGGTGCCGGGTCTAACATCGATTCGTGCCGCCCGCGTGCGGCGAAAGGAGTGCGCCATGAAGCGAGTGAAGCACTGGCAGGACGCGGCGAACGCCGCGCTGGGTGCCTGGCTGGTCGTCTCTCCCTGGGTGCTCGGGTTCCAGAACGTGGTGGTGGCCACGGTCAGCACGATGGCCATCGGCGCCCTCCTGATCGCCTCCAGCCTCGAGGCCATGCAGGTGCCGCAGGCCTGGGAGGAATGGCTGGACGCCGGCCTCGGCGCCCTCCTGATGATGACGCCCGCCCTGCTCGGCTTCGACGGGGTGGCCCCGGCGCTGCGCAACGCGCTGGTCACGGGCGGGCTGGTCACGGCCCTGGCACTCTGGGTGCTGGTCTCCGACGACGAATTCGCCGCCTCCTGGGAACGGATCGTCGGCTGAGAGCCCGCCGGGCGGCACCGGCCCGGCTGCGCGCGGGCCCTGCGGGTCCTTGACGCGGATCATGCCCATGCGATTCGCGTGCGCGCATGCTGCAACGGCACGCTGGAAGCTTCGCGGCGGGCCTTCGTGAAAGGGCCGCCGGCATGGCTCGGACACGCGCTGCGCCGCGAAGCGGCTCGTCCCCCCACGTGTGGAACCGTCCCGAGCCCTGCCTGGTCCAAATGGATGCCGCCTGAGCGCGGCAAAAGGAGACAAGGTATGAAGCAAATGAAGCACTGGCAGGACCCGGTGAACGCATTGCTGGGTGCCTGGCTGATCCTGTCCCCGTGGGCTGTCGGTTTCGCGGACAGCACCCTCGTGATGGCGAACTTCCTCGTGGTCGGCGTGCTCCTGGTCGGCACTGCCGTGGGGGCCATCCTCGTGCCCAAGGCCTGGGAGGAGTGGATCGAGGTCGCGCTGGGCGTGTGGCTGATCGCGTCGCCCTGGCTGCTCGGATTCGCCGCCATGCAGCCCCCGCTGCAGAACGCGCTGTTCACCGGCCTCGCGGTCACGGTGCTGGCGCTGTGGGTGCTGGGAACGGACGACGAGTACGGCGGCTGGCTGCACCGCCTGGTAGGCTGAGCGCTGGGCTGACGGAGGCTCCCCTCCGACTACGCGCTGCATTGCAGCGCTCGGAACGCGCAGCTCGCCTCCGGCGGCTCGCCCCAGCCTACACGACCACCGGCTCCGGCTCCAGCCGGATGCCGAAGCGCTCGTAGACGCTGGTCTGGATCGCCCGGGCCAGCGTGACCACCTCGCCGCCGGTGGCGCCACCGCGGTTGACCAGCACCAGCGCCTGCTTCTCGTACACGCCGGCCTGGCCCACCGACTTGCCCTTCCAGCCGCACGCGTCGATCAGCCAGCCGGCCGCGAGCTTCACGCTTCCATCGGGCATCGGGTAGTGCACGATGCCGGGATCGCGGGCGATGATGTCCTGGCACTGCTCCGGCGTCACGGTGGGGTTCTTGAAGAAGCTGCCCGCGTTGCCGATCACGCGCGGGTCGGGCAGCTTCGCGCCGCGGATCGCGCAGACCCAGTCGTAGATCTGGCGCGCGTCCGGCTGCTGGATGCCGGATTCCGTCATCTTGCGCTGCAGGTCCACGTAGCCCAGCACCGGCTTCCAGGGCTTGGGCAGGCGAAAGCGCACCCGCAGGATCAGCGCGCGGCCGGCCAGGCCGATGTCGCTGTCGCGGGCCGGCGAATGCTTGAAGACCGAATCGCGGTAGCCGAAGGCGCACTGGGTGGCGTCGAGCGTGAATTCGCGCCCGGTCATGAGGTCGATCGCGTCCAGCGACTCGAAGCGGTCCTGCAGTTCCAGGCCGTAGGCGCCGATGTTCTGCACCGGCGAGGCGCCCACGGTGCCGGGGATGAGCGCCAGGTTCTCCAGCCCGCCGAAGCCCTGTTCGATGCTCCAGGTCACGGCCTCGTGCCAGTTCTCGCCGGCGCCGAACTCGATCACCGTGCCCTTGGGGCCGTCTTCCAGCACCCGGCGGCCGGCCACCTCCACCTTGAGCACCACCGCCTTGACATCGCCGGTGAGCACGATGTTGCTGCCGCCGCCCAGGACGAACTTGGGCTGGTCCCCGTACTCCGGATGAGCCAGGACGGCGTGGACGTCCGCGGCGCCGCGCACGCGCACGAGCGTGCGTGCCTTCGCGACGATCCCGAAGGTGTTGTACGGCTGCAGCGCTGCGTTCGACTCGACGATCATGGGAGAATTGTGCCCAAAGCCGACACAGGCCGGTGCAGGAGGAATCTCAAGATGCCGTCATTCGATACCGTGTGCGAACCGAACATGGTGGAAGTCAGGAACGCCGTGGACAACACCGCCAAGGAAATCGGGACGCGTTTCGACTTCAAGGGCACGTCCGCCGCCATCGAGATCAAGGACAAGGAGATCACGCTCACGGGCGACGCCGACTTCCAGCTGCAGCAGATCATGGACGTCCTGCTGTCCAAGCTGGCCAAGCGCAGCGTGGACGTGCGCTTCCTGGACAAGGGCGACGTGCAGAAGGCCGGCGGCGACAAGGTGAAACAGTTGGTCAAGGTGCGCAGCGGCATCGAGTCGGACCAGGCCAAGAAGATCCAGAAGCTCATCAAGGACAGCAAGCTGAAGGTCCAGGCCTCGATCCAGGGCGACGCCGTGCGCGTCACCGGCAAGGACCGCGACGTGCTGCAGGATGCCATCGCGCTGGTGCGCAAGGACATGGCCGACCTGCCCCTGAGCTTCAACAACTTCCGCGACTGACCGTGAAGAACACCCTCGCCGCGCTGTGCCTGGCCCTCCTCGCGGGCGCCGGCTGGGCCCAATCCGTCACGCTGCAAGGCATGCTGGGGAACAAGGCGCTGCTGATCGTCGACGGCAGCGCCCCGAAGAGCGTGGCCCCCGGCGAATCGCACAAGGGCGTGAAGGTCGTGTCCACGCTCGGCGACCAGGCGGTGGTGGAGATCAACGGCCAGCGCCACACCTTGCGCGTGGGCGACGCGCCGGCCAGCGTGGGCGGCGGCGCCGGCCCCACCCGTGGCAGCAAGATCGTGCTGACGGCGGGCTCCGGCGGCCACTTCCTCGCCTCCGGCGCGATCAACGGGCGCGCCGTGCAGTTCATGGTGGACACCGGCGCGACCTCCGTCTCGATGGGGGTGGCGGACGCGGAACGCCTCGGCGTCGACTACAGGAAGGGGCAGCTCGCGCGCGGCGGCACCGCCAACGGCACCGTCACGGCCTACCTGGTCAAGCTCAATTCCGTGCGGGTCGGGGAGGTCGAGGTGTTCGACGTCGATGCCGCGGTGCTGCCCGTGAGCGCCGGGCCCATCCTCCTGGGCAACAGCTTCCTCTCGCGCTTCCAGATGACGCGCCTGAACGACCAGCTGGTGCTGGAGCGCAGGTACTAGGCCGCGGCTCCCTTTGCCCGATTCCACGTTCTCCGGCACGACCACCCAGTCGCGCCCGCCCGAGAGTGCACTGGGGCCGCTGAAGACCCCGGTGTTCCGCATGCTGTGGTTCACCTGGCTGGCGGCCAACACCACGATGTGGATGAACGACGTCGCCTCGGCCTGGCTGATGACCTCGATCGGCCCCTCCCCGCTGTGGGTGGCGCTGGTGCAGAGCGCGGCCACCCTGCCCGTGTTCCTGCTCGGGCTGCCGAGCGGCGCGCTGGCCGACACGCTGGACCGGCGGCGCTACTTCATGGTGACGCAGTTCTGGGTCGCGGCGATCGCCACGCTGCTGTGCGCCGTCATCCTGCTGGACGCGCTCACGGCACCGCTGCTGCTGGCGCTGACCTTCGCCAACGGCATCGGGCTGGCGATGCGCTGGCCCGTGTTCGCCGCCATCGTGCCGGAGATCGTCACGCGGCCGCAGCTCGCGCAGGCGCTGGCCCTCAATGGCGTGGCGATGAACGCCTCGCGCATCATCGGCCCGCTGATCGCCGGCGCGCTGCTGGCGAGCGTGGGCGGCGCCTACGTGTTCGTGCTCAACGCGGTCCTGTCGATCGCGGCGGGACTGACCATCATGCGCTGGCGCCGCGTGCACCAGGAAAGCCCGCTGGGCCGCGAGCCGCTGGTGAGCGCGATGCGCGTGGGCATGCAGTTCGTGTGGCACTCCAGCCGGATGCGGGCGGTGATGCTGCGCATCGCACTGTTCTTCCTGCATTCCACCGCGCTGATGGCGCTGCTGCCGCTGGTGGCGCGCGGCCTGCCGGGCGGGCGCGCCGGCACCTTCACCGTGCTGCTGGCCTCGATGGGCGTGGGCGCCATCATCGCGGCCCTGCTGATGCCGCAGATCCGCCGCTGGCTGCCCCTGCAGCGCCGGGTGCTGGTGGGCACCGTGGTGCAGGCGCTCGGCGGCGTCGCGGTGGGCTTCGCGCCGAACATCTACGTGGCGGTGCCGGCGATGGTGCTGGCGGGCGCCGCCTGGATCACGGTCGCCAATTCGCTCACGGTGGCGGCGCAGATGTCGCTGCCGGACTGGGTGCGGGCGCGCGGCATGTCGGTCTATCAGATGGCGCTGATGGGTTCGACGGCGGCCGGTGCCGCCTTGTGGGGCCAGGTGGCGACCTCCAGCTCGATCCGGGTCGCGCTCGCGATCGCGTGCGCCACCAGCATCGCGACGATGTTCGCGGCGCAGCGCCTGAAGATCGACCGCGGCACCGAGGAGGAACTCACGCCTTCGCGGGTGCTGCGCGTGCCAGAGATGCAGGGGCCGCTGCGCACCGGCCGCATCCTGGTGCGGGTGGAGTACCGCATCGACCCCGCGCGGTCCGAGCAATTCCTCGCCCTCATGCAGGAAAGCCGCCGCAGCCGCCTGCGCCAGGGCGCGCTCGAATGGCAGCTGCTGCACGACGTCAACGAGCCGGGCCGCTACGTGGAGCAGATCACCGATCCCTCGTGGACGGAGCACCTGCGCCGCTTCGACCGCATCAGCGCCGCCGACGTCGCGCTGCGCGACAAGCGCCTGGCCTTCCACGTCGGCGAGGAACCGCCGCGCGTGTCGCGCTACGTGATCGAGCAGGAATAACAAAGCGCTACACGGCCGCGGGGCACGACGGGCGGCCTTGGACGTGCGGAATTCACGCCGGGCGTCATACGCACCGCCGTCAGGCCCGCTCATCAGCCGGTGCTTATGTACGTATTGATACAACACGTTACGTGTTTGATTCTCGGCGCGTGCCGACGAAGGCACGACCCGTGACGCCGACGCGCTCGGGTCTTCCAACCGACTGGAGAACCTCAATGCGCCGCATCCTTCTTTCCGTGCCCTTCTCCCTGGCAGCCCTGGCCGCCGTCCTGCCCCTCTCCGCCCAGGCGGACACCGTCAAGCTCGCGGGGGCGACCACCGTCGTGAACGTGGTCATCAACCCGTACCGCGCCGCCGTCGAAAAGGCCACCGGCCACACGCTGGAGATCAACGGCAATGCCACCGGCCGCGGCCTGGTCGACCTCAGCGACAACAAGGCCGACGCCGCGATGGTCTCCGAGCCGATGGACATCGCGCTGATGGCGGCCGAAGCGGCCGGGCGCAAGCTCGATGGCTCGAAGCTGAAGATGCACGAACTGCGCAAGGACGAGATCGTCTTCATCGTGCACGCGAGCAACCCGGTGACCAAGCTCACGCTGCAGCAGCTGGGCGACATCCACACCGGCAAGGTCACCAACTGGAAGCAGCTCGGTGGCAAGGACATGCCGATCACCGTCTACTCCGACGCCCTGACCGGCGGCACGCGGGCCATGATCAAGAAGCTGGTGCTGAACAACCAGGAGTACGCGCCCAGCGTCAAGTCGCTCACCTCGGTCTCGCGCATCGCCGACCTGGTGCCGACCGACGAAGCGGCCATCGGCGGCCTCGGCCGCGGCTTCGTCAAGAGCGACGGCAAGGTGAAGGTCGTGGAGACCAGCAAGCTCGAGCGGCCGCTGGCGCTCGTCACAATCGGCGAGCCGCAACCGAAGGTCAGGCAGGTCATCGAGGCGTTCCGCGCCGCGGCCAAGTAACGGCCGAGCGACCCCCGAAAGGAATGGCCATGTCCCTGCAAAGCCTGAGCGTCCGCACCCGGCTCGGCGCCGGCTTCGGGCTCGTGCTGCTGCTGCTGGTCGGCGTCGTGCTGGTCAGCCTGCTGCAGCTGGCGAGCTTCAACCGCAACGTCGACGCGCTGTCCTCCACCCGCCTCGTGCAGCTGATCACGGTGGCGCAGGCGAGCAACGCCCTCGGCCACATCAGCCGCAGCACGGGCAACGTGCTGGTGCTGGACGACGAGAAACAGGTCAAGGAGGAACTCGCCAACGTGCGCGCCAACCAGGCGTCGGTGCAGGAGCTGCTGGCCAAGGTGGACAAGACCATTTCCACCGAGCGCGAGCGCACCCTGCTCGGCGAGATCGCGACGGCGCGCGAGGCCTACCTGCCGCACGAGAACGAGTTCCTCAAGGACGCCGACCACGGCGACTACAGCTCGGCGAAGGACGTGCTGCTCAAGACGATGCGGCCGGCGCAGATCCGCCTGATCGAGGCCATGGAACGCTTCGAGGACCACCAGGTGGCGCTGAGCGCGGACGAGGCCCGCAAGGCGTCCGATGCCTACCACCTCACGCGCAACATCGTGCTGGGAATGGCCGCGGCGGCGGTGCTGCTCGGCGTGCTGCTGTCGTGGCGGATCACGGCCTCGATCACCCGGCCCATCGGCGAGGCCGAGGCGCTGGCGCGGCGCGTGGCCGACGGCGACCTCACCGTGCAGGTGAAGACGGCCGGCCGCGACGAGCTCGGGCGCCTGCTGCAGGCCCTGGGCCAGATGGCGGGCAAGCTGCGCCAGGTGGTCGGCGAAGTGGCCACGGGCGCGCACCAGGTGGCCGACGCCAGTGCGCAGATCGCGCAGGGCAACCAGGAGCTGTCGACACGCACCGAGGAACAGGCGAGCACGCTGGAGGAGACGGCCAGCTCCATGCAGCAGTTCACGTCCTCGGTGACGCAGAACGCGGAGCATGCGCGCGACGCGGCGCGGCTGGCCAACGGCGCGTCGGAAGTGGCGCGCAAGGGCGGGGAGGTGGTGGGCCAGGTGGTCAACACCATGCACGGCATCTCCGAGGCCTCGCGCCGCATCGCCGACATCATCGGCGTGATCGACGGCATCGCGTTCCAGACCAACATCCTCGCCCTCAATGCCGCCGTGGAAGCGGCGCGGGCCGGCGACCAGGGGCGCGGCTTCGCGGTCGTGGCCGGCGAGGTGCGCAACCTCGCGCAGCGCAGCGCCGCGGCGGCCAAGGAGATCAAGGAGCTGATCGGAGACTCGGCCGGCAAGGTGGAGAACGGCGCCCGCGAGGTGGCCAATGCCGGCGCCACGATGGACGAGATCGTGCGCGCGGTGGCGCAGGTGAGCGAGCTGATCGCGGAGATCGCGGCCGCCAGCCGCGAGCAGAGCGCCGGCATCGAGCAGGTCAGCAGCGCCGTCACGCAGATGGACCAGGTCGTGCAGCACAACGCCTCGCTGGTGGAGGAGGCCGCGGCCGCGACCGATTCCATGAAGGCGCAGGCCGCCTCGCTGCTGGTCACCGTGTCGCACTTCCGCCTGGACGACGACGCCGCGGCCCTGGAAGCGGCGCCAGCGCCGGCCGTGCATGCGGCTGCAGCGCCGGCGCCGATCCGCGTCCGGGCCGCGCGGCCGGCGTTGGCGCCGCTGCCGCAGCCGCCAGGTGCGCCGGCCCAGCCCGGCCCCAACTGGCGGGAGTTCTGACGGCGCGAGGTGCCTGCGCTCCTAGTGGTGGTGCCCGTGGTGCGGCGGGTGGTGATGCGGGGGCGGAGCGGGCTCGGGCTTCTTCGAGCCCAGCCTCGACTCCTTCCCTTGCAGCAGCCGCTGGATGTTGGCGCGGTGCCGCCAGGCGAGCAGCAGCGCCATGACGAACAGCGCCATCGCCACCGGGCCCTCGGCATACCACGCGCCGCCGGCGACGAGCAGGTAGAAGGTGGGCGCGAAGACCGCCGCGATCAGCGACGCCAGGGACGAATAGCGGAAGAAGAAGGCGATGATGATCCAGGTCAGGCCCGTGGCCACGCCCAGCAGCCAATGCACGCCGAACACGACGCCGATGAAGGTGGCCACGCCCTTGCCGCCCTGGAAGCGGAAGAACACCGGATAGAGGTGCCCCAGGAAGGCCGCCAGGCCCACCAGCGCCATGGTGGCATCGCCCAGGCCCCACTCGCGCCCGTACAGCCTGACCAGCAGCACCGGCACGAAGCCCTTGAGCGCGTCGAACAGCAGCGTGACGACGGCCGCCGGCTTGCTGCCGGAGCGCAGCACGTTGGTGGCCCCCGGGTTCCGGCTGCCGAAGGTGCGCGGGTCCGACAGGCCCATCACCCGGCTCACGATCACGGCGAACGCGAGCGAGCCGAGCAGGTAGGCGGCGATGATCGCCGCCAGGGAATAGATCGCTTGCACTTGCCGCTCCTGCGTTGCCCTCGTGGAGCCGTATTCTGCCAGCGCGCTACTTCACCACCATGTACGTGAAGGGCGGCACGTAGGCCTGCAGCGTCACCAGGATGCCCACCAGCGCCGCCAGCGCCAGCGAGTGGAAGAACACGTAGCGCAGGATCTCGCCTTCCTTGTTCATCCAGCCGGTGGCGGTGGAAGCCACGACGATCGACTGGGCGTCGATCATCTTGCCCATCACGCCGCCGGAGCTGTTGGCCGCGCCCATCAGGTTGGCGGGCAGCCCGAGCTGCTCCGCGGCCACCTTCTGCATGCCGCCGAACAGCACGTTGGACGCGGTGTCGGACCCCGTCAGCGCCACGCCCAGCCAACCCATGAGGGTGCCGAAGAACGGGTACAGCACTCCGGTGGAGGCGAACGCCAGGCCCAGCGTGGTGTCCAGGCCGGAATAGCGCGTCACGGTGCCCAGGGCCAGCATCAGCGCGATGGTGATGAGCGAAAAGCGCACCTTCCAGATCGTCGCGCCGTACTGGCGCACCAGTTCCACGGGGTTGTAGCGCGCCAGCAGGCCGCCGACGATGGCCGCGAACAGGATGCCCGTGCCGGTGGCCGACAGCAGGGTGAACGCATAGACCGCGCCCTCCGGCGTGTTCTTCGGTACCACCGGCGGCACCCGGATGACCGCGTTGTGCAGGCCGGCTATGGGGAAGTTGGGCGCGAAGATGGCGTTGAGTGCCGCCTTCACCTGCGGCAGGCCCCAGACGAACACGAAGACGGCCAGCAGCACCCAGGGCATCCAGGCGCGCAGCACGACGCCGCGCGGATGCACGGTGCGCTGGTGCGGCGCACCGGCCGTGCCCGCGTCCTTCTCGTGGCCGCGCGGCACCACCGAGGTCCAGATCTCGCGCGGCTTCCACACCCGCAGGAAGGCCACCAGGCACGCCATCGACACCGCCGCCGCGATCACGTCCACCAGTTCGGGGCCGAAGTGGTTCGACACCAGGTACTGCGGGATGGCGAAGGACACGCCGGTGACCAGGATGGCCGGCCAGATCTGCAGCATCCCGCGCCGGCCGGCGAAGGCCCAGATCAGCCAGAAGGGCACCAGCAGCGAGAAGAACGGCAGCTGCCGCCCCACCATCGCCGAGATCGCCATCACGTCGTAGCCGTGCACCTTGGCCAGCGTGATGATCGGCGTGCCGAGCGCGCCGTAGGCCACCGGCGCCGTGTTCGCGATGAGCGACAGGCCCGAGGCGGCCAGCGGCGAGAAGCCCAGGCCGATCAGCATCGCGGCCGTCACCGCGACGGGGGTGCCGAAACCGGCCGCGCCCTCGAAGAAGGCGCCGAAGGAGAACGCGATCAGCAGCAGCTGCAGCCGCCGGTCTTCCGTGACGCCGGCGATCGTGTCCTGCAACACGGCGAACGAGCCGTTCTGTTCCGTCAGCCGGTGCAGGAAGATGATGTTCAGCACGATCCAGCCGATCGGCAGCATGCCCGTGAGCGCGCCGAGCCAGGCCGCCTTGCCCGCCATCTCCACCGGCATGCCGAAGGCCATCACCGCGATCGCCAGCGCCGCCACCAGGCCCGCCAGCGCCGCGAGGTGCGCCTTCATGTGCAGGAAGCCGAGGCCGACCAGCATGACCACGACCGGGATCGCCGCCAGCAGCGTGGACAGCACCATGCTGCCCGTGGGGTTGTAGACCTGTTGCCACATGATGCCGTCTCCTGTTGTTGTCTATGCGTTGTGAGGAGCGCACGGTGTAGCACAGGCCGCCTGACGGCGGGCTGCCTCGGGGCCGGGAAACGCCCTACAGGTCGTCGAGGGCGCAGTTCACCGGCTTGGCGCCGAGCAGCCTGCCCAGCACCTGGGGGTCCAGGCCGACGAGATAGCCGCGGCGCCCGCCGTTGAGCACGATGCGCGGCAGCGCGAGGATGCTCTCCTCGACATATACCGGCATCTGCTTGCGGGTGCCGAAGGGCGAAGTGCCGCCCACCAGGTAGCCGCTGTGGCGCATCGCCACCTCGGGCTTGCAGGGCTCGACCGACTTGGCGCCGATCTGCCGCGCGAGATTCTTGGTGGAGACCTTGCGGTTGCCGTGCATCAGCACCACCAGGGGCCGCGCCTTCTCGTCTTCCATGATCAGCGTCTTCACCACCGTGAACGGGTCGAAGCCGAGCACCTCGGCGCTGTGCTGCGCGCCCCCGTGCTCCACGTACTCGTAGGGATGTTCCGTGAAGGCCACGCCGTGGGCCTTGAGGAAGGCGGTGGCGGGGGTCTCGCTGACGTGGTCCTTGCGGGCCATGGCCTTATTGCGCCGGGTCGCGCAGTTCCCAGCGCACCTGGTCGATCTTCGCCAGCAGTTCCGGCGGCAGCCGCGTGCCCCAGGCCTGCAGGTTCTCATCGAGCTGGGCCAGCGAGGTCACGCCGACGATCGTGCTGGCCACGCGCCAGTTCGTGTAGCACCAGGCCAGCGCCATGCGCGTGGGGGTCAGGCCGTGCTCGCGCGCCAGCGCGTTGTAGCGGCGTGCCGCGGCCAGCGCCTCGGCTCGCCCCCAGCGCTGCGCGCGCATGCGCTCGAACTTCGCCAGCCGGCCCGCGGGCGCGGCGCTGGCGGCCGTGCCGCTCGCGTCGTACTTGCCCGTGAGCGCGCCGAACGCCAGCGGCGAATACGCCAGCAGCGACACGCCCAGGCGGTGCAGGGTCTCGTCGAGGCCGTTGTCGACCGCGCGGCTGGTCAGGCAGTACGGGTTCTGCACGCTGGCGATGCGCGGCAGCTCGTACTGCTCGGCGACCCGCACGAATTCGTGCACGCCGTAGGGGGACTCGTTCGACAGGCCCACGTAGCGCACCTTGCCTTCGCGCACCAGCTTGTTCAGCGCCTCGAGCTGGTCGTAGATGCCGATCTTGCTGGTCTCGCGCGCCGGGTCGTAATAGATCTCGCCGAAGGCGGGCACGTGGCGCTCGGGCCAGTGGATCTGGTACAGGTCGATCACCTCGGTGCGCAGGCGCTTGAGCGAGGCCTCGCAGGACGCGAGGATGTCCGCCGGCGCCAGGCCCGGCGAGGGACGCACCCAGGGCATGGCGCGCGAAGGACCGGCCACCTTGGTGGCCAGCACGATGCGCTGGCGCATGCCGGGGCGGGCCGCCAGCCAGTTGCCGATGTACGTCTCGGTGGTGCCGAAGGTCTCGGCGCGCGGCGGCACCGGGTACATCTCCGCCGTGTCGAGGAAGTTGATGCCGCGCTCCACGGCGCGGTCGAGGATGGCGTGGGTATCGCTTTCCGGCACCTGCTCGCCGAAGGTCATGGTGCCCAGGCAGATCGGGGTGACCTGCAGGTCGCTCTGTCCAAGCTGGACGGTTTGCATGGCGTTACATCGTTCTCGTGAATCGGACGCCGTCGAGCATAGTACGAACCATGCCCGAAGGCCCCTCGATCGTGATCCTCAGGGAGGAAGTGACTCCCTTCATCGGCCGCACCATCCGGCGCGTGAGCGGCAACACCACCATCGAGAAGGAGAGGCTGCTGGACCAGCGGGTGGAAGCCTTCCGCAGCTGGGGCAAGCACTTCCTGGTGGAACTGCCGGACTTCGCCCTGCGCGTGCACTTCATGCTGTTCGGCAGCTACCGCATCAACGAGGACAAGAGCTGGGCGGTGCCCCGCCTGTCGCTCGGGTTCGACGCCGGCGAGGAGATCAACTTCTACGCCTGCTCGGTGCGCTTCATCGAGGAGCCGCTGGACCTGGCGTACGACTGGTGGGCCGACGTGATGTCGGCGCACTGGGACCCGAAGCTGGCGCTGAAGCGCCTGCGCGCGCGCCCCGACACCCTGGTGTGCGATGCCCTCCTGGACCAGGACGTCTTCGCCGGCGTGGGCAACATCATCAAGAACGAGGTGCTGTTCCGCATCCGCGTGCATCCGCTGTCGACCGTCGGCGCGCTGCCGGCGGGCAAGCTGCGCGAGCTGGTGGAGCAGGCGCGCCGCTACAGCTTCGAGTTCTACGAGTGGAAGAAGCAGTACGTGCTGAAGAAGCACTGGCAGGTCCACACGAAGCGGACCTGCCCGCGCTGCCAGATCCCGCTGAAGAAGGCGCACCTGGGGCGCACCCACAGGCGCAGCTTCTTCTGCGAGAACTGCCAGCGGCGCTACACCTGAGCCTCTGGCAGGCGGCACGCGCCGGTCAGCGCCCCGGAGGGATGGGACCCACGAAGTAGGGCCGCATCATCTCGTGGTCCTCGTGCGAGAGGATGTGGCAGTGGTACAGGTACTCGCCGGGGCGGTTGAACTTCGCGATCACCCGCGTGACCTCGCCGGGGAACATCTTGGCGGTGTCCTTCTTGCCGGCCTCGCTGGCCGCCGGCTTGCGCGCCTTGCCCACCAGCCGGATGCTGGCCTCGTCCAGCACGCCACCGAGCGAGCCGTCGCTGTTGGTCTTGTCGGTGATCGTGCCGGTGAAGCCCTGCCGGTTGAGGACGCGGAAGTCCACCAGGTGCATGTGGATCGGGTGCGCGTCCGCCGTGGTGTTGTAGAACTCCCAGATCTCCGTGTCGCCCACCTGGGGGTTCTCGGAGATCGGGTCGTCGAACACCAGGGTGCCATTGAGGTTCGGCCGGCTGTTGTCGACGATGCCGGCCATGGTCTGCAGGCGGCCCAGCGAATCCGTGCCCTCGAACAGCAGGATCTTGCGCGTGCGCGCCGGGCGCGACAGCGTGGGCACCGGGCCGGAGAGCGGCCTCAGGTTGGCCGGGATCCTGGGATCCGCCACGCCGGACAGCGGCAGCGAGACGCGGAAGGCCATCACCTGCCCCGTGGTGGCGGGGTCGACCGGGTCGCCACTCGGGTAGGGCGCGGCCGCGGTGTTGTTGATGATGATCGTCTGTCCCGCCTTGCCCGCGAAGTCGAGGATGATGTCGGCGCGCTCGCCGGGTGCGACGCTCAGCAGCGTCATGCTGACGGGCGCATTCAGCAGGCCGAGGTCGGAACCGATCTGCACGAAGGGCATGCCGTTGGACAGCGTCATGTCGTACACGCGCGAGTCGGAGCCGTTCAGCACGCGGAAGCGGTACTTGCGCGGCTCCACGTCCAGCACGGGCCAGGCGACACCGTTGACCAGGATCGTGTCGCCGAAGTTCTCCGGCAGGTGCGTGGGCGAGGGCAGGCCCGGAGTCTCCGTGTCCACGGAGGCGTAGAACAGTTCGCCGTTGGACAGGAAGGTGCGGTCCTGGATCAGGAGCGGGACCTCGTACGGATACTTCGGCAGGCCCAGCGAGAGCTCGTTGAGGTCGCGGATGAAGTAGTGGCCGGCCAGGCCCATGTACACGTTCAGGCGCGTCACGCCGACCGAGTGGTCGTGGTACCAGAGCTGCGTCGCCTCCTGCGAGTTGTCGTAGGTGTAGAGCGGGTTGAACAGGCGGCCGGTGATCGCGTTGCCCGGCGTGGCCCACGCATCCGGCAGGCCGTCGCTGAGCGACTCGGTATCGCCGCCGTGCTGGTGCGCCACCAGCGGCACGGGGCCCGCGTAGGGCACGCCCGGCAGGCTGCCGCTGTTCAGGGGATCGGCCCAGTGCAGCGTCTGGTCCACCGGCACGTCGGGCGGATAGGTCACGCCGTTGAGGGCGTTCACGTAGCGCACCTTCGCGCCGATGCCGCGCGGGAACTCGAAGGTGTAGCCCGGGTACACGGCCGGCTGCAGCGAAGTCCCGTAGCCCCACGCGGTATGCGTCAGGCGCGCGCCCGTGGCCGGATCGACCAGACCGGCGTCGTGGCGGATCTGCTGCGCGCGGATCTCGAACAGCGGCAGCCCGGAGGCGTGGTCGAAGCCGGTGGGCAGGTAGTGGTACTTCGGCGCCAGCGGGTTGGGCAGCGGGTTCACGAACCGGGGCTGCGTCAGCGGATCCAGCAGCGGCACGCTCTGCGCCCGCGCGGAGCGCGGCAGCAGGCCCACGGGCACCAGGAGGCCGGCGGCCGCTGCGCTGCCGAAGCCCAGGAATTGTCGTCTCGCGATCATGTCGTTCCTCTTCCTCTCTCATCGCGCAACAGTGCGCGATGAGAGTGCGTGCATCAAGCGTGCCGAAAGAACACTATTTACTTCAGTCAATTTCTTAATCCCAGGAACGTCCGTTGAGGGCATCCATCGTTTTTTGGTCTTCTTACATGGCCATGGCGACCAGCAAAAGAAAAGGCCGCGCTGTCGGCGCGGCCCGGGATCCTTGCGAGGCAGGTGGCGGGACCTGCCCCGTGCTCGCCACTAGGGCGCCACGCGCTCCCCGATCGCGGCGAACCCGCCCCTGGCTTCGTCGAAGCGCACCAGGTATCCGCTCTTGGACGCGAAGCGCTGGCCGATGCCCAGCGCCAGGCGCGGGTACAGGCCGGTGGCCGTCGTGCGCTCCATGTTCGTCTCCAGCCGCTCCACCAGGTAGTCCCGCCCCAGGTGGTCCTCGGCCTCCAGCATCGCGGTGCGCAGCGCCCTGCACGCCACGAACGCATCGGCCTGCACGCGCTCGTCGGTCAGGGCGAGGCCGCGCTCCTGCAGCCACTGGCGCATGGGCGTCGTGACGCGCGCGCGCTGCTGCGGCAGCTCGAACGGATAGGCCATCAGGGTGCGGGCCCTCCACGCCTGCGGCAGCGGCACCTCGTCGCGCTGCGCCAGCGTCGCGGAGACGAACACCTGCGCGCCGGCAGGCGCCACGCCCGCCAGCTGCGCCAGGTCGGCCGGCCGCAGCCACAGCACGAGGGTCTCCTGCGCCTGCAGCCGGGAGAAGAGGCCGGGGGCGAGCGGGGCCTGCGCGGGGATGCGCAGCTCGCCGGTTTCGACGCCCTGTTCGGCCAGCGCCTGCTGCAAGGCGGCGGCCGCGGCTTGCGCCGCAGCGTCGTGCTCTCGCAAGACCTGCGTCACGTGCCGGTGGGCCGGGGGCTGCTGCGCGAGGTGCCGCGCCACCAGCCCCGCCTCCAGCAGCGCGCCCTGGCCCAGATACAGCGGGTAGAAGCTGCCGGCCGCGGCGGGCGCCGCCTCCAGGTGCGGGAACACGCAGGGCACGCCGGTACGCTCGCAGAAGCCGTGCACGGGCTCCCACTGCGCCCCGCCCACGCCGCCCACGACGGCGAACACCGGTTGCTCGCCGGCGTGCCGCGCGAGCTGGCTGCCCCAGCCCGCCTGCGGGCCTTCCAGGTTCCATACGTGCAGTTGCCACTTGCGGCCTTCGCGCTGGCTCATGCCGGCGGCCAGCTTGTGGCGGCCCCGTTCGGGCCGCGGCCCGGCGTTGTGCTCGTCGAAGCAGGCCTGCAGCACGCCCACCATCGCCTCGCTGCGCTCGCGCGGAACGTCCGGCGCGATGACGGTGGCGAAGTGCACGGTGCCGCCGTCCGCCGCCGGCCGTTCCGGGAGCGTGCGCAGGTAGGCCTGCAGCGCGCTCACCTCGTCGTCCGCCAGCCGGTAGCGCGGCATCAGGTAGTCCAGCGGCCGGCCGGAGGCATCGACGCCTTCGCGCAGCGCATGCGCCAGGCTGGCCTCCCCGTACGCGGGACGTCCGTCGCCGATCGCCGAGGCGCCCTTGCCCACGGGCATGGCGGTGAACAGCGCCGTCGCGGTGATGGGCGGGATGTAGCTGCGGCCTTCCGAGCCGCCCATGCCGCTGCGGCGATGGCAGCTGACGCAGGCGGCCTCCGCGCCGGCGAGCGCCAGGCCCCCGGCCCGCACGGCCGTCAACGCACTGCCGTCGGCGCGCCGGCCCTCCAGGTACAGGGCGCGTCCCTGCGCCAGCAGGTCCCCGGGCCGCGCGGCGGCGTCGGCGGCGCCGGCCGGCGCCGCGAGAGCGCCTGCCAGCGACAACATCAAGGCGCCGAGCGCGGCGCGGAAGGTCCTTCGCACGGGCCGCTCCTTCAGTGACGGTGGGCCAGCCGGCGGTATTCGGCCAGCAGTTCGTCGGGCGAGGCGAAGCCGTCCAGCCGCACCCACGGCTCGCCGGGGGCCGCGCGCATGAAGGTCACGGGGCGGTGGTGCATCTTGTCGCCGAAGTAGCTCTGGAAAGCCTTCTGCAGGCTCGCGCTGGCGGCCACCGTGCCGGTGTAGAAGCTCCACTGCGTGCCGGCGTCGAAGCGCCTGGCGTATTCCGCCAGGCGCCGGGGCGTGTCCTGCTCGGGGTCGATGCTGACCGAGACCATGCGGACCTGCTCGCGCTCGGCGCCGAGCTTGCGCTGGAACTCGGCGAAGCTCTGGCTCAGGATCGGGCAGATCGCGGTGCAGCTGGTGTAGATGAAATTGAGCACGACGGGGCGGCCGTCGTCGATCTCCTGCGGGAAGCTGGCGCTGGCGCCGTCCGAGCGCACCAGGGTGATGGGGGGCAGCCGGTACTGTGCGACCTGGCGCGCGTAGCCCGGGGTGGCCTCCGCCTGGTGGTGGTGGTGATGCTGGTGGTCGTCGGCCGCGAACGCCGGGGCTGCGATGAGAGCAAGGGCCGCGGCGGCGGCGGCGGCGGCGAGCTGGAGCAAGGTGCGAATCGTGATCAAGTCGTTCTCCTGCGGGAAAGGAAGGGCCCCTCGGGCCCTTCCGCCTTCACGATGAAACGGGAGTGCGCCTCTCAGCGCCCCGCGGGAATGGGGCCCACGAAGTAGGGCCGCATCATTTCGTGGTCCTCGTGCGAGAGGATGTGGCAGTGGTACAGGTACTCGCCCGGCCGCTTGAACGTGGCGATCACGCGGGTGACCTCGCCCGGGAACATCTTGGCGGTGTCCTTCTTGCCGGCTTCCTCGGCACTCGGCACGTGCGCCCGGCCCAGCATCTTGACGGAGGCCTCGTCCAGCACGCCGCCGGTGGAACCGTCGCTGTTGGTCTTCGGCGTGATGGTGCCGCTGAACTTCTGCCGGTTGAGGATGCGGAAGTCCACCAGGTGCATGTGGATCGGGTGCGCGTCGGCCGTCGTGTTGTAGAACTCCCAGATCTCCGTGTCGCCCACCTGCGGGTTCTCCGTGATCGGGTCGGCGAAGACCAGCGTGCCGTTGAGCGTCGGGCGGCTGTTGTCGACGATGCCGGCCATGGTCTGCAGGCGGCCCCTCGCGTCGGTTCCCTCGAACAGGATGATCTTGCGGGTGCGCACCGGGTTCGCGATCACCGGCACCGGGCCCGAGAGGGGGCGCAGGTTGGCGGGAATCGGACGGTCCGGGATGGCGGACAGCGGCAGCGACACGCGGAACGCCATGATCTGGCCGGTGGTCTTCGGGTCCACCGAGGCACCGCTCGGATAGGGCGCCTTGGCGGTGTTGCGCACGATGATGGTCTTGCCCGCCAGCCCGGCGAAGTCCAGGATCACGTCGCTGCGCTCGCCGGGGGCGACGCTCAGCGTGCCCTGCGAGACCGGGGCGTTGAGCAGGCCGAGGTCGGAGCCGATCTGGATCCACGGCAAGGCGTTGGACATCTGCATGTCGTAGACGCGCGAGTCGGAGCCGTTCAGCACGCGGAAGCGGTACTTGCGGGGCTCGACGTCCAGCACGGGCCAGGCGACGCCGTTGACCAGGATCGTGTCGCCGAAGTTCTCCGGCAGGTGCGTCGGGTTCGGGGCCAGCGGGTTGGCGGGGTCGACGTGGTCGTAGAACAGCTCGCCGTTGGACAGGAAGGTGCGGTCCTGGATCAGGAGCGGCACTTCGTACGGGTACGCGGGCAGCTGCAGCGCGTCTTCGTTGGCGTCGCGGATGAAGTAGTTGCCCGCCAGGCCCATGTACACGTTCAGGCGCGTGACGCCCACGGCGTGGTCGTGGTACCAGAGGTGCGTGGCTTCCTGCGTGTTGTCGTAGGTGTAGAGCGGGTTGAACAGGCGGCCCGTGATCGCGTTGCCCGGCGTGGCCCACGCATCGGGCAGGCCGTCGCTCAGGGACTCGGTGTCGCCGCCGTGCTGGTGCGCCACCAGCGGCACGGGACCGGTGTAGGGCTGGTTGGCCGGATTGCCGGCGTTGAGCGGGTCGGCCCAGTCCAGGGTCTGGTCCACCGGCACGTCGGCCGGGTACTGCACGCCATCGAGCCCGTTGATGTAGCGGAC
Organism: Ramlibacter sp. AN1133; assembly: GCF_037890035.1. Taxonomy (NCBI): domain Bacteria; kingdom Pseudomonadati; phylum Pseudomonadota; class Betaproteobacteria; order Burkholderiales; family Comamonadaceae; genus Ramlibacter; species Ramlibacter sp. AN1133. The sequence continues at coordinate 201,000 of NZ_JBBKTQ010000001.1, forward strand.
CTTCACGGCGCTGCCGCTGCGCAGGTTGAAGCTGCGGCCCGGGAACACCGCCGGCTGGCTCGCCGTGCCGTAGGCCCACGCGGTGAAGCTCAGGGCGGTGCCGGTGGTCGGGTCGACCAGGCCGGCGTTGTGGGTGATCTTCTGCGCGCTGATCTCGTACAGCGGCAGCCCGCTGGCGGGATCGATGCCGGTGGGCGCGTAGATGTAGCTCGGAGCCAGGGGGTTCGGCAGCGGGTTGACGAACTTGGGCTGCAGCGCGGCGTTCAGCAGGGGCAGGCTCTGCGCCCGTGCGGACTTCGGCAGCAGGCCCATCGGGACCAGGAGGCTGGCGGCCGCTGCGCCGCCGACGCCCAGGAATTGTCGTCTTGCAATCATGTCGTTCCTCTTCCTCGTTCTTCGCGCAAAGGTGCGCGGCACGGTCGATTGCATCAACCGTGCCCAAAGGTCGCACTCCAACTTTCGGAAGGTGCTTACCGGAGAGAACGAAGGGGTCGAGACAAAGGAACGAAGGTGCCGGTCGATGGGGAATTTGGCCCGGGAATGGGGTGGGTTTCCCCACGAGCGGGGACTGTTTTCCCCTCGTGCGGGCCGCCCCTTTCCTCCTTCGATGCGAACGGGAAAAAGAACGATCTAGATACTTTCCCGGGTCGTTAAGGCCTCCTTAAGATTGATGCGGAATTCAACGACAACGACAGAGATAAGACGAAAGCGAACGATTCTCAGAAGCAGGGGGACGAGCATGTAAAAGGGACGTCGCAAGAAGCAGGCCCGCCTGGAAGCGGGCCTGTTCGCGGGAGGCGGCGACGCCGCTCGGGGCGCGGAGCGTGAGGCCGGCGACGCCGCTCGGGGCGCGGAGCGTGAGGCCGGCGACGCCGCTTCAGGGCGCGTCGGCGGAGCCCTCGGCCTGCGGGGCGTCGCCGGCACTGCCGGAGGCCACGCCAGGCGCGGCTGGCTGCTCCTCGGGTTCGGCCACGCGCGCGCGGACCGGCGGTGCGCGGACCACGGGTGCGCGCACCTGCGGCTCGTCGTCCGGCAGCGGCCGGGCCGCGCCCGCGCCGGCCGCCGTGGTCGGCTCGCGCCGCTCGGGCGGGCTGCTGCGTGGCGCGGGCTCGGCCGCGACGGGGCGCTCGGCCGGCTCGGGAGCCGCCGCGCGCTGCGGGCGCTGGCTCGGTTCGGCCGCCGCAGCGCGCTCCCGGCGGGAAGGCCGCGGTGCGGCGGCAGCGGCGGTGTCGAGTTCCGCGCGCCGCTGCGCGTACCAGCGCTGCAGGCACTCCCGGTCGCGGCAGGTGTCCTCGCGCTGCTGCCACTTCGCGTCGCTTTCGCGCTGGAAGGCGCGCGGGTCCGCCGCCGCCTCCCTGGCCCGCTGGTGCAGCCGGCCCAGCTCCCGGTCCTGCCGCGCCAGGTCCTCGTCGGCGCAGATCAGCCTTTCCGTGGCGGAGTGCGCACGCGCGCAGTCGAACGAGGGGTTGCTGCGGCGGGCTTGCGGTGCCGGTGCCGGCGGGGCCGCAGGGGCAGGCTGGGACGTGGGTGTAGCCGCCGGTGCGGGCGCGGCAGGCCGCGCCGTCGCGGCGGCCACGGCGGGTGCCTGCACGCCAGCCGCGGCTTGCGCCGGCGCCGGCGCCTTCGGCGCGGGTGGGGGCGCGACCAACGGCGGTGCGGCGGCGACCGCGGGTGCCTGGCCGGGCGCCGCGGCTTGCGCCGGCGCCGGTGCCGGCGCGGGCGCGGGCGCGGCGGGCTTGGGCGCCTCGACCCGGGCCACCTCCACCGGCCCGTTGCCGCCGGTCGCCTGCTGCACGGTCTTCAGTCCTTCGGAGGCGAAGCGGGTCTTCTCGTGGCCGGCGCCATAGCGCGCCGTGTACGTGAGCAGGCTGGCGCTGTAGAAACGCTCGGCGCGGGCATAGAGTTCGCGCGCCGGCTGCGCCCCGAAGGCGGCGACATTCGCGTAGTGCCGCGCGAGCTGGTACATGGCGTCGGCCGCCGGGATGGGCTCCGACGCCAGCAAGGCCGCATTGCGGCAGGCATTGAGGAACGCCACCTCCGCGTCGCGCTCGCGGCCGCTGGCCGCCGCTTCCTTGCCGCTCAGGATCAGGGCGGCAACCTCCGGTGCGCTGGCGGCGCCGGGCTTGGCCTGCAGGCTCAGCTTGCCGTCCTCGGCGCCCTTGCGCGGCAACAGGGGGGCGACGCCGCACTCCTTTCCGGCGGCGACCACCGCGGTGCTGGCCGCCGCGGGTGCGACCGCACTCGTGGCGGCCGGGCCGCCGAGGGTGCGGGAGGGGTCGGGCCCGCGCGAGGACTGGCTGTCGTGCCAGGCCATCACGCCCGCCACGCCAGCGGCCACACCGACGGTCAGTCCGACCGCGAACAAGACGCCCTTCTGCCAGTTCATCGCCATGGCGGCAAAGCTACCGGGGCGGCGGCGCACGGCAGGCGGGACTGCAGGGCCTCGCGGGGCCAGACCGCTCCTACGGCGGCCCGTTTGAGGCGGGTCAATACCGCCCCCCGCCGCCGAACTAAGGTCGAAGCCAGACCTGAAAGGACTTGCCGTGGCCGCCGACTTCCGCCAGCTCCTCGTGCACCTCGATCCCACCCGCGCGTCCGGCCGCCGGCTGGCCGCCGCCTGCGAACTCGCGCGCAGCCTGCAGGCCTCCCTGACGGCCCTCTATGCCGCCACGCCGGGCTTCGCCGAGCTGCCGTACGCGCCGGCCATCGGCGGCCCGGGCATGTCGGCCTCGCTGGTGGAACTCGACGACCGCCGCCGCCAGCAGGCGCGCAAGGTGTTCGAGGAAACACTGCGCGCCTCCGGCGCGGACGTGCAGTGGGCACAGACCAGCCAGGTGCCGATCACCGACGCGTTCGCGCAGCAGGCCCTCTTCGCCGACCTGCTGGTCCTCGGCCAGCGCAATCCCGCGGACGAGGACGCGGCCGCGGTGCCGGCCGATTTCGTCGAGTCGGTGCTGCTGGCGTGCGGCCGCCCGGCGCTGGTGGTGCCGCACATCGGCGCGCCCGCGACGATCGGCAGCACGGTGGCCATCGCCTGGAAGGAAACGCCCGAGGCGGCCCGCGCCGTCACGGCCGCCCTGCCCTTCCTGCGCAAGGCCAGGCGCGTGCACGTCCTGAGCTGGGGCGAGCAGCCCCAACCCGTCGTCGGCGGGCAGGCGCTGGACCTGGCGAAGTACCTCGAAACCCATGGCATCGCGTTCACCTGGGACCGTGCCGGCGCCGAGCGCCAGCAGGTGGGCGAACTGCTGCTGTCGCGCGCCTTCGACCTCGGCGCGGACCTGCTGGTCATGGGCTGCTACGGCCACAGCCGCGCGCGCGAGTGGATCCTGGGCGGCGCCAGCCGCACGATCCTGCAGTCGATGACGCTGCCGGTGCTGATGACGCACTAGGCGGAGCGGGCCCGCGCGCGCTCCTCCTCCTGCAGCCGCAGCACGCGCCGCTGCACCTTGCCCGTGGTGGTCATGGGCAGCGCCTCGATGAACTCGATCTCCTTCGGGTACTCGTAGGGCGCGAGCTTGTCCTTCACGTGCGACTGCAGTTCGGCGACGAGGTCGGCGTCGAAGCGGTCCTGCCCGCGCGTGGCGATCGCCCGCGCCTGGACCACGTGCGGCGCCAGCACCACGTAGGCCTTCACGAGCGCCCCGCGGTCCGGATCGGGCTTGGGCACCACCGCGGCGTTCACGACCGCGGGGTGCTTGACCAGGCAGTTCTCGATCTCGCTCGGGCCGATGCGGTAGCCGGCGGCCTTGAAGACGTCGTCCGCGCGGCCCTGGTACCAGAGGTAGCCCTCGGCATCGCGCGTGGCCAGGTCGCCGGTGCGGCACCAGTCGCCGGTGAACTTGCGCCGGGTGGCATCGTCGTTCTTCCAGTAGCCGAGGAAGAAGATCGGGTCCGGCTCGCCGTGCACGTCGAAACGGTGGACCGCGACCTCGCCCGTCACGCCCGGCTGGCACTCGCGGCCCTCTTCGTCGATGACGGCGACGCGGTGCCCCGGATACGGCCGCCCCATGCTGTTGGGACGCGCGGGCCAGCCCACGCCGGCTTGCGTCTGCCCGTTCATGGCGCAGTTGCCCACCACGTAGTTGATCTCGGTCTGCCCGAACATCTCGTTGACGATCACCCCGAGCTCGTCGCGGCAGTAGCTGAAGACGGCATCGCCCACGGCCTCGCCCGCGCTCATGATCGCCCGCAGCTCCAGCGCGAAGCGCGCGCGCGGCTGCGGATACGCCTTCATCATCGCCTTGAGCGCGGTCGGGAACAGGAAGGTGTGCGTCACCCCGTGCCGCTCCATCAGCGTGAACGCGGTCTCGGGGCTGAAGCGCGCGTTGCAGGCGACGATGGGCCGGCCGAAGTAGAGCGAGGGCAACAGTGCGTCCATCAGGCCGCCCGTCCACGCCCAGTCTGCTGGCGACCAGAAAACGCTTCGCGTTTCTGGTGGCAGCAGACTGGGCCTTCGCCCATATGTGCCCGCCCCCTCCCCATCCCTCCCCCTCACGGGGGAGGGCACGCCCGCGCCGACCACCGACGGAAAGCCGAACCAGTTCTGGCTGCACACGAACCCCGGCAGGTTGCCGATCAGCGCGCGGTGCGGGATCAGCGCGCCCTTGGGCGGCCCGGTGGTGCCGCTGGTGTAGATCAGCACCGCCCCTTCGTCGGCGTGCGTGTGCACCGGCGCGAACTCCGGCGGCAGCAGCGCGCGCTGCGCCTCCCAGGCGATGTCGGCCCGCGGCCCCGCGCCGCCCACGCCCACCACCTTGCGCAGCAGCGGGCATCGCGAGCGCACCTCGGCGATGCTGGCGATGGCGCTTTCGTCGCAGATCGCGGCCACCGCCTCGCTGTCCTGCAACCGGTATTCCAGCGCATCGGGCCCGAACAGGATCGACAGCGGCATCGCCACGGCGCCGAGCTGCAGCACCGCCATGTACGCAATCGCCGTCTCGAAGCGCTGCGGCATCACGATGGCCACGCGGTCGCCGCGCCGCACGCCCAGGCCCACCAGCAGGTGGCTCATGGCGTTGGCTTCCTGCTGCAGCTGCGCGAAGGTGAGCGTCCCGCCCCCGGCGCCGTGCGCGATGATCGCCACCCGCTGCGCGGCATCCGCCTCGCGGGCCCAGCGCCCGCAGCAGGCCTGCGCGATGTTGAAGGAATCGGGCACCTGCCAGCGAAAGCCGCGGTGCATGGCCGCCCAGTTGTCCCTGCCTTGACTGCGGTCCATCGTCCGCCCTCCTTATGATCGAGCGAATGTACCAACCCAAGCGCGCGTCCCGCAGCGAGTTTGTCCCGATCCGGAACCTGCGTTACCACGTGCGCCTCTGGGGCGAGCGCAAGCCCGGGCAGGCGCCGCTGGTCATGGTCCACGGCTGGATGGACGTCGCCGCTTCCTGGCAGTTCGTCGTCGACGCGTTCGCGCAGGAGCGCTTCGTGATCGCGCCGGACTGGCGCGGCTACGGCCTGACCGAGCTGCCCCGCACCGACAACTACTGGTTCCCGGACTACCTCGCGGACCTCGACTTCCTGCTCGATCACTACGCCGGCGACGCCGCCGTGGACCTGGTGGGCCACAGCATGGGCGGCAACATCGCGATGCTCTACGCCGGCGTGCAGCCGCAGCGCATCCGCCGGCTGGTGAACCTCGAGGGCTTCGGCATGGCCGCCACCCAGCCGGAACAGGCGCCGGGCCGCTACGCCAAGTGGATCGGCGAGCTCAAGGCCTACCACCGCGGCGAGCTGCACCTGACGTCCTACGACTCGCTGGAGGGCGTGGCCGGCCGGCTGATGAAGAACAACCGGCGGCTGTCGCGCGACAAGGCCGAGTGGCTGGCCGGGCACTGGGCCCGGCAGGACGCCGACGGCCGCTGGCACGTGATGGGCGACCCGGCCCACAAGATCGTCAACGCGAACCTCTACCGCGTCGACGAAGTGCTGGCGAGCTACCGCCGCATCACCGCCCCCGTGCTCAGCGTGGAGGCCAGCGACGACAGCCTCGGCCACTGGTGGAAAGGCCGCTACACCCTGGCGGAGTACCACCAACGCTTGAAGGACGTGTCCGACGTGCGGCTGGGCCACATCGCCGACGCCGGCCACATGCTGCATCACGATCGCCCGGCCGAGCTTGCCGCGCTCATCGAGGGATTTCTCCACGCCGCTAGCGGAAACCCGCAGTGAACGACACTGCGCACCCCTCGGACCGTGAAATTTTGCAGCTGCTGCTGGGCGTGCAACCAATCGTTCGTAACAAGGCTTGCCGTAGGAGGCGTCCTACCCCATAGTCGGGATTCTTCGATAGAGGGGTCTCTCCATGTGGAAGTCGGGTGTCGTTTCCGCCCTCCTGGCCGCTGTTGTGCTCAATCCTTGCCTGGCTCAGTCCGATGAGTTCGAGCAGGGCATGAACACCATGTGGGAAGTGCTCTGGCACCAGAGCGGCACACCCACCCGGCTCGTGCGCTGGGAACAGGACATCAAGGTCCGCATCTATGGCGTGAACCTCAACGCGCACAAGCAGCACACGCTGCAGGCCCTGCGCGACGCCGCCGCCGAGGCGGGCGTGAAGGTGATCGACGTGAGCGACCGCGCCGATGCCGCCCAGCAGGCCAACGTCAGCATCGAGATCACGCCGGACAACATGCTGGAAGACAACCAGCCCTGCGTGACCTACCTGAACTTCCAGACCGAGACGCGGATCGACTCCGCCGCCATGCAGATGCGCAACCGCGATGCCTGGCGCTGCGCCTACCACGAGTCGATGCACGTCATGGGCGTGCGCGGCCACCCCGCCGGCAAGACCGTCCTGAGCTACTTCCCGACCAAGGTCGACGGCCTGCTGCCGCTGGACAAGGCCATGCTGCGCGCCTGGTACTCCCCGCGCATGCGCGGCGGCATGACCCCCTTCGAGGTGCTGCCCGTGCTGGCCGACGAACTGGTCGGGACCATGCCCGACAAGGACAGGGCGTCGCAGGCGCGCGACCGCTTCTTCGGCAAGACCATCGAGCAGATGCAGGCCTTCGCGGACGGCAAGGGCGACGTGCCCATGATCGTCAAGCGCTCGGGCAAGTCCACCGAAGAGGGCATCCGCTTCGGCCGGATGGAAATGAGCTACTTCCTGGGCGTCGCCTACCTCGAAGGCGTGACGGTGCCGCAGGACCCGAACCAGGCCGTGCGCTGGCTGCAGCGCGCCGCCAACATGGGCAGCCGCACCGCGCAGGCCCGCCTGGGCGCCGCCACCGCGCGCTGAGGCGTTTGCCCTCCCTCGATCCGGAACGGGGCCTGCGGGCCCCGTCTTCCATTCCGGCGCCGGCCCCACGGACGAGCGGCTTTCCGGCACACTGGCCCGTTGCCCCGACGGCACGGCCATGCCCTTCACCAGCCCCAACGCCCCCGCCACCTTCCGCCGCATCCTGACGCGCAACGTCGCCCTGCCGCTCGCGCTGGGCGTGGCGAGCGCGCTCGTGTTCCTGTCGCTGCTGGCGTACCTCGCCAACGTGATCGGCGACGTCCAGGCCAGCGACGAACTCCTGACCCATGCCTCGGCCGCCCAGAGCTACGACCTCGACATGGAATCGGGCGTGCGCGGGTACCTCCTGAACCAGGATCCGCGCTTCCTGCAGCAGCATGACCGGGCCGCCGGCCTGCTGGCGCCGGAGATGCAGCAGCTGCGCCGGGCCCTCGCCGACAACCCCCGCCAGCGCGAGCGCCTGGACCGCATCACCGCGCTGCAGGCGGAATGGGAACGCTACGCGCAGGACCGCATGGCGAAGAAGCGCGTCGACCCCGAGGCGGAGGCCTCCGTGACCGAGGGCCGGGAGCTCAAGGACAAGGTCCGCGCCGAATTCGACGAATTGTTCCGCGTCGAGCGGCGCGCCCGGGCCGAGCACATAGCGGCCGCCAACCGCAATGCCACCGTCACGGCCGCGGCCTTCGTGCTGTTCATGCTGGGCACGGGCGGCTTCCTGGCCTGGCGCGGCCGGCGCGAACTGCTCGGACTGTCTTCGACCTACGAGACCGTCCTGCAGGAGCAGCACCGGCAGGCCGAGGCGCTGCAGGCACAGGCCTGGCTGCGCGAGGGCCAGTCGCGCCTGACCGAGCGCCTCGCCGGCGAACAGGAACTGCGCGCCGTCGGCCACGGCGCGCTGCAGGCGCTCTCAGATTACCTGGGCAGCGTGGTGGGCGCGCTCTACACCCCGGAGCCGGGCGGCCTGCGCATCGCGGCCACCTGGGGCTGGCCGGCGCAGGGCGCCGACGTGGGCGACTGGCTGCCCGAAGGCCGCACCCTGGTGTCCGAATGCGCGGCCCAGCGCTCCCATATTGCGCTGGCCGACCTGCCCCCCGGCTACCTGCGCGTGAGCTCGGGCCTGGGCGAGACGACCGTGCGCTCGGTGCTGCTGGCGCCGGTGCAGCACGAGGGCCGGCTGGCCGGCGTGCTGGAGCTGGGCTGGATGCGGGCGCTGGAAGCCCGCGACGGCGAGCTGGTGGGGGCCATCGGCAGCATCCTCGGCGCCTCCATCGAGTCGGCGCGCTACCGCCAGCGGCTGCAGGAAGCGCTCTCGCGCACCCAGCAGCTCAACGAGGAACTGCAGGTGCAGCAGGAGGAACTGCGCACGGCCAACGAGGAACTGGAGGAGCAGTCGAAGGCGCTGCAGGAATCGCAGGCGCACCTGGAAAGCCAGCAGGCGGAGCTGGAACAGACCAACGCGCAACTGGCGGAACAGGCGCTGCGGCTGGAAACGCAGCGCGACCAGCTGCGCGAAGCGCAGGCCGCGCTGCAGGAGCGGGCCGCGGAGCTGCAGCGCGCGAGCAGCTACAAGTCCGAATTCCTCGCCAACATGTCGCACGAGCTGCGCACGCCCCTGAACAGCTCGCTGATCCTCGCGCGGCTGCTGGCCGACAACCCGCAGGGCAACCTCACCGACGAACAGGTGAAGTTCGCCGAGTCGATCCACACCTCCGGCAACGACCTGCTGAACCTGATCAACGACATCCTCGACATCGCGAAGGTGGAGGCGGGCAAGCTGGAAGTGCGGCCGGAGGTCACGCCGCTGGCGTCCGTGTGCGAGGGGCTGAAGACGATGTTCGAGCCGCTGGCCGCGCGCAAGGGCCTGCAGCTGGCCGTCGACGTGGCTCCGGACGCGCCGCGCAGCCTGCACACCGACCGCCAGCGGCTGGAGCAGATCCTGCGCAACCTGCTGTCCAACGCCGTCAAGTTCACGGAGCGTGGCAGCGTGGCCCTGCGGGTGCGCGCCGACGGTGCGGGCGCCGCCGCCTTCGAGGTGCGCGACAGCGGCATCGGCATCGACGCTGGTCAGCACCAGGCGATCTTCGAAGCCTTCCGCCAGGCGGACGGCACCACCAGCCGCAAGTACGGCGGCACCGGGCTGGGCCTGTCGATCTCGCGCGATCTCGCGCGGCTGCTGGGGGGCGACATCACCGTGGCCAGCGCGCCCGGCGAGGGCAGCACGTTCACCGTGACGCTGCCGCTCGAATACCGGCCCGCGCTGGCACAGCCGCCGCTCAGCATCGCGCCGCCCGCCGCCTCGGCTGGTTCGACCGCGCGCGCCGCACCCCCTCCCCCTGCCACGCCGGCGCCCGCCCGCGTTCCCGCGGCGCCCGTGTTCCCCGACGACCGCGAGCATCCGGCCAACGGCCGCCGCACGGTGCTGGTGGTGGAGGACGACGAGAGCTTCGCCGCCATCCTGTTCGACCTGGCGCACGAGCTGGGCTACCGCTGCCTGGTGGCGCACCACGCCGACGAAGGCTGCCGCCTCGCCGCCGAACACGCGCCCGACGCGGTGCTGCTGGACATGCGCCTGCCGGACGACTCGGGCCTGTCGGTGCTGCAGCACCTGAAGGAGAACCCGCGCACGCGGCACGTGCCGGTGCACGTGCTGTCCGCGCAGGACCAGGCCGAGCCCGCGCTGCAGCTGGGCGCGATCGGCTATGCGCGCAAGCCGGCCACGCGCGAGCAACTGAAGGACGTGTTCTCGCGACTCGAAGCCAAGCTGAGCCAGAAGCTCAAGCGGGTGCTGCTGGTGGAGGACGACCTGCGCCAGCAGGAGAGCGTCAAGGCGTTGATCGGCGACACCGACATCGAGATCGTCGCCGTGTCCGAAGGCGCGCAGGCGCTGCGGGCGCTGGCCGACTCCGTGTTCGACTGCATGATCATCGACCTGAAGCTGCCGGACATGACCGGGCAGGAGCTGCTGCACCGCATGGCGGCGGGCGAGAGCCGCTCGTTCCCGCCGGTGATCGTCTACACCGGGCGCAACCTCACCCGCGACGAGGAAGCGGAGCTGATGCGCTACTCGCGCTCCATCATCATCAAGGGCGCGCGCTCGCCCGAGCGCCTGCTCGACGAAGTGACACTGTTCCTGCACAAGGTGGAGACCCAGCTGTCCTCGGAGCGGCAGAAGATGCTGCGCACGGCGCGCAGCCGCGACAAGGCCTTCGAGGCGCGCCGCATCCTGGTGGTGGACGACGACATGCGCAACATCTTCGCCCTGACCAGCGCGCTGGAGCACAAGGGCGCGGAGGTCGAAGTGGCGCGCAATGGCGTGGAGGCGCTGCGCAAGCTGGAGGAGGACCCGGACGGCATCGACCTCGTGCTGATGGACATCATGATGCCGGAGATGGACGGCCTCACGGCCACCCGCGAGATCCGCAAGAACCCGCGCTGGCAGAAGCTGCCGATCATCGCCGTGACCGCCAAGGCGATGAAGGAGGACCAGGAGCGTTGCCTGGCCGCCGGCGCCAACGACTACCTGGCCAAGCCGGTGGAACTGGAGCGCCTGTTCTCGCTGCTGCGCGTGTGGATGCCCAAGCTGGAGCGGGTGTGATGGCGGCGGTCGCCGACATCGAGCTGCGGCTGCTGATCGAGGCCGTCTACCTGCGCTACGGGCACGATTTCCGCGACTACGCGCAGGCTTCGATCAAGCGCCGGGTGGGCCAGGCGCTGCAGCGCATGGGAGCGGCGTCGATCTCCGCGCTGCAGGAGCGCATCCTGCACGACCCTCGGCAGTTCGCCGAGCTGCTGCAGTACCTGACAGTCCCCGTGAGCGAGATGTTCCGCGACCCGCCCTACTTCCTCGCGATCCGGCAGCACGTGCTGCCGGTGCTGGGCACCTATCCCTCGCTCAAGGTCTGGGTGGCCGGCTGCAGCACGGGCGAGGAAGCGTATTCGATGGCCATCCTGCTGCACGAGGAGGGCCTGCTGGAGCGCACGATCCTCTACGCCACGGACATCAACCATGCGTCGCTGGAGAAGGCCCGCAAGGGCATCTTCGACCTCGGGGCCATGCAGGGCTTCACGCGCAATTACCAGCGCGCCGGCGGCCACCGCAGCTTCGGCGAGTACTACACGGCGGCCTACGGCGGCGCCCTGATGGACAAGTCGCTGCGCGACGCCATCACCTTCGCCGACCACAGCCTGGCCACCGACGCGGTCTTCGCGGAGACGCACTTCGTCTCCTGCCGCAACGTGCTGATCTACTTCAACCGCGCCCTGCAGGACCGCGCCCTGGGCCTGTTCCACGAGTCGCTGGCCCACCGCGGCTTCCTCGGACTGGGCTCCAAGGAGACGCTGGACTTCTCCGCCTACGCCGAGCGCTTCGAGCCGGTGAGCCGCCCGGAACGCCTGTACCGGCGCCTGCCGGACCCGGGATGAAGCACGACCTGCCCGCCGATTTCGCCTTCGCCGCGGAGATGGTGGCGATCGGCGCGTCCGCCGGCGGCGTGGACGCGCTGCTGGCCCTGTTCGACGGGCTGGCGCCGCCGCTGCGCGCCAGCGTGGTCATCGTGCTGCACCTGCCCGAGGGCCAGGAAAGCCGGCTGGTGGACGTGTTCGGCATGCGCCTGCGCCTGCCCGTCGAGGAGGCGCGCCCGCACGGACCGGTGGAGCCCGGCCGCATCTACTTCGCGCCGCCCGGCTACCACCTGCTGGTGGAGGCGGACCGCAGCTTCTCGCTGAGCTGCGATCCGCCCGTGCTGTTCTCGCGCCCCTCGATCGACGTGCTGTTCGAATCCTGCGCCGAGGCGATCGGCGATGGCCTGGCCGCCATGCTGCTGACGGGCGCCAACGAGGACGGCGCCGAGGGGCTGGCCCGCATCCACGCCGCCGGCGGACTCACCGCCGTGCAGGACCCGGACGAGGCCGCGCACGCGACCATGCCGGCCGCCGGGCTGCGGCTCGCGGAACCCGATTTCGTGCTGCCGCTGGCGGGCCTGCGCGCCCTGCTGCACACTGTCGTACGCTAAATGACCGATTCCTCCCCCGATGTCAACGTCCTGCTGGTCGACGACCTGCAGGAAAACCTCGTCGCGCTGGAGGCACTGATCCGCCAGCCCGGGCGCCGCATCTTCAGCGCGCGCTCCGGCGAGCAGGCCCTCTCGCTGATGATCGAGCACCCGTTCGCCCTGGCCATCCTGGACGTGCAGATGCCGTCCATGAACGGCTTCGAGCTGGCCGAGCTGATGCGCGGCACCGAGCGCACCCGCAACATCCCGATCGTGTTCGTGAGCGCCGCCGGCCGCGAGCTGAACTACGCCTTCCGCGGCTACGAAAGCGGCGCGGTCGACTTCCTCCACAAGCCGCTCGACCCGATCGCGGTGCGCAGCAAGGTCAACGTGTTCGTGGAGCTGTTCCGCCAGCGGCAGGAGCTGCAGGCCGCCAAGGCCGACCTGCAGCGCGCCGTGAGCATGCGCGACGACTTCATGTCGATGATCGCGCACGAGCTGCGCAACCCGCTCAACTCGGTGTACCTGCAGGCGCAGCTGCGCCGCCGCATGCTCTCGGCGGCCATCCCGCCGGATCCGCAGAAGATGCTGAGCATGGTGGAGCGCGACGAGCGCCAGATCCGCAGCATGGTGCGGCTACTCGACGACATGCTGGACGTGTCGCGTGCGCGCACCGGCCGCCTGGCGATGGTGCCGGCGCCCTTCGACCTGGCGCAGTCCGCACGCGAAGTGGTCGACGCGATCCGCGACCAGGCCGCCAACGACGCCATCACGATCACCCTGGCCGCGCCGGAGAGCCTGCCGCTCGTGGGCGACGAATTCCGCGTCGAGCAGGTGATCACCAACCTGCTGACCAACGCGCTGCGCTACGGCCAGGGCAAGCCGGTTGCCGTGACGGTGGGCCTGCGCGAGCAGGAGCCGGAAGCCTTCGTCTCGGTGCGCGACCAGGGCATGGGCATCGCCGCCGAGGACCAGGAGCGCATCTTCGAACAGTTCGAACGCGCCGAAGGAACCAACGACGTGCCGGGCCTCGGCCTGGGCCTCTACATCGCCCGCCAGATCGCCCAGGCCCACCAGGGCCGGCTGGAGGTGCGCAGCGCGCACGGCGAAGGCGCCGAGTTCGTGCTTTCCCTGCCGCTGACTGCCCGGCAGGCGGCGTGAGAAAATCGCCGGTTTCCCGCTCGAACGGCGGGCCCGCATCACAGGCTGGCGGTGACGCGCGAAGCGCAGGAACCCCAGCGATCAAAGGATTGAAAATGGACGCAGAACGCATGAACCTCATCGGCACGACCCTGCAGGACCTGCAGGCGCGCACCGAGGATCTCCGGAGGTATCTTTGACTTCGATGCCAAATCCGAGCGCCTGAGGACCGTCAACGCCGCCCTCGAAGACCCCGCCGTCTGGAACGATCCGAAGAAGGCCCAGGAACTGGGCCGGGAGAAGAAGCAGCTCGATGGCATCGTCGTGACCCTGCACGACCTGCAGCGTGAGCTGGCGGACAACCTCGAGCTGTTCGAGATGAGCAAGGAGGAAGGCGACGAGGCCGGCCTCCACACCATCGAAGCCGAGACCGGCAAGCTCGAGGAGGTCGTCAAGGGCCTCGAGTTCCGCCGCATGTTCAACCAGCCGGCGGACCCGAGCAACTGCTTCCTCGACCTGCAGGCCGGCGCCGGCGGCACCGAGGCGTGCGACTGGGCCTCGATGCTGATGCGGCAGTACATCAAGTACGCCGAACGCAAGGGCTTCAAGTACACGATCGAGGACGAGACGCCGGGCGACGTCGCGGGCATCAAGAGCGCCACGCTCAAGATCGAGGGCGATTACGCCTTCGGCCTGCTGCGCACCGAAACGGGCGTGCACCGCCTGGTGCGCAAGTCGCCGTTCGACTCCTCGGGCGGCCGCCACACCAGCTTCGCCAGCGTGTTCGTCTACCCCGAAGTCGACGACTCGATCGAGATCGACATCAACCCGGCGGACGTGCGCACGGACACCTTCCGCGCCTCGGGCGCCGGCGGCCAGCACATCAACAAGACCGACTCCGCGGTGCGCCTGACGCACGTGCCGACGGGCATCGTGGTGCAGTGCCAGGACAGCCGCAGCCAGCACAGCAACCGCGACGTCGCCTGGCGGCGGCTGCGCTCGCGCCTGTACGACTTCGAGATGCGCAAGCGCATGGAGGCGCAGCAGAAGCTGGAGGACTCCAAGACGGACGTCGGCTGGGGCCACCAGATCCGCAGCTACGTGCTGGACAACAGCCGCATCAAGGACCTGCGCACGGGGGTGGAAATCTCCGCCACGCAGAAGGTGCTGGATGGCGACCTGGACGCGTTCATCGAAGCCAGCCTGAAGCAGGGCGTGTGATGGCGTCCGCGCCTTCGCGCACGAAGCGCAGGCCCGGAAACACCAAGAACTCATGAAAAAGAACTTTCTGGAGACACTCCATGCGTGAAGGAACATCCAAGGTGATCTACCGCGCGGACTACCAGCCGCCGGCCTTCTGGATCGACTCCGTGGAGCTGTGCTTCGACCTCGATCCGGCCAAGACGCGCGTGCTCAATCGCATGCGGGTGCGCCGCAACCCGGACGTGATGCCGCAGGCCCTGCGCCTGGACGGCGAGGAACTGAACCTCGCCCGCGTGCTGGTGGGCGGCCAGGGCACCTCCTTCAAGTTGGAGGACGGACAGCTGGTGCTGGAGCACCTGCCGGACGGCAACGAGCCCTTCGAGCTGGAGATCTTCACCACCTGCGCGCCGGCGAAGAACACCAAGCTGATGGGCCTGTACGTCAGCAACGACTCCTTCTTCACCCAGTGCGAGGCCGAGGGCTTCCGCCGCATCACTTACTTCCTCGACCGCCCCGACGTGATGGCCAGCTACACCGTCACGCTGCGCGCCGACAAGCGCCGCTACCCGGTGCTGCTGTCCAACGGCAACCTGGTGGAGCACGGCGACCTGGAGGACGGCCGGCACTTCGCCAGGTGGGTCGATCCCCACCGCAAGCCCTGCTACCTGTTCGCGCTGGTGGCCGGCCAGCTGGTGTGCCGCGAGCAGCGGATCACCTCGCGCAGCGGCAAGGACCACCTGCTGCAGGTCTACGTGCGCCCCGGCGACCTGGACAAGACCGAGCATGCGATGAACTCGCTGATGGCCTCCGTGGCCTGGGACGAAGCCCGCTTCGGCCTGCCGCTCGACCTCGAACGCTTCATGATCGTCGCCACCAGCGACTTCAACATGGGCGCGATGGAGAACAAGGGCCTGAACATCTTCAACACGAAGTACGTCCTGGCCAACCAGGCCACCGCCACCGACAACGACTACGCCAACATCGAATCGGTGGTGGGGCACGAGTACTTCCACAACTGGACCGGCAACCGCGTGACCTGCCGCGACTGGTTCCAGCTCTCGCTCAAGGAAGGCCTCACGGTCTTCCGCGACCAGGAGTTCAGCCAGGACCTCGCAGGCGACGCGTCGGCGCGCGCGGTCAAGCGCATCGAGGACGTGCGGGTGCTGCGCACCGCGCAGTTCCCCGAGGACGCCGGCCCGATGGCGCACCCGGTGCGCCCCGACCAGTACCTGGAGATCAACAACTTCTACACGGTCACGGTGTACGAGAAGGGCGCCGAGGTCGTGCGCATGATGCAGACCCTGGTGGGCCGCGAGGGCTTCGCCAAAGGCCTGACCCTCTACTTCCAGCGCCACGACGGCCAGGCCGTCACCTGCGACGACTTCGCCCAGGCCATCGCCGACGCCAATCCGGATTCCCAGTTCGCGCAGCGGCTGGACCAGTTCAAGCGCTGGTACAGCCAGGCCGGCACGCCGCGCGTGCGCGTGCAGACGCAATTCGACGCCGTCTCGGGCATCTACAGCGTGAGCCTGTCGCAGTCCTGCCAGCCCACGCCGGGGCAGGCGGACAAGCTGCCGTTCGTGATCCCGATCGGGCTGGGCCTGCTCGATGCGAACGGGCGCGAACTCACCAGCGGCATGCATGTGCTCACCGAGGCGAGCGAGACGCTCACCTTCCCCGGCTACCCCGAGGAGCCGGTGCCCTCCCTGCTGCGCGGCTTCAGCGCGCCGGTGGTGCTGGAATACGACTACAGCGACCGCCAGCTGCTCACGCTGCTGGCCCACGACGCCGACCCGTTCAACCGCTGGGAAGCGGG
Source organism: Ramlibacter sp. AN1133 (assembly GCF_037890035.1). NCBI lineage: Bacteria > Pseudomonadati > Pseudomonadota > Betaproteobacteria > Burkholderiales > Comamonadaceae > Ramlibacter > Ramlibacter sp. AN1133. The sequence goes on from NZ_JBBKTQ010000001.1 coordinate 217,381, forward strand.
CCAGCGCCTGGCCACCGCCCGTGCGCTGGCGTTCGTGCGCGGCGACGGCCCGGTGCAGCTCGATGCGGCCTACATCGAGGCGATGCGCAGCGTGCTGCGCGATCCGCAGCTCGATGCGGCGTTCAAGGACCTGGTGCTGACGCTGCCCGCCGAGACCTACGTCGGCGAACAGCTCGACGTGGTGGATCCGCAGCGCGTGCACGCCGTGCGCGAGGCGATGCGCGAGCAGCTCGCCACCGCCCTGTTCGCCGACTGGGAATGGGCGTACGAGGCACACAAGGAGAGCGGCGCCTACCGTCCCGATCCGGTCTCCAGCGGCCGCCGCGCCCTCGCCGGCCTGGCGCTGTCGCACCTGTGCCTGGCCGCGCGTGCCAGCCGCGACACGGTGTGGCCCGGCAAGGCCTACCAGCGCTTCAAGGACGCCTCGAACATGACGGACCGCTTCAACGCGCTGGCCGCCCTGGTCATGAGCGGGCACGAACTGGCGGCGCCGGCCCTGCAGCGCTTCCACGCGATCTTCAAGGACGAGGCGCTGGTGCTGGACAAGTGGTTCGCCCTGCAGGCCGGCGCGCCGGACCGCGGCGGCAACGTGCTGCCCACGGTGCGGCAGCTGATGCAGCATCCGGACTTCAACATCCGCAACCCGAACCGCGCGCGCAGCGTGATCTTCAGCTATTGCAGCGCGAACCCGGGCGGCTTCCACCGCGGCGACGCCGCCGGCTACGTGTTCTGGAGCGACCGCGTGATGGAGCTGGACGCGATCAATCCGCAGGTGGCGGCCCGCCTGGCCCGCGCCCTGGACCGCTGGAACAAGCTGGCCGAGCCCCTGCGCAGCGCCGCGCGCGAAGCCATCGCCCGCGTGGCCGCCAGGCCGGACCTGAGCAACGACGTGCGCGAGGTGGTCAGCCGCGCGTTAGCCGACTGAAGTCCAATCACGACCGAGGAGGAAGATTCCAGTGACGCATATTTCCCTCACCCGCTACCTGGTGGAGCAGCAGCGGGTGCACGGCCACATCCCGTCCGAGCTGCGCCTGCTGATCGAGGTGGTGGCCCGAGCCTGCAAGCGCATCAGCATCTCGGTGAACCAGGGCGCGCTCGGCGAGATCCTGGGGGCCGCCGGCACCGACAACGTGCAGGGCGAGGCGCAGAAGAAGCTGGACGTGATCGCCAACGAGGTGCTGATCGAGGCCAACGAGTGGGGCGGCCACCTGGCGGCGATGGCCTCGGAGGAAATGGAAGGCATCTACGTGGTGCCGAACCGCTATCCGCAGGGCGAATACCTGCTGCTGTTCGATCCCCTCGACGGCTCCTCGAACATCGAGGTGAACGTCAGCATCGGCACCATCTTCAGCGTCCTGAAGAAGCCCGAGAACGGTGGGCCCGAGAGCGGCGTGAGCGAGCAGGATTTCCTGCAGAGCGGTGCGAAGCAGGTGGCTGCCGGCTACTGCATCTACGGCCCGCAGACCACCATGGTGCTGACCGTGGGCGACGGCGTGGCGATGTTCACGCTCGACCGCGAACAGGGCTCCTTCGTGCTGACGCAGGAAGACATCCGCATCCCGGAGGACACGAAGGAATTCGCGATCAACATGTCGAACATGCGCCACTGGGACGCCCCGGTGCGCCGCTACATCGACGAATGCCTGGCCGGCCGGGATGGCCCGCGCGGCAAGGACTTCAACATGCGCTGGGTCGCCTCGATGGTGGCCGACGTGCACCGCATCCTGACGCGCGGCGGCATCTTCCTGTACCCGTGGGACAAGCGCGAGCCGGAAAAGCCGGGCAAGCTGCGCCTGATGTACGAGGCCAACCCCATGGGCTGGATCGTGGAGCAGGCCGGCGGCGCCGCCACCAACGGCAGGCAGCGCATCCTCGACATCCAGCCGAAGAAGCTGCACGAGCGCGTGTCGGTGATCCTCGGCTCGAAGAACGAGGTGGAGCGGGTCACCTCGTACCACACGAAGTAAGGCCCAGTCGTCGTCGCGCCCCCTCCGTCGTCCCCGCGACCGAGCCGCCCGAAAGGCGGCGTCGTCGTGCGAACGCACGGAAGGCGGGGACCCAGGGCTGTCGATGAGAGCGGCAGCGAAGCCGCTCTTTCCCCTTCCTACTTCGCGAACACCATGAACAGCGCATCGTCCGGCGTCGCATGCCGCACCTGCGCGTTGTCGAACACCGCGAACCCGAACGGGTAGCGCTTCGCCGGGTCGAACTGCACGTCGTACCTGCTGCCCGTCTGCAGCTTGCGGCTGATGACGGTCGTCACCACGCCGTTCTCCCACTTGTTGACGGCCTTGATGTCCGCGCGGTCGCCGGTCTGCGGGTTGTTGATGTGCCCCGCCACCTCGTCGCCGGGCTTGAAGTTGTCCACGAAGGGCACCTCCTCGCCGCGCCGCACGTAGTACGCGCCGCCGGCATTCGCAGCCTTGCCGTCCCGGCTCATGAAGGCCGGCTTGCCGTTGACGAGCTTGATTGCGGTGTACTCGCCGCCCTGCGGGCCCGGGTCCGACTTGCGGCCGGCGTTGGGCGACTTGTCCTTGTCGTAGCGGGTGTGGTCGACGTACTGGTCGTCGACATAGCCCACGACGCCGGTGCGCATGCCCTTCATGTGCCACATGTCGCCGATCTCGCCCTCCTTGCGGGTGTACTTGTTGCCGAAGGGCTTGGTCTCGCCCTCGTGGCAGTACACGGCGCAGCCCTGCTGCTCGAAGCCCTTGATGGAGGACTCGTCGATCGGCCAGATCATGGCCCACTTGTCCTCGTACACCAGGTTGTTGTCGCCGCCCTTGTCGTTCGGGTCGCCGAGCTGCTTCCACGAGCCGTCCGCCTGCTTCTGGAAGGGCGCGCGGCGGATCGAGTTGGTCGGATCCTTGTACTGCACCAGCATGTACAGCATGTCGGCCGTGTAGACGGCCTTCAGCGTGCCGGTGGTCTCGCCGTCCACCAGGTTCCTGCCGCCGCTCAATTTCACCGTCAAGGGCCTGGCGTTCGCCCAGGCGGCATCGGCGGCGAGGCGGTTCAGGTCGGGCGCGGCCGCCACCTTCGCGGCGACGAGCGTGTCGGGCGCCCCGCCCTGCCCCATCCCCAGGCCCTGGCAACCGGCCAGCGCCAACATTGCGACAACGGCGGCAGAAGTGCCGCGCAGCATCGGACCCATGATTTCCTCCTTGTGGTATTCCCAGGCCCCATTGGGACCAGAAGGAAATCACTCCACTTTGAGAAAGATCACGCCGCGCACCGAAGCAGAACGCGCCATTGCAACCGGATGCTGGGGAGCGGCCCGCAGCGCGTCCATCCGGGGAAGGCCCCGGGAATCCCGCTATAATCGCGGGCTTGCGCCGGAGTAGCTCAGTCGGTAGAGCAGCTCATTCGTAATGAGAAGGTCGGGGGTTCGATTCCTCTCTCCGGCACCAATACGAGAAGGCCGCCAGCACGCGCTGGCGGCCTTTTGTCGTGGCGCCCTAAGCCCCCGGCAGCATCCTTCGCAACCCCGCCCCCAGCACGGCCCGCAAGCGCGGGCTGTGCAGGCACGCCGCCCCCGCGAGACCGATGGTGGCCCCCACGATCGTGTCCACCAGCCGCGCCTGCATGATCCGCTGCGGCGCCATCGCCGGTCCCTGCGCCGCCTCGGCCAGCAGGATGGTCAGCGGCGTGATGAAGACCGTCGCCAGCCCGTAATGCCGCACCACCAGCGTCTCGATGACCAGCGTGAGCACGGTCAGCACGCAGGCCACGCCCCAGGCATCCAGCGGCAGCTGCGCGATCGCGAGGAACACCAGCAGCCCCAGCGCGGTGCCGACGATGCGCTGCAGCTGCCGCGACCACGCCGCGCGCAGCGAGGCGCCCTGGATGATCGCCAGGCAACTCACCGGCACCCAGTACGGCCGATCCAGCTGCAGCGCCTGCGCGGCCAGCAGGGACAGCCCCACGAACGCGCCGATCACGACCGAATCGACCACGACGAAATCGAACTCCGGGTCGGGCGGGGCGCTCGGCGCGGGCACGCCGCGCCGGCTCACGATGTGCAGGCTGTAGAGGAAGGCAATGGCCACCGCGAGCACGGTGCCGAGCGCCAGCGCGCCCACCTGCACCAGCGCATCCCGCCCGTGCGCCGGCGTGTACGCGCCGATGGCCGCGGCCATCACGAAGAACAGGCTGCCGGGCGGCGGCGCCGCGTAGAAGCGGCAGACCATCGTCACCACGATCGCGATGATCACCAGCAGCGGCACGAGCAGGGGCGGATAGAGGTGGCCCACCAGGCCCATCGCATAGCTGCCGGTCATGCCGAACGCGCAGGCCATCAGCCAGGCCATGCGGTGCGGCAGGCGGGTGGCGGGAAGGTGCAGGAACACCAGCCCGCCCACGGAGGCGACCAGCCCGAGCCCCAGCTCGCCGAAGGCCGCGCCGATGAAGATCGGCAGGCCGCTGGCCAGCGCCGCGGCCACCGGCATTTCCCAGGGCCGGTCGCTGGCGTTGACGCTCGCCAGCTGGCGGAATTCGTCGACCAGGAACTGCTTGAAGGGCATCCGCGCAGTATGACAAACAGCGGGTAATTGCCCTTTCGGCGCGCAGCCGGCACGGCCAGAATCCGCCGCGTCGCACCCTGGAGAGCAAGCCCCATGCAAAGACGCGCCGCCAATCAGGCCCTGGCCGCCCTCGCCCTTGCCGCCACGGGCCTCGCCCGCGCGCAAGCCTGGCCCGACAAGACGATCAAGCTGGTCGTGCCTTACCCGCCCGGAGCGTCCACCGACACCCTGGGCCGCGTCGTCGCGCAGAAGGTCGCAGCGGCCCTCGGCCAGACCGTGGTGGTGGACAACCGCGCCGGCGCCAGCGGCATGATCGGCACCGAGCTCGTGGCCAAGGCCCCCGCCGACGGCTACACCTTCGGCCTCGGCACCGATGCCACGCACGCGTCGAACGTCCACCTGATCGCCAATCCCACGATCCAGCCGCTGCGCGACTTCACGCCGCTGGCGCTCGCGGCCATGAACCCGATCGTATTGGTGGTGCACCCTTCGGTGCCCGCCAGCAACCTCACCGATCTGATCGCGTACGTGAAGGCCACGCCCGGCAAGGGCGGCTACGGTTCCTCGGGGACCGGCTCGCCGCACCACCTGGCCGGCGAGCTGCTGCGCGCCCGCACCGGCGCGCCCTTCGTGCACGTGCCGTACAAGGGCGGCGCGCCCGCGCTCAACGACGTGATGGGCGGCCAGATCCCGATGCTGTTCGCCAGCGCGATCACCGTGATCCCGCACATCCAGTCCGGCCGCGTGCGTGCCATCGCCGTCACCGGCGCGACGCGCTACGAGGGCCTGCCGAACGTGCCCACGGTGGCCGAGACGCTGGAAGGCTTCGAGATGCCGTCCTGGCTCGCCTTCTTCGGGCCCGCCCACCTGCCGGAGCCCATCGCGCGCAGGCTGTCCGACGAGATCCTGAAGGCGCTGCGCGACCCCGAGGTGCACGCCAAGCTGACGCAGTCGGGCCTCGTCGTGGTGGCCGGCGGCCCGGCCGAACTGGCGGCCGCGCAGCGCAAGGACTACGAGCTCAAGGGCCGGCTGATCCGGGAAGCGGGCGTGAAGGCGGAGTGAGCCGTCGGCCAGGCACCGGCGGCGCAGCGATGAAGCCGCCTGACCCGACGAATGGCTGACCCGCCAGCCCAGGCGTCGAACTGTTCCTACAGGCCACGGGGGGTGTCGTCGCCACATGATGCGTGATGGGCGACACGAACACCGACGAAGCCAAACTGCAGCTCTGTCCCGGCGAACCGTATCCGCTGGGCGCCACCTGGGACGGCGAGGGCGTCAACTTCGCCCTCTACTCCGAGAACGCGCAGAAGGTGGAGCTGTGCCTGTTCGACGAGCACGGCCAGGAAACGCGCATCCGCCTGCGCGAGTGCGAGGCCTTCGTCTGGCACGGCTACATCCCCGGCCTCGCGCCGGGCCAACGCTACGGCTACCGCGTGCACGGCCCCTACGAGCCCGACAAGGGGCTGCGCTTCAATCCCGGCGTGGTCCTGCTGGACCCGTATGCCAAGGCGCTCGACGGCCTGGAAAACCCCGAACGCGGCCTGTTCGCCTACCGCACCGGCGACCCGGCGGAAGACCACGCCAAGGTGGAAGAGGACGTGCGCGGCGTTCCCCTGGGCGTGGTGATCGACCCGCGCTTCGACTGGAGCGGCGACCGCGCGCCCAACGTGCCGCTGCACCAGACGGTGCTGTACGAGGTGCACGTCAAGGGCCTGACCATGACGCATCCGGACATCCCGGAGGAGCTGCGCGGCACCTATGCCGGCATGGCGCACCCGGCGATGCTCGCCTACCTGAAGGAACTGGGCGTCACCGCCATCGAGCTGATGCCGGTGCACGCGCACCTGGACGACTCCTTCCTCGTGGCCAAGGGCCTCACCAACTACTGGGGCTACTCCACCCTCAGCTTCTTCGCGCCGGAACTGCGCTACAGCGCCGGCTTCCGCCGGGGCGACGTGCTGGGGGCGATCCGCGAGTTCAAGGAGATGGTCAAGGCGCTGCACGGCGCCGGCCTGGAGGTGATCCTCGACGTGGTCTACAACCACACCGCCGAGGGCAACCACATGGGCCCGACGCTGAGCTTCAAGGGCATCGACAACCCCACCTACTACCGGCTGGTGCCGGACAGCCCGCGGCACTACTTCGACTACACCGGCACCGGCAACACGCTCAACGTGCGGCACCCGCAGACGCTGCAGCTGATCATGGATTCGCTGCGCTACTGGGTGCAGGAGATGCACGTGGACGGCTTCCGCTTCGACCTGGCCAGCACGCTCGCGCGCGGCCTGCACGAGGTGGACCAGCTCTCCGGCTTCTTCACCATCATCCATCAGGACCCGGTGCTCAACCAGGTCAAGATGATCGCGGAGCCGTGGGACGTGGGCGAAGGCGGCTACCAGGTCGGCAACTTCCCGGTGAAGTGGGCCGAGTGGAACGGCATCTACCGCGACGCGATCCGCGCCTTCTGGAAGGGCGACGGCGGCCTCGCCGGCGACCTCGGCTACCGGCTCACCGGCTCCAGCGACCTGTACCAGCACGACGGCCGCAAGCCCTCGGCCAGCATCAACTTCATCACCGCGCACGACGGCTTCACGCTGCGCGACACGGTGAGCTACAACGACAAGCACAACGAGGCCAACGGCGAGAACAACCAGGACGGCCACAACGACAACAAGTCGTGGAACTGCGGCGCCGAAGGGCCCACCGACGACGCCGAGGTGAACGCGCTGCGCGCGCGCCAGCAGCGCAACCTGCTGGCCACGCTGCTGCTGTCCCAGGGCACGCCCATGCTGTGCGGCGGCGACGAGATCGGCCGCACGCAGGACGGCAACAACAACGCCTACTGCCAGGACAACGGCCTGAGCTGGTACGACTGGGCGCACCAGGACGAAAGCCTGCTCGCGTTCACGCGGCGGCTGATCGGCCTGCGGCGGGAACACCCCGCGCTGCACCGGCAGAAGTTCTTCTCGGGCCGGCCGATCCGCGGCACGGAGATCCGCGACATCATGTGGTTCCGCCACGATGGCCAGGTGATGAGCGACGAGGACTGGGGCAACGCGCACACGCAGTCGCTCGCGATGTTCCTCGCCGGCAACGGCCTCACGGAAACGGACCGCCAGGGCCGGATGCTGCGCGACGACCACCTGCTGCTGGTGCTGTCCGCGTCGCCGCAGCCGCTGGACTTCCAGCTGCCGCAGGTGGGGGGCTGCAAGGACTGGGAACTGCTGGTGGACACCAGCAACGACGAGGCGTCCGAAACCTGCCCCTGCGGCACCCACACCTTCCTGCCGCCGCGCTCGCTGAAGCTGTTCCGCTGCCGGATCGGGGACTAGCGCAAGCCGCTCAGGGACCGACCCACACCCGGTGCGGCCGGTTCAGCCCGCGCGCATCGGCGAAGGGCGGCGCCTGGAACAGCGCGGCCTCGAACGGCGCGCCCGGCACGAGCCGGGAGTGGGCCGCGCCGAAGTGGCGGCGCGGCGTGCCGGTGGCGGCGCGCAGCACCGCCTCCAGCGGCATGCCCGCATCGAGGAAGTGCCACATCTCCTCCAGCACCGAGCGGCCATGCTGCACGCCCATGCAGCCCGCGTCCGTGCCCACCAGCACGCGCACGCCGAGCTCGCAGGCCACGCGCAGGTGTTCGGCGTGGGCGTCCAGCGCGCGCCGCATGCTGTCGACGGTGGCGGCCGGCCAGCGCGCCACCCCGGGGTGCGCCCACTGGAAGTGCACGGGGCAGAAGGTCGGCGTCCACGCCACGTCGTGGTCGCGCATGCGCGAGAGCATCGCGCGGTCCACGAAGTAGCCGTGCTCCACCGAGTCGACGCCGGCCGCCAGCGCGATGTCCAGCCCCCGCGGGCCGCTGCAGTGCGCCATCACCTTGCGGCCGCAGCGGTGCGCGGCCTGCACCACCAGGGCCGCTTCGGTGTGCGTGAACTGCGGCGCGTCGGCCGCGTCGCCGGCCTCGAAATCGACGATGCCGGTCAGCACCAGCTTGATCTCGTCGTTGCTGCGCGCGAGCTGCTCCACCAGCGTCGGCAGGGCGACCCCGTCGCCGGCATCGGCCGCCATGAAGGCGCCGTAGCCGTGCGCGCGCCGGATCCCGCGGCCGACGGAGCGCACGCGCGCCATGCCGCTGCCGGCGGGTGCGGCCTCACGGCGGATCTGGTGGTTGATGCCGTGCCGGTCCCCGGCATCGCGCAGCAGCGTGACGCCCCAGGCCCGCGCCTCGCGTGCATGCACGCGCGCTCCTTCGGTGAGTTGCTCGACGGGGCGCTTGAGGTGGGCGGCCCGCTGCGCGGAATCGGTGCAGGCGCCATCGAGGAACAGGTGCACGTGCGCGTCCACCATCCCCGGCATCAGGAAGCCGCCGCGCTCGATCGTCCAGCCTTCCGCGGCCAGGGCGTCCGTGTGGTCGCCGGGCGTCACGCTGTCGATCCGGCCCTCGATCACGCGCAGGGTCCGGCGCTCGCGATACAGGCGATCGCCATCGAAGAACTGGTCCACGATGACGGCGAGCCGGGGTCCTTCCGTGCCAGGAATGGACATGATGGACGCAGCATGCGCCTGGCCTTGCGGGGCCCGTTGATGCACGTCAACCGGGCGCGGGCCGCGGGCGCGTCGCGCGGGCGCCAGCAGCAACGGCGCAACGCCGGCCTATTCCAGCGGGCCGGGGCGGCTGTTGCGGTAGTTGCTCAGGTAAGGCGCGAGGCTCTCGGTGCCGCTGCCGCTGCGCTGGCCGGGGGGCGGCAGGGAATCCGTGGGGGGCTCGTCGCCGCTCGGGGCCGGGGCTGGCCGGGTCAGTCTTTGCAGCAGGCGCTGGAACAGCGTGCGCGCGCCTTCACGCGCGGCTGCGTCGCCGCGCTCGTCTTCGTTCCGTGCGGGCTCCATGCCGTCCCGTTCTTCGCCATTCATGTAGCACGAAGGTTGGCTGCGCCACGGATGAGAATCAAGCCCATCCGTGCAACACGCGTAACGGAGCTCAATACGACTTGGGCAGGCCCAGGACCTTTTCCGCGATGAAGCTGAGGATCAGGTGCGGCGTGATCGGGGCGATGCGGGGCAGCATCGCCTCGCGCAGCCAGCGTTCGACGTGGAACTCCTTCGCGTAGCCCATGCCGCCGTGCGTGAGGACGGCCGTCTCGCAGGCGCGGAAGCCCGCCTCGGCGGCGAAGTACTTCGCGGCGTTCGCCTCCGCCCCGCAGGGCTGGCCCTGGTCGTACAGCCAGGCGGCGCGCTGCACCAGCAGCCAGGCCGCCTCCAGTTCCACCCAGCACCGGGCCAGCGGGTGCTGGATGCCCTGGTTCTGGCCGATGGGGCGGTCGAACACGATCCGCTCGCCGGCGTATTTCGCGGCGCGCTGCAGGGCGACGCGGCCCAGGCCCACCGCCTCGGCCCCGATCAGGACGCGCTCGGGGTTCATGCCGTGCAGGATGGACTCGAAGCCGCGGCCCTCCTCGCCGATGCGGTCGGCCACCGGCACCTCCAGGCCGTCGATGAACAGCTCGTTGGAATCCACCGCCTTGCGCCCGTGCTTGTCGATCTCGCGCACCTGCACCCGGGTGCGATCGAGGTCGGTGTAGAACAGGCTCAGGCCGCGCGCCGGCGCGCTCGCCTCGCCGATCGGGGTGGTGCGCGCAAGCAGCAGCACCTTGTGCGCCACCTGCGCGGTGGAGATCCAGATCTTCTGCCCGTGCACCACGTAGCGGTCGCCCCGGCGCACGGCGGTGGTGCGCAGCTTCAGCGTGTTGAGCCCCGTGTTCGGTTCGGTCACGGCGAAGCAGGCCTTGTGCTCGCCGCGGATGATGGGCGGCAGCCAGCGTTCCTTCTGTTCCGGCGTGCCGAACACCACCGCGGGGTGCAGCCCGAACACGTTCATGTGCAGCGCCGAGGCGCCCGACATGCCCGCGCCGGAGGCGGACACCGCCTCCATCATCGTGGCCGCTTCGGCGATGCCCAGCCCCGCGCCGCCGTACTCGCGCGGCATCGCGATCCCCAGCCAGCCGCCCTCGGCGATCGCGCGATGGAAATCCTCGGGAAAGCCGCCATCGCGGTCGCGCCGCAGCCAGTAGTCGTCGCCGAACCGCGCGCAGATCGCCTCCACGGCGGAGCGCACCGCCTGCTGGTCGGGGCCGGGCGCGAAGTCCACTTCAGGTGTTGGTCTGCTCGGGCGGGACGTCGTGCGGATCCGGCAAGCCCGCGCCGGCGGCGCCGCTGCCCGCGCCGGCGCCCGCCGCGGGGTTCGCGCCCAGCGCATAGCTGGTCATGGTCAGCGACCCCATGGTGCCGCCTTCCGCGAACACGTTCGCCGTCTCGCCGGCCGCCTGGCACAGGCCGGCGAGGTAGGCGAGCGGCAGGAAATGCTCCGGCGTCGGCACGGCCAGCGGGAAATCCGCGTGCTGCGCCACGCCGGGCAGGCTGACCGGATCCGAGGTCATCACGCCCCGGACGGCGCGGTCGAAACGCTCGGCCCATTCGAAGCCGGCCTCGGGCTTCTGCCAATCCAGCCGGCGCAGGTTGTGCACCACGTTGCCGCTGCCCACGATGAAGATGCCGCGTTCGCGCAACGGCGCCAGGCGCGCGCCCAGGTCGACGTGGTACGCCACGTCCGCGCCGCTGTGGATGGACAGTTGCAGCACGGGGATGTCCGCCTGCGGAAACATGTGCGCCAGCACCGACCACGTGCCGTGGTCCAGGCCCCAGCTGTCCTGGTCCAGGCCCACGTGCGCGGGCCTGGCCACGTCGACGATCTCGCGCGCGACCTCCGGCGCGCCCGGCGCCGGATAGTCGAAGGCGAACAGCTCGCGCGGGAAGCCATAGAAGTCGTGGATCACGCGCGGCTGCGCCATCGCCGTGACGGCCGTGCCCGGAATGAACCAGTGCGCGGAGATGCACAGGATGGCGCGCGGACGCGGCAGCGACCGGCCGAAGGCAGCCCACTGCTGCGTGAAGCGGTTGCGCTCCAGCGTGTTCATGGGGCTGCCGTGGCCGATGAAGGCGGCGGGCATCGGGTGGGTGGCGGGCATGCCGCGATTGTGGATCACGCCGCGTCCGCGGGCAGTCCCCGGAGTACCGTTGACATGCGTCAACCTCATCCGGCGCGCTCGGACCAGACTGCATGGAGGCGGCCGCGAGCGGCCGCCGAGGAGTGCAGCGATAGACACCCGGAGCCCCTCCCGTCTCGACCTGCCGCGCTACCTGGCGGCATTGCCCCTGTTCGCCCACGCGGACATCGGCGAGCTGAAGCGGCTGGCAGAAGGCAGCACGCTGCGCGGCTACGACCGCGGCCAGGACGTGTTCCGCGCCGGCGAACGCTGCGAGGGCCTCCACCTGGCCGTCATGGGGCACGTGAAGCTGTACGTGCTGTCGGCGCTCGGGCAGGAGAAGGTGATCGACATCGCCGGCCCGGGCCAGACCTTCGCCGAGTCGCTGATGTTCACCGACGGTCCCTGCAACGCGCACGCGCAGGCGCTCACGGGCGCGCTGGTGCTGACGATCCGCAGGGAGACGGTGGTCGCGGAAATCGAGCGCTGTCCGCGCTTTTCCCTGCGCATGCTGGGCCTGGTTTCGCGGCGCGTGCACGGCCTGGAGCGCGACGTGATGGACTACTGCCTGTGCAGCGGTGCCGAGCGCGTGGTGGCCTACCTGCTGCGCGACTTGCCCGATGCGGCCAGTTGCCGCGGTGAGCTGACGGTGTCGCTGCCGGTGAGCAAGGCCACCGTGGCCTCGCGACTGTCGCTGACGCGGGAGTATTTCTCGCGCGTGCTGCACGAGCTCGAATCGCAGGGCCTGATCGAGATGAAGCGGCGCGAGATCCGCATCCCGGATGCGAGCCGGCTCGCGGCCTGCCAGCTCCATTGAGCGCGGACGCACCGCCCCACGGCCTTGATCTGCGACAGGGACCCCGCGAAACATCCTGCAACAGCGCCGGCGGACACCACGAACGCGGCTAGCATGCCGGACTCCATGCGATCTCCCCTGACTTACCTGCCCGCGCCGGTGCGCGGCGTCCTCGCGTGCCTGGCCCTCGCCGCCAACACGGTCCTCTGCACCCTGCCCCTGTTCGCGTTCGCGCTGGTGAAGCTGGCCCTGCCTTTCGCCTTCGTGCGCCGCCGGGTGGACCCCGTGCTGCACGCGATCGCCGGCGCCTGGGTCGCCGGCAACAGCCTGTGGATGCGCCTGCTGCACCGCACGCGCTGGGAAGTGCAGGGCCTGCCCGCGCCGCGCAGTGGCTGGTTCCTCGTCAACTGCAACCACCAGTCGTGGGCCGACATCTTCGTGCTGCAGCACCTGCTGCACGGGCGCCTGCCGATGCTGAAGTTCTTCCTCAAGCAGCAGCTGCTCTACGTGCCGGTGATCGGCCTGGCCTGGTGGGCGCTCGACTTCCCGTTCATGAAGCGGCACGGCAAGGAGGCGCTGCGGCGCAATCCGGCCAAGCGCGCCGACGACCACGAGGCCACCGTGCGCGCCTGCCGCAAGTTCGCACTGGTGCCCACCAGCGTCATGAACTTCGCCGAGGGCACGCGCTTCACGCCCGCGAAGCACGCGCAGACGGCATCGCCCTATCGCCACCTGCTCAAGCCCAAGGCGGGCGCGATGGCGCTGACGCTGGGCGTCATGGGCGACAAGTTCGATGCGCTGATCGACGTGACGATCGCCTATTCGCCGGGCATCCCGGGCTTCTGGGATTTCGCGTGCGGCCGCGTCAAGCGCGTGGCGGTGCACATCGAGGAACTGCCCGTGCCCACCGAGTTCATCGGCCTGGACTACGCCGGCAACTCGCAGGGCCGCAAGCGCTTCGGCCGCTGGCTCAACGCCCTGTGGGAGAAGAAGGACGCCCGCATGGGCGTGCTGCTGGGAACCGCGCCGGCGGAGACGATGCCGCAGGAGTTCGCGGGGGAGCCGGCGGAGGTGTAAGGCAGGAATCCAACGGCCGGACGCAGAGGACGCAAAGGGTACGCAGAGGACGCAAAAGAAAAACCCTTAAGGTTTTCTTTGTCTTTTTTGCGTCCTCTGCGTACCCTTCGCGTCCTCTGCGTCCGGCAGTCCGGTTTTCAGGCGGCCGATCGCCGCCCTCGCCCTACCCGTGCAGCTGGGTGTACTTCTCCAGCAGCTCGTCCCGCGATTCCACGAAGTCCGGATGCTGCACGATGCAGTCGGCCGGGCAGGCCAGCTTGCATTGGGGTTCGTCTTCCGCGCCGACGCACTCGGTGCACTTGAGCGGGTCGATCACGAAGATGATGTCCCCGGCGGTGATCGCCTCGTTGGGACACACGGGACGGCAGGCGTCGCACGCCGTGCAGCCGTCGTTGATCAGCAAAGCCATGTCGGTCTCCTCTCCTGCCTGAATCAAGCGGCCGCGCGCTGCTGCAACTCCTGCAGCTTCGCGTGGCGGTAGGCGCCCCACAGGGCGGCGCCGATCGCGCCGGCATAGATCGCGTCGGGATGCGTCACGACCTCCACCGGCACCTTCTCGTTGGCCATCTCCTCGCGGATCGCCGCGGTCAGCCCCACGTCCATGCCCAGGCCGCCGGTGATCAGCGCCTGCCCCGACTTGATGCCCGTCACCTTCAGCAGCTTGACGATGCGCGAAGCCATCGACAGGTGGATCCCCTTGAGGATGTCCGGCGTGGCGATGCCGCGGCTCACCATGTTGATCACGTCCGTCTCCGCCAGCACGGCGCAGATCGAGCTGACCTTCTCCGGGTCCTGCGAGCTCTTGGACAGCGCGCCGATCTCCTCCACCGCCACGCCGAGGTAGCGCGCGATGTTCTCGAGGAACTGCCCCGAGCCCGAGGCGCACTGCGAGGTCATCTTGTACGACAGCACCTTGCCGCGCTCGTCGACGTAGATCGCGCGGCCGTTGAGCGCACCCACGTCCACCACGGCGTTGATGCCGGGCGACAGGAACACGCCGCCGCGCGCGTGCGTCGTCATCGAGTAGAAGTGGCCGGTGGCGAACTTCACGTTCTCGCCCTCGCCCGTCGTCGCGATGTAGGCGATGTCGTTGGCGGCCAGCCCCGCCTCGTGCAGCACGGACTCGAGCCCTTCCTGCGCCAGCGTCATGGGGTCGCGCCGGCGCATGCGCTCGCAGCGCTTGGCCACCCAGTGGGTGCTGCCGTCCTCGTCGACGCGGAACAGGGTGCTCTTGACCGCGCCCGAGCCGATGTCGATGCCGATGGTGTGAATGGTCATGCCGCAACCCTCCGTTCGATTTCCTTGCCGTCTTCCACCACGGCGCGCCACGCGAAGGTGGCGGCGCCGAGCGCACCCGTGTAGATCGAGTCGGGGTCGATGTTCAGCTGCAGCTGGCCGTAGTTCTCGAACACCAGCTCCTTCAGCGCCTTCACCGCCGCCTCGTTCTTGGCCACGCCGCCGGTGAACGTGAACTGGTCGCGCACGCCGCCCGAACGCGCCAGGATCGACATGGCGCGCAGGATGATGGCGCGGTGCAGGCCGGCCATGATGTCCTCGCGCTTGTCGCCCAGGCTCAGGCGGTCGCGCAGCTCGGCGCCCGCGAACACCGTGCAGGTGGAGTTGATGCGCACGGCCTTGGTCGACTTCATGGCCATGGGGCCCAGCTCGTGCAGGCCCATGTTCATCTCGTCGGCGATGTAGCCGAGGTAGCGGCCGCAGCCCGCGGCGCAGCGGTCGTTCATCTGGAAGCTTTCCACGATGCCGTTCGGGTCCACCTGGATCGCCTTGGTGTCCTGTCCGCCGATGTCCAGCACGGTGGCCGTTTCCGGGTACATCACGTGCGCGCCCAGGCCGTGGCACAGGATCTCCGAGCGCACGTGCTCCTTCGAGAAGGGCAGGCGCGCGCGGCCATAGCCGGTGCCGATGACGTAGGTCTCCTCCATCTCGGTGTCCAGCACGCCCTTGATCGGCGCTTCCACCCTGGTGCGGCGGTCCAGCGTTTCCGGCAGCGCGTGGAAGGTGTTCTCCAGCGCGGCCAGCAGGTGGTGCCGCATCTGGTCGCCGTAGACGTGGTTCTCGACCTCGATGATCGAGCGGTCGAACAGGTTCAGCAGGTACTCGTAGCGCGTGCCGGCCTCCTTGGCGACCTGTTCGCTGATCGCCATGTACTGGCCGCCGGCGATGTCGCGGAAGAAGTCGCTCTTGCGCTTGGCGCCGGGGGCGAACAGCAGGTGCGCCTCGCCCTTCAGGCGCAGGAACACCTCGCCGAGCGCCTCCGTCACCACCCCGGTGGCGGCGCCGAAGTGGCCCGTCTCGACGTTCTTGGCGCAGGTCTCCTCCAGGTCGCCGAGCTGCTCGAGGTACTGCTCGGCGCGGAAGTCGCGTTCGAGCTGCTCGATGAAGGTGTCCAGGCCGCCATTGAGCGCGCCGGTGCGGCCCAGCGCCTGCCGGAACAGGTAGAAGCGGCCATTGAGCATGGCCTCCTGCTTGGCGACGGCCGCGGCCGTGTCGTAGTTCGAACGCGAGTTGGTGATGCCGCGCCCGATGATGTTCTGGTTCTCGTCGACCACCACCGCCTTCGTGGTGGTCGAACCCAGGTCGATGCCGATGAAACAGCGCATGGATGGGCCTCCTCTTATTGCACCGCGTGCAGCGGGATCACGGGACGCACGCCTTCGCCGATGCCGGTGGTGCGCTTCTGCTTGACCATCTGGAAGTAGCTTTCCAGCCGGTTCTTGACGTTGGCCGCCGAGAAATAGCGCGGGTCGACCAGGTCGGTCTCGATGAACGCCGCCGGCTTGCCGGTGCGCTTCTCCACTTCGCGCAGGATCAGCAGCTGCCCGGCGGAGAAGCTGTTGCAGCTCTTGATCGAGTTGATCAGCAGGCCGTCGGCCTGGTACTCCTCGATGTACTTGCAGATCATGTCGATGCGCGAGGGCAGGTTCAGGTTGGTGTAGCAGCCCAGGCAGTAGTCGGCCAGCGACTCCAGCGGATGGTCCGGGTCGTGCCGGAAGCCGAAGTCGTACAGGCCCCCCACCTTGGCGTAGGTGGACGACACCACGGTCGCGCCCTCGTCGTAGAACATCTTCCAGAACTCGCGGAAGCTGGTCCAGTTCGGCGGGCCCTCCACCACCAGCCGGTAGTTCTCCTGCTTCATCTCGCCTTCCGGCGTGATGGGGCCCTTGCCCAGGCGCACGCGCTCGTCGATCTCGGCGCGCAGCACCTCGTAGTAGCGCGTCGCCTCGGCGGTGCCGCGGAAGGCCGTGAAGATCGGGCCGATGTAGTACACCGCGCCGAAGTAGCCGTCGATCGGCGAGGGCCGGTTCTTCGCCGACTGCAGCACGTGGACCAGGTTCTCCTCCGCCTTCACCGACTCCCGCATGTACTGGCGCAGCAGGTCGATGTCGAACTTGACGCCGGAGATTTTCTCCAGCCCCGGGATCACCGTTTCCTTCAGCTGCCGCACGACGTAGTCGCGCATGTTGGGGTCGATCCGCCCCGAGCCCTGGTAGGGCACGTGCAGCATCAGCGTGGGGACGTTGTACTTGTGGCGGATCAGCTCGAACCACTTCATGAACGTGAAGCAGCCCGTGTACGACAGCAGCAGCACGTCGGGCGTGGGCAGCGGCTCGCCGGTGGGGCCGATCTCGCCGCCGAGCATCATCCCGAGGTCCGCCTTCACGTAGGTGCAGACGTCCTCGGAGTGGCCGTCGCGCTCGGCGTCCATGATGAACTTGCCCGACTTCTTGCGCATGCCGTTCTGCAGCGCGTTGGTCTCGGGGAGACTGCGCGCCAGGCCGAAGCACATGAGGAGTTCGTTCAGGTTCCCCGGCACGAAGGTGGCCGCCACCTTGCGGCCGATCTTGTGCGCCTCGGCGAGTTCGCGGTAGTTCTGGTTGATGAGCTCCTTCTGGAGGTTCATCGCGTCGTCCTTGATGGCGACGGGCTTCGGCTTCTTCGAAGCCGGCAACTGGATCACGGTGTCGTTCATGCTGCGTCGCTCCAAAGCTTGATCGAATCGGCGAAGGTGCCGGCCTGCTCGCGGATGGGCGCCATCTGCCCGGTGTTCTCGGCGTACTTGAAGGCGGTGTAGGGGACCTTGGCCTTGGCCAGCACGTCCTGCAGCATCGGCCGCTCGAGCAGCGCCGGGTCGCAGAAGGAAGGCGCGGCGAACACCACGCCCTCGGCGCCGCGGGTCTTCACCTGCTTGAGGAGGAACACGCCCTTTTCCTCGCGCGTGGCGTCGTACTTCGCCGCCATCGAGGCGGAGCGGTGCAGGAAGGCCTTGGACAGTTCGTCCAGCGGATCCGCATCGGCCGGCACTTCGTCCAGCAGCCAGCGCGTGACCAGCATGTAGTCGTCGTCCACCACGTAGCAGCCCGCCATCTCCAACGACTTGATCAGCGCCAGGGGCGGCTGCTCGCAGAAGGAGCCGGTGACCACCACGCGCGCGTTGTCGCGCTTCGGGCGCGGGATCTTGTCGGTCTCGCGGAGGTACTCGCGGATCAGCTGGGTGTGGTCTTCCGGCGGCAGCACCATGCCGGCGCGCAGCACCAGGTAGACCTCGGAGGTCGGTGCCTGCTGCGGCTGCGCGGCGCGGTAGGCATACAGCTCGCGCACGGCGGCCCGGTTGTCGTTGTAGACGCGGATCGAGTCATTGAGCTCCTCGTCGGTGACGGGCGAGCCGCGCAGCTTGCCCAGGTCCTCGCGCAGGCCCTGCATCTCGTGGATGTAGAACTTGCCGCCGACGCTGTCCAGGTAGTTCTGCGGCACGTCGAAGTAGCGCACGTACTTGTCCGGGAACAGGATCTGCCACATGCCCGAGAGGTTGCGGATCACGTCGCAGATCGAGGGGAACAGCATGCCGTCCAGGCAGTCGAGGCGGCCGGTGAGCCCCAGTTCGATGGTGGAGCGCGGGATGCGGCAGATGTAGCTCTGGTAGTAGGCGTCGCCCTGGATCACCTCCAGGCTGTCGCCGCCGCCGAGGATGCCTACCGGCAGCATGCCCGCGGCGTGCACCAGCTCGCGCGGCACGTACCAGGGCATGTAGCCGATCGCCTTGCGGCCCGGAACGGCGGCCTTCCACTCCTTGACGGCGGTGAAGTCCAGGTCGTCGAACAGCTGCTGGCAGCGCTCGACGATGGCCTGCACGGGATTGAGGACTGCGGTCATGTCTTGCGCTCCTTCATTGATGGGTCCAGGCCGGCTGGCGCTTCTCGAGGAAAGCGGCCAGGCCTTCATTGGCGTCGTGCGTGCGCATGAGCCATTCCAGGTACAGGCGTTCGAGTTCGGCCAGGCGCTCGCGCACCTGCTTCTGCATCACGCCGCGGGCAGCGACGGTGGCGCAGGCCAGCGCCGCGGCGCTCTTGCCCACCAGGTGCTGGTCGAACCACAGCTTGGCGGCGTTGGCGGGGTCCTCGGTCAGTTCCTGCACGAGGCCGATCCGCAGTGCCTCTTCGGCGGTGATCGAGCGGCCGGTGAGCAGCAGGTCCTCGGCATCGGGCTGGCTCACGCGATACGGCAGCAGGGCGGAGGCAGCGGGAGCGAACACGCCCAGCTTGATCTCCGGCTGGCCGAACTGCGCCGAGGGCGCGGCGAAGATGCGGCCGCAGGCCAGCGCGAGTTCGAGGCCGCCACCGAGGCACTGGCCGTGCACGGCGACCATCACGGGCACCGGGAACTCCAGCAGCTCGAGCAGCAGCCCGTGCAGCGACGCGAGCATGGAGGCGCACTTGGCCGGCAGGTGTTCCTCGACGCTGGCGCCGAAGCTGAAATGCGGGCCCTCGGCGTCGATCAGCACGCCGCGCAGCATCACGTGGCGGCGGTACTGCGCGAGCGCCGCGTGCAGCGCCGCGATCATCGCGGCGTCGACCAGGTTGGCCTTGGGCTTGTTCAGGCGCAGCCGCAGCAGCGCGCCGTCGCGTTCGAGCCAGGCCTTCAGGGGCGAAGCGTTGGCGTCCATCACTTCTTCGCCTTCGGCTGGATCTCGTCGTGCAGGCTGCCGACCCAGCTCTGCCCCGCGGCGAGCTTCTGGCGCAGCAGCACGAAGTCGACTTCGCGGTCGTCCTTCGGCCCT
The DNA here is from genome assembly GCF_037890035.1 of Ramlibacter sp. AN1133. Classification (NCBI taxonomy): domain Bacteria; kingdom Pseudomonadati; phylum Pseudomonadota; class Betaproteobacteria; order Burkholderiales; family Comamonadaceae; genus Ramlibacter; species Ramlibacter sp. AN1133. The sequence continues at coordinate 236,890 of NZ_JBBKTQ010000001.1, forward strand.
TCGTTGAACGCCGTGAAGCCCGAGCGCGCCTCGGTCATCATGTTCAGCGCCAGCCAGTCGCGCGCGTCCTCCTTGTTCGCGTTCCAGGCCGCGAGCTTGGGCTTGCGCAGCTCCTCGATCGTCTTGAGCGTGCACTCCGGGAAGGTCATGAGGATCTTGGCGCACAGTTCCTCCACCTTCGCGTCCAGCAGCGACAGGTCCACTTCGCCGCGCGCCATCACGGCCTTGCCTTCCTTGGCCGCGTCGCCGCTCTTGAATTCGCCGAAGGCGTTGCGGCCGTAGTCGTCCACCATGCGCTGCGTTTCCACCAGCGGGTTGGCGACGAACTTGCCGTCCACCTTCAGGGCCGGAACGACGTCAGTGATCATCCCCATCTGGTAGGCCTTGTGCGCCGAGAAGGGCTCGCACAGCACGCAGGCGGCCATCGCGCGCTCGGCGCCCACGATCACCGGCAGGAAGTCGGTCGCGCCGCCGATCGGCGCCGAGCCATGCTTCGGGCCGGCCTGGCCGAACTTGGCGAGGTCCTGCGCCACGGTGAAGTCGCAGGCCATGCCGATCTCCTGCCCGCCGCCGATGCGCATGCCGTTGACGCGGCAGATCACCGGCTTGTCGGCCGCCAGGATGGTGCTGACCATGTCGTTGAACAGGCGCATGTACTGGCGGTATTCCTGCGGCTGGCCGGCGTAGTACTCGGCGTACTCCTTGGTGTTGCCGCCGGTGCAGAAGGCCTTGTCGCCCGCGCCCGTGAACACGATGCAGTTGACGTCGCGCGCGTTGGAGGCGGCCTTGAACGCGAGGATCACGGCCTTGACCATGTCGGTCGTGTACGAGTTGTACTGGGTCGGGTTGTCCAGCGTGATCCAGGCGTTGAACAGGCCGGGCGCCACCGAGCCGTCCGGCTTGCGCGCCGGGCGCTTCTCGTAGCGCACGCCGGGGGTCTTGGGCTGCGGCGCCAGGTCGTGGTTCTTGAACTCCAGCATGGGCGTGACGGGTGCGTTCATTGGGGATGTCTCCTCTCGGGTTCAGCGGGGTTGCAGCACCACGCGGGCGCGGATCTCGTGGCGGTGCACCGCCGCGAAGATGGAATTGATCTCGGACAGGGGATGGGCCTCGACGAAAGGTGCGACCTGCACCTTGCCGTCGAGGACGAGGTCGAGCGCGGCGGGGTACTGCTCGGGCGGGCAGCCCCAGTTGCCGATGGCGCGCGCGTCGAACGCCATCAGGTTGGACAGGCGCACTTCCACCTTGTCCATCGTGAAGCCGACCACGCTGAGCGTGGCGCCATGCACCAGCAGGTTCCACGCGGTCTGCTGGCCGGCGGAAGTGCCCGAGCACTCGAAGATGAACCACTCGGTCGCGCGCAGGCCCTGCTCCTTCGCGAAGGCCTGCACGGCCTGCTTGACCTGCTTGGCCTCCAGGCCGCGGCTGTTGACGGTCTTCGCCGCGCCGTACTTGCCGATCGCCTCGAGCTTGCGGTCGTCGACGTCGATCGCCACCACCTTGGCGCCGAAGGCATTGGCGACCTGCACGCAGTAGCCGCCGACACCGCCGGCGCCGATCACCACGGCGAGGCTGCCGGGCGTGACGCCGGCGCGGCGCACGGCCTGGTACGGCGTCGTGAGCGCATCGGCCACCACCGACACCTGCCACAGCTTCAGCCCGGCCTTGGCGAGCCGCTGCTCGTCGACCAGGCACAGGCCGCGGGCCGGCACCACGATGTGCGAGGCGAAACCGCCCTGGATGTCGTTGCCCGGCATCTTCTGCGCGCGGCAGATGGTGGTGAGGCCGCGCTGGCAAAGGTCGCATTCGCCGCAGGGCAGCACGGCCGGCACGATCACCGCCTTGCCCTTCCACGACTCGGCGCCCGCGCCCGTCTCCACCACGTAGCCGCTGATCTCGTGGCCGAGCGCGAGGGGCAGCGGCTGGTTGGTGCGCACGCCGTCGTAGTAGTAGCCCAGGTCGGTGTGGCAGACCCCGCAGCCGGACACCTGCACCACCACTTCGCCGGGCCCGGCCGTCGCGAGGAACTCGCGCTTCACCAGGGGTTCCTGCGGCGCGGCCATCAGCCAGCGGTACGCATCGATGCTCATCTTTTGTCTCCTCGCGTTCGGGTTTACCCGCAGGATCCGCGGCGGGTACCGGCCGGCAAACGGTAAATAGGTACCCGAATGCCGATTTAGCGCATTCTGGGTGCCGTCTCGAAGCAAAACCTTGATCTGGTTCAAGGTCCCGCCGCGGCCCTGAACGTTTACTCCCGTCCATAGCGACACGAGGAGACAACAGCGTGGATGCATCCCTGACGAGCGAAACCCGGCCGCATTCGGCCGCTCCCCCTTCCCGTTCCACCGCACTCGAGAGCATCTCGATCGCGATCGCCGGCAGCGGCGGCAGCGGCGTGATGAGCGCGGGCAACTGGCTGCTCGAGGCAGCGGCGCGCAGCGGCGTCTACGGGCTCATGGTCAAGACCATGGGCCCGCAGATCCGCGGCGGGGAAGCGGCGGCGCTGGTGCGGCTGGCGACTTCGCAGCTCGAATCGCTCGACGACGCGTTCGACGTGATGCTGGCGATCGACTGGCAGAACGTGCACCGCTTCGCCGACGAGATCCCGATCAGGGCCGGCGGCCTGCTGGTCTGCGATGCCGACGGCGGCGAGATCCCCGAGGTGTTCACCAGGAGCGGCGTGCGCGTGCTGTCGCTGCCGCTGAAGAAGATGGCCAAGGCGAGCGGCAGCTGGATCAACATGCTGGCGCTGGGCATCACCGGCGCACTGGCCGGCCTGCCCGCCGAAGCGCTGGAGGAAGCGGTGCGCACGGGCTGGACGCGCGGCGACGAAGCCCTGCAGGTGAACTTCCGCGCGCTGCGCGAAGGCATGGCCGCCGCGCGCGAGCACGCACCGCAGCCGCGCCGCATCGACGCGCAGCAGGGCAAGCGCTGGCTCGTGAGCGGCAACGAAGGCGCGGGCTACGGCGCGATCCGCGGCGGGGTGCGCTTCGTCGCCGCCTACCCGATCACGCCGGCCACCGAGATGCTCGAGTGGATGGCGCCGGCGCTGGTGCAGGCCGGCGGCTCGCTGCTGCAGGCCGAGGACGAGCTCGCGTCGATCAACATGATCATCGGCTCTTCCTTCGGTGGCGTGCCTTCGCTGACGGCGACCGCGGGCCCCGGCCTGTCGCTGATGACCGAAGGCATCGGCCTGGCGGTGGCCGCCGAAGTGCCGATCGTGGTGGTCGACGTGATGCGCGGCGGCCCCTCCACGGGCATCCCTGCCAAGAGCGAGCAGAGCGACCTCTCCTACGCGGTGGGCGGCCTGCACGGCGATGCACCGCGGCTCGTGCTGGCCCCCAGCTCGATCTCGGACTGCATCCAGACCACGCAATGGGCGGTGGAACTGGCGGAGACCCTGCAGTCGCCGGCGCTGCTGCTGTCCGACCAGTTCATGGGCCAGTCGCGCGCGATCGTCGACGCGCCGCAGCTTCCCGCGCCCAAGGGCAAGCGCCTGGTCGCGGAGGCCAACACCCCGAACTACAAGCGCTACGGCGACACGCCCAGCGGCGTCTCGCCGATGGCGATTCCCGGCACGCCCGGCAATACGTACACGGCCGACGGCCTCGAGCACAGCGAGACCGGCGTGCCGAGCAGCCAGGCCGCCGACCACGCGCGGCAACTGGACAAGCGCTCCCGCAAGCTGCTGCGGCACGACTACGGCAGCCGCTGGGCCGACATCGAAGGCGAGGGCTCGCTGGCCGTGATCACCTTCGGCTCCGCTGCCGGGCCCGTGCACGAAGCCGCGCGCCGGGCCGCCGCGCAAGGCGTGGACGTGCGCGTGATCGTGCTGCGCCTGCTCGCGCCGATCCAGCCCGCCGCGATGGCCAAGGCGCTGGAAGGCGTGCAGCGCGTGATGGTCGTGGAGCAGAACCACGAAGGCCAGCTGCTGCGCTACCTGCGCGGCGTGGTGGACCTGCCCGGCCGCCCGGCCGGCTTCCACCGCCCCGGGCCGCTGCCGCTGCGCCCCGCCGACATCTGCGCCGCCCTGCGCGAATGGGCCGATGCCAAGGAGGAGACGAAGTGAACGACATGTGCCATCCCCCCGGGCTCGCGGCCGCCGAGCCGTACACGCCCCTGAACTACAAGTCCGCCACCAAGCCGATCTGGTGCCCGGGCTGCGGCGACTACACGGTGCTCAACGCGGTGACGAAGGCGCTCGCGCTGGTGCAACGGCCGCCGCACGAGGTGGCGGTCGTGTCGGGCATCGGCTGCTCCTCGCGCATCCCGGCCTACACCTCCTGCTACGGCTTCCACGGCGTGCACGGGCGCTCGCTCGCCGCGGCCACGGGCCTGAAGGTCGCGCGGCCGGACCTCACCGTGCTGGTCGCGAGCGGAGACGGCGACGGCTATTCGATCGGCGGCAACCACTTCCTGCACGCCTGCCGCCGCAATGTGGACCTGACCTACATCGTGATGGACAACCACGTGTACGGCATGACCAAGGGCCAGGCCTCGCCGACGACGGAACCGGACTGGGACAACAAGCTGTCGCCCGGCGGCACCGGCGTGCGCTCCTTCCACCCGCTGGTGATCGCGCTGGCGGCCGGCGCGAACTTCGTGGCCCGTGCCTTCGCGGGCGACCAGAACACCACGGCGGAGATCATCGCCGCCGGCATGCGGCACCCGGGCTTCTCCTTCATCGAGATCCTGAGCCCCTGCGTGACCTTCCGCCCCGAGCAGAAGGAATGGAAGAACCTGACCCATCCCGCACCCGTCGGCCCCACCGACGACGCCGCGCGCGCCGCCAAGCGGATCATGACCGACGACGGCTTCAACATCGGCGTGCTCTACGCCGGCCACCGGGCGCCCTACAGCGGCGGCCCCTGCACGCCGACGCGCTCGCTGGAGGAGATGGAATCCGCGTTTGCCCTTTGAGGGAGGTCCCCACCATGAAGATCCAATCCGTCTACGCTCCGCGCGACCTCGCGGAGCTGATGGCGCAGGCCTATGCGCTGGAGCGCGAGGCGGTCGAACGCTACGGCGAGCTCGCCGACGTGCTGGCCACGCACAACAACCAGGAGGTGGCGGCGCTGTTCCGGCGCCTCGCGAGCCAGGAGGCCCTGCACGCCACCGAGATCCTGCGCACCATGGGCTGGACGCGCGCGCCGCAGCCGCCGCGCGTGCCGGACGCGCCCGAAACCCCCGGCCCCGAGGCGGCGCACTACCTGATGCACCCCTGGCACGCCTTGCGCATCGCGCTCGACGCCGAACAGCGCGCGCACGATTTCTTCGAAGCCCTGGCGCAGCGCTGCGAGGCCGACGAGATGCGCCTGGCCGCGCAGCGGCTGCAGGCCGACGAGCGCGAGCACATCACCCTGCTCGAGGCGTGGCTGCAGCGGGTGCCCGAGCCCCCGGCCGGCTGGGACGAAGACCCCGACCCGCCACGTTACCCGCACTGACGCCATGAAGACACTGCTGCCCGAAGGCTGGGCGCCGCCGCAAGGCTACGCCAACGGCATCGAGGTGCGCGCGGGCCGCATCGTGTTCCTGGCCGGCCAGGTCGGCTGGGACGCGGACCAGCGCTTCCGCTCCGAGGAGATCGCGCCGCAGTTCGCGCAGGCGCTGGACAACATCCTCGCGATCCTGCGCGAGGCCGGCGGCCGGCCCGAGAACATCTGCCGCATCACGGCCTTCTGCTGCGACAAGCCGCGCTACCTCGCGGCCCGCAAGGAGCTGGGCGCCATCTGGCGCGAGCGCATGGGCCGCCATTACCCCGCGATGAGCATGATCTTCGTGGCCGACCTGCTGGACCGCCCCGCGGTGATCGAGCTCGAAGCCACCGCGGTCCTTCCCGAGTGAACGATCCCATCCGTCAGTGAGGCTGCCATGCTGCAGATCATGATCCAGGGCCGCGGCGGCCAGGGCGCGCAGACCGCCGGCAACGTGCTGGCCCGCGCCTTCTTCGCCGACGGCCGCCAGGTGCAGGCCTTCGCCAGCTACGGCGGCGCGCGGCGCGGCACCCCGGTCAGCTCCTTCATCCGCGTCGACGACCAGCCCATCCGCCTGCGCTGCGACATCGAGCAGGCCGACGCGATCCTGTGCTTCGATGCCAGCCTGCTGCAGCCACCGCTGCTGTCGCGCGCGCGGCCCGACACGATCATCGTGGTGAACTCGGTGCACACGCGCGCCGAGTGGCGCGAGAACCTGCCCGGCTACCGCGTGCTGCCGGTCGACGCGATCGCCATCTCGCGCTCGCAGGGCCTGGGGCGCATCGTGAATTCGGCGCTGCTCGGCGCGCTCGCGCGTGCGATCGCCGCGCCGCGCCTGGACGTCCTGCGCGACCTGCTGCGCGAAGGCCGCCAGGGGGCCGAGAACGCGGCGGCCTGCGCCCTGGGCTACGAAGCGGCCGGCGCCGAGGAGGTGTCGTCATGAACATGCCCCTGCCCCCCACGGCCTGGACCACCGGCACCACCGAAGTCTTCAAGACGGGCACCTGGCGCTCGGCGCTGCCGCAGCACCTGGCGCGGCCCTCGCCCTGCCACCAGGCCTGTCCGGTCAACGGCCACATCGCCGAGTGGATAGGCCACGCCCGCAGCGGCGACCTGCGGCGCGCGTGGGAGGTCCTGGTCCTCAACAACCCCTTCCCCGCGATCGCCGGCCGCATCTGCCACCACCCTTGCGAGACCTCGTGCAACCGCGCCGGGTACGACGAGGCGCTGGCGGTGTGCCGCCTGGAGCGCGCGGTGGGCGATGCGGCGCTCGCGGCGGGATGGAATTTCGAGCGGCCCGGCGCGGAAAAGGAGGGGCACGTCGCCGTGGTCGGCGGCGGTCCCTCGGGCCTCTCGGCGGCCTACCAGTTGCGCCGGCGTGGCTGGCGCGTGAGCCTGTACGAAGCGAAACCGCGGCTGGGCGGCCTGCTGCGCTACGGCATCCCGCCCTATCGGCTGCCGCGGCGCGTGCTGAATGCGGAGATCGACCGCATCGTGCAGCTGGGCGTGGACGTGCACCACGGCTTCACCATGAAGGGCGCCGCGGACCTGGAGCAGCTTCGCGCCCGGCACGACATGGTGTACCTGGCCCTGGGCGCGGGCCGCCCCAAGTCCCTGCCCCAGCTGCCGGGGCAGGCGCCGTGGCTGATGCAGGGCACCGAGTACCTGGCGCGCTGCGCCGAGGGCGAGGCACCGCAACTGGGTGAGCGGGTGGTCGTGATCGGCGGCGGCAGCAGCGCCATGGACGTGGCACGCAGCGCCCGCCGCAACGGCTGCACCGTCACGCTGCTCTCGCTGGAGGCGCGCACCGCGCTGCCGGCGCAGGCCGAGGAGGTGCAGGAAGCGCTGGAGGAAGGCGTGCTGCTGTGCGACAGCACCATGCTGCGCGGGGTGACGGGCGAAGGCCCGCTGCTGCTGGAATGCGTGCGCGTGCACTTCGAGCCCGGCACGGCCGGTGCGCCCCCGCGCATCGAGGTCACCGGCAGCGGCGGCTTCACGCTCGCCGCCGACGCGGTGCTGACCGCCATCGGCCAGGACGCGGACCTGTCGCTCTTCCCGGCCACCGCCGTCGGCGGCGGCCTGCTGCAGGTGGATCCGCAACAGGCCACTGCGTTCCCCGGCGTCTGGGCCGGCGGCGACCTCGCCAGCATGGCGCGCTTCTTCAGCGAGGCGGTGGGCATGGGCAAGCGGGCGGCCGTCGACATCGACCGCGCGCTGCGTGGCGGCGAGCGCGTCGAGGCGCCCGTGGCGCAGGCGCCGCAGCTGGCCGAGATCGCGACCTGGTACCACCCGAAGCGGCGCCGGCCGGACCAGGGCCGGCTGCCCGTGGCCCAGCGGCTCGCCAGCGGCGAGGAGGTGCAGCTTGCGCTCTCCGCGGAGCAAGTGCAGGCCGAGGCCGCGAGGTGCTTCTCCTGCGGCAGTTGCACCAGTTGCGACAACTGCTTCCAGTTCTGCCCCGACCTGGCCGTCACGCACGGCGACGGCGGCTACGCGGTGCTGGCGGATTACTGCAAGGGCTGCGGGCTCTGTGTGCGTGAGTGCTCGACCGGTTCCATGGTCTTGCGGGAGGAACTGCGATGAGCGATGGCCAGACCCTTCTCCTGAACGGCAACCATGCCGTCGCCTGGGCTGCGCGGCTCGCGCGGCCCGAGGTCATCCCGGTGTACCCGATCACGCCGCAGACGCCGATCCTGGAGCAGATCACCGAATTCCAGGCCAGCGGCGACCTGCACGCGCAGATCCTCACGCCGGAGTCCGAGCATTCGGTGCTGGCGGCGTGCATCCCCGCGGCGCTGGCGGGCGCGCGGGTCTTCACCGCTACCGCTTCGCAGGGCCTGCTGCTGATGCACGAGGTGCTGCATTACGCCAGCGGCGCGCGCGCGCCCATCGTGATGTGCAACGTCAACCGCACCGTCGCCTCGCCGTGGGCCTTCTGGCCCGACGAGACCGACAGCCTGGCGCAGCGCGACACCGGCTGGGTCCAGTTCTACAGCGAGAGTCCGCAGGAGTCGCTCGACACGGTGCTGCAGGCCTTCCGCATCGCCAAGACGGTGCAGCTGCCCGTGATGGTGAGCCACGACGCCTTCTACGTCTCGCACTCGCTGGAGCCCGTGCACGTTCCGTCGCAGGCCACGGCAGACCGCTACCTCGCCGGCTGCCAGCGCATTCGCCACCTGGACACCGCCGCGCCCTCGGCCTGGGGCAACGTGGTGACGCCCGAGATGTACAACCGCCATCGCCGTTCCGTGGAGGAGGCCATGGGCCGCGCGCTCGAAGTGGCGCAGGAGGCCGACCGCGTCTGGGGCGAGCTCACGGGCCGCAGCTACGGCCTGCTGGAGCGGTACCGCTGCGACGACGCGCGCATCGTGGTGGTGGCGCTGGGCAGCCTGTGCGGCACGGCGCGCCAGGCCATCGACGAACTGCGTGCCGAGGGCATCGCGGCCGGTATGCTCAAGCTGCGCCTGTTCCGCCCCTTGCCGCAGCAGGCGCTGCGGGTGGCGCTGGCGGGCGTGCCGGACGTGCTGGTGCTGGATCGCAACCACTCGCCGGGCCTCGGCGGCATCCTGCACCACGAAGTGCGCAGTGCCTTGTACGGCCTGCCCAACGCCCCGCGCGTGCATGGCGTGCTGGCCGGCGTGGGCGGTGTCGACGTGCAGCCGCGGCACATCCGCGACATGGTGGCCTCGGCGCTGCTGCATGCGCCGCAGCCCGAATCGACCTGGGGATAAGCCATGGAAGCACTCGAACACCGCGACCCGATGCTGTGCTCCGGCCATGCGGCCTGCCCGGGCTGCATGGAGGCGCTCTCGGCGCGCCACGTGCTCGCCCGCATGGGCCCGGACACCATGGCCGTGATCCCGCCCTCCTGCATGGCGATCATCGCGGGCCCGCAGCCGTACAGCTCGCTGCGCATCCCCGTCTACCAGCCCACCCTGGAGGCGAGCGCGGCCGCCGCCTCGGGGCTGCGCCGCGCCCTCGATGCGCAGGGCCGCGGCCATACGCAGGTGCTGGTGCTGGCCGGCGACGGCGGCACCTACGACATCGGCCTGCAATGCCTGTCTTCGGCTGCCGAGCGCAACGAGGACATGCTGTACGTGTGCCTGGACAACGAGGGCTACATGAACACCGGCGCGCAGAAGTCGTCCTCGACGCCGCACTTCGCCCGCACCAGTTCCACGCCCGAGGGCAAGCCCACGCGCAAGAAGAACCTGACCGCGATCATGGCGGCGCACGGCGTGCCGTATGCGGCGACGGCGAGCGTGGGCTTCCTGCCGGACATGCTGCGCAAGATCGAGAAAGCCAAGGCGATCCGGGGCTTTCGCATCCTCACGCTGCTGGTGCCTTGCATCGACGGCTGGGGGCTGGAGGACAGCGGCGGCTTGCAGGCGGCGCGGTATGCGGTGGAGTGCGGGGCGTTTCCGCTGTATGAAGTCGAGGATGGGACGCGGTATACGCTGAACTATTCGCTGCGTCCGCGCCGGGTCGCCGAGTACTTGGCGTTGCAGAAGCGGTATCGGGATCTCGCTGCTGCCGATGTTGAAGCTTTGCAGTCTGAGGTGGATCAGGGGTGGGCTTGGTTGATGCGGTTGATCCAGCCGGAGGAAGAGCAGGCGCTCCTCTAGGGTTTCTTCCGGGGGCGTCGCGGCAGGCGGTGCGCGGTGCGGGACCGCGATCGAGCCGCTGAAAGCGGCGTAGTCGTGCGAATGCACGTAAGGTGCAGGTCCGGCGGCTTCGCGCGCCGGACTTCCCCGAAAAATCGGGCCCGCCGCCGCGGCGCCATAACTCACTGCGCGTTTGCCGCGAGCGGCAAACGCTCCGTTCAAACAGAAGTCGCCAGTCAGAAACGTACGGAGGCTCACATCGCTGACGCTGTGTAGCCTCCTGCGGCGGCGGGCCCGATTTTTCGGGCAGCCCCAACGCGGTCCCGCACCGCACACCACCTGCCGCGACGTTGGGCCGTGCAGGGGACCTCCGCTCGTCCCCGTCGCTCTCGCGCAGGCGGGAACCAAGAGGGCGTGAAGCGCCGGACGGCCGGCCACCGGACGGTGATCGTCGTGCCAAAGAAGACGCTGCCCATCGTCGCGACGGCCGGCGCACGGCGCGGGCCCGCGTTGGTGGCGCCCGGAAAATCGGGCCTGCCGGCACAGCACGGCTACGCAGCGACAGCGATGCGAGCCGTGCGTACGTCTCTGACTCGCGGCATTTGTCCGAACGCAGCGTTTGCCGCGAGCGGCAAACGCGGAGTGAGTTATGCCGCGGTGCCGGCAGGCTCGATTTTCCGGGGAAGTCCGGGCGCGCGAAGCCGCCGGACCGACACCTTCGCGGGCCCGCGCCGTGCGCTGGCCGGCGCGACGCACCCGGAAGACGGGAGAGGGCACTACCCGCGCCCCCTCTGGGTCCCCGCCTGCGCGGGGATGACGGCTTCGCCCGGCTTCGCCCACGACAGCTTGCCCTCTCCATCCCTGCACGGGAACGACAAAACCATCTGCGCCAACGCTCTACTGCCTCTGCCGCTCCACCAACCGCAACATCGTCGCGATCGTGATCGAGCTGAAGGTCGCGCGCGTGATCTGGTCGATCTCCGTCAGCACCTGGCCGATGGCGCGGTCCACCGGCGTGGCGGGCTCGGTGTGGTGGTGCGAGGCGGGCGAGAAGTCCTCGAACAGCTGGATGATGTCCATCATCGTCAGCCGCCGCACGTTGGCCGTGAAGCGATAACCGCCACCGACGCCGCGCACAGAGGCGACGACGCCCGCACGCGCCAGTTCGGCCAGCACCTTCGCCAGGTGATGCGCCGAGACGCCGTACTTGTCGGCGATCTCCGAGGCCGGGATGTGCCGCTCGGGATCGGCGGCGAATTCCATGACGCTGTACAGCGCCAGCAGCGTATTGACCTGCAGCTTCATGCGCGTGCCTTCGCCGTCGTGGCCGGAAGATCCATCTCCAGCGGGATGATCGGCGCGGCCATCATGCCCTGGCTGCGGAAGAACGACAGCACCAGCGTGTTGTCCCGCGACAGCAGCGTGCGCAGCTTGCGCACGCCTGCCGCACGCAACGCCTCGCAGAAGGTGCCCATCAGGCGCGAACCGATGCCCGCCAGCCGCGCCCCCTGCGAAATGTTGATCGCGAACAGCCAGCCGCACGGCGGCTGGCCGAATTCCCAGTCGCGCACCTCGCCGATCACGAAGCCGACGATCTGGCTGCCCGTGACCGACACCAGGAACCAGCTCTGCTCGCCGCGCACCGTGCGCCCGTAGCGCTTGTAGACGCGCTCCCAGTAGTCGCGCTTTTCCAGCCCCGTCTCCTGCGCATCCAGCGCGATCACCTGGTCGAGGTCGCTGCGCCGCACCGGGCGGACGGTGACGGCGCCGGAGGTCGGCGGAATCGCCGGCCGGGCGCGGCGGACCGAGGGTAAGCGTGGGGGCGATGCGCGAGTCAAGGTTGTGGCAGATCAATGAATTCCGGCATCAGGCTACCACAATGCCCCGAACCCCTGCCATCACACGAGCCGGGTGTACACACAGGAGACAAACCATGGGCTTTTCCTCTTCCCTGAAGGCCGCGGCGTGGCGGCTTCCCGCCGCGGCGCTGGCGCTCGGCGGCCTGGTCGGCGGCGCGCAGGCACAGGAGGCGATCCGCATCGGCGCCTTCCTCTCCGTGACCGGCCCCGCCGCCTTCCTCGGCGACCCCGAGCTGAAGACCCTGGAGATGTACGTCGAGCGCATCAACACCGAAGGCGGCGTGCTCGGCCGCAAGCTGCAGCTCGTCTCCTACGACGACGCCGGCGACGCCGAGAAGGCCCGCACCTTCGCCAAGCGCCTGATCGAGCAGGACAAGGTGGACATCATCGTCGGCGGCACGGCCACCGGCACCACGATGGCGGCCGTGCCGCTCGTCGAGCAGTCGGGCACGCCCTTCATCTCGCTGGCCGGCGCGGTGCCGATCGTGGAACCCACGAAGAAGTGGGTGTTCAAGACGCCGCACACCGACCGCATGGCCTGCGAGAAGATCTTCGAGGACGCCAAGGGGCGCAAGCTCACGAAGATGGCGCTGATCTCCGGCAGCGGCGGCTTCGACAAGTCGATGCGCGGCGAATGCCTGAAGGTGGCCGCGAAGTACGGCGTCGAGTTCGTGGCCGACGAGACCTACGGCGCGACCGATACCGACATGACCGCGCAGCTCACCAAGATCAAGGCCAGCAGCGCGCAGGCGGTGCTCAACGCCGGCTTCGGCCAAGGCCCCGCGATCGTCACCCGCAACTACCGCCAGGTCGGCCTGGCGCTGCCGCTGTACCAGTCGCACGGCGTCGCCTCGCGCGAGTTCATCCGCCTTGCCGGCCCCGCCGCCGAAGGCGTGCGCCTGCCGGCCGCCGCGCTGCTGGTGGCGGACCAGCTCGCCGCCAACGATCCGCAAAAGCCCGTGGTGGTCAACTACAGCAAGAACTACGAGCAGAAGTGGAAGAGCGAAGTCTCCACCTTCGGCGGCCACGCCTACGACGGGCTGATGCTCGCCGTCAACGCGATCAAGGCGGCGGGCTCCACCGACAAGGCCAAGGTGCGCGACGCGCTGGAAGCCACCCGCGGCTACGTGGGCACCGGCGGTGTCGTCAACATGAACGCGAACGACCACATGGGCCTGGACCTCACCGCCTTCCGCATGCTGGAGGTGAAGGACGGCAAGTGGTCGCTGGCCAGGTAAGCTGACACACCGGCCGCGAACGGAACCGCCATGACGGGAGCCTGGCTCCAGTTCATCGCCAGCGGGCTGACCGCCGGCGCGATCTACGCGCTCGTCGCGCTGGGCTTCACCATCGTGTTCAACGCCAGCGGCGCGATCAACTTCGCCCAAGGCGAGTTCGTGATGGTGGGCGGCATGAGCGCCGTCACCTTCGTCGCGGCCGGCCTCTCGCTGCCGGTCGCCATCCTGCTGGCGGTCGCCGTGGCGATCGTCGTCGGCCTGGTCGTCGAACGCATCGCCATCGCGCCCGCGCGCCACGCCGGCACCGTCACGCTGATCATCATCACGATCGGCGTGTCGCTGTTCCTGCGCGGCCTCGCCCAGCTGGTGTGGGGCAAGGGCGTGTTCCGGCTGCCGGCCTTCTCCGGCGAGGAGCCGATCGCGTTCGGCGGCGCCACGCTGCTGCCGCAGAGCCTGTGGGTGCTGGGCGGCGCGGCGGTGGCGGTGCTGGCCCTGCGCTTCTTCTACGGCCGCACGCTGGCGGGCAAGGCGATGCTGGCCACGTCCTTCAACCGGCTGGCGGCGCAACTGGTGGGCATCAACACCCGCGCCGTGCTGTTCGCCAGCTTCGGCCTCGCCGCGCTGCTGGGCGCGCTGGGCGGCGTGCTGATCGCGCCGATCGCCTTCACCTCCTACGACGCCGGCATCATGCTGGGCCTCAAGGGTTTCGCGGCCGCCATGCTGGGCGGCCTGGGCAGTTTTCCCGGCGCCGTGCTGGGTGGCCTCGTGCTTGGTTTGCTCGAGGGGCTCGGCGCCGGCTTCGTCTCGTCCGCGTACAAGGACGCGATCGCCTTCGTGGTGATCCTGGCCGTCCTGTTCTTCTTCCCGGGAGGCTTCCTTGGTGCCCGCAGCAGCGACCGTGTCTGAGCCGGCGGCGCCCTCGCGCGCCTGGTTCGCCCGCCCGCGCAGCGGCGGCACGCTGCTGCTGGCCGCGCTGGTGGTGCTCGCGCCCCTGGTGCTGCCCAACAACTACTCGTACGAGATCGCGATCCAGGTCGCGATCAATGCGGTGGTGTGCGTCGGGCTGAACCTCCTGATCGGCTACGCGGGCCAGATCAGCCTCGGGCATGCCGGCTTCTTCGCGCTGGGCGGCTATGCGAGCGCGATCCTGGCCTCGCGCTACGGCGTGCCGGTCTGGCTGTCGCTGCCCGGCGCCTGCGCGGCGGTCGGCGCGCTCGCCTACGTGCTGGGGCGGCCCACCCTGCGCCTGAAGGGTCACCCGCTGGCCATGGCCACGCTGGGGCTGGGCGTGATCATCTCCATCGCGATCACCACCGAGGACAAGTGGACCGGCGGCCCCGACGGCATGCAGGTGCCGCCGCTGGTGCTGTTCGGCTTCGCGGTGCAGGGCGAACACGCCTGGTACTGGATCACCGGCGCGCTGCTGGTGGGCACCGTCTGGCTGGCGCTGAACCTGATCGATTCGCCCAACGGCCGCGCGCTGCGGGCCCTGCACGGCTCCGAAGTCGCGGCGCAGACGCTCGGCATCGATTGCACGCGCTTCAAGCTGCAGGTGTTCACGCTGTCCGCCGTGCTCGCCGCGCTGGCCGGGGCGCTGACGGCGCACTACGCCGGCTTCATCACGCCGGCCAAGGCGTCCTTCCTGCATTCGGTCGAACTGGTGATCATGGTCGTCTTCGGCGGCATGGCCTCGGTGTTCGGCGCCGTCGTCGGAGCCGCGGTGATGACGCTGCTGCCGCAACTCCTCACCGTGCTGAAGGACTACGAGATGATGGTCTTCGGCGCGGTGCTGGTCGCCACCATGGTGCTGTTCCCGCAGGGCCTGGTGCCCACGATGGCGCGCTGGTGGGGCGGGAGGCCGCAATGACCCTGCTCAAGGTCCAGGGCCTCAACAAGTCCTTCGGTGGCGTCAAGGCGATCACCGACCTCGACCTGCGCATCGCGCGCGGCGCCGTGCATTCGATCATCGGCCCCAACGGCGCCGGCAAGACCAGCCTGATCAACATGCTGAGCGGCATCTACCGGCCCGACACCGGCAGCATCACGCTCGAAGGCCAGGAGCTCGCCGGCCAGCCGGCCCACCGCTTCGCCGCCGCCGGCATCGGCCGCACCTTCCAGAACCTGCAGGTGTTCTTCAACATGACGGCGCTGGAGAACGTCATGACCGGGCGCCACCTGCGCGAACGCCATTCGCTCGCCGCCGCCCTGCTGCGCACGCCGGCCCTGCAGCGCGCCGAGGTCGAATCGCGCCAGGCCGCCCGCGAGCTGCTGCGGCTGGTCGGCCTGTGCGGGCAGGACGACACGCGGGCCGACGCCATGCCCTACGGCGCGCTCAAGCGCCTGGAGATCGCGCGCGCGCTGGCGGCGCAGCCCCGCCTGCTGCTGCTGGACGAACCGGCGGCCGGCCTCAACGCCACCGAGGCGCGCGAGATCGACACGCTGATCCAGCGGCTGGCCGAGGGCGGCACCACCATCGTGCTGGTCGAACACAACATGGCGCTGGTGATGGAGGTGTCCGACCACGTCGTCGTGCTGGACCACGGCCGCAAGCTGGCCGAGGGCACGCCGCAGGAAGTGTCGGCGCATGCCGGCGTGATCGAGGCCTACCTGGGCAAGGCCGACACAGCGGAAGAAGACGCAGCGGAGGCAGCGGATGCTTGAAGTCAAGGCGCTCGGCAGCCGCTACGGCCGCATCCCCGCGCTGGCCGACGTGAGCCTGCACGTGAAGGCGGGCGAGCTGGTCGCGATCGTCGGCGCCAACGGCGCCGGCAAGACCACGCTGCTGCGCACCATCTCCGGCGTACAGCCCGCCAGCGGCGGCAGCATCGAATTCGAAGGGCAGGACCTGCTCAAGCTCCATGCGCGCCAGCGCGTGCAGGCCGGCATCATCCAGGTGCCCGAGGGCCGGCAGGTGTTCGCGCCGATGACGGTGGAAGACAACCTGCGCCTGGGTGCCTTCGCGCGCGGCAGCGCCGACCACCTCGAGCCGATCCTCGACCTGTTCCCGGTGCTGCGCGACAAGTTCCGCGAGCTCGCCGGCAACCTCTCCGGCGGCCAGCAGCAGATGCTGGCCATCGGACGCGCGCTGATGGCGCGCCCGCGCCTGCTGCTGCTCGACGAGCCCGGCATGGGCCTCGCGCCGCGGCTGGTCGCAGAGATCTTCGCCCGCATCTCCGCGCTCGGGAAAGTGGGCACCACCATCCTGCTCGTCGACCAGAACGCCCGCGCCGCGCTGGGCGTCGCCCACCGCGGCTACGTCATGGAGACGGGCCGCATCGTGCTGGAAGGCAGCGCCCGCGACCTGCTGCACGACCGCCAGGTGCAGCGCGCCTACCTCGGATCCGCCTGAAACAAGGAAAACCCCATGAAAGCCACCCTGCAACCCGGCGTGAAATCCACCGCCAAGCTCGAAGTCACGCGCGACCGCACCATCGACTTCATGGGCGAGAAGGCCCGTGTCTACGCCACGCCCATGCTGGTGCGCGACATCGAGGTCGCCTGCCGCAAC
The DNA here is from genome assembly GCF_037890035.1 of Ramlibacter sp. AN1133. Lineage (NCBI taxonomy): Bacteria > Pseudomonadati > Pseudomonadota > Betaproteobacteria > Burkholderiales > Comamonadaceae > Ramlibacter > Ramlibacter sp. AN1133. Next base: position 253,570 of record NZ_JBBKTQ010000001.1, read on the forward strand.
CTGCTGCTGCAGCACCTCGACCCCGCCGAGGACTCGGTGGGCACGCGCGTCGAGATCGACCACCTCGCCGCCTCGCTCATGGGCATGCCCGTCACGCTGGAAGTGGAGATCACCGCCGTCAACAAGCGCGCCGTGACCTTCACCGTCACCGGCAGCGACGGCATCGACACGATCTGCCGCGCGGTGCACAACCGCTTCGTGGTCGACAAGGCCGCGACGGAACAGCGGCTGGCCGAGAAGGCGAAGAAGGCCGGACTCGCCTGAGGGCAGCACCATGACCGCCCAAGCCGCCACCCGCAAGGTGCCCACGTACTGCTACCAGTGCGTGGCCGGACCGGACCTGCTCACCGTGAAGGTGCAGGGCGGCGTCGCCACGGAGGTGGAGCCGAACTTCTGCGCGGCGGCGGTCCATCCCGGCGGCGGCAAGGTGTGCGTCAAGGCCTACGGCCTGATCCAGAAGACGTACAACCCGAACCGCGTGCTTACGCCCATGAAGCGGACCAACCCGCGCAAGGGCCGCAAGGAGGATCCGGGCTTCGTGCCCATCTCCTGGGAAGAGGCGCTGTCGACCATCGCGGACAAGCTCAACGCGGTCCGCGCGGAAGGCCTCACCGACGAGTCCGGCTATCCGCGGGTGGCCGCGAGCTTCGGCGGCGGCGGCACGCCGCAGTCGTACATGGGCACCTTCCCCGCCTTCCTCGCGGCGTGGGGCCCGGTGGACATGGGCTTCGGCTCCGGCCAGGGCGTCAAGTGCTACCACTCGGAGCACCTGTACGGCGAGTTCTGGCACCGCGCCTTCATCGTGTCGCCCGACACGCCGCTGTGCAACTACCTGATCTCCTGCGGCACCAACATGGAGGCCTCCAGCGGCGTGGCAGGCATCTGGCGCCATTCGCGCGCCCGGGTGCGCGGCATGAAGCGCGTGCAGGTGGAGCCGCACCTGTCCGTCACGGGCGCCTGCTCCGCGCAGTGGGTTCCCATCCGGCCCAAGAGCGACGCCGCCTTCCTGTTCGCGCTGATCCACGTGATGCTGCACGAGTCGGGACGGCACCTGCTGGACGTCGACTACCTCGCGCGCCGCACCAACTCGCCTTACCTCGTCGGCCCGAACGGCACCTTCCTGCGCGACCGCGCCAGCCGCAAGCCGCTGGTGTGGGACGAAGGCAGCCGCACCGCCGTGCCGCACGACACGCCCGGCATCCGCGAGGCGCTGGAAGGCAGCCACGAAGTGGACGCGGTCGAGATCGGCGCCGACGGCGACGTGCTGGCCGAGGGCCTGCTGCGCGGCGAGACCTCCTTCACGCGCATGGTCGGCCACATGCGCAGCTACACGCCCGAGTGGGCAGCCAAGGTGTGCGACGTGCCGGCCGCGACGATCCGCCAGATCGCCACCGAGTACCTCGAGCACGCCTGCATCGGCGAGACGATCGAGATCGACGGCAAGACCATGCCCTACCGGCCGGTGGCGGTGACGCTGGGCAAGACGGTGAACAACGGCTGGGGCGGCTTCGAGTGCTGCTGGGCCCGCACCGTGCTCGCCACGCTGGTCGGCGCGCTGGAGGTGCCGGGCGGCACCATCGGCACCACCGTCCGGATCGCGCGCCCGATGGCGCAGCGGCTCGAAAGCGCCAAGGCGGGGCCCGACGGCTTCATGCACTTCGGCCTGAACCCGACCGACAAGGAACACTGGTCCGCCAAGCCGAACATCCGCAACGCCTACCGCACCATGGTGCCGCTGGCGAGCGACGGGCCCTGGAGCCAGGCGCTGGGGCCCACGCACTTCTCGTGGATGTTCCTCGACGCCACGCCGACCGGGCTGCCGCGCGTGACGCTGCCGGACGTCTGGTTCTTCTACCGCACCAACCCCGTCATCTCGTTCTGGGACACCGAGGCGCTGGCCGAGAAGGTCGCGCGCTTCCCCTTCGTGGTGGCCTTCGCCTACACCCACGACGAGACCAACCACTTCGCCGACATCCTGCTGCCGGACGCCGTGGACCTCGAGAGCCTGCAGCTGATCCGCATCGGCGGCACCAAGTTCATCGAGCAGTTCTGGGACCACCAGGGCTTCGCGCTGCGCCAGCCCGCCGTCCAGCCGCAGGGCGAGGCGCGCGACTTCACCGAGATCGCCACCGAGCTGGCCCGGCGCACCGGCCTCACCGCGAAGTACGTCGCCTCCATCAACAAGGGCGCCGCGGGCGTGCCCCTGAAGAATGCGCACGGCGACTTCTCGCTGCCCACCGACAAGCCCCCCGCCTGCGAAGAGGTGTGGGACGCGGTCTGCCGCGCGGCGAGCGCCGAACTCACCGACGGTGCCGAGAACCACGGCCTCGACTGGTGGAAGGAAAAGGGCCTCGCGACCCGGCCCTTCCCCCGCAGCGACTGGTACCTCTATCCCACCATGGTGGAACGCGGCCTGCGCTTCGAGCTGCCCTACCAGGAGCGGCTCGCGCGCGTCGGCGTGGAGCTCGGGCGGCGCCTGCACGAGAACGGCATGGACTGGTGGGACGAGCAGCTCAAGGAGTACCAGGCACTGCCGGCCTGCAAGGACTTCGGCGCGCCCTGGGTGACGGCGCTGCGCAAGGACGGCGGCACGCCCGAGACGTACCCGTTCTGGCTGCTGACGGCGCGCAGCATGCAGTACGCCTGGGGCGGCAACGTCGGCATGCAGATGATCAAGGAGGTGGCCGACAACATCGCCGGCCACCGCGGCGTGATCATGAACACGCGCACGGCCGGCGAACTGGGCATCGCCGACGGCGACATGGTGGAGATCGCCACCCCGCAGCGGCGCATCACCGGCCGCGCCGTGCTGCGCCAGGGCATCCGGCCCGACACGCTGCTGGCCATCGGGCAGTTCGGCCACTGGGCCACGCCGCACGCGAAGGACTTCGGCGTGCCGAGCATGAACTCGCTCACCAGCATGAGCATGGAACTCACCGACGCCACCGGCTCCGGGGCCGACGTGGTGCGGGTGGCCCTGCGCCCGACGACGGAGGCAGCATGACACGCTGGGCCATGGTCGCGGACCTGCGGCGCTGCGTCGGGTGCCAGACCTGCACCGCCTCCTGCAAGCACGCCAACGCCACCCCGCCCGACGTGCAGTGGCGCCGGGTGCTGGACGTCGAGGTGGGCGAGTACCCCGACGTGCAGCGCGCCTTCATCCCCATGGGCTGCCAGCACTGCGACGAGCCGCCCTGCGCCGAGGTCTGCCCCACCACCGCGACGCGCAAGCGCGCCGACGGCATCGTCACCATCGATTACGACCTGTGCATCGGTTGCGCGTACTGCACCGTCGCCTGCCCGTACCAGGCCCGCTTCAAGTCGCCCCGCGGCGCGTTCGCCTATGGCAGCAAGCCCACCGACAACGAGGAACTGCGCGAGGATGCCTCGATGCGCGACGTGGCCACCAAGTGCACCTTCTGCGTGGAACGCATCGACGCCGGCACGGCCAGGGGGCTGGTGCCCGGCGTGGATCCGGAAGCAACGCCCGCCTGCGTGAACGCCTGCATCGCGGAGGCGCTCGCCTTCGGCGACATCGAGGATCCGACGAGCAACGTGTCGCAGCTGCTCGCGCGCAACCAGCACTTCCGCATCAACGAGGAGCTGGGCACCGGCCCGGGCTTCTACTACCTCTGGGACAAGAAGCCATGAACTCCCGCCACCTGCAGCGGGCCCAGCCGCACTGGGACTGGCGTGCCGCGGGCAACTTCGTCTGCGGCGGCGCCGGCGCGGGGCTCGCCTTCTTCGCGGCGCTGTGCGCGCCCGCGCCGCTGCTGGCGCCGCTGGCGCTGGCCGGCATGGGCCTCGTCGGCCTCGGCCTGTTCTTCGTCTGGCTGGAGATCGGCCGGCCGCTGCGCGCACCCAACGTGATCGTGCACCTGCGCACCTCGTGGATGTCGCGCGAGTCGCTGGCCGCGATCGTGCTGTTCCTGCTCGGTGCCGGCCTCGTCCTCGGGCTGCCTTCGCCGGCCTGGGCCATTGCGCTTGCCGCGGCAGCATTCCTCTACTGCCAGGCCCGCCTGCTCGGCGCCGCGCGCGGCATCCCCACCTGGCGGCATCCGCTGACCGTGCCGCTGCTGGTCGCGACCGGCCTCACCGAGGGCCTGGGGCTGTTCTGGCTGCTGGGCGCCTGGGCGCATCCGCCGCTCGTGCTGGCCGTGCCCTTCGCCGTGCTGCTGCTCGCCCGCGCCGTGTTGTGGCGGTTCTGGCGCGTGCGGCTCGGCCCCGACGCGGCCCTGCCCGCCCTGCGCGCGATCGACGGCAATGCGCCCGTCATGCACTGGGCCGGCACGGCCGCGCCGCTCGCCGCGCTGGCGCTCGCCTCGGCGACCGCCTCGATGCCCGCGCTGGAGACCAGCCTGCTCGCGCTCGCCGGCCTGCTGGCCACCGCCGCGGGCTGGTCCTTCAAGTTCACGCTGGTGACCCGCACGGGTTACCAGCACGGTTTCTCGCTGCCGCGCATGCCCGTGCGCGGCGTGCCACGCACCGCCCCCGTCAAGGAGTGACCATGGCCGCCGTTGTCCGCCCTTTCCAGACCAGTGCGCCCGCGCGCCACCTGCATCCCGAACTGGAGACCATGCCGCGCGAGCAGCTGCGCACCCTGCAGCTGCGCCGCCTGCGCGACACGGTCGAGAACGTGTACGCCAACGTGCCGCCGATCCGCCGGCGGATGGAGGCGGCCGGCGTGCGCGGCGGGGACCTGCGCTCGATCGAGGACGTCGCGCTGCTGCCCTTCACGCTCAAGTCGGACCTGCGCGACAACTATCCCTTCGGCCTGTTCGCCCGCCCCCTCGACGAACTGGCGCGCCTGCACGCGTCCTCCGGCACGACGGGCAAGTCCACCGTCGTCGGCTACACGGCGCAGGACCTGGACCAGTGGGCCGACCTGATGGCGCGCTCCTACTTCGCCGCCGGCGCGCGCGCGGGCGACGTCGTGCACAACGCCTATGGCTACGGCCTGTTCACCGGCGGCCTGGGCGCGCACTACGGCGCCGAGCGGCTGGGCGCCGTGGTGGTGCCCGTCTCGGGCGGCGCCACCGAGCGCCAGGTCACGCTGATGCAGGACTTCGGCGCCACGGTGCTGTGCTCCACCCCCTCGTACGCGCTCGCCATCGCCGAGGCCGCGGAACACCAGGGCATCGACCTGCGCATGGGCAAGCTGCGCATCGGCATGTTCGGCGCCGAACCCTGGAGCGGCGCCATGCGGCGCGAGATCGAGGCCCGCCTGGGCCTGAAGGCGGTGGACGTGTACGGCCTGTCGGAAATCATGGGCCCGGGCGTGGCCTGCGAATGCGAAGTCCGCGACGGCCTGCACGGCTGGGAGGACCACTTCCTGTTCGAGGTGATCGACCCCGAGACCGGTGCGCCGGTGCCCGAGGGCCATGCCGGCGAACTGGTGATCACCACGCTGACCAAGCAGGCGCTGCCGATGATCCGCTACCGCACGCGCGACATCACGCGCGTGACCACGGCGCCCTGCGACTGCGGCCGCACCCACCTGCGCATCCTGCGCATCACCGGGCGCAACGACGACATGCTGATCATCCGCGGCGTCAACGTCTATCCCTCGCAGGTGGAGGCGGTGATCGTCGGCCGGCCGCAGCTCGCGCCGCACTACCAGCTGGTGGTGACGCGCGAAGGCGTGCTGGACGAGGTGCGCGTCGAGGTCGAGGCCCAGCCCGGCGTGGACCGCTCGACGTACACCGCGCTGGCGCGCGAGCTCTCGCACGCCGTGAAGGTGCAATGCGGGATCAGCAGCGCCGTGACCATCGTGGACCCGGGCAGCGTCGCGCGCTCCCAGGGCAAGGCCGTGCGCGTGCGCGACCTGCGCAAGAAGGAAGCCTGAAATGCCGATGCGATTGCTGAAACTGAAGGTGAACGGGCGCGTGCGCGAGTTCGCCGCCGCCCAGAGCGCGCTACTGCTGGACGTGCTGCGCGACACGCTGAACCTGACCGGCAGCAAGCAGGGCTGCGACGGCGGCGAGTGCGGCGCCTGCACGGTGCTGGTCGACGGCCAGCCGCGGCTGGCCTGCATCACGCTGGCGGCGACGGTCGAAGGCCAGGCGATCGAGACCATCGAGGGCCAGGTGCGCGGCGGCGAGATGAGCCGGCTGCAGCAGGCCTTCCACGAGAAGCTCGGCACCCAGTGCGGCATCTGCACGCCGGGCATGGTGATGGCGGCCGAAGGGCTGCTGCGGCGGGTGCCGAATCCGAGCGAGCAGGAGATCAAGGAGGCGCTCGCCGGCAATCTCTGCCGCTGCACCGGCTACACCAAGATCATCGAGGCGGTGCAGGCCGCCGCGGCGGAGGTCACGCCATGAAGGACGCCCACGCCCCCGCGCGGCCGGCCGCGCCGCCCACGCATTCCATCGGCGTGCGCACGCCGCTGATCGACGGCGTGGAGAAGGTCACCGGCTCGGCGCGCTACACCGCCGACCTGCCGGTGGGCCCGACCCTCGTCGGCGCGATCGGCCGCAGCCCGGTGGCGCATGCGCGCATCCGGTCCATCGACGCCAGCGCCGCGCTCGCGCTGCCCGGCGTGCGCGCCGTGGTCACGGGCGAGGATTTCAGCGCCGCCTACGGCGTGATCCCGATCACGCAGAACGAATGGCCGCTCGCGCGCGAGCGGGTGCGCTACCGCGGCGAGCCGGTGTTCGCCGTGGCCGCGGAGGACGAGGCCAGCGCCTTCGCGGCGCTCGCCGCCGTGAAGGTGGACTACGAGGAGCTGCCGGCCTATTTCACCGCCGAAGCGGCGCGTGCGCCCGACGCGGTGCAGCTGCACGAGAAGAAGCCGGGCAACCTCGAACGCGTGGTCGAACAGGATTTCGGCGACGTCGATGCGGGCTTCGCCGGCGCGCACCTCGTCGTGCAGAAGCGCTTCGAATCGGCCGAGGTGTACCACGGCCAGATCGAGCTGAATGCGACCATCGCGCAATGGGATCCGGTGCAGCAGCGCCTGACCGTGCATTCCGTGACGCAGGTCCCGTACTACCTGCACCTGATGCTGGCGCAGACGCTCGGCCTGGACGAATCGCAGGTGCGCGTCGTCAAGCCCTATGTCGGCGGCGGCTTCGGCCACCGCGTGGAACCGCTCAACTTCGAGATGGTGACGGCGGCGCTGGCCCGGGCGGCGGGCGGCACCGTGAAGCTGGAGCTCTCGCGCGAGGAAGTGTTCCTCACGCACCGCGGGCGGCCGCACAGCGCGATCGACCTGAAGATCGGCCTCACGGCCCGGGGCGAGATCACGGCGCTGCAGGCCGAGGTGGTGCAGCGCGGCGGCGCCTACGGCGGCTACGGACTCGTCACGATCCTCTACGCCGGCGCGCTGCTGCACGCGCTGTACAAGGTGGGCGCGGTGCGCTATCGCGGCTACCGCGTGTACACCAACCTGCCGCCCTGCGGCGCGATGCGCGGCCACGGCGCGGTGAGCGTGCGCTTCGCCATCGAGGCGCTGCTCGACGAAGCGGCCGCGCAGCTCGGGCTCGACCCGTTCGCGCTGCGCCGGGCCAACCTGATCGAGGCGCCCTACCGCACGCTCAACGACCTGCAGGTCAATTCGTACGGCCTGCCGCAGTGCCTGGACGCCGTGGAGCGCGCCTCGGGCTGGCACGAGCGCCGCGGCAAGCTGCCCAAGGGCGTCGGCCTGGGGCTGGCCTGCTCGCACTACGTGAGCGGCTCGGCCAAGCCGGTGCACTGGACGGGCGAGCCGCATGCGGTGGTGAACCTCAAGCTCGATTTCGACGGCAGCATCACGCTGCTGACGGGCGCCTCCGACATCGGCCAGGGCTCCAGCACGCTGATGGCGCAGGTGGCGGCGGAGGTGCTGCTGCTGCCGATGAACCGCATCCGCGTGATCAGCGCCGACAGCATGCTGACGCCGAAGGACAACGGTTCCTATTCGTCGCGGGTGTCCTTCATGGTCGGCAACGCCACGCTGCGTGCGGCCGAGGCGCTCAAGCGCCTGCTGGTGGAAGCGGCGGCCAAGCGGCTCAACGTCGCGCCGGAGCAGGTCGAGTGGCTGGGCGAGCGCTGCGTCGTGCCCGGCACGGACCAGGGCCTGGGCTTCGCCGATTGCGTGCAGGCGGCACTGGCCGAAAGCGGCACGATCACCGTGAAAGGCGCCTGGTCCACCCCGCCCGAGACGCAGGGCGGCAAGTTCCGCGGCGCGGCGGTCGGCTCCACCGCCGGCTTCAGCTACGCGGCGCAGGTGGTGCAGGTGCGCGTCGACGAGGACACGGGCAGCGTGCAGGTCGAGAAGATCTGGGTCGCGCAGGACTGCGGCAAGGCGCTCAACCCGCTGGCGCTGGAAGGCCAGATCCAGGGCGCCGTGATCATGGGCATGGGCGAGGGGCTGCAGGAGGAGACCGAGTACCACGAGGGCCTGCCGCTGCGATCCAACCTGGTGGACTACCGCCTGCCCACCATCACCGAGACCCCGCCGATCGAGGTGGCCCTGATCGAGAGCAACGACCCGCTGGGACCCTTCGGCGCCAAGGAAGGCAGCGAGGGCGCCCTGCACGGCTGCCCGCCGGCCATCGCCAACGCGATCGCCGATGCGCTGGGGCTGCGGCTGGACGCGATCCCCCTCACCCCCGACCGCGTGCTCGACGCCCTGCGCGCGCGCCAGCGGGAACGCAAGCTCGCGGCCTTGAAGCGCGAGAAGGAGATGGCGTGATGCGTGCCCTGGCCGACTTCACCCTGCACCGGCCCGACAGCCTGGCCGAGGCCGTGGCGCTGGGCGCCGCCAGCGGCGCGCGCCTGCTGGCCGGCGGCACCGACCTCGTCCCGAACCTGCGGCGCGGGCTGGAGCAGCCTGCATCCCTGGTCGACCTCTCCCGCCTGCGCGAACTGCGGGGGCTGGAGCAGGCCGCCGATGGCAGCCTCGCCATCGGCGCCGGCGTGACGCTCGCCACCCTGGCATCCGACGTGCTGGTGGCCTGCACCCTGCCCGCCCTCGCCGAAGCGGCACGCGCGGTGGCCGCGAACACGCATCGCGCGAGCGCCACGCTGGGCGGCAACCTGTGCCAGGACACGCGCTGCGTGTTCTACAACCAGAGCGAGTGGTGGCGCGCCACCAACGGCTACTGCCTCAAGCGCAACGGCACGCGCTGCCATGTCGCGCCGCAAGGCGAGCGCTGCCACGCGGCTTTCTGCAGCGACATCGCCCCGGTGCTGCTGGTCGCCGGCGCCGAGGTGCAGCTCGAAAGCGCGAGCGGCTCGCGCACCGTGCCGCTGGCGCAGATCTATCGCGACGACGGCGCCGCGCACCTCGCGCTGCGCCCGGGGGAACTGCTGGTGCGCGTGCGCATCCCGACGAGGACTCCGGGCGAGCGCATCGGCTTCGCCAAGTCCCGCGTGCGCGGGGGAATGGACTTCCCGCTGGCCGCTGCGGCCGTCGCCCTGCGCCTGCACGACGGGCGCATCGCCAGCCTGCGCGCGGCGCTCTCGGGCACCAATTCGCTGCCGCTGCTGATAGCAGGCACCGCCGCGCTCGAAGGCAGCGCCGTCGACGAGGCCAGCACCAGGAAACTGCGCCAGCTGGTGCTCAAGCAGGTGCAGCCGATGCGCAGCACCGTGACGCCGCCGCAATACCGGCGCGAGGTCGCCGGCGTGCTGGCCGGGCGGCTGCTGCGCGAGCTGGCGGCATGATGGACGACGACCGCATCAACGCCGCTGCGCTGCTGCTCGCCCGCGGCGCCCCGCAGCGGCCCGCGCTCGTGTGCGGGCGGCGCAGCGTCTCCTACGGCGAGCTGCGCCGGGCCGTGGCGCGCACGGCCAGCGCCTGGCGCGTGCGCGGCGTCGAACCCGGCGAGCTGGTGATGCTGCGCGGGGACCATGGCCTGGACCACGTCATCGCGTTCCTCGGCGCGGTGTGGGCCGGCGCGGTGCCGGTCCCGCTGCGCGCCGGGCTGCCGCTCGAGGGCGAGGACACGGCGCACGAGGTGCAGTTCGCCCTCGACGCGGCGCGGGCCCATCCGGGCCAGGCGAATGGCCACGGCAGCACGCGCTGGATCACGTGGCAGGCCGACGTCGCGGGACTGCCTCCCTTGCCCGAAACGCCCTGCGAACCGTGGGCGCCGGCCTGCTGGACCGAGCCGCGGACCTGGAGCGCAGGCAGCGCGCGCGTGCTGCCGCACCGCTTCGCGCTCGCCCTGAGCGCGCAGGAGGGCGTGCTGGCGCTGACCCCCGCGCGGACCATGCTGGGGACGCTGCGCGCGCTGCGCCGCGGCACCACCGTCGTCCTGCACGCGGATACACCCCGCATGGCCGCATGAGCGCCGCGCGGCAAGGCTGGCCATGACCGAAGCCCGCGAGTGGACGGAGGACGGCGGCGCGCACATCGACGTGCGCGGCCTGCCGCCGCCGCAGCCGCTCGTGGCGATCCTGCGCCGCGTGCACACCCTGGCCGCCGGCGAGGAGCTGATCGTGCACCACGACCGCGACCCGATGCTGCTGTACCCCGAACTCGCGGAGATCGGCTGGGAGGCCGAGCGCATCGCGGCACCGGCCGGCGAGGTGCGCCTGCGCCTGAGGGCGATCGCGTGACCGTGGCCAGCGCCTTCCTCGGTGGCGCGAGCGGGCGCCTGCTGCCCGCCTCGGTGCCCCTGCGCTTCTTCGGTTCGGCCGTCGCCTACCACGTGCTCGGCTGGCTCGTGCTGGCCGTCGCGCCGGGCGACTGGCTCGCCTTCCGCGGCGGGCTCGGCTGGCCGCTCGCCGCACTGCATCTCTTCACGCTGGGCGTGCTGGGCATGACGGCGCTCGGCGCCGCGGCGCAACTGCTGCCGGTGGCCACGCGGCAGTCGCCCGTCGGCGCGCGGGCGCTCGCATGGATCTGGGGCCTCTACACGCCCGGCGTCGCACTGCTCGCGCTCGGCATGGGGCTGGCGCTGCCGGCGCTGCTGGCGCTCGGCGGCGTCGCCGTGGCGGCGGCCCTGGCGACCTGGGCGACGCTCGCGGCGAAGCACCTGCGCGGCGCGCGCGGCATGCCGGGCGTGTGCGCCCATGCGTGGTCCGCGCTGGCCTCGCTGTTCGTGCTGCTCGCCAGCGCTCTGCTGCTGGCCGCCGGCTGGCTGGGGTGGGACGTGCCGGGGCGCCAGCTCACCTTGCCGCTGCACCTGCTGTTCGCCCCCTTCGGCTTCATGGGCCTGCTGGCCCTGGGCCTGTCGTACCTGCTGGTGCCGATGTTCGCGCTGTCGCGGCCACCGCGCGAGTCGACCCAGCTCGCCTCCTGCGCCTGCATCGTGGCGGCGCTGCTGCTCGCTGGCGCAGCGGTGTTCGGCGTGCTGCCGGATCTCCTGCACGCGCTCGCCTGGACGCTCGGCGCCACCGGCGTGCTGCTGCACCTGCACCTGATGCGCCGGGCGCTCGCCACCGGCATGCGCAAGGAACTGGGGCGCTCCTTCGTCCTGGTGAAGCTCGCATGGGGCGCGCTGCTCGCCACGCTGGTGCTGGGCGGCGTGCTGTGGGCGGGGCTAGCCCTGCCGCACGCCGAGCCCGCCTTCGGGCTGGCCCTGCTCGCGTGGCTGCTCACCTTCGTGCTCGGCATCCTGCAGCGCATCCTGCCCTTCCTCGCCGCGCTGCATGCCGCGGCGGGCAAGCGGCGCGGGCCCACCGCCTCCATGCTCACGCACGACAAGGCCCTGCATGTGCACTTGCGCTGCCATCTCGCCGCCATCGCTGTCCTCGCGCTGGCCATCGTGCTGGATGCGGGATGGCTGGCGCGCGCGGGGGCCGTGATCGGCCTGGCCGGCGCCGTCGCCTTCTCGGTTTTCCATCTTCACCTGCTGCGCAAGCTGCGCGCGGCGGGCGTTTGAGCTGGCGCAAGCCGCAGCGCCTTGCTCGGGTTAATTTCTCGCCATCGCAGCGAAGGAGACCGCACATGACGACGCAAACCGGGCGCATGCTCGACGAGGAACACCGCAGGAACCTCGACCTGCTGGAGCGCATGGAGCGCGCCATTGCCGGCGCGCCGGAGGCCACGCCGGAACTGCGCAAGCTGCTGGGCGAGTTCGCGCGCAGCATGGAGGTGGACATCGGCCGGCATTTCGAGTTCGAGGAGCAGCAGCTGTTCCCGCGCATGGACGACTCCGGCGACGGCGCGATCGCGGCCCTGATGCGCGAGGAGCACGACGCGATCCGCGAGGTGGCCGAGGAACTCCTGCCGCTCGCGCGCGAGGTCGCGCAGGGCGTCGTCGACGAGGAAGCCTGGGACCGCCTGCGCCTGGGGACGCTGGAACTGATCGAGCGCCAGGTCTCGCACATCCAGAAGGAAACGATGGCGGTGCTGCCGCTGCTGGACGACCTGCTCGATCCGGAGACGGACGGCGAGCTGGCACTCGAATACGCGGCAACGGCTTAGGCAGCTTCCCGCGCCCGGGCCCCGGCCGTCGGTTGCTGCGCCGCCGCAGCCCCGCCGGCCTCATCCTGCCTTCGGATTGGTCATTGTGTCGGGCGCCAGCACTGGCGCGGGCCTGGGCACTTGCGCACCCGGTTGTCCACAGCTTCATCCACCGTTCCTGTGGGAATCCCCCTACGATTGCTTGCACCTGGCACTGGACATGCAACCCCTTTTCGTGGTCTACGAGGACGCCGAGCTGGTCGCCATCGACAAGCCGGCCGGCCTGCTCGTGCATCCCAGCGCACTCGACGCGGGGGAGGAACGCAGCGCGCTGAAGCTGCTGCGCGATGCGCGCGGCGAGTGGCTGTGGCCGCTGCACCGGCTGGACAAGGGCACCAGCGGCGTGCTGGTGCTCGCGCGCAGCCAGCAGGCGGCGCGGGAAGGCGGTCGCGCGTTCGAGGACGGCCATGTGCGCAAGCGCTACCTCGCGCTGGTGCGCGGTTGGCCCCCCGAGCGCGGCATGATAGACCAGCCGCTGGCCCGCGATCCCGAGCTTCCTTCACAGGGCCAGGAGCGCATTCCCGCCGTCACGCGCTTCGAGCGCCTGGCCTGCTTCGAGTGGCCCTTCCAGGTCGATGCGCGCCATGCGAGCAGCCGCTACGCGCTGGTGGCCGCCGAGCCCGTCACCGGCCGCCGCCACCAGATCCGCCGCCACTTCAAGCACATCGCGCATCCCCTGGTCGGCGACACCACGCACGGCAAGGGCGCGCACAACCGCGCGGTGGCGCAGTGGCTGGGGGCCACGCGGCTGTGGCTGCATTGCGAATGGATGGAGCTGCCGGGCCGCCCGCGCATAGCCGCGCCGCCTGGGCCCGAATGGAAGGCGCTGCTGGCGTGATCGGCGCCGCCGGAACTTCTGCACGCGCTTGCCGGTGTCGGCCTCACTGGCATGCACGGCTCGTTGGCAGGCGCGGCGCGCACGGCGGGGAGTGACAGGAGCCGCCTAATCGACGGTCGCCGTGCGCAAGGGCGCCTGCACCGCCTGCAGGCCGCCGAGGAACAGGTCGGTGACCACGGGCGCCATGTCGTCGTACGCCAGCGGCCCCTCGGGCTTCATCCAGGTGAACATCCAGTTCACCATCCCGAACAGCAGCATCGTGAGCGGCTTGCTCATGGCCGCCTCCTGCAGGTCCGGTCGCAGCGCGGCGACCACCCGCGCGAAAGCCGCCACCACTTCGCGCTCCTTGCCCAGGATGCGCTCGCGGTCGGGGGCATCGAGGAACTTCACGTCCTCGGTGAGCACGCGGTGTTCGTTCTGCGCGCTGGCGTATTCCTCGACCAGCCGGCGGATCAGCATGCGCATCCGGCCGGCCGGCGTGGCTTCCTCCGCCAGCGCCTCGTCGACGATGCCCTGCAGCCGCGTGACATGCCCTTCGGCGATGCTCACCAGCAGCGCGTACTTGTCGCGGTAGTAGTGGTACAGCGTGGCCTTCGACAGGCCGCAGGCCTCCGCCACCTGGTTCATCGACGTGCCCGGATAGCCGCCGCGCGCGAACAGGGCCGCCGCATGCGCGAGGATCATCTCGCGCTGTTCGTCGTAGCCGGCGTGGCGTCCGCGGCCCATGGAGATCAGCCGCCGCCGGGCCGCCCCAAGGCGGCTGAAGCCCCCCCGGGGGGCAGCGCAGTACACGAAGTGACAAGCGTGGGGGCCGACATCCTTATCTTTCGTCGAAGGACAGCACCACGCGCTCGGTGAGCGGGTGCGCCTGGCAGGTCAGGACGTAGCCCGCCGCGACCTCCTTCTTGTCTAGCGCGAAGTTGCGCTCCATGCGCACCTTGCCCTCCATCAGCTTGGCGCGGCAGGTGCCGCACACGCCCGACGTGCAGGAGTACGGCACCTCCAGCCCCGCCGCCGACGCCGCATCGAGGATGCTGGGCTGCTCGCGCGAGAACAGGAAGTCGCGCTGCAGGCCGTCGCGCACGATGGTGATGCGGGCCTTGGCGGCGTCGCTGGCATGCGACTGGTGCAGCACCGCGCCGACCTGCCCGCCGGGCTTGTGCGCGATGCCGAAGCGCTCGATGTGGATGCGCTCCTCGGGCAGGCCGGCCGCGAGCAGCGCCGCCTCGGCCTCGTCGTTCATCTGGAACGGGCCGCAGATGTACGCGTGCGCGATGCGCTCGGGCGGCACCAGCACCCGCAGGAACTCGCCGAGCTTCTCGCGGTTCATCACGCCCATGGTCAATGGCGACTCGGTGTGCTCGTCGGAGAACACGTGGTGGACCCCCAGCCGCGCCATGTAGCGGTCCTTCAGGTCGTCGAGTTCCTCCTTGAACATGGTGGAGCGCAGCTTGCGGTTGCCGTAGATCAGGGTGAAGCGGCTGGCGGGCTCGCGCGCCAGCACCGTCTTCATGATCGACAGGATCGGCGTGATGCCGCTGCCGCCCGCGATGCCCAGGTGGTGCCGCTGCGCCTGCGGCTCGATCGGCACGAAGAAGCGGCCCTGCGGCGCCATCACCTGCAGCATGTCGCCGGGCTTCAGGTGCTCGTTGATCCAGTTGGAGAAAACGCCGCCCGCGACCTTGCGCACGCCCACGCGCAGTTCGGCGTCGTCGACGCCGGCGCAGATCGAATAGGAGCGGCGCAGGTCCTGGCCGTCGATCTCGCGGCGCAGGGTGAGGTACTGGCCCTGCGTGAAGCCGAAGACGGGCCGCAGTTCCTCGGGCACGTCGAAGGAGACGATCACGGCCTCCTCGGTGTCAGGCTGCACCGAGCGTACGCGCAGGGGATGGAACAGGGAGGACATCTAGATCGGCTTGAAGTGTTCGAAGGGCTCGCGGCAGGCCAGGCAGCGCCAGAGGGCCTTGCAGGCGGTGGAGCCGAAGGGGGAGAGGCGTTCGGTGTGCGCGCTGCCGCAGTGGGGGCAGGCGAGCGCTTGCGGCTTGCGCCGGAAGACCAGGATGCTCCGGGTTCCCGCCTGCGCGGGAATGACGTGGGAAGGAGGAGCGATGCCGTACTCGCGCAGCTTGCGCCTGCCGTCCTCGCTGATCCAGTCGGTGGTCCACGCGGGGGCCCGGCGCAGGGTGGTGCGCGCGGGGCCCAGGCCTTCGGCGTCGATGGCCGCAAGCACGCCCTGCTCGATCGCCTCGGTGGCGGGACAGCCCGAATAGGTGGGCGTCAGCACGACCTCGAGTTCCCCGCCGTGGTCGATCACGTCGCGCACGATGCCGAGATCCCGCACCGACAGCACCGGCACCTCCGGGTCCAGCACGCCGGCCAGCACCTGCCAGGCGCGCTCGGTGCGTGTCACCACACGCCTCCCGGATACGCGCGCTGCAGGTGCTGCAGGTCGGCCAGGATGAAGCCCATGTGCTCGCTGTGCACGCCCTGCTTGCCGGTGCTCAGGAAGGGCACCGTCTCGGGCAGCGCGAGGCCGGCCTCCTCGAGGATCTGCGCCATGTCCGTGAGCCAGGGTTCGCGCAGTTCGCTCCAGCGCGGGCCGAGCCCCGTCTGCGCCGCATGCTCGTCCACCGCGTCGGGGGCGAACAGTTCCGCGTGATAGGGCCAGAGATCGGCCAGTGCCTTTTCGGTGCGCTGGCGCGACTCCGCGGTGCCGCCGGCCAGCCGCACCAGCCAGTCGGCCGCATGCTGCTGGTGGTAGCGCGCCTCTTTCACCGCCTTGCCGGCGATCGCGGCCAGCTCGTTGTCGCCGGATGCGGCGAGCCTCTGCCAGAGCAGCTTGAAGAAGGTGGCCATCATGGTGTTGCGCACCACGGTGAAGGCGAAGTCGCCGCGCGGCAGTTCGACCAGCGTGACGTTGCGGTAGTCGCGCTCCTCCCGCAGGAAGGCGAGCTGGTCCTCGTCGTGCCCCGCGCCTTCCACGGCGCCGGCATGCGCCAGCACGGCGCGGCACTGGCCGATCAGGTCGAGCGCCATGTTGGCCAGCGCGATGTCCTCCTCCAGCACCGGCGCGTGGCCGGTCCATTCGCCCAGGCGCTGCGCGAGGATCAGCGCGGTATCGCCGATGCGCAGGAGGTACTGCAGTTGCGGCGTGTCGGCCATGCGGATGGAAGCCTGCATCGCCCGCCCCTCACATGTGATCCACGGACTCGGGCAGCTGGTAGAAGGTCGGGTGGCGGTACACCTTGTCCTCCATCGGGTCGAAGTACATGGACTTCTCGCCCGGGTCGCTGGCGACGATATGGTCGCTGCGCACCACCCACACGCTGGTGCCTTCCTGCCGGCGCGTGTACACGTCCCGCGCCATCTGCACCGCCATCTTCGCGTCCGGGGCATGCAGGCTGCCGCAATGCTTGTGGTCCAGGCCCGACTTGCTGCGGATGAAAACCTCCCACAGCGGCCACTCTTGCTTCACGTCGCTCATATCAGATCCTGTTCGGAATCAAAACCGGACATCCGGACGCAGAGGGCGCAAAGGGTACGCAGAGAGCGCAAAAGAACATCCATGAAGATGAATTCTTTGCGTCCTCTGCGTACCCTTTGCGTCCTCTGCGTCCGGCTGTCCTTTCTTCATGCAGCCCTGGCCTCACGCGCTGCCTGCTTGCGCGCGAACTCCAGCGCCGCCTCGCGCACCCACGCCCCCTCTTCCCAAGCGTCCACGCGCGCGGCCAGGCGCTCGCGGTTGCACGGGCCGTTGCCGGCGATGACGCGCCAGAACTCGGCCCAGTCGATCGCGCCGAAGTCGTAGTGCTCGCGCTCCTCGTTCCACTTCAGCTGCGGATCGGGCAAGGTCACGCCCAGCACCTTCGCCTGTTCGGCCGTGGCGTCCACGAAGCGCTGGCGCAGTTCGTCGTTCGACACCCGCTTGATGCCCCAGCGCATCGACTGCGCGGTGTTGGGCGACTGGTCGTCCGGCGGGCCGAACATCATGACCGAGGGCCACCACCAGCGGTTCACCGCGTCCTGCACCATCGCGCGCTGGGCATCCGTGCCCTTCTCCATCATCGTCAGCAGGCTCTCGAAGCCCTGGCGCTGGTGGAAGCTTTCCTCCTTGCAGATGCGGATCATGGCGCGCGCATACGGCCCGTACGAGCAGCGGCAGATCGGCACCTGGTTCATGATCGCCGCCCCGTCGACCAGCCAGCCGACCACGCCGACGTCGGCCCAGGTGAGCGTGGGGTAGTTGAAGATCGAGCTGTATTTGGCCTTGCCGCTGTGCAGCGCCTCTATCATCTGGTCGCGCGAGGTGCCCAGCGTCTCGGCGGCGGAATAGAGGTACAGGCCGTGCCCGCCCTCGTCCTGCACCTTGGCCAGCAGGATCGCCTTGCGCTTGAGCGTGGGCGCGCGCGTGATCCAGTTGCCCTCGGGCAGCATGCCCACGATCTCCGAATGCGCGTGTTGGGATATCTGCCGCACCAGCGTCTTGCGGTAGTGCTCCGGCATCCAGTCCTTGGGCTCGACGAATTCGCCCGCGGCGATGCGCGCCTCGAAGGCGTCCTCGAGCTGCATGTCCTCGGCGGAGCGCACCGGCTTGCGGGCATCGCCGTCCTTGCCCTGGGTGTCCATGGCCTGCGTGTACATCGCGTCTCCTTGGCGGGTCGGGCGCTTATTGCCGACCGGTCGGTAGATCATAGGCGATCTGCTGTCCTTGCGGCGGATCAAGGAATGCGGGGGAAGCACCAGCTTCACGCTGGCAGCGCCTCCCATCGGAAAGTTCGATATTGGCGCATTATCGCTTTTGCCGATAACACATTGATATCACCAATATCGATATACTGCATATATCGGAAATTCCGCTATGCCACCATCCGCCCAGCCCATCGTCACACCCGACCAGCTTGCTTCGCTGCTCCAGGGTCGGCGCAAGAGCCGCAAGCTTTCGCAGGCGCAGCTCGCCGCGCGGCTGGGCCTCAGCCAGAACCGGCTTTCGGAGCTGGAGCGGGATCCGGGGACCCTCAGCGTCGAACAGCTGCTGGCCCTGTGCGCCCAGCTCGGGCTGCAGCTCACGCTGCAGGCGCGCGACGAAACCGGCGCACCCCCTCCGCCGCCCGCCACGGACTGGTAAGCGATGGGCCGCCGGTCTCTCTCGAGCCCGCTCACGCTCTGGGCCAACGGCCTGCGCGTGGGTTCGTGGACCCCGCCGGGGCGCAAGCCCACGGAGCTGCGCTACGACGACAGCTGGGTCGCATCGGCCCACGGGCGGCCGCTGTCCTTGTCGCTGCGCTTCCAGGAAGGCAACCCGCCCCTGCGCGGCGAGGTGGTCGAGAACTACTTCGAGAACCTGCTGCCGGAGAGCCAGACCATCCGCCGCCGGCTGGCGCAGCGCTACGCCGCCGGCTCGGAGAGCGCCTTCGACCTGCTGGCGGCGATCGGCCGCGATTGCGTGGGCGCCATCCAGCTGCTGCCGCAGGACCAGGAGCCCCAGGGCTTCAACCGCATCGAGGGCAGCGCGCTCTCCGACGAGGAGGTCGCGCAGCTGCTGCGCGGCGCGGTCGCCCCGCCGGCACCGGGCCAGCGGGACGACGGCCAGGACCTGCGCATCTCGATCGCCGGCGCGCAGGAGAAGACGGCGCTGCTGCGGCACGACGGCCGGTGGTTGCGCCCCGCAGGCGCGACGCCCACGACGCACATCCTGAAGCTGCCCCTCGGCCTCGTCGGGAACATGCAGGCCGACATGCGCACGTCGGTGCACAACGAATGGCTCTGCCTGAAGCTGCTGGAACAGTTCGGCCTGCCCGTTGCGCGCGCGGAGATCGCGCGCTTCGCCGACCATCCGGCCGTCCTGGTCGTCGAGCGCTTCGACCGCCAGCTGCATGCGTCCGGCCAATGGATCCTGCGGCTGCCGCAGGAGGACTTCTGCCAGGTGCTGGGGGTGGGCCCGCTGCGCAAGTACGAATCCGACGGCGGCCCCGGCGTGCAGGACCTCGCCCGCTTCCTGCTCTACTCCCATGCGCGCGCCGACCTGAAGACGCTGCTGCAATCGCAGGTGCTGTTCTGGCTCATGGCGGCCACCGACGGCCATGCGAAGAACTTCAGCCTCCGGCTGCTGGCAGGCGGCGGCTACCAGCTCACGCCGCTCTATGACGTGCTCTCGGCCTGGCCGATCATCGGCAACGGCCGCAACCGGCTGCCGTGGCACGACGCCAAGCTGGCGATGGCGGTGAGCGGCAGGAGCCGCCACTACCGGCTGTCCGAAATCATGCGCCGCCATTTCAATGCCATGGCCGCGCGCTGCGGCTGGGGCGACGACGCCGAGGACATCATCGGCGAGCTGCTCGAAAAGGTGGACTCCGCCATCGACGGCGCGGCAAGGCAGCTGCCCGCGGACTTTCCGCAGGACGTGGCCGGCGCCGTCTTCGATGGCATGCGCGCCCAGGCGAAGCGCCTGCAGGCGCAGCCGCCGGCCTGACCGGCCAGGCCGCGCTTTCAGGACCGGCGACGCCGCGGCGCTGGTGCGCGCTCGCCGCCTGCCAGCGGCAGCCGCGTCTCCGCCTTCACTTCCTTGAGCACCACGCTCGAACGCACGTGCGTCACGCCGGGGAGCTTGAACGCCGTGCCGTGCAGGAAGGCCTCGTAGCTCTTGATGTCCGGCACCAGCACCTTGAGCACATAGTCGGCCTGGCCGGTGGTGGCGTAGCAGCTCACGATCTGCGGACTGGCGGCCACGGCTTCCTCGAAGCGGCGCACGTCGTCCTCGCTGTGCCGCGTGAGGTTCACCTCGGCCAGCACGGCGAGCGTGAGGCCCACCTTCTCGCGGTCCACGAGCGCGGTGTAGCCGAGGATGATGCCGGCGCTTTCCATCTCCTTCACGCGCTTCCAGGCCGGCGTCGCCGACAGGCCCGCGGCCGCCGCGAGCTGCTGCACGGTCTGGCGCGAATCGCGCTGGAGTTCGCTCAGGAGGAGCACGTCGTGACGGTCGAGTTGATTCATTCCTGATGACCCCAGATTCTGGAAACTGCATTCTCCAGTGCCGGCTTCCCCGCGGGAAAGAAGAATCACATTCTTCGCCTGCGCAACTAAGCTGTACCTGCTGAAGGAGACCCAGCGATGCCAGAGAGCACCCTCGCCGATACCTCGCCGATCGCGCGCCCCGAATACCGCCTGAGCGACAGCCTGTGGGCGCCCGGCGGCGCCATCTTCCTCACCGGCACGCAGGCGCTGGTGCGGCTGATGCTGATGCAGCGCCAGCGCGATGCGGCCGCCGGCCTGGACACGCGCGGCTTCCTGAGCGGCTATCGCGGATCCCCCCTGGGCATGGTGGACCTCGCCGTGTGGAAGGCCGGCAAGAAGTTCGAGGAAGCCGGTGTGCGCTTCCTGCCCGCCATCAACGAGGAACTCGGCGCGACCGCGGTGCTCGGCACCCAGCGCGTGGAAGCCGACCCCGAGCGCACCTGCGAAGGCGTGTTCGCGCTGTGGTACGGCAAGGGCCCGGGCGTGGACCGCGCGGGCGACGCCTTGAAGCACGGCAACGCCTACGGGTCCTCGCCGCACGGCGGGGTGCTGATGGTGGCCGGCGACGACCACGGCTGCGTTTCCTCCTCCATGCCGCACCAGAGCGACCAGGCCTTCCAGTCCTGGCACGCGCCGGTCGTGTCGCCCGCGAACGTGGCGGAGTACCTGGAGTTCGGGCTCTACGGCTGGGCGCTCTCGCGCTTCTCGGGCAACTGGGTCGGCTTCACCGCGCTGTCGGAAGTGGTGGAGAGCGCCGCCACGGTGGACCTCGACCTGGTGAACGCGCGCATCGCCACCTGGCAGGACGCCGATACGGTGCGGCAACTCACCGGCTACGCGCCGCCCGCGGGCGGCCTGCACTACCGCTGGCCCGACCTGCCCTCGCTCGTGATCGAGCAGCGGCTGCACGCCAAGCTCGACGCGGTGCGGGCCTTCGCGCGCATCAACAGCATCGACCGGCACGTCGTCGCCAGCCCGCGCGCCACGGTGGGCATCGTCACCGCGGGCAAGGCGCACTACGACCTGATGGAGGTGCTGCGGCGCCTCGACATCCCGCTGGAAACGCTCGCCGCGCACGGCGTGCGCATCTACAAGCTCGGGCTCACGTACCCCGTCGAGCCCACGCGCATGCGCGAGTTCGTCCGCGGCCTGAAGGAAGTGCTGGTGATCGAGGAAAAGGGCGCGGTCGTCGAGGAGCAGCTGCGCTCCCTGTTCTACAACGAGCGCGAGCGCCCGGTGATCGTCGGCAAGACGGACGCCGAAGGCCGGCCGCTCGTGTCCGCGCTCGGCGAGCTGCGGCCCTCGCGGCTGATCGAGATCGTCGCGCAATGGCTGGTGGGCCACTTCGCCGACCTCGACCGGCGTCACCTGGTGCGCGACTTCACCCTGCCCGAGCTGCTCTCCAACGCGGGCGACACGGTCAAGCGCGTGCCCTACTTCTGCGCCGGCTGCCCGCACAACATCTCCACGCGCGTGCCCGAAGGCTCGCATGCGCAGGCGGGCATCGGCTGCCACTTCATGGCGAGCTGGATGGACCGCGAAACGGAGGGCCTGATCCAGATGGGCGGCGAAGGCGTGGACTGGGTGTCGCACGCGATGTTCACCAAGGTGCCGCACGTGTTCCAGAACCTGGGCGACGGCACCTACTACCACTCGGGCTACCTGGCGATCCGGCAGGCGGTGGCCGCGCGCGCGACGCTCACCTACAAGATCCTGTTCAACGACGCGGTGGCCATGACGGGCGGCCAGCCGGTGGACGGCATCATCAGCGTCGACGGCATCGCGCGCCAGGTCGAGGCCGAGGGCGTCAAGCAGGTCGTGGTGGTGTCCGACGACATCGCGAAGTACCACCGTATCAAGGACCGCTTCCCCGCCGGCACCGAATTCCACGACCGCGACGCGCTCGACGCGGTGCAGCGCCGCCTGCGCGAAGTGCCCGGCGTGACGGTCCTGATCTACGAGCAGACCTGCGCGGCGGAGAAGCGCCGCCGCCGCAAGAAGGGCGAGCTGGTGGACCCGGCGCGGCGCGTGTTCATCAACGACCGCGTGTGCGAAGGCTGCGGCGACTGCTCGGTGCAGAGCAACTGCGTGGCGGTGCAGCCGCTGGAGACGCCGCTGGGGCGCAAGCGCCGGATCGACCAGAGCAGCTGCAACAAGGACTATTCGTGCGCCAAGGGCTTCTGCCCCAGCTTCGTCGGCGTGCTCGGGGGTCGGCCGCGCAAGCGCTCGGGCGCCCTCGCCCGCGGGTCCACGCCCTTCATGGCGCAGGTCGACGCGCTGCCGCCACCGGCCCCGCACGTATGGAACGCACCCTACGACCTGCTGGTCACCGGCGTGGGCGGCACCGGCGTGGTCACCATCGGCGCGCTCGTGGCGATGGCCGCCCACCTGGAGGGCAAGAGCGCCAGCGTGCTGGACTTCATGGGCTTCGCGCAGAAGGGCGGCTCCGTGCTGAGCTTCGTGCGCTTCGCGGACACTCCCGCGCGCCTGAACCAGGTCCGCATCGACACGCAGCAGGCCGACGCGCTGCTCGCGTGCGACTTGGTGGTGGGCGCCTCGTCCGATGCGCTCGCCACCGTGCGCCACGGCCGCACGCGCATCCTGGCCAACACGCACGAAGTGCCCGTGGCCGAGAGCCTGCGCAATCCGGATGCGAGCCTGAAGGTGCCGCAGCTGCTGGAGAAGCTGCGCTTCGCGGCCGGAGCCGATCGCGTCGAGACCCTGGATACGCAGGCGCTGGCGGAGGCCTTCCTCGGCGATGCGATCTTCTCCAACATCATCGCGCTCGGCTCGGCATGGCAGCGCGGGCTGGTGCCCGTGAGCCTGGATGCACTGATGCGCGCGATCGACCTCAACGGCGTGGCGGTGGACCACAACAAGCTTGCGTTCTCGCTGGGGCGGCTCGCGGTCGGCGCGCCGGAGGCGATCGGGCCGCTGCTGCGCGGCGAGGTGCTCGAGGCGCCGGACGGGCCGCAGACGCTCGATGCGATCGTCGCGCGCGGCATGGCGCACCTGACCGGCTACCAGGACGAGCGCTATGCGCGCCTGTATGCGGATTTCGTGGCGAAGGTGCGCGTGCGCGAGCAGGCGCTGGGCGCGGATGCCTCGCTGCCCTTCGCCCGTGCCGTGGCGCAATCGCTGCTGAAGCTGATGGCGTACAAGGACGAATACGAGGTCGCGCGATTGTTCACGGACGGCGAGTTCCGGCGTTCGCTGCAGCAGCAGTTCGAGGGCGACATCGCGCTGGAGTTCTTCATGGCGCCGCCGGCGCTCGCGCGCGCGAAGGACGGGCAGCCGCCGCGCAAGGTGCGGCTGGGCGCCTGGATGATGCCGGCGATGAAGCTGCTGGCGCAGGGGAGGCGGTTGCGCGGCACGATGTGGGATCTGTTCGGGCGCACGGCGGAGCGGCGGATGGAGCGGGAGCTGATTGCAGCCTATCGTTCACGCGTCGAGGCGCTGCTGCCGGCGCTCACGCCGGAGCGGCTGAAGACGGCGACGGACATCGCGGCCTTGCCGCTGTCGATGCGCGGCTTCGGCCATGTGAAGCTGGCGAACGTGGCGCTCGCACGGGCGCGCGAGGCGGAGCTGCTGCACAAGTTCGACCCGGCGACCTATGCGCGTCCGGCGCCGTCGCGCGAGGCGGGGCAGATCCGCGGCATTCGCGTCACCGCCACGGCTTGACGGTTTTCCTCCCTCCCCCTCCGGGGGAGGGTTGGGGTGGGGGCACTCCCGAGGGCATTTGAGCGCCCGAGCGCCCCCACCCCGGCCCTCCCCCGGAGGGGGAGGGAGGAAGGCATCAATCCACGGAGAGCAGCAGCGCCGCGCCCATGTCCCCCGCGGCGCAACCGGTGAAGAGCCCGATCCCGCCGCCCTGCATCCGCAACGCGTGCACCAGCTCCACGATCCCCCGCATCCCCGTCGGCCCTTGCGGGTGCCCGTAGATCAGGCTGCATCCCAGCGGGTTCATCTTCTCCAGCGGATACTCCATCGCCTTGGCGAACCAGAGGTCGTTCACCGCGAAGGGGTTGTGCGTGACCACCGCCTTCACGTCGCGCATGGTCTTGCCGGCGGCATCGAGCGCGCGCTGCGCCGCCAGCGCCGGCGCCTTGGGCATGCGCGCCTTCTCCGCCCGCGCCTGGCCGGCCGAGAGCAGCCGCACCACGCCCTGCCCGCGCGCCAGCGCCTTCGCCTGGTCGCGGCCCGTCACCACGAGACCCGCGGCACCGTCGGCCGGATGCGTCTGCGAGCCCGGCGTCGTCACGCCGCCCGGAAACACAGTCTTGAGCCCCGCGAGCCCTTCCTTGCTGTACGGGCTGATCCCCTCGTCCTGCTCCAGCACCAGCTGCCCCTTGCGCTGCGGGATCACGATCGCCTGGAAGTACTGCTTCTGGATCCGGCGGTCGTCCGCCAGTGCCTGCTGGTACTGCGTGTAGCGCAGCAGCGCCACCTCGTCGGCCTGCGCGCGCGTGAAACCGCCCTCGCGTGCGGTCTCTTCGGCCGTGTGGATCATCGACTCGCCGGTCCACGGATCGCACTTGAAGTTGTCCAGCACCCAGTGCTCCGTCACCGGCGCGCCACCCATCGCGTTGGGGCGCGGATAGAGCATCAGCGGCCCGTTGCTCACGCGGTCCGCGGTCACCACCAGTTGCGCGTCGCCGCCCGAAAGCTGCGCCGCGGCGGCGGCCTGCATGACGCACGCGACGGAGGTCGCGCAGGCCTGCGAGATCGTGGGGCCGCCCACACCTGGCAGGCCCATGCGCGCCGCGATCACGGGCGCCGCATAGAAGCTGCCCACCTGCGGCACGGTCGTGCCGTACACCAGTTGCGCGATCGCGGAAGGATCGAAGTCGCGCGCAGCCAGCGCGTCCCGCGTGACCTGCACCGCGAGGTCCATGCTGGACACGTCCGCCGCCGACCCCTGCCAGCGGATGAAGGGCGAGGACCACAGCAGCGGGCCCGGGATGTACGCGTTGTCGAATCTCATGGCAGTTCCTCCTGGAAGAGTTTCAGGGCCGGATCACGCGCGGGTCGGTCCCGGCGTAGAGCGCGGCGACGTCGGATGCGCGGCGCGACAGCACCGCGCGCTGGTTGAGGTAGCCCTTGTCCGTGATCTCGCCCGCATCCGCGCTGGGCGGCTCCGCCTGCACGATGGCGCATGTCGGGCATTGGGAAGAGCCGCTGCCTTGCGCGTGCAGCTGCTGCAGCACGCTGCGCACATGCGCGGCGAGTGCGCCCTCGGGCAAGGCCTTGGCCTGCGGTGTCGGAAACACCAGCAGGCCGATCTCGGACTGGTCGTGCCCCGTGATGACGACATCGGACACGTGCGGCGCCAGCGCGCTCACGATGCGCGGGCGCAGCGTGCCCACGCTCACCCAGGTGCCGGTGGTCAGCTTGAAGTCCTCCGCCACGCGGCCGTCGAAGGCCACGCCCTGCGCGATGTCGCCGGCGTCCACCAGCTTGCCGGCGTCGCCGATGCAGTAGTAGCCCTCCTCGTCGAAGGCCGCGTCGGTGAGGTCCTGCCGGTCGAGGTAGCCGGGGAAGATGTTGGGCCCGCGGGCGCGCATCTCCAGCTTCTCGCCGTTCCTCACGAACTTGAGTTCGGCGCCGGGCAACGGCAGGCCGAGGCAGCCGGCGCGGTCGATTCGCCAGTGCACCGTCGTGATCGCCGGCGCCGTTTCGGTCGAACCCCAGGACGACGTGAACCACAGCGGCCGCTCGCGCACCTTCGCGGCCACCGCTTCCAGCCGCGACCACAGGCTTTGCGGCAGCGCCGCGCCCGCGTAGAAGATCCCTTCCATGCCGCCCAGCACCTCGCGCGCGCAGGCCTCGTCCTCCTCCAGGAAGGGCAGCAGCATGTCGAAGCCGCGCGGCACGTTGAAGTGGAAGTTCGGCTTCACGTCGCGCAGGTTGCGCACCGTCTTCTCGACCAGCCCCGGCGCGGGCCGGCCCTCGTCGATGTACAGCGCCCCGCCATGCGCCAGCACCATGTGGAAGTTGTGGTTGCCGCCGAAGGTGTGGCTCCAGGGCAGCCAGTCCAGCAGCACGAGCCGGTGGCGCGTGAGGAAGGGCCAGGCCTGCGCCATCATCTGCTGGTTGGCGCACAGCATGCGGTGGTTGTTGATCACCACCTTGGGATGGCCGGTGGAGCCGCTCGTGAGCAGGTACTTGGCGTGGTGCTCCGGCCGGATCGCGGCGAAGGCCACCCCCACCTGCTCGGATTCCTCGGCCTCGCACAGCACCGGGAAGGCGCGCGCGCCGGGGACCTCCTGCGCATGCGCGCCGAAGACGGTCGCGCACTTGCCGCCCCAGTGCCGCACCGCCGGCCCGTACACCCGCGCGTCCGCGGCGTACACCAGCGCCGGCTGCAGCATGTCCAGGATGCCCGCGATCTTGGTGTAGTCCTTCGTCAGGCGGCAATAGGCGCTGGAGACCATGCAGAAGGGCCGCCCCACGTGCATCGAAGCCAGGCCCAGCAGGGCGGCATCGATGCCGTTGTCGGACAGGATCACGACCGGCCTCATGGCCGGCAGCCGTGCGTCCAGCAGGCCCTGGGCGATGCGGCCGACCTGCTCGCGCACCTCGTGGTAGGTGAGCCGGCGCCAGTCGCCCTGCGCATCGCGCTCGGCGAGGAACAGCGCATCGGGCGTGGTGGCGGCCCAGTGTTCGAGCCAGTCGCCCACGCAGCGTGCGTAGGGTTGCAGCGGGCGCGGATGGCGCAGCACGAAGCTGCCGTCGGCGCGCGCTTCGCGCACCACCTCGGGCGGCGCGAGCGCGTGCCCGTCCGCGAAGGGGGCATTCACCATGGGCTTGTCTCCTGGGTCTTGTTCTGCCGCTCGCCGGGTCGAGCCGGCGAGCCCCGATCTTGTCACGCGCCGCGCGGGCGTTTCCTTGCCTCAGGACAAGGTGCGGGCGAAGGCTTCCCAGGCGGCCGCGAAGGCCTCGGGGCACTCCACGGCCGACTGGTGTCCCGCCGGCAGGCGGGCGAGCCGCGAGCCGCGAATGCGCTGCTGGATGAACTCGCCGGCGGCGGGCGGCGTCGCCTGGTCCTGCTCGCCGACGATCACCAGGGTGGGCGGGCGGATGGAGGCCAGGATCTCGGCGTGCGCCAGGTCGCGCACGGCCGCCGCGCAGCCGCAGAAGCCGCGCACGTCCGTCTGCGCCGCCAGCGCCCGCATGCGCTGCACCGGCTCGGGGTTGGCGGCCAGGAAGGCGGGCGAGAACCACCGCTG
Source organism: Ramlibacter sp. AN1133 (assembly GCF_037890035.1). Classification (NCBI taxonomy): domain Bacteria; kingdom Pseudomonadati; phylum Pseudomonadota; class Betaproteobacteria; order Burkholderiales; family Comamonadaceae; genus Ramlibacter; species Ramlibacter sp. AN1133. Next base: position 281,045 of record NZ_JBBKTQ010000001.1, read on the forward strand.
CAGCGTGGGTTCCACCAGCGCCGCGACGCCCTTCTCCCGCGCCGTGGCGATGCGCTCCTGCCACGCCTGGGGCGCGCCCTGCACGGCGGCGGTGTTGGCCAGGGTGACGGACAGGAAGCGCTTGCCGTGGAGGGCCGCCACCCGCTGGCCGATCATGCCGCCCAGCGAGGAGCCGATGAAGTGCACGCGCTGCAGGTCCAGCGCATCCAGCAGCGCGATCGCGTCCTGGGCCAGCCGCTGCATCGTGTACGGCGGCTCGCTCGCGCGCGTGCCGCCGTGGCCACGCAGGTCGTAGCCCAGCACGCGCCAGCGGGGCAGCAGGGCCTGCGCCACCCCGCGCCACATCCCGTGCGTGGTCAGGATGCCGTGCGCCAGCATCACCACGGGCGCGCCGGCCGGGCCTTCCAGCTCGTAGGCCATGTCGATGTCGCCGACGCGGCCGGTGTTCATGGCGCCTTCGCGATGGCGGCGTTCACGCGGGGCATCACCTCTTCGGCCATGAGCTGCATGGAGCGCCTGCCCAGGGCCGGGTCCACCCAGTCGTGGGAGGCATAGAGCAAGGTGCCGAAGTCGCCGACCTGCTCGCGGAACGACAGGATCTGGTCGACCACGCTGTTGACGGTGCCCGCGATCACCAGGCGGTTGGTCACGTAGTCCGGCGTGATCTCGCTGTCCGGCTGGTTCTGGTCCACCTTGAACAGGTTGGAGCGGCCCGCGAAGCCCACCAGCTTGCGAACCAGCTGCCTGAAGTAGAAGTGATACGGCCCTTCCGCGCCCTTGCCATAGCGCTGCGCCACCTTGTCGTCGTCGGCGACGAAGATCGACTTGGCCACGCGCCAGTCGGCCGGCGAGGCCTTCGCACCCACGGCCTCGCGGCCCTCGACGTACTTGGGCCAGTGCGTCTTCACCCATTCCGGCAGCAGGAAGTTGGCGGAGATGGGCGTCCAGCCGCGCTTGGCCATCTCGGTCACGCCGGCCGAGTACGGCGCCACCGCGGTGCCGACGATGGGCGGATGCGGCTTCTGGTACGGCCGCAGGATCGCGCCCTGGCCGATCTCCAGGATCGAGGTCTGCTTCGTCGAGACCTTGAAGAACTCGCCCTGCAGGTCGTACGGCGGCTCGCTCTCCCAGATCTTCAGCACCATGTTGATGCTTTCGACGAACATCGCGTTGCGGTTCTTCTGGTAGTTGCCGAACACCTCCGCGTCCGACATCAGGCCGCCCGGGCTGATGCCCATGATGAAGCGGCCCTTTAGGATGTGGTCCAGCATCGCGACCTGCGCCGCCACGGCCGCCGGATGCGTGTTGGGCATGTTGATGGTGCCGCTGCCCAGCACGATGTCCTTCGTGTCGTGGGCCAGCGAGGCGAGGAACATCAGGCAGGAGGTGACGTTCTCGGCCAGGTCCGTCACGTGCTCGCCCACGAAGGCTTCGCGGTAGCCCAGGCGGTCGGCCAGCAGGATCGCCTCGCGGTCCTCCGCCAGCGTCTCGGTGGCGACGCGGCCCGGCGGGTGCAGGGGCATCATGAAGGTGCCGAGTTTCATCTGCGGGATCTCCTGTGGTTCTTCAGTGTTGTACGGGTTCGATCGCGCCGCTGGCGGCGGAACGGAAGATCGCCTCCAGCGCGCTCACGTTGGCGATCATCTGCTCGCGCGGCACCGGATACGGCGCCACGCCGGTGGCGGCGTCGGCGAAGGCTTCGAGGTTGCGCAGCACCGCAGGTGCCGGTGGCACGTCCACGGCCACCGGCCGCTCGCCGCGCAGGCAGGTGGTGAGCGTCCAGCCTTCGGGCGCTTCCGGGTGCGTCCTGTCGCGGACCTCGGCCCAGCCTTGGGAACCGTAGACCGCGAAGCGGCCCGCGAACGGCGTGGCAAGGATCGCGGTGAGCAGCGCGTGGCCGCCGCGGCGGAAGGTCACCAGCGCCGCCAGCGTGTCGCCGTTGGTGAGCTGGCTGCCGAGTTGCCGCACGCTGGCATGCACCGTCTCCGCCTCGCCGAACACGCCCACGGCGAGGTCCAGCAGGTGGATGCCGGTGGCCGTCATCGGCCCGGCGGGTGCCTCCTGCGGGGACAGCCGCCAGTTGTCGGCGGCCAGCGAGAGGAACTTGTCCTGGCTGAAGTTGGCTTCGACCTGCAGCGGCGTGCCCAGCACGCCAGCGCGCAGCAGGCGCATCACCTCCTGGATCGGCGGCTCGAAGCGCTTCTCGTGTCCTACGGCGAGCGCCACGCCGGCTTCCTCCACGGCGGCAATCGCGCGCAGCACGTCGGCGCGCGTCATCGACAGGGGCTTCTCGCAGAACACGTGCTTGCCCGCGCGCGCGGCAGCGACGATCTGCCCGGTGTGCTGGCTGTGCGGCGTGCAGAGCACCACGCCTTCGACCCGGGGATCGCGCAGCACGGCCTCGAACGCGTTGGAGAATGCCAGGCCGCGCCGGGCCGCGAACGCCTCGCCCTGCGGCGCCACGTCCGCGACGCGCACGACCCGCAGCTTGTCGCTGCCGGCCAGCAGGTCCACCACGATGCGGCCCCACCAGCCCAGGCCGATGACGGCGATGTTCAGCATGGAGGCCGATGCTGCGGGGCCGGCGCCGCCCCGGCAATCAGGGGGAACCTCAGGGTACCGGTGCGGCAAGGATGCTACGCGGCCAGGGCCGCGGCCTTGTCGCGCCAGTAGTCCGGCCCCGGGATGGTGCCGCCGCCGGCCAGCGCGTTCTGCGCCATGTGCTCCGGCGAGCCGCTGCCGGGGATGGCGCAGGTCACCGCCGGGTGGCTCAGCGCGAACTTCAGCAGCAGCTGCGACCAGCTGGTGCAGCCGATCTCCTGCGCCCAAGGTGGGAGTTCCTTCGCGCGCAGCCGCCGCAGCAGGCCGCCGCCGCCCAGCGGGCGGTTCACGAGGACGGCCACGCCGCGTTCGGCCGCGAGCGGCAGCAGGCGCTGCTCCGCCTCGCGCTCCTGGGCGGAGTAGTTGATCTGCAGGAAGTCCAGGGGCTCGCTGCGCAGCACCTGTTCGACGTCCGCATAGGCCGACGGCGTGTAATGCGTGATCCCGATGTAGCGCACCCGCCCCGCCTCCTTCCACTGGCGCAGCGTCGCCAGGTGGCTTGCGCAGTCGAGCAGGTTGTGCACCTGCATCAAGTCGATGCGGTCCGTGCGCAGCAGGCGCAGCGAGTTCTCCATCTGGCGGATGCCGGCGGCGCGCCCCGCGGTCCAGACCTTGGTGGCGAGGAAGGGCCGCCCCTGCATGCTCCCCTCGGCGAGCAGCTGCCCGACCGCGGCCTCCGCCTTGCCGTACATCGGCGAGCTGTCGACGACGCTGCCGCCCGCCTCGAACAGCGCCGACAGCACGCGGGGCAGCTGCGCGAATTCGGCGCTCCCGGGCGAACGGTCGAAGCCCATGTAGGTGCCGCAGCCGATCACGGGCAGCACCTCGCCGGTCGAGGGAATGACGCGCGATTGCATGCGCGCGACGATAGCGCAGGACGCGGCGAAGCGGTGGCGTAGGCGCGGTCCCACCCCCGCCTGCAGACTTGCGACAGCTCGCTTAGGATGCTCGGGTGAGCGACGAAGAGGACTTCTCGCCCGACCGCAGCGCGAGCAGCGCGACCGCGGGCGAGGCGCACCTTCTGTCCGAGGGCAGCCTGCCCTCATCCGCCACCGGCACCGAGCACGCGCATCCCGATGCGCGTGCGCCTGCCACGGAGGACCTCACACGCTCGTCGTTCGCGGCCCTGTTCAGCGCGGTCATGCTGCCGATGTTCATGGGCGCGGTGGACCAGACGCTGCTGGTGACCGCCACGCCGCGCATCGCCTCCGAACTCGGCGGCCTGGCGGAAACCTCCTGGATCGCCGCCGGCTACCTGCTGGCCTGCACCATCATGGCGCCGCTGTACGGGCGCCTGGGCGATCGCTTCGGCCGGCGCAACGTGATGCTGCTGGCGCTGGCGGTCTTCGCGCTCGGCTCGCTGGCCTGCGCGCTGGCGCCCACCATGCGCCTGCTGATCGCCTCGCGCGTGCTGCAGGGCCTGGGCGGCGGCGGGCTGATGGTGCTGTCGCAGGCGCTGATCGGCGAGCTGGTGCCGCCTTGGGACCGGCCGCGCTACCAGGGCTACTTCGCCGTCGTCTTCACCGTCTCCAGCGTCGGCGGGCCGCTGATCGGCGGGCTGGTGGTGCACGGCGGCGACTGGCGCTGGCTGTTCCTGGCGAACCTGCCGCTGGCGGCGCTGGCGATGTGGCGCATGGCGCTGCTGCCCACGCCCCACCCGTCGCCCAGGCGGCACGCGCCCTACGATCCGCTGGGCTTCATGCTGTTCGCGCTTTGCGCCGCCAGCGCGCTCGTGTGGTTCGGGCAGGTGGGGCACAGCTTCCGCCTGCTCTCTCCCGCCAGCGCGCTCGTGGCGCTCACCGCCGTCGTCGCGGGTCTGGTGCTCGCGCGCCAGCAGCGCCGGCATCCCAACGCCTTCCTGCCCCTGGACATCCTGAAGCTGCCGGGCGTGGCCTGGGTCTGCCTGTCCGTGGCGGGCTTCGCCGCCACGATGTTCGGCCTGCTGTTCCTGCTGCCGATCTACCTGCAGGTCGCGCGGCACGCCAACGCGCTCGATGCCGGCCTGCAGCTGCTGCCCCTCACCGGCGGCATCGTCGTGGGCTCCACGCTCAACAGCCGGTTCAGCGCACGCACCGGCACCAGCGGCAAGCTGCCGCCCTGGGGGCTGGGCGCCGCCGCAGTGGCGATCCTGGCGCTCGCGCTGCTGCCGCCGTTCCCGGGGCTGATCACCGCCGCCGCAGCGATCTGCGGCCTGGGGTTCGGCACCGTCATGCCCAGCGCGCAACTGGCCACGCAGATCCTCGCCGGGCGCGAACGGCTCGGTGCCGCGGCCGCGCTGCTGTCGCTGACGCGCTCCACCGGTGCCACGCTCGGTACCGCCGCCTTCGGCGGCATGGCCTTCGTGCTGCTCGGGTCCTCCGGCGCCGGCGAAGGGGCCGCGCTGCAGGTGGCCCACCTGGACCCGGCGCGCGTCACGCACGTCTTCCACATCGTTTTCGGGGTGCTCGCCGTGGCGGCCGCGAGCGCGGCCTTCGCCGCCTGGCGCGCACCCTGCATGGACCTGCGCCGGCATGCGGCGCAGGCCCGCCGCTAGAGGAGCATCGACCTTGCAACGTGCCTATTCCCCGCCCGCCTGGCGCTACTCCACTCCCGCCATCGTGCTGCACTGGCTGCTGGCCGCCCTGATCGTCTTCATGGCGTCCCTGGGCTGGTGGATGATGACCGTCGAAGACACGCCCGGCGGCGAGCGCTTCTTCGTACTGCACAAGTCCGTCGGCCTCATCCTGCTGGCGCTCGTCGCGCTGCGGGTGCTGTGGCGCCTCGCGCACCGGCCCGAATCCCTGCCGGCGGCCGTGCCGCGCTGGCAGGTGCTGCTGTCCGGCGCGACGCAGGCGGGGCTGTACCTGCTGATGATCGCCGTGCCGCTCACGGGCCTGCTCGGGGCGATGTACAGCCGCGCCGGGCTCGTCTTCTTCGGCACGGACCTGCCCCGCTGGGTCGCGGCCAGCCGGCCGACCGCCAAGCAGTTCTTCGAGCTGCACGAGACGCTGGTGTGGGTGCTGGTCGTCCTCGTGGTGCTGCACGTCGCGGGCGGGCTGAAGCACCTGCTCGTCGACCGCGACCAGGTGTTCGCCCGCATGTGGCCGGCGCGCCGCTGAGGGCGCGCGCCGGCGCTACATCGCCGCCGTGTTCGGCCGCGCCGCCGGCGCGCTGACCAGTTCCTGCTCCTGCGTGCCGGCGCCGAACATGCTGTTCGCGTCCCGCCGCAGCTGCGTCTTCACGAAGGGGCCGACGCGCGGGCTGATCCAGTAGATGTCGTCCGTGCCCGGGGTCTTGCAGTGGATGCGGAACGCGTCGAACGTGCCTGCGCGCACCGTTACCTTCTCGAAGGCCTCCACCTTGCACGCGAAGTCGAATTCGACCACCTTGCTGCTCGCGTGCAGCGTCATGCGCTCGTGCTGCGACCAGGTCTTGCCGACCTTCAGCGGGAATTGCCAGCCGATCGGCGGGTCGTAGCTGAGGACCGGCTTGCCTCCCGTATCCACGACGCTCACCCAGCGCCCGCCGACCGGCTCCGTCATGATCACGGTGCCCATCGAGCTCTTCAGCCCGATGGCGGGCGCGCCCTTCCAGCGCGTGTCCTCGCGGGTCCACGTGACCTGCGCGTCCTGGCCGTAGCTGCCGGTGTTGCGCTGCACCACTTGCCACGTCGTGCCGGGCGGAGCCGGCGTCCAGTGGCTCATGACCGGGCCGCCGCCCGCGCCGCCCCCGCTGCCCACGCAGGCCGCAAGCGCCGCCGCAGCGGCGCCCAGCGCCGCCGCCCTGAGGGTGGATGTGGATGTGCCCATGCTGTCTCCTCATTGGGCCGAGGGCGGGGCGATGATCGAGCGCCAGCCCCTGCCCCCGGAGGGCTGGCCACGCCGCCGCAGGCGCTGATCGCCCGGACTTGAAGTAAGAGACCGCCGAGGCGCCGCGTCCTTGCGCAGGGTCAAGGTTGCGGCGCGAGTCGTTCGAAGGATGTAGGAGAGTGGCGGCTACGCCTTCGGCACGCGGCCGCGCATTTCCGGCGCGGCGAGGAAGTCGAAGTCCACGCCCTTGTCCGCCTGCGTCACGGTGGTGAGGAACAGCTTGCGGTAGCCGCGCTCGGCGCGCGGCTCGGTCACGGGCTGCTCCTTCGCGCGCCGCGCCAGTTCCTCGTCGGTCACCAGCAGGGCGATCTCGCGCTGCTCCACCGACAGGCGGATGCGGTCGCCGTTGCGCACATGCGCCAGCGGCCCGCCGATCGCGGACTCCGGCGTGACGTGCAGCACGATGGTGCCGAACGCGGTGCCGCTCATGCGGCCGTCGGAGATGCGCACCATGTCCTTGACGCCCTGGCGCGCCAGCTTGCGCGGCAGCGGGATGTAGCCGGCCTCGGGCATGCCGGGCGCGCCCTTGGGGCCGATGTTCTTGAGCACCAGGATGTCCTCGGGCTTGACGTCGAGGTCCTCGCTGTCGATGCGCTCGGCGAGATCCTCCAGCCCCTCGAACACGACGGCGCGGCCCTCGTGCTCCATCAGCTTGGGGTCGGCCGCCGACTGCTTGATGATCGCGCCGCCCGGCGCGAGGTTGCCGCGCAGCACCGCAATGCCGCCTTGCGGATAGATGGGATCGGTGCGCGGGCGGATCACGTCCTGCTTGAACGGGGGCGCGGCGCGTTCCAGCTCCTCGCCCAGCGTGCGGCCGGTGACCGTCAACGCATCGAGGTGCAGCAGGGGTTTCAGCTCACGCAGCAGCGCGGGCATGCCGCCGGCCGCGTCGAAGTGCTCCATGTAGTGCGCACCCGAGGGCTTGAGGTCCACCAGCACCGGCGTCTCGCGGCCCATGCGGTCCAGCGCCTGCAGGTCGACCTCGAAGCCCAGCCGCCCGGCGATGGCCGTCAGGTGCACGATCGCGTTGGTGGAGCCGCCGATGGCGAGCAGCACGCGCATCGCGTTCTCCAGCGACTTTTCCGTCAGCACCTTGTCGATGGTGAGGCGGTTCTTCGCGATCTGCACGGCGACGGTGCCGGTCTGCTCCGCCACGCGCATGCGCGCCGAAGTCACCGCCGGCGGCGAGGCGCCACCGGGCACCGTCATGCCCAATGCCTCGGCGATGCAGGCCATGGTGCTGGCCGTGCCCATCACCGAGCAGGTGCCGACACTGGGGACCAGCTGGTTGTTGACGTCCGCGATCTCCTGCGCATCGATTTCCTCGGCGCGGAACTTGCCCCAGTAGCGGCGGCAATCGGTGCAGGCGCCCACGGTCTCGCCGCGGTGCGAGCCGGTGAGCATCGAGCCGGTGATCAGCTGGATCGCGGGCAGGCCGGCCGAGGCCGCGCCCATCAACTGCGCCGGCACCGTCTTGTCGCAGCCGCCGATCAGCACCACGGCGTCCATCGGTTGTGCCCTGAGCATCTCCTCGGTGTCCATGGACATGAGGTTGCGCAGGTACATGCTGGTGGGCGCCGCGAAGCTCTCGCCGATCGAGATGGTCGGGAACTTCACGGGCAGGCCGCCGGCCAGCATGATCCCGCGCTGCACCGCCTCCAGCAGCTGCGGCATGTTGCCGTGGCAGGGGTTGTAGCCGCTGCCGGTGTCGGTGATGCCGATCACGGGGCGCTCCAGCGCGTTGTCCGTGAGGCCCGACCCCTTGATGAACGCCTTGCGCAGGAACAGGGAGAAGCCCGCGTCGCCGTAGTTGACGAGGCCCTTGCGCATGCCGGCGGGATCTTCTGGCTTGGTCATTTGCTCACTTCACTCGTTGCGTGCGGGCAGGATCACTCGTCCGCCCTGACACCGGTCTCGTCGATCACCTTGGCCCACTTGGCCACTTCGGCCCTCAGGCGTTCGGCGGCCTGCGCGGGGGTCTGCGGCGGCAGCACGTACACGCCCTGCTGCAGGAACTGCTCCTTGGCGGCCGGGTCCTGCATGATCTTGCCGATCTCGGTGTTCAGCTTCGCCAGCACCTCCGGCGGCGTGCCGGCCGGCGCCATCACGCCGAAGGTGGACACCACCTCGAAGTCCTTCCAGCCGGACTCGGTGACCGTCGGCACGTCCGGCAGCATGGAGATGCGCTGCGGGGTGGTGACGGCCAGGGCGCGCAGCTTGCCCGCCTTGATCTGCTGCAGGGCCGCCGGGACGGTCTCCGCCGCCATCAGCACCTGGCCGCCGACCAGGTCCGTCATGGCCGGGCCGCTGCCCTTGTAGGGCACGTGGATCATGTCGGCGCCGCTCTGCACGCGGAACATCTCCACCGCCATGCGCTGCGGCGCGCCGGCGCCGGAGGACGCGTAGGTCAGCTTCTTCGGATTGGCCTTGGCGAAGCTCAGGAGCTGCTGGAAGTTGCCCGCCGGCACCGAGGGGTGCACCACGAACACCAGCGGCACGAAGCCCACCACCTGCACCGGCACCAGGTCCTTCACCAGGTCGTAGGCGAGCTTGCCGCGCTCCAGCCGCGCCATCGTCGAGTGCGAGGTCATGGCGGCCATCAGCAGCGTGTAGCCGTCCGGCTTCGCCTTGGCGGCGATGTCGGCGCCGATGTTGCCGCCGGCGCCGCCGCGGTTGTCGATCAGGACGTTCTGGCCGAGCGCGGTGGACAGGCGCTGCGCCACGATGCGGCCGATCACGTCGGTGGCGCCGCCGGGCGGATAGGGCACCACCAGCTTCACGGGGTGCTCCGGCCAGGCCGCGAGGGCGGCGGCGGGCAGCAGGGCGGCGGTGGCAAGGCCAGCGCAGAGGGCGCGGCGCAGCATCGTGGGCATCTTCTTTGTCTCCTGGTCCGGCATGGAATCAGCCGAGTTTCGCAGTGTGGCAGCGGCGCGCTCGGGGTAAACCCACTGCCCTTATCTTCAGAACACAAAATATCTTGCGGTCCGGCTCACGACAATGCCGCACCATGACCGCCGCTCCCACCCGCCTGCAGGGCGTCTTCTCGCCCGTCCTCACCCCCTTCAACGCCGACTACACGCCGGACGCGGACCGCTTCATCCGGCACTGCCGCTGGCTGCTGGACCAGGAGGTGGGCCTGGCCGTCTTCGGCACCAACTCGGAGGCGAACTCGATGTCCGTCGCCGAGAAGCGGCGGCTGCTCGAAGCCCTGCTGGAAGCGGGCATCCCGGCTTCGCGCCTGATGCCCGGCACGGGCTGCTGCGCCCTGCCCGACTCGATCGAGCTGACGAAGATGGCGGTGGGTGCCGGCGTCGGCGGCGTGCTGATGCTGCCGCCCTTCTACTACAAGGGCGTGAGCGACGAGGGCCTGTACCGCGCCTTCGCCAGCGTGATCGACGCCGTGGCCGACGAGCGCCTGCGCGTGTACCTGTACCACATCCCCCCGGTGTCGAACGTGGCCATCACGCGCGGGCTGGTCGAGCGCCTGCTGAAGAACTACCCCAAGGCGATCGCCGGCATGAAGGACAGCTCGGGCGACTGGAACAACACGAAGTCCTTCATCGAGGAATTCGGGCCGCAGGGCTTCGACGTGTTCGCCGGCAGCGAGACCTTTCTGCTGGCCGACCTGCGCGCGGGCGGCCCGGGCTGCATCACCGCGACGGCCAACGTCAACCCGACGAAGATCGTCCAGCTCTACAAGACCTGGCGCAACGGCGACGCCGACGCGCAGCAGAAGGCGCTGGACGGCACGCGCGCGGCCTTCGCGCAGTTCCCGATGATCCCCGCCATGAAGGCGGCGATCGCGTGGAAGACCGGCCGCCGGGACTGGCTGCACGTGCGCCCGCCGCTGGTGGACCTCAATGCGCAGCAGCAGCAGACGCTGCAGGCCGCGCTCGACCAGGTGGGCTTCACGATGCCCAACGCGGGCGCGCTGGCGTAGGAGCCCGGGCCGCCCGGCCCCCGCAGGGGTCGCTTACGCGAAATTGTTCTGGATCAAGTGCGGGCCCCGGGCGGGGCCCGCGGCTTTTTCGAAATGACTTGCGTCAAGCAAAGCGAGGGGGTCTTCACTTCTACTTGCATCCCATGCACACGCGGCCCTTGACCCTGCCACCCGTCCAGCGGGAGATCCTGCGGGAGTTCGAGCGCCTGCACGAGGAATGGCGCATGGCCTGCGAGGCCGCGGATGCGATCGAGTGCACCCGGCTCAGCGTGGAGCGGCAGGAGGAAGTGCAGCGGCTGCTGGAGTACCGGCTGACGGCGGATCGACTGCACCAGCAGGCGATGCAGTTGTTGCGGGATACGCCGATTTGAGGGATCGCTGGGCTTCGCGCGCTGTCGCGGCTCAGCACCAGCCTACGAAAACCGCCGGGTCGTCCGGCGGTTTTGTCGTGTGCCTCAGCTCACCACCCCGATATTCCACGGCACGAACTCGTGGTTGCCGAGATCGAGCAATTCGCTCTTGCTCCGCTCCCCCGAAGCGATCCTCAGCATCAACTCGAAGATCTCCTGCGCCGTCTCCGGCATCGTCTTCGTCCCGTCCAGGATCTCGCCGCAGTTGTAGTCCATGTCCTCGGTCAGGCGCGAGTACATCGGCGTGTTGGTCGCCAGCTTGATCGAGGGCACCGGCTTGGCGCCGAACATCGAACCGCGGCCCGTCGTGAACATGATCATGTTGGCGCCGCCCGCGATCTGGCCGGTGGCCGAACACGGGTCGAAGCCGGGCGTGTCCATGAACACGAAGCCGTGCTGCCTGACGGGCTCCGCGTAGCGGTACACCTCCATCAGCCCCGTGGTGCCGCCCTTCATCGAGGAGCCGAGCGACTTCTCGAAGATGTTGGCCAGGCCGCCGACGTTGTTGCCGGGGCTCACGGCGCCGTTGATCTGCACGTCGCGGCCGGGGGAGTACTCCTCCTTCCACCAGCGGATGCGATCGATCAGCTTCTTGCCGACCGCTTCGCTCACCGCGCGGCGCGTCAGCGTGTGTTCCACGCCGTAGATCTCCGGCGTCTCCGACAGGATGGCAGTGCCGCCGTGGCGCACCAGGATGTCCATCGCGGCGCCCAGCGCGGGGTTGGCCGTGATCGAGGAGAAGCCGTCCGAGCCGCCGCACTGCAGGCCGATCTTCAGGTGGCTGGCCGACACCGGCACGCGCACCACGTCGTTGGCGCGCGGCAGCATCTTCTGCACCGCTTCCACCGCGGCTTCCACGGTCTTCCGGGTGCCGCCGGTCTCCTGCATGATGAAGGTCTGCAGGCGCGGATTGGCCTCCAGCCCCTCCTGCGCCAGCAGGCCGGAGAGCTGGTTGCGCTCGCAGCCCAGGCCGATGATCAGCACCGCCGCGAAGTTCGCGTGCTTCGCGTAGCCGCCGATGGTCCGCCGCAGCAGGTCCATCGGCTCGCCGCTCATCTCCATGCCGCAGCCCAGGCCGTGCGACAGGCCCACCACGCCGTCGATGTTGGGGAACGCCGCAAGGCGCTCCTCCGTGAACCAGTCGGCCACCTTGTGCACCACCGTCGCGGAGCAGTTCACCGTCGACAGGATGCCGATGTAGTTGCGCGTGCCGACCTCGCCGCCGGGGCGCACGTAGCCCATGAACGTGGCCTGCTGCGCCTGCGGCAGCACGGGCGTGGGCTCGTACTCCTTGCCGTACGCGTAGTCGCGGTCGAACTCCCGGAAGCTGACGTTGTGCGAGTGCACGTAGCTGCCGGCCGCGATGTCCTGCGCCGCGAAGCCGATGCACACGTTGTACTTCAGGATCTCCTCGCCCGCCTTGATCGCCCGGGCGGCGAGCTTGTGGCCCGCGGGCACCTGGCTGCGGCTGGTGAAGCCCTCGCTGGGCACGGGCGTGCCGATGCCCACGTCCACGCGCGCCACCACGACGTTGTCGTTGGGGTGCAGGCGGATGATGGGGCCGGCGACCTTCTTGGCGGAGAGTTCGATCATGGTTCGCTGGGGGTCAGTCGGCGCGGATGTTGGCCGCTCGGATCAGCTTGTCCATGCGCGGCACCTGCGCCTTCATCAGGTCGGTGAATTGCTGGCTCGTGCTGCCCACGATGGTGAAGCCCTGGCCGCTGACCTTGGCGCTCAGATCCCTGGACTTGAGCGCGGCGATCGCCTCGTCCTGCAGCTTCTTCACCACGGGCGCGGGCGTGCCGGCGGGCGCGAACAGGCCGTACCAGGTCAGCACCTCGAAGCCGGGCAGCTTGGCGGCCTCGGCGATGGTGGGCACGTCGGGGAAGGCGGGATGGCGCTGCAGGCTGGTCACGGCGATGGCGCGCAGCTTGCCGGCCTGGATGTAGGGCGTGATCGCGGGCACGTTGGAGAACAGCACCGGGACCTGGCCGCCGACGGCGTCGCTCAGGGCCGGCGCCTCGCCCTTGTACGGGATGTGCGTCATGTCGACGCCCACGCCGGCCTTGAACAGTTCGCCGGCCACGTGCTGCGGGCCGCCGGAACCGGCGGAGGCATAGGACAGCTTGCCCTGCCTGGCCAGCGCGATCAGCTCCTGCATGTTCTTCACCGGCACGCTGGGGTGCACGGCCAGGATCATGGGCATGGACACCAGCATGCTGATGGGCGTGAAGTCCTTCAGCGGATCGAACTGCAGCTTCGGATAGATCGCGGGGGCGACCAGCATCGTGGACTGCGAGCCCAGGAAGATGGTGTAGCCGTCGGCCGGCGACTTGGCGACGAAGGTGGCGGCGATGGTGCCGGTGGCGCCCGGCTTGTTGTCGACGATGAAGGACTGGCCGATCTGCACGCCCATCTGGGTGCCCACCTCGCGCGCGATGATGTCGGCGCCGCCGCCGGCGGCGAAACCGACGGCGATCTTGACCGGCTTGTCGGGGAAGCCGGCGGCGAGGGCGGGAAGGGTGGCGGCCGCCAGGACGGCGGCGGAGGCGGCGCACAGGGCGCGGCGCGTGAACTGCATGGTGTCTCCGTTGTTGCTCGGGACCCGCCCCACGGGGGCAGGCCAGCGCGGATCATGGCGCGATCCGGCGGGGCGAGGAATCCTGCGTTTCCACATTCAAACGATAATGAAGTTTTGTTCCGGATGGACACGCAGTTCCTGCAAAGCTTCCTGATGGTGGTCGACTGCGGCTCCATGGCCGAAGCCGCGCGCCGCCTGGACCTGACGCCCGCCGCGGTGGCCGCGCGCGTCAAGTCGCTCGAAGAGGCGATGGGGGCCGTGCTCGTGCGGCGCGCCGGCCGCACCGTCAAGCCCACCGAATCCGGGCTGCGGATCCTGAACCACGCGCGCGGCGTGCTGCGCGACGTGCGCAACCTGCACGCCCTCGCCAACGACGACGCCCCCTTCGGCGAATGGCGGCTGGGCGTCTCCTCCTCCGCGCTCACCGGCCTGCTGCCGCCGCTGCTGCGCGGGCTGTACGACAAGCACCCGAAGCTCGCCGTCTACATGGAACCGGGCAACTCGGGCACGCTGTACCAGCGCGTCACCGCGGGCATCCTCGATGCGGCCATCATCGTGGAGCCGCAGTTCACGCTGCCCAAGTCCTGCGGCTGGCAGGCGCTGGTGGAAGAGCCGCTGTGCGTGCTCGCGCCGGCGGCGATGGCCGGGCGCGACGCGCTCGACCTGCTGGCGAGCGAGCCCTTCATCCGCTACGACCGCAGCATGTGGGGCGGCCGCATGGCCGATGCGTGGCTGCGCGAACATCACATCCAGCCGCAGGAGCGCATCGAGATCGACCACCTCAATGCGATCGCATCCTTCGTGCACCAGGGCCTCGGCGTCGCGCTGGTGCCGGACTGGACGCCGCCCTGGCCGGAAGGCCTGGACGTGCTGCGCATCCCCTTGCCGGCACCGGCGCCCGTGCGGCGCATGGGGCTCGTGTGGGCCGAAGGGCCGAAGGCCGCGCTGGCGCGCGCACTGCTGGCCGAGCACGGCAAGACTTCGGGTAAGCCCTAGTCGGATATTTGCGCGGCCGTCGTCACGCCCGGGCCACTCGCGTCATCTAAGCCCCTGTCACCGCCGCTGTGGCGGTTGTAGGGAGCTCCCTGATGCACGCAAACCTGTTGTCCAGACTTCCCCGTCCCTCGCTGCTGGCGCTCGCCGGCACGGCCGCGCTCTCGCTCGCCAGTTGCGGTGGCGGCGGCGGCGATAACGGTTCGGCCCCCGACCCGACCCTGGTCGCGCAGGGGCAGGCGGTGTTCCGCTCGGAAACCTTCGGCGACGAGTCCTTCTTCACCGACGTCCTGCGGCTGAACGAGCCCGTCGAGCAGGCGGTCGATCCGACGACCGCGCTGGCCGTCGGGCTCAAGGTCGACGCCACTGCGCTGCCGGCCGCGGTGGTGCAAGGCATCCAGAACAAGACCATCTCCCTGACCGACCCGAAGACGACCGTGGCGCTGCTGAAGCTCAACGCCGTGATCGGCCTCAAGGGCGACGTGCAGACCATCAACGGCCAGGACCGCCTCGTGCGCCTGGGCGTCACCTGCGCCATCTGCCACTCCACGGTGGACGACAGCTTCGCCAAGGGCATCGGCAAGCGCCTCGACGGCTGGCCCAACCGCGACCTCAACGTCGGCGCGATCATCGCGCTATCGCCCTTGCTGCAGGCACCGGAGCTGGCGGCGGTGAAGGCCGCCTACCAGTCCTGGGGCCCGGGCATGTACGACGCGCGCTTCAACATCGTCGATGGCGGCACGCCG
Source organism: Ramlibacter sp. AN1133 (assembly GCF_037890035.1). NCBI lineage: Bacteria > Pseudomonadati > Pseudomonadota > Betaproteobacteria > Burkholderiales > Comamonadaceae > Ramlibacter > Ramlibacter sp. AN1133. Next base: position 296,164 of record NZ_JBBKTQ010000001.1, read on the forward strand.
CTGCACGGCGACGGCATCAGCAAGCCGAGCGTGATCCCGCCGGCCTACGGCCTGCAAGGCCTGAACAAGACCACCTTCACCGGCGACGGCAACGACATCGCCTACTGGAACCGCTACGTGGCGGTCACCCAGTTCGGCGGCCACGGCAACTTCACCGAGCCGCGCCTGAACCTGAACATCACCAACGGCACCGACGACCTGGTGAGCGCCAAGCTGCCCGCGCTGCAGGCCTACCAGCTCTCGCTGCTGCCGCCGGCGCCGCCCGCCAATTCCTTCGACGGCCTCGCGGCGGTGCGCGGTTTCGCGCTGTTCAACGGCAAGGCGCGCTGCTCCACCTGCCACAGCGGTCCCAGCTTCACCGACGCCAACGAGCGGCTGCACCCGCAGTCCGACTCCATGGCCCTGGAAACGGCTCCCACGCATGCGGACCGCTCCGCGACCAAGCAGTACCGCACGACCCCGCTGCGCGGCGTGTGGCAGCACGCGCCGTACTTCCACGACGGCTCGGCGAAGACGCTGGCCGACGTGGTCACGCGCTACAACGACCGGATGACGCTGAGCCTGAGCGCATCGGAACAGGCCGACCTGGTCCAGTACCTGAAGTCGCTCTGAGCTAGAAGGCAGGGAAGGCGGACAGCCGGACGCAGAGGACGCGAAGGGTACGCAGAGGACGCAAAAGGACATCCAGCAGAAGAATGTCTTTTTCGCGTCCTCTGCGTCCCCTTTGCGTTCTCTGCGTCCGGTAGTTCCTTCACTGCGGCGCACACCAACGCCCTGCCCCCCACGCGACACCCTGCGGGAAAACACCATTCGATACGGCGGGTTTGCGTGAAAGCATGCAGGCCTCTTCCGCCCGGCCGAGGTCCCGCCCTTGCAGGTTCGCCAGGAAACGCACACAGTCCAGTCCCCGGCAGCCACGGCCGGTCCGCTGCTCGCGGTGCGCGACCTGTGCGTGCGCTTTCGCGGCATCACTGCGCTCGACCACGTTTCCTTCGACGTCGCGCGCGGGCAGGTCACGGGCCTGATCGGTCCCAACGGCGCCGGCAAGACCACCCTCTTCAACTGCCTGTCGCGCCTGTACGAATACCGCGAAGGCTCCATCACCTTCGACGGCCGGCCGCTGGAGACGATGGCGCGGCACCGCGTGGCGGCGCTGGGCATCGGCCGCACGTTCCAGAACCTGGCCCTGTTCGCCAGCATGACGGTGCTCGACAACATCAAGGTCGGCCTGCACGCGCGCACGAAGAAGGGTTTCCTCGCGCATGCGCTGCGACTGCCGGGCGTGGCGGCGGAGGAGGATGCATGCACCCGCCGGGCCACCGAGCTGGTGCGCTTCCTCGGCCTGGAGGCCGTGGCGCAGCAGCGCGTGGCGGAACTCCCCTTCGGCACGCGCAAGCGCGTGGAGCTCGGGCGCGCGCTGGCGAGCCAGCCCACCCTGCTGCTGCTGGACGAGCCGGCCGCCGGCCTGAACCACGAGGAGGTGGGCGCGCTCGGCAGCCTGATCCGTGCCATCCGCGACCAGTTCCAGCTCACCGTGCTGCTGGTGGAGCACCACATGGGCCTGGTGATGAGCGTGTCCGACCACGTGGTGGCGCTGAGCTTCGGCCGCAAGATAGCCGAGGGAACGCCCGCGCAGGTGCAGCGCAACGCCGACCTGATCCAGGCCTACCTGGGAGCGGAGGCCTGATGGCCGCCCCGCTGCTGCAGGTGCGCGGACTGCACGCGGGCTACGGCCCCACGCAGGTGCTGCACGGGCTGGACTTCGAGATCGAGGAGGGCAGCATCACCGCCCTGCTGGGCGCCAACGGCGCGGGCAAGACGACCACGCTGCGCGCCATCTGCGGCATGGTCCGCACCAGCGGGGAGGTGCGCTTCGCCGGCGAGCGCATCGACGGCCGCGCCACCGAGGACATCGTGCGCCTAGGCGTCGCCCACGTGCCCGACGGCCGCGGCACCTTCACCGACCTCAGCACCGAGGAGAACCTGCGCCTGGGCGCCTATGCCCGGCGCGAGCGCGGCGGCCTCGAGCAGGACTTCGAGCGCATGTACCAGCTGTTCCCCATCCTGGCCGAGCGGCGCCACCAGCAGGCCGGCACGCTCTCGGGCGGGCAGCAGCAGATGCTGGCGGTGGCGCGCGCGCTGATGCTGCGCCCGCGCCTGCTGCTGCTGGACGAGCCTTCGTTCGGCCTCGCGCCGCTGGTGGTCAAGGAGATCTTCGCGGTGATGAAGGAGATCAACGCAGCGCAGAAGGTGACGATCCTGCTGGTGGAGCAGAACGCCGCGATGGCGCTGCGCCTGGCGGACCACGCCCACCTGCTGGAGACCGGCCGCCTGGTGCGCTCCGGCAGCGGCACCGACCTGATGAACGACGACGCGGTGCGCCGCGCGTATCTGGGCTACTGAAGCATGGACGCCTTCCTGCACCAGGTCTTCGCGGGGCTCGCCACCGGCGGCATCTATGCCAGCCTGGCGCTGGCGCTCGTGATGATCCACAACGCCACGCGCCTCGTGAACTTCGCGCAGGGCGAGATGGCGATGTTCTCCACCTACCTGTGCTGGACGATGCTGCAGGCGGGCTGGCCGTACTGGGTCGCCTTCGTCGCGACCGTGGTGCTCGCCTTCGTGCTGGGCGTGGCGATCGAGCGCATCCTGATCCGCCCGGTGGAGCGCGCGCCGGTGCTGACGGTCGTCGTCGTGTTCATCGCGCTGCTGCTGATCCTCAACAGCCTCGCAGGCTGGATCTTCACGTACACCATCAAGTCCTTCCCCAGCCCGTTCCCGAGCACGGCGCCCTTCGGCCTGACCATCGTCTCGGCCCACGAGCTGGGCGCGATCGGGGTCACGCTGGTCGTGCTGCTGCTGGTGTACCTGTTCTTCCGCTTCACGCCGCTGGGCCTGGCGATGCGCGCGGCGGCGCAGAACCCCGAGTCGAGCCGGCTGGTGGGCATCCGCGTCGGCTGGATGCTGGCGCTCGGCTGGGGGCTGGCCGCGGCGATCGGCGCGACGGCCGGCATGATGGTGGCCCCCATCGTGTTCCTGGATCCGAACATGATGACGGGCGTGATCCTCTATGCCTTCGCCGCCGCGCTGATGGGGGGCATCGACAGCCCCGGCGGCGCGGTGGTGGGCGGCTTCATCGTCGGCGTGCTGGAGAACCTGGTGGGCGCCTACCTGATCGGGACCGAGCTGAAGCTCACGGTGGCGCTGGTGCTGATCGTGGGCGTGCTGGTGGTCAAGCCCGCGGGCCTGTTCGGCCGCGTGATCGTGCAGCGGGTCTGAACGCATGGACGCGGTCACCACTCCGGAACTCGCTCCCCTCGCGCCGGCGCAGGCGTCGGGGGGCGTGCGCGGCTGGTCCCTGCGCTGGACGGTCATGGCCGTCGTGCTGGTGCTGCTGGCCGCAGCCCTGCCCTTCGTGGTGAGCAACTACCGCGTGTTCCAGCTCACGATGGTGCTGATCTACGCGATCGCGCTGCTCGGGCTGAACATCCTCACAGGCTACAACGGCCAGATCTCGCTGGGGCACGGCGCCTTCTACGCGATCGGCGCCTACGTGACCGCCATCCTGATGGACCAGTACAACGTGCCCTACTGGCTGTGCATCCCCGCCGCGGGCGCGGTGTGCCTGCTGGCGGGCTTCCTGTTCGGGCTGCCGGCGCTGCGGCTCGAAGGCGTGTACCTCGCGCTGGCCACCTTCGCGCTGGGCGTGGCGCTGCCGCAGTTGCTGAAGTACAAGCACCTGGAGGCCTGGACGGGCGGCGTGCAGGGCATCTCGCTGATCAAGCCCGATCCGCCGTTCGCTTCCCTCCTGGGCCTGAAGCTCAATGCCGACCGCTGGCTGTACCTGTTCACCCTCGCGGTGACGGTGATCATGTTCGTGCTCGCGTGGAACCTGCTGCGCGGACGCGTCGGCCGGGCGCTGATCGCGATCCGCGACCACCCCATCGCGGCCTCGACGATGGGCATCGACAGCGCCCTGTACAAGTCGCTCGCCTTCGGCGTCAGCGCGATGTTCACCGGCGTCGCCGGTGCCCTGGGTGCCATCGCGGTGGCCTTCGTCGCGCCCGACAGCTTCACCATCTTCCTGTCGATCTCCTTCGTGGTCGGCATGGTGGTGGGCGGGCTGGCCTCGATCACCGGCGCGATCTGGGGTGCCCTGTTCATCCAGTTCGTCCCGAACGTCGCCGACCAGATCTCCAAGGCAGCGCCGTGGGCGATCTACGGCGCGCTGATGATCGCGTTCATGTACGTGATGCCCACCGGCATCGCGGGCGCAATGCGCCTGGCCTCGCAGCGCTTGCAGCGCCGCGCGGTGCGGGCCTCCACGGCGGCCTCGCAGCCGCGTTCTCCCTGAAAGGACCTGTCATGGGCATCCAAAGACGCACCGTTCTGGCCGGGGGCCTCGCGCTCGCGGCACTTCCCGCCGCCGGCCAGCAAAAGCAGTACGGTCCCGGCGCCAGCGACACCGAGATCAAGATCGGCAACACCATTCCGTACAGCGGCCCGGCCTCGGCCTACGGCACCATCGGCAAGGTGGAAGCGGCCTTCTACAAGGTGCTCAACGAACAGGGCGGCATCGGCGGGCGCAAGATCAACTTCATCAGCCTCGACGACGGCTACAGCCCGCCGAAGGCGGTGGAGATGATCCGCCGGCTGGTGGAGCAGGACGAGGTGCTGTTCACGGTGAGCACGCTGGGCACGCCCTCGAACTCGGCGATCCACAAGTACATGAACCAGAAGAAGGTGCCGCATCTCTTCCTGGCCACCGGTGCGTCGAAGTGGAACGACCCGAAGAACTTCCCGTGGACCCTGGGCTTCAACCCGAACTACGAGAGCGAGGGGCGCCTCTACGCGCAGGACATCCTGCGCACGAAGCCCAACGCGAAGGTCGCGATCCTCTACCAGAACGACGACTACGGCAAGGACTACCTCAAGGGCTTCATGGAAGGCCTGGGCGAGAAGGGCAAGGGGCTGGTCGTCAAGACCGTGACCTACGAGGTGACGGATCCCACGGTGGACTCGCAGATCGTGACGCTGCAGTCCTCGGGCGCCGACACCTTCTTCAACATCACGACGCCCAAGTTCGCCGCGCAGGCGATCCGCAAGGTGGCCGACATCGGCTGGAAGCCGGTGCACTACCTGAACCAGGTGTCGTCCAGCGTCGGCTCGGTGCTCAAGCCCGCCGGCCTCGACAAGTCCGTCGGGCTGGTTTCCATGCAGTACATCAAGGACCCGACCGACCCGAAGTGGGCCAGCGACAAGGCCATGCAGGAGTACTTCGCCTTCATGAAGAAGAACCTGCCGGAGCTGGACCCCATGGACGGCAACTGCACCTACGCCATGGCCGTCGCGCAGCTCACCGTGCAGCTGTTGAAGCAGTGCGGCAACAACCTCACGCGCGAGAACGTCATGAAGCAGGCCGCCAGCATCAAGGGCTTCCAGATCCCGATGGCGCTGCCGGGCGTGCTGGCCGACACGGCGCCGAACGACTTCGCGCTGTTCCAGACCATGCAGCTGGTGAAGTTCGACGGCAAGACCTGGCAGGGCTTCGGGGAGCCGGTGGCGGTGCGGTGAGAGAGGACTGAAAGCGGACTGAAAGCGGACAGCCGGACGCAGAGGACGCGAAGGGTACGCAGAGGACGCAAAAAAGACAAAGAAAACTTTAGAAGGTTTTCTTTTGCGTCCTCTGCGTACCCTTTGCGCCCTCTGCGTCCGGCTGTCCGTATCCCTGCCCTTAACGCGACATCGCCCGCCGCGCGGCATAGCTCGCGATGTCGACGATCGCCACCAGCACGATCATCGCGGCGAGCACCGAGCCGGTCTCCGCCATCTGGAACAGGCCCAGGTGGAAGGCCAGCATCTGCCCGAGGCCGCCGGCGCCGACCACGCCCAGGATGGCGGCGGCACGGATGTTGTTCTCCCAGCGGTACAGCGTATAGCTCAGGAGCTGCGGCAGCACCTGCGGCAGCGTCGCATAGAGCAGCACGCGCCCCTCCGGCACGCCGCGCACGCGCAGCGCGAAAGCCGGCCCGGGCGCGGCGTTCTCGATGCTCTCGGCGAACAGGCGCCCCAGCACGCCGGTGGTGTGGACGGCCAATGCCAGCGTGCCGGCGAAGGGGCCGAGGCCGGCGGCGATCAGCAGCAGCACCGCCCACATCAGCTCGGGCACGCTGCGCAGCACGTTGAGCAGCAGCCGCGCCGGGGCGCGCCAGCGCGCGCGATCGTCCGCATGCAGCTTGCTGGCGGGCAGCGCGAGCAGCAGGCCGGCGACGGCGGCGAGCAGCGTGCCGAGCATGGACATGGCCAGCGTCTCCGCCGCCGCCGGCAGCAGCTTCGCCAGGAAGGCCGATCGCACATTGGGCGACAGCAGTTCGGCCCCGAAGCGGCCCATGCGCGCCAGGGCATCGGCCGACAGGAAGCGCGCCCACTGCAGGTCCAGCGACCAGAAGCTCGCGACGACCAGCGCCAGCGCCGCGGCCACGAACCAGCAGGCGCGGCAGCGCGCGTCGAACAGCTTCGGCGGCAGCCGGTACACCTCGTTGGCGGCGGGCTGCGGCGGGATGCGGGCCATCGGCTTGCTCATGCCAGCACGCGGCGCAGCCAGGCGCTCAGGCGGTCCGCGCCGGCCACCAGCAGCACGAACACCACCAGCATGGTGGCGACCTCGCCGCCGTTGAACATCTTCATCGAGGAATCCATCTGCTGCCCGAGGCCGCCGGCGCCGACGAAGCCCAGCACCGCGGACGAGCGGATCGCGCATTCCCACCGGTACACCGTGTAGCTGGTCAGCTCCGCCGCGTTCTCCGGCAGCAGGCCGTAGAAGAAGGCCTGCAGGCGGCCGGCGCCGTTGCGCAGCAGCGAAGTGGTGGCATGCGCATCGCCGCTTTCCAGGATCTCGCCGTAGACCTTGCCCAGCATGCCGCCGTAGGTGAGGCCGATGGCCAGCACGCCCGCCGTGGGCCCGAGGCCGACCACGCGCACGAACACCAGCGCCCAGATCAGCTCCGGCACGCTGCGCAGCACCACCATCAGGCCGCGCAGGGCGAAGCGCACGCCGGCCGGCAGCGGCGCCATGCGGCCCGCCAGCCCCGAGACCGACAGCGCGCGCACGGACAGCAGCGTGAGCGGCAGGGCCAGCAGCAGCGCCAGCGTGAGGCCCGCCGTCGCGATCGCCACCGTGCGCCAGGTCTCGCGCGCGACCAGCAGCAGGAATTCGGCGTCGAGCCGCGGCGGCACGAAGCCGGCCAGGAAGTGCAGCGTGGGCCGGAGGCTGTCCGGATCCAGCAGCTGCCAGGGCTTGAACTCGGTCCACACCACGAGCGGCCACAGCAGCACCAGGCCGGCGAGCGCCCACGCCAGGCGGGCGATCCAGGCCGGATCGCGCTCCTGCGGCGGGCGCGCAAGGACGGCAGCCATCGCGTCAGCGGCAGTTCATGGGCACGGCGCGCGGCTGCGGCTCGTCCAGCGGCAGCGCGGGCGCGGGCCCGGGCTGCGCCTCCTGCGCGTAGAGGTCCTGCAGCAGGTCCGGCGTGATGCGCCAGGCCGGCAGGTCGAACACCAGCTGCCCCTCGCGCAGGCCCACGATGCGCGGGAAATGCTGCACGGCCATCGGCACGTCGTGCAGCGTGGCGACGACCGTGGCGCCGCTCTCGCGTCCCGCGGCGGTGAGGGTGGCGACGGCCTGCGCGGCGCGCGCGGGGTCGAGCGCGGACAGCGGCTCGTCGACCAGCAACAGGCGCGAGCGCGACAGCAAGGCGCGCGCGAGGCCGACGCGCTGGCGCTCGCCGCCCGAGAGGCGGTCGACGCGCGCGAACAGCTTGTCCGAGAGATCGAAGCGCGCCAGCGCGGCATCGGCCTGCGCGATGCCGGTCGGGTACACCAGGCTGCGCAGGCTCGACCACAGGCCTTGCTGCGGCAGGCGGCCGGCCAGCACCGAGGTCACCACGCGCTGCCGCGGCGGCAGCGGCGGCACCTGCGGCGCCAGGAACAGCGTGCCGCGCAACTGCTGCAGGCGGCGCGTGGGCAACTGCCACGGGTTCTGGCCATCGAGCAGCAGGGTGCCGGCGTCGGGCTTGAGCGCGCACGCCAGCAGCTGCAGCAGCGTGGTCTTGCCCGCGCCGGAAGGGCCGATCACGGCAAGCTGCTCCCCCGCCTCGACTTCGAGGCTCAGGCGCTTGAGCGCGGGGCAGGCCCCCGGGCTCGCGGCCGGGTGCCGCCCGGAGAGGGCGTGCAGGCTGAGCTTCATCTACTTCAGGAGGCCCGCGTTGCGCGCCGCGCCCTCGATGCCCTTGTAGTTGTCGGCCTTGGTGGGCAGGAAGCGCGTGGCGCGCTGCAGGCCGAGGATTTCCTTGCCCTCCGGCGTCCCGGGCGACAGTTCGAGGAAGGCGCGCGCCAGCTTCTCGCGCGTGGCGGCGGGCATGTCGGCGTGCACGCTCCAGTTGTAGTCGAAGTAGGTCGGCGTGGTGTAGAACACGCGCACCTTGGCGGGATCGACCTTCTTGTCGGCGACCAGCTTCTCCCACACGGAGATGTTGAGCGCACCGGCGTCCACCTTGCCCGAGGCGACCGCCGCCACGGTGGCGTCGTGGGCGCCGGAATACGCGACCCGCTTGAGGTCGCGGTCGGGGTCGATGCCCGCGGACAGCAGGAAGCTGCGGGGCATCAGGTGGCCGGAGGTGCTCGATTGCGAGCCGAAGCTGAAGTTGTGCCCCTTGAGGTCCGCCAGCGAGCGGATCGCCGGGTTGGTGGTGATGAAGACGGAGCGGAACTTCTCGTCCTCCTCGCGCTGCACCAGCGGCACGATCTTGCCGCCCGAGCGCTGGCTGGCCTGCACGAAGGTGAAGCCGCCGAACCACGCCAGGTCCACCTGCTTGTTCACCAGCGCCTCGACGGCGGCCGCGTAGTCGGTGACCGGTGTGAATTCAACCTTGGTGCCGAGCTTCTTTTCCAGGTACTTCGCCAGCGGCTCGGCCTTGCGCGCCAGCTCGGTCGGCGATTCGTCGGGGATCGCGGTGATGCGGAACACCTGCTGCGCCTGCGCCGCGAAGGCGGCGGCAAGCAGCAGCGCGGCGGCGACGAAGCGGCTGAAGGTCTTGTTCTTCATGGTGGGGTCCTGGTGGAGGAACCGGCGATTAGACCGCAGATCGCAAGGGCGAGTCCTGCGTGCGGGCACTGCGGAATCCCGCGAAGATGTCGCGCCGGTGCGGCTCGTAGAAGTTGCGGTAGCGCGCGTGGACCAAGGCGGCCGCCGTGGCGCTGGAGGCGCCCCGCAGCACCCGCCGGGTGCCGAACCACGGCTGCGAATAGTCCCGGTAGGGATGCGGGGTGAACCCCGGATAGGGCTCGAAGGGGCTGGCCGTCCACTCCCACGCCTGGCCCCAGCGAAAGCGCGGCTGGGTGAGCGCCGCGCACTCCCACTCGGCTTCCGTGGGCAGGCGGCGGCCGGCCCAGCGGCACCAGGCATCGGCTTCGTGGGCACTCACGTGCAGCGCCACCTCCTGCGGGAGCACCGGGTGCCACCCCCCGTGGCGCATCTGCTCCCAGCCGCCGGCACCGCGGCGCAGGCCGGCGGGACGGCGCTGGCGCAGCGTGGCGAGCCAGGCCCAGCCCTGAGGCGTCCACCATTGCCCGTTGTCGTAGCCGCCCGCCTCCAGGAAGGGCAGGAAGGCGCCCCAGGTCACCGGGGCCGCATCGATCGCGTAGCGCGCGAGCTCCACCTCGTGGGCCGGCAGTTCGTTGTCGAAGGCGAAGCCCGCGCAGCTCGTGCCCAGGCCGAAACGCAAGGGGCCGACGGTCAGCTGCGCCCCTTCCTGCACCTGCGCCGGCTCCACGCTCTCGCGCAGCGGTATGCCCAGGCCCTCGGCCATGTACACCGCGGCCTCGGCGTGCATCTGTTCGTGCGCCGCGGCCAGGCGGAAGAAGTACAGGGCCTGGTCGTCGGGCGAGTCCAGCGCATCGAGCAGGTGCAGCGTGCGCTCCAGCGTCTGCGCCAGGTAGGCCCGCGTGCCCCCGGCATCGGGGAGCGGCAGTTCCCAGCGGCTGCGGTGCGCCACCCGGCTGGAGTCGTACCGGTCGTCCGCATCGGGCAGGATCGACGGCGGCCGGGCCACGCCCGGATCGGCGCGGACGCCCAGGTGGCGCTGGGGGTTGCGCGCCAGCCACCACTCCTGGAACCAGCCGACGTGCCCCAGTTCCCACAGCGGCGGATTCAGTTCGGCGGCATAGGGCACATGCGGCGCGGGCCCGAGGGCTTCGAGGTAGTCCTGCGCCAGCCCCAGGGTGCGCTCGCGCGCGGCGAGGAGCGCGGAACGCACGGCCGCCGGGGGGCCTTGCCGCAAGGCCAGCGCCTCGGTGGCCGCGGCCACGCTATAACCCTCGGATGTCCCGGTCCTCATCGGTCGTCATCGTAAGCCCCGCCCTCGCCGACGCCAACAACGGCAACTGGCGCACGGCGCGGCGCTGGCAGGAACTGCTGGCCGGCACGCATCCGGTGCGCATCACCAAGGCCTGGCCGGACGCGGAGGCCGCGTCGGACGATCTCATGCTGGCCCTGCACGCCCGCCGCTCCGCTGGCCCCATCGCGGCCTGGGCGCAAGCCCACCCCGGCCAGGGGCTCGCGGTGATCCTGACCGGCACCGACCTCTACCAGGACATCCTGGCCGACGCCGCGGCCCGGCATTCGCTCGAGCTCGCGCAGCGCCTGGTCGTGCTGCAGGAATGCGGGCCCGAGGCCTTGCCGGCCTGGCTGCGCGGCAAGACGCGCGTGATCTACCAGTCCAGCCCCGCCCTGCCCCCGCTGCCCAAGGACGGCGGCGAGCTCACCGCCGTCGCGGTGGGCCACCTGCGCCAGGTGAAATCGCCGCAGACGCTGTTCGCCGTTGCGCGGCTGCTGTGCCGGCGCGGCGACATCCGCATCCGCCACATCGGCGATGCCACGGCAGAACCTGTCCTCGGCGACGAGGCACGGGCCGCCCAACGCGACTGCCCGAACTACGAATGGCTGGGCGGGCTGCCGCATGCGCAGGCCCTGGAGGAGATCCGCCGCGCGCACGTGCTGGTGCATCCGAGCGCGCTGGAGGGCGGCGCGCACGTGATCCTGGAAGCGGTGCGCTGCGGCACCCCGGTGCTGGCCAGCCGCGTGCCGGGCAACGTCGGCATGCTGGGGCGCGACTACGAGGGCTACTTCCCGCACGGGGATGCCGGCATGCTGGCGCAACTGCTGCAGGCCTGCCGGGCCGGGCAGCAGGCCGAAAACCCCGCGGCGCACCTGCTCGGACGGCTGGCCGCACAATGCGCCCTGCGCGCGCCGCTGTTCGATGCGGCCGCGGAGCGCAGCGCGCTCCTGAACCTCCTGGAAGAACTGGAATCCGTCCCATGAACGCACCCCTGCCGACCGTCGAACCGCGCCTGACCTCCCTGTCGCACGGGGGCGGCTGCGGCTGCAAGATCGCGCCCGGCGTGCTTTCCGAGATCCTCAAGGGCACGGCGCGCCTGCCGGTGCCGCCCGAGCTGCTGGTGGGCATCGAAACCGCCGACGACGCGGCCGTCTACAAGCTCAACGAGGAACAGGCGCTGATCGCGACGACGGACTTCTTCATGCCGATCGTCGACGACCCGTACGACTTCGGCCGCATCGCGGCCACCAACGCCATCTCCGACGTGTACGCCATGGGCGGCAAGCCGATCATGGCGCTGGCGCTGGTGGGCATGCCGATCAGCGTGCTGTCCACCGCCACCATCGCCCGCATCCTCGAAGGCGGCGAATCGGTCTGCAAGGCGGCCGGCATCCCGATCGCGGGCGGCCACACGATCGATTCGGTCGAGCCGATCTACGGGCTGGTCGCGCTGGGGCTGGTGCATCCGAAGCGCGTGAAGCGCAATGCCGACGCGCGCGCTGGCGACGTCCTCGTGCTGGGCAAGCCGCTGGGCGTGGGCGTGCTGTCGGCCGCGCTGAAGAAGGAGCAGCTCGATGCCGCCGGCTACGAGCGGATGATCGCCACGACCACGCGCCTGAACACCCCCGGCCCCGAGCTGGCGGCCATCGACGGCGTGCATGCGCTGACCGACGTCACCGGCTTCGGCCTGGCGGGCCATGGCCTCGAGCTGGCGCGCGGCGCCAAGCTCTCGATCGAGATCGAGTGGAACAAGGTGCCGCTGCTGCAGGGCGTGCGCGAGCTGGCGCAGGCCGGCTTCGTCACCGGGGCCTCCGGGCGGAACTGGGCGGGCTATGGCGCCGACGTCGCGCTGCCGGCCGGCTTCGCCGAGGCGGACCACGCGCTGCTGACCGATCCGCAGACGAGCGGCGGGCTGCTGGTGTCGTGCACGCCGCAGAGCGTGGAGCAGGTGCTGGCGGTCTTCCGCCAGCATGGGTTCGGGCAGGCGGCGGTGATCGGGCAGGCCAGGGCGGCTAGCGCGGGGGCGCGGCTGGTCGTGCGCTGATGTGAGACTCCGTCGTCCCCGCGCAGGCGGGGACCCAGGGAAGCGCCGCATTGCGGCGCTTTTCCATTGTTCTTCGCCGCTTTGCGGGAAGACCAAAGGAAAGGCGGCCAACGGCCACCATTGCCAAGTCGAGGTCGTCGAGATGGTTGATCGGCCCCGGCGGACCGCTCCGGGGCCGTGTTCGGTGGACGTTCGCGCCGCTCGGGCCGGACCAGTCCGTGGCTGTCCGTCTCAGGCGGACGGTCACGTCCTGGTCCGGGTCGGAGGCATCCGATGGGGCGGGACCGACGCAGGGGCCGGCGCGCTGCTCAACGAAACACCGGCACCCTTGCCTCCACCTGCGCCTGCACCGCCTCCCTCTGGTTCGCGCTGCCGATCAGCCGCTGCTGTTCGAACGCTTCTGAAACCAGCACCCGCGCCGCGTCGACTGGCGTCGCGGTGTTCAACAAGCGCTTGGCCGCCCGGATCGCATCGGGATTGCTGTTGGCGATCTGCCGCGCCATCGCGCGAGCATCCGCCAGCGGATCGTCGCTCACGCGCGTGGCGAGGCCGAGCGTCACGGCCTCGGTGCCGGACACCACGCGCCCCGTGAACGTCAAATCGCGCGCCACGTCGGCGCGGCACAGCTGCGTGAGCAGCACGCAGCCGGCCATGTCCGGCACCAGGCCCCACTTCACCTCCATCACGGAGAGCTGCGCGTGCGCATGCACGAGGCGGACATCGGCACCGAGGGCGATCTGCAGGCCGCCGCCGAAGGCCACGCCGTGCACCGCCGCGATCACCGGCACGGGCAGCTCGCGCCAGCCCCAGGCGACCTGCTGCCAGAAGTTGGCCAGGCCGTGCGTGCGCGGCACCAGGTCGCCGATGCCCGCCGCGGCCGTCGCGATGCCTTGCAGGCTCGCCTTGTCCAGCCCGGCGCAGAACGCGCGGCCCTCGCCGTGCAGCACCACCGCGCGAACTTTCGGCTCCGTGCGCAGGCGCGCGATGGCGTCGATCAGGGCCTGGAACATGGCCGTGTCCAGCGCATTCATCTTGTCGACGCGCACCAGCGCCACGTCGGCCACGCCCTCGCCGTCGATCTCCACCCGCACGCGTTCGTCGCCCATGGGACTCTCCTGTCTGTTGCGCCAGATTGTCGCCTGCCGCGTCGTCGAGTCAGCGTCCTGCAAGGCTCACGGCCGCGCACGCGGAACTACCTAGGGTTGGACCCTCTTCCCGCGGTGCAGCACGATGAGCACCATACGCGCGGCCACGTTCACGTCCTGGAGGAGATTGCTTGTCCGCTGAAACGATCCTGGAAACCCAGGGCCTCACCAAGGAGTTCAAGGGCTTCGTCGCCGTGAACAACGTGGACCTGACCGTCAGGCGCGGCGACATCCATGCCCTGATCGGCCCGAACGGCGCGGGCAAGACGACCTTCTTCAACCTGCTGACCAAGTTCCTCGCGCCCACGCGCGGCACCATCCGCTACCTGGGCACCGACATCACGCACGAGCGGCCGGCGCAGACGGCGCGCCGCGGCATCGTGCGCTCGTTCCAGATCTCCGCCGTGTTCCCGCACCTCACGGCCATGGAGAACGTGCGCGCCGCGCTGCAGCGCAACCTGGGCACGTCCTTCCACTTCTGGAAGCCGGAACGCTCGCTCCACGGCCTGCATGGCCGCGCGCTGGAACTGCTGGCGACGGTGGACCTGCAGGACTTCGCCGACGAGCTGACGGTGAACCTGCCCTATGGCCGCAAGCGCGCGCTCGAGCTCGCGACGACCATGGCGCTCGAGCCCGAGCTGATGCTGCTGGACGAACCCACGCAGGGCATGGGCCACGAGGACGTGTCGCGCGTGACGGACCTGATCAAGAAGGTGTCGGCCGGCCGCACGATCCTGATGGTCGAACACAACATGAACGTGGTGTCGAAGATCGCCGACCGCATCACGGTGCTGCAGCGCGGCGCCGTGATCGCCGACGGTCCCTACGCCGAGGTGTCGCGCAACCCGCAGGTGATCGAGGCCTACATGGGCTCGACCGAAGCCGAACTGCAGGGAGCCCATTGACATGGCAGGCAACGAGCTGGTCCGCATCGACGACCTGCACGCCTGGTACGGCGAATCGCACGTGCTGCACGGCGTGAGCATGAGCGTCAACGAGGGCGAGGTGGTCTCGCTGCTGGGGCGCAACGGCGCCGGCCGCACCACCACGCTGCGCGCGATCATGGGACTCACCGGCACGCGCAAGGGCTCCATCCGCATCCGCGGCACCGAGACGATCAAGCTGCCGCCGCACCGCATCGCGCGGCTGGGCGTGGGCTACTGCCCCGAGGAGCGCGGCATCTTCTCCAGCCTGTCGGCCGAGGAGAACCTGCTGCTGCCGCCGGACATCGCGCAGGGCGGCATGACGGTCGCCGAGATCTACGACATGTTCCCGAACCTGAAGGAGCGCGCGACGAGCCCCGGCACGCGCCTGTCGGGCGGCGAGCAGCAGATGCTGGCCGTGGCGCGCATCCTGCGCACCGGCGCGCGCCTGCTGCTGCTCGACGAGATCTCCGAAGGCCTCGCGCCGGTGATCGTGCAGAAGCTCGCCGAGACCATCCGCACGCTCAAGGCCAAGGGCTACACCATCGTGCTGGTGGAACAGAATTTCCGCTTCGCCGCGCCGCTGGCGGACCGGTTCTACGTGATGGAGCATGGGCGCATGGTGCGCGAGTTCCGTCAGGACGAGCTCGCGGCCAATACCGCGATGCTCAACGAATACCTCGGTGTCTGACGACGCCAGGCGCTTTTGACCAAAGGAGAAGTCATGAGAGTGAAGAAGACGTTTGGGGCCGTGGCGTTGGGCGCGGCCGCCCTGTTCGGCGCGGCGGCCCCCGCGCAGGCCCAGATCTCCGGCGACGTGATCCGCATCGGCGTGATCACCGACATGTCCAGCGTGTACGCGGACATCGGCGGCCAGGGCACGGTGGAAGCGGTCCGCATGGCCATCGCCGACATGGGAGGCGCCATCGGCGGCAAGAAGATCGAGGTGATCTCCGCCGACCACCAGAACAAGCCCGACGTCGCCGCGACGAAGGCCCGCGAGTGGTTCGACACCCAGGGCGTCGACATGCTGATCGGCGGCACCAACTCCGGCACCAACCTGGCCATGGCCAAGGTGGCGCAGGAGAAGAAGAAGCCCTTCATCTCCGTGGGCGCCGCGACCTCCGCGCTGACCAACGAGCAGTGCTCGCCCTACACGCTGCACTGGGCCTACGACACCACCGCGCTCGCCAAGGGCACGGGCGGTGCGGTGGTCAAGCAGGGCGGCAAGACCTGGTACTTCCTGACCGCCGACTACGCCTTCGGCCACCAGCTGCAGGCCGACACCACCCGGGTGGTCGAAGCCAACGGCGGCAAGGTGGTGGGCTCCGTGAGGGCGCCGCTGAACGCCAGCGACTTCTCCTCCTTCCTGCTGCAGGCGCAGGGCAGCAAGGCCCAGATCCTGGGCCTGGCCAACGCGGGCGGCGACACGATCAACTCGATCAAGGCCGCCAACGAGTTCGGCATCACCAAGACGATGAAGCTGGCGGGCCTGCTGGTGTTCATCAACGACATCCACTCGCTGGGCCTGGCCACCACGCAGGGCATGTACCTGACGGACTCCTGGTACTGGAACCAGAGCCAGGAAACCCGCGCCTGGGCGCGCAAGTTCTTCGACAAGATGAAGCGCATGCCGTCGTCCGTGCAGGCCGGCGACTACTCGGCCGCCCTGGAATACCTGAACGCGGTGAAGGCCGTGAACAGCGACGACACCGAGAAGGTGCTGGGCCACATGAAGAAGGCGAAGTTCAACAACGTCTTCATGAAGAACGGCTGGGTGCGTGGCGACGGCCGCGTGATCCACGACATGTACCTGATGCAGGTGAAGACCCCCAAGGAATCCACCGAGCCGTGGGACTACTACAAGGTCGTGCAGGTGTTCAAGGGCGAGGAAGCCTGGACCACCAAGGCCGAGAGCAAGTGCGCGATGTGGAAGTGACCCCTGAACTGATGTGACCCGCCGGCCCCGCGAGGGGCCGGCCTCTCTCCTGCCCCCATGACCGAAATCTTTGGCATCCCGCTGCAGGCCTTCCTGGGCCAGCTGATGCTCGGCCTCGTGAACGGCGCGTTCTACGCCATGCTGAGCCTCGGGCTCGCCGTCATCTTCGGCCTGCTCGACATCGTCAATTTCGCCCACGGCGCCCTGTACATGCTGGGCGCGTTCGCCGCGTGGATCATGCTGGACAAATGGGGCGTGAACTACTGGGCCGCGCTCGCGCTCGCGCCCCTGCTGGTCGGTGCGCTCGGCGTGCTGATCGAACGCTTCTTCCTCAAGAGGCTGTACGGGCTCGACCCGCTCTACGGCCTCCTGCTCACCTTCGGGCTGTCGCTGATCCTGGAAGGGATCTTCCGCGACCAGTACGGCGTCTCGGGCCAGTCGTATCCGGTGCCGGAACTGCTGGCCGGCTCCACCAACCTCGGCTTCATGGTGCTGCCCAACTACCGCGCCTGGGTGGTGTTCGCCTCCATCACGGTGTGCCTCGGCACCTGGTACCTGATCGAGCGCACGCGGCTGGGGGCCTACCTGCGCGCCGGCACCGAGAACGCCAAGCTGGTGCAGGCCTTCGGCGTCAACGTGCCGCTGATGGTCACGCTCACCTACGGCGCCGGCGTCGCGCTGGCGGCGCTGGCCGGGGTGCTCGCCGCGCCGGTGGTGCAGGTGCGGCCCGTGATGGGATCGAGCCTGATCATCGTGGTGTTCGCGGTGGTGGTGATCGGCGGCATGGGCTCCATCCTGGGCTCCGTCATCACCGGCCTGCTGCTCGGCATCGTCGAGGGCTTCACCCGCGTGTTCTATCCCGAAGCCTCCAACGTCGTCGTGTTCGTCATCATGGTGATCGTCCTCATGGTGCGCCCCGCCGGCCTGTTCGGAAAGGAAGCCTGACATGAACACGACTTCCGCCGTCGTCGCCGAGGTCCCGGCGCAGCCGGTCGATCCGGCGACCGCCGTGCACGCGCGCATGAACCCCGCGGTGCGCGTCACGTACCTGGTGCTGCTCGCGCTGCTGATCGCGGCGCCGCTGATCGGCCTGTACCCGGTGTTCGTGATGAAGGCGCTGTGCTTCGCCCTGTTCGCCTGCGCGTTCAACCTGCTGCTCGGATTCACCGGTCTGCTGTCCTTCGGGCACGCGGCCTTCTTCGGCTTCAGCGCCTACGTCACGGGCTGGATCGTGAAGACGCAGGCGTGGACGCCACTGCTCGGCATCCTGGGGGGCACCGCCGTCGCCGCCCTGCTCGGGCTCGTGTTCGGACTCGTCGCGATCCGCCGTCAGGGCATCTACTTCGCCATGATCACGCTGGCGCTGGCGCAGATGGTGTTCTTCGTCTGCCTGCAGGCGCCGTTCACCGGCGGCGAGGACGGCCTGCAGGCGGTGCCGCGCGGCGCGCTCTTCGGCGTGCTGCCGCTGGCCAACGACACGGTCATGTACTACGTGGTGCTGACGATCTTCGTCGCCTGCTTCCTCGCCATCCTGCGCATCGTCACCTCGCCCTTCGGGCAGGTGCTCAAGATGATCCGCGAGAACGAGCCGCGGGCGATCTCGCTGGGCTACGAGGTGGACCGTTACAAGCTGCTGGCGTTCGTGCTCTCGGCCGCGCTGTCGGGCCTGGCCGGCTCGCTCAAGTGCCTGGTGATGGGCCTGGCCTCGCTGACCGACGTGGACTGGACGATGTCCGGCGAGGTGATCCTCATGAGCCTGCTGGGCGGCGTGGGGACCTTCCTGGGGCCCGTGATCGGCGCCGGCCTGGTGATCTCGCTGCAGGACACGCTGGCCGACAAGGTGGGCGCCTGGGTGACGGTGATCATCGGCGCCATCTTCGTGGTCTGCGTGCTGGCGTTCCGCCGGGGCATCGTGGGCGAGGTGCTGGCCTTGCGCGAGCGGCGCAAGGCGAAGCAAGGCTGAAAACCGGACAGCCGGACGCAGAGGGCGCAAAGGGTACGCAGAGGACGCAAAAGGGACAAAGAAAACTTTGAAGGTTTCTTTTGCGTCCTCTGCGTACCCTTCGCGTCCTCTGCGTCCGGCTGTCCGCCTTCAGCTTCGCCCGATCGCCGTGCGCAGTTCCGTATAGGGCACGACCCGGCCGTGCAGCGGCAGGATGCGCTCCGGGTTCCAGCCCTGGCGCTCCACGTTGTCCGCCAGGTTCACGTTGTTCGCGTTCGGCGGCGAGGGCGGCGGCGTGTTGGGCGCGCCCGGGGTGAAGGCGTCGGCTTCGACCAGCAGGCGTTCGCGCGGCAGCCACGCCATCATGAAGCCCTGTGCGTGCACGCTGCCTTCGATGAAGCGGACTTCCACCGTGCGCGTGCCGTCGCTGAAGGTGCGCGAGCCGTTCACGCCCGTGAGCGTCGGGCGGCGGCCGGACTGCTGCAGCACGTCCGGGCGGATCGCGTTGGGCGTGGCGAACGCCCGCTCGTACCACGGACGCGCCTGCTCGCTCACGACCAGCGTCGCGCCGTTGCCGGCCGCCGTGCGCAGGCCGCCCGCGTGGTCGAAGTGGTGGTGCGAGTTGACGACATAGCGGATCGGCTTGTTGGGCACCAGCCGGCGCGCCTCGGCCAGCACCGCCTGCGCGCGGCCGTCGTACAGCGGGCTTTCGATCAGCATCAGGTGGTCGGCGAACTCCACCAGCACGCTGTGGTGCGATCCGCCGGCGAGGTACCACACGCCCGGGGCGACCTGCTGCGAATCCACCTTCTCGCTGAACGCGCTCACCAGCGGCGGCACCGGCATGTCGAGCGCCGGATTGGCCTGCACCTCGGTCACCGTCAGGTCGTACACCGGATGGCCGCCCTGGGTCTGCTGGATGCGCGCCGGAAACTTCACGCCGCCCCAGTCGCGCCAGCCCGAATACACCGTGCTGACCGGCGTGTCGCCCGTCACCGGGTGCGGCATCACCGAGTCGACGCGCTGCACCAGGCCGTCCGCGCCCACATAGGCCGTGGCGCGGTAGCGGCCCGGCTCGGTGAACGAGACGACGTTCAGGCCGCCCTCGGAACGCACCGTCGCGTTGTTGCGCAGCGCCGCCTTGATCACGCCGTGCGGCGTGGTCCACAGGTCGTGGATGCGGCCATCGAGCGCCACCGGCGCTGGCTGCGGCGCCGGGCCCACCATGTTCCAGGCCTGGGTGCCGCGCACCCAGGCGGACACGCGCTGCTCGCCGGTGCCCATCAGCGGCAGCGCGCCGCCGCCCGTGGGCTCGGCGCGCGTGCGCACCGAGTCCTCGCGCATCGCGGCGTTGTCGTAGTCGATCCAGCGCGCGAAGGTGGGAACGTTGATGCGCGGCCACGGCTGGCCGGGCAGGAAGGCCTGGCCGAAGGTGCCACCGGTGCCGTTGGCGGCGAAGCGCAGCGTCTTGAGTTGCGTGCCGCCCATGGCCGCATCGGCCTGGCGCAGCACGGCCTGGGGGTCGGCCACGGGCGTCGCGCAGCCCGCGACGCCGAGAGCCGCGAGGGCGGCGAGGGAAACCAGGGCACGTCGTTGCATGTGTTCTCCTTGCCAGCGTCCGTCGATGCGCGCGCGACGGTGCGACGCGCTGGGGGTGGGGTTGTCATTCAGGTGATTGGAGGCCTGCGCGCGCCTGCATTAGGCTGCGGCACCACGAAAGGAGTTCCCGGATGAAAGACCTGTTTTCCCTGCAAGGCCGCGTGGCGCTCGTCACCGGCGGCTCGCGCGGCATCGGCCGCATGATCGCCACCGGCTTCCTGCACCAGGGCGTGAAGGTCTACATCAGCGCGCGCAAGGCCGCGGCCTGCGATGCCACGGCCGAGGAGCTGTCGAAGATAGGGACCTGCCTTTCCCTTCCCGCGGACGTCTCCACCGTCGAAGGCGCGCGTGCCCTCGCCGCGCAGGTGATGGACCGCGAACCGGCGCTGGACATCCTCGTCAACAATGCCGGCGCGGCCTGGGGGGAGTCCTTCGACACCTTCCCGGAAAGCGGGTGGGACAAGGTGGTCGACCTGAACATGAAGGCGCCCTTCTTCCTCACGCAGGCGCTGCACGGCCACCTGCGCAAGGCGGCCAGCGCGCAGCGGCCGGCGAAGGTGATCAACATCGCTTCCATCGACGGCATCTCGGTGAACATGTGGGAGACCTACTCGTACAGCGCCAGCAAGGCCGGGCTGATCCACCTGACCAAGCGCATGGCGCTGCGCCTGGCGCAGGACCACATCGTGGTCAGCGGCATCGCGCCGGGGCCCTTCGCCTCCGACATGAACAAGCAGGCACGCGACCACGCCGACGAAGTGGCGCACCGGGTGCCCGTGGGCCGCATCGGCGAACCCGAAGACATGGCCGGCGCCGCGATCTTCCTGGCCTCGCGGGCGGGAGATTTCGTCTGCGGCGAAACGATCGTGGTGGACGGAGGGGTGACGTTCGCGCGGGGGTCTTGAAGGGGAAAAACCGAAATACCGGACGCAGAGGACGCGAAGGGTACGCAGAGGACGCAAAAAGAAAAAGGAAAACCTTGAAGGTTTTCTTTTGCGTCCTCTGCGTACCCTTTGCGCCCTCTGCGTCCGGCTGTCCGCTTTTCGAAGTCCTCAGACCATCAGCGCTTCAGCCCATCGAGCGTGTAGTTCTGCGGCCCCCGGCTCGCGATCTTGATCGCGCCGATCTTGTTGCCCAGTTGGGCGCAGCGCGTGAGCGTCCAGCCCTGCTCCAGGCCGTACAGCAGCGCGCCGCGCCAGGCATCGCCGCAGCCCGTCGGGTCGACGATGGCGGCCGGCTGCTCCGGCGCCACCAGCGTGACCTCGCCGTTGACCCACACCTCGCAGCCGTCCCCGCCCAGCGTGACCACCAGGCCGCGCACGCGGCGCGAGATCTCGGCGCTGCTCCAGCCCGTGCGCTCCGACAGCATCTTGCCCTCGTAGTCGTTGACGGTGACCCAGGTCGCCTGCTCGATGAAGTTCGCCAGCTCCCAGCCGTCGAACATCGGCAGGCCCTGCCCCGGATCGAACACGAAGGGGATGCCGGCCTGCTGGAACTGCTCGGCGTGCTGCAGCATCGCGTCGCGCCCGTCGGGCGAGATCATGCCCAGCCGGATGTCCTGCCGCGCCCGCAGCTTCATGCCGTGCGCCTGCATCATCGCGCCGGGATGGAAGGCGGTGATCTGGTTGTTGTCCTGGTCGGTCATGATCATCGCCTGCGCGGTGTACGTGTCGTCCACGCGCAGCACGAACTCGGTGCTGATCCCCAGCTTGTCGAAGCGCTGCAGGTAGTCGCCGCCGTCGCTGCCGATCGCCCCCAGCGGCAGCGGCTCGCCGCCCAGCAGCTTGAGCGCATACGCGATGTTGCCCGCGCAGCCGCCGAAGTCGCGCCGCAGCGAGGGCACGAGGAAGGACACGTTGAGGATGTGCAGCTGGTCCGGCAGGATCTGCTCGGCGAAGCGGCCCTCGAAATTCATGATGTTGTCGAAGGCGAGGGATCCGCAGATGACGGCGGCCATGGTGGTCTTTCGGTGGTGAGTCAGGGATAGAAGGCGAGCAGGCGGTAGCCGGCGACGCGCGCGGAACTGGAGCCGCCGACCACGACGCCCACGGCGCCCGACCACTCCGAGGCCGGCGCGATCGCGTCGCCCGGCGCGCCGAGCTCGGAGGGCAGGAGCACGCGCCGCGCGATCGGCTGGTCCTGTGCGTCGGTGATGGTCAGCTCCATCGCCGGTACCGCGACCTGCACCCGCGCCGTGTTGCGCACGCTGAAGGCGAGCCGGTAGGTGTCGTTGCGCACGCGCGTGAAGCCCGAACTCTCGATGACGATGGACTCGATCTGGCGCGGCGCGCCCAGGGAGCAGTGCAGCAGCTCGCACATGCGCACGAGCACGGGCCGCAGCTCCGGCTGGGTGAGGGCCAGCCGGTCGCGGTCCTGCCAGCCGACCTGCAGCGCCAGCAGCGCCGCCAGCGCCAGGCCGAAGAGGAGCAGCAGCGTACGCACCAGCGGGCGGCGCCAGAATGCGCGGCGCCGCGCCTGCCGCACGAAGGAGACGTTGTGCAGTTCCTCGGCCGCCGCGTCGTCGTGCGACTCGGGCCATTGCGTATCGGCCGGCGCCGGCGGCAGCACCGAGGAATCCTCGCGCTCCAGCAGGTCCGAGCGGCGGAAGACGAAGGGGCCGTCCAGCGGCGAAGGCTCGAGCTCGCTGTCGGGGCCGAAGGCGCTCTCGTCCTTCGACAGCGGCGCGGCCGCGGGCTCGCTGCCCGGAAGCGGCCCGTAGAGGGACGCCGGGCGCGTCGTCAGTTCGACCGGCATCGTGGCCGGTGCAGACGTCGGGAACTCCGCCGCCTCCGGAGCGGCTTCTTCGGGGCGCACGGCCAGGAAGGGCGGAACCTCCTGCTCGCGGGGGCGGGGGGCGGCCTCCGCCGTGCGCAGCTGCTCCAGCACCGATTCGTCCACCATGTGGGCGGCGGCGTCGAAGACCTCGCTGCAGTGGCCGCAGCGCACCCACCCTTCGGAGATCTTCAGCTGGTCCGGCACGACGCGGAACATCGTCCCGCAGGCGGGGCAGCTGGTGATCAGGCTCATGAGCCCGCGATTGTAGAGACTAGAGTCGCGCGGTCATGAGGATCCAGCCATCCTCTTCGTCGCTCACCTCGAGCCGGCAGTAGGTCGCGTACGCCTCCTTCAGCTCCTGCGCCTGGCGCGAGAGGATGCCGGCCAGCACCAGCGCGCCGCCGGGCGCCACGTGCGCCGTGAGCAGCGGCGCCAGCACCTTCAGCGGCGTGGCGAGGATGTTGGCGAGCACCGTGTCGTAGCGCCCATGGGCCTGGTCCGGCAGTCCGGCCGCCAGTTGCACGCCGTTGGCCTGCGCATTGGCTTGCGTGGAACGCACGGCCGCCTCGTCGATGTCGACCGCGTCCACGCTGGCCGCGCCATGCCTGGCGGCCCCGATGGCCAGGATGCCGGAGCCGCAGCCGTAATCGAGCACGCGCTGGCCTTGCGGCGGGTGCTGCGCAATCCAGCGCAGGCACATGCGGGTGGTGGGATGCGTGCCGGTGCCGAAGGCCAGCCCCGGATCGAGCCGGATCACCTTGCGCGCGCCGGCCGGCGGCTCGTGCCAGCTCGGCACGATCCAGAAGGTGGGCGTGATCTCCACCGGTTCGAACTGCGATTGCGTCAGGCGCACCCAGTCCTGTTCCGGCACCGCCTGGATGCCGACCAGCCTGCAGCCGGCGAAGAAGTCCTGCGGCGCGAGCAGCTGCGCGGCCTCGCGCGCCTGCGTCTCGCCGGGGAACAGCGCGATCACCAGCGAGCGCTGCCAGCCCTCCTTGGGCGGCGGCATGCCGGGCTCGCCGAACAGTGCCTGCTCCGCGGGCGTCTGCGCATCGGCATCCTCCACTGACACGCTCAGGGCGTCGAGCGCCTCGAGCGCGTCGCTCACGGGCTCGACGCGCTCTTCGGGGACGAGCAGGCGCAGTTCGAACATCGGCGACCCTATCTCTTGTGGTGAGACAGCCACTCTTCGAGGTAGTGGATGTTCGTTCCGCCCGCCATGAACTTCGCATCCACCAGCAGCTCGCGGTGCAGCGGGATGTTGGTCTTGATGCCTTCCACCACCGTCTCGCCCAGCGCGCTGCGCATGCGCGCCAGCGCCATGTCGCGGGTGTCGGCGTGCACGATGATCTTGCCGATCATCGAGTCGTAGTTGGACGGCACGAAGTAGTTGTTGTAAACGTGCGAGTCCACGCGCACGCCCGGGCCGCCGGGCGGATGCCACAGCGTGATGCGCCCCGGCGAGGGCATGAAGTTGTACGGGTCCTCGGCGTTCACGCGGCACTCGATGGCGTGGCCGCGCAGCACGATGTCGCGCTGCGTGAAGGGCAGCTTCTCGCCGGCCGCCACCAGGATCTGCGTCTTGACGATGTCGATGCCGGTGATCAGCTCCGTCACCGGGTGCTCCACCTGCACCCGCGTGTTCATCTCGATGAAATAGAACTCGCCGTCCTCGTACAGGAACTCGAAGGTGCCGGCGCCGCGGTAGCCGATCTTCTTGCAGGCCGCGGCGCAGCGCTCGCCGATCTTCTCGATCAGCTTGCGCGGGATGCCCGGGGCCGGCGCTTCCTCCATCACCTTCTGGTGGCGCCGCTGCATGGAGCAGTCGCGCTCGCCCAGGTAGACGGCGTTCTTGTACTTGTCGGCCAGCACCTGGATCTCGACGTGGCGCGGGTTCTGGAGGAACTTCTCCATGTAGACGGCGCCGTTGCCGAAGGCGGCCAGCGCCTCGGCCTTCGTCATCTGCACCGCGTTCACCAGCGCCGCCTCGGTGTGCACGACGCGCATGCCGCGCCCGCCGCCGCCGCCCGCGGCCTTGATGATCACGGGGTAGCCCACCGCCTTGGCCATGCGGCGCACCTCCGCCGGGTTGTCCGGCAGCTCGCCCTCGGAGCCGGGCACGCAGGGCACGCCGGCCTTGAGCATGGCCTGCTTGGCCGACACCTTGTCGCCCATCAGGCGGATCGATTCCGGCGTCGGGCCGATGAACTGGAAGCCGCTCTTTTCCACCCGCTCGGCGAAGTCCGCGTTCTCGGACAGGAAGCCGTAGCCGGGGTGGATCGCCTCGGCATCCGTCACTTCGGCCGCCGAGATGATGGCCGGCATGTTCAGGTAGCTCTGGTTCGAAGGGGGCGGGCCGATGCAGACGGCCTCTTCGGCGAGCTTGACGTACTTGGCTTCGCGGTCGGCCTCGGAATAGACCATGACGGCCTTCACCCCGAGTTCGCGGCAGGCCCGCTGGATGCGAAGCGCGATTTCACCGCGGTTCGCAACAAGGATCTTTTTAAACATTTTTTATTCGATGACGAACAGCGGCTGGCCGTATTCGACCGCCTGCCCGTTCTCGCACAGGATCTCGATGATGGTCCCGGACTTGTCGGCCTCGATCTCGTTGAGGATCTTCATGGCCTCGATGATGCAGATCGTGTCGCCCTCCTTGACCTGGCTGCCCACCTCCACGAAGGACTTCGCCCCGGGGGCCGAAGCACGGTAGAAGGTGCCCACCATCGGCGACTTCACGATGTGGCCCTTGGGCACTTCGGGTACGGCGGCCGGCGCGGCCGCGGCGGGGGCGAGCGCCGGTGTCGGTGCAGCGACATTCGACTGCATCGGCATCTGCATCTGCATCGGCATGTGGGTGCCCTGCACCATCGCGGGCCCTCCCTTGACGATGCGCACCTTGCCCTCGGCTTCGGTGATCTCCAGTTCGGACACGTTCGATTCCGACACCAGGTCGATCAGCGTCTTGAGTTTGCGCAAGTCCATGGGGAGGTCTCCTGCCTCGTTGTGAGAGGACGCGAATTTACAGCAAAACTCGCCTACTTCCCTCTTTTGGCGCCAACTGGCCGCTATTTCTTTTGATGCAGCAAGTGGCGGAGACGTCCCCGGCGCGCCCCGGAGGGCGGCTGGGCGCTCAGGCCAGGCCGGACCAGGCCTGCAGGTCGGCTTCGGTGAGGCGGCCCATTCTACGCTGGCGCACCTTGCCGTCCTTGTCGAACAGCACCGAGAAGGGCAGGCCCCCCGCCATGTTGCCCAGCGCCTTGGTCAGCTCGGTGCCGCCGAAACCGGCCAGGCCGATCGGATAGCTGACCGCCGTCTTCTCGAGGAACTTGCGCACCGAGGATGGCTGGTCGATCGCCAAACCGACCATTTGCCAGCCTTTTGCCGCGTGTTGCCGGTAGAAGGCATCGAGCATCGGCATCTCCTCGACACAGGGGGCGCACCACGTGGCCCAGAAGTTCAGCAGCAGCGGCTTGCCCTTGAAGGAGGCCATCGCGATCTTCGGGCCCTGCGGCGTCTCGAATTCCTGCGCCCAGAATTCCTGCGCGCCAGCCTGGTCGACCTCGCCGCCGGCACTCGCGGCGCCGCCGGCTCCTGCGCCCGGCCCCGTCGCCGTCGCAGGCGCGGACGGCCTGCTGCGCATCCAGGCGTAGCCGGCCCCGGCCAGGACGGCTGCCACCCCGACGCCCGCCATCAGCGCCCCGCGGCGCGAGGCCGCGCCCGTCTTGCTCGAATCATCCATGTTCCGATTCCTCCACCAATGCGCGCACCGCCGCCAGGTCCCCGCGCGGCGTGCGTCCCTTCGAATCCGGCTTCAGCGCCCCGCGCAGGTCGTCGTGGTCGTAGACCAGGAGGTGGACCCCTACGGCCTCGCCGAGTTCGCGGCTCATGCTGCTGATGCTGAGCGCCTCCACCGATTCTCCATGGAAGCCGGTCACCGTGCGCGGCGTGTAGTCCACCTGGTGCTCGATCAGCGCGATTTCAGCGGATTTCGGATCGTCGCAGAACAGCTGCACGTAGATGTCCGACAGGCGGGTGGCGGTGCCGTGCCAGACCGCGCCGCCCAGGTAGGGACGGAACTGGGCCAGCCGCTCCATCCAGGTGAGGGCCAGGCGGCGCAGGGCCGCGAGTTCGGCCGGCTGCGTGTCGGCGCAGAAGATCGCGATGTACTCGCGCACGGCGTCTTCCAGGGTGTCGTTGTCCGGCAGTCCGGCGCGGGCGTTCAGCCCCAGCAGCTTGACGGCGCGGCGCTTGGCCGGCCCGTATTCCAGGCCCTCCTCCACCACCAGCCGGGCGGCGGCGGCGGCGATTTCCGACTGCAGCGTGTCCATCGGGTCCATTCTGCATGGACGCCGCCAGCCCCGCACCGTACATTGGCCTGGCCCTTCCGGGGCCGCCAAGGAGACCAGGCATGCAGAGCACGATGATGGCGACGCCGCTGTCGCTCAACCACCTGCTGGAACGCGCGGGCCACCTGTTCCACCGCAACGAGATCGTCTCGCGCCTGCCGGACAAGTCCCTGGCGCGCCACAGCTACGGCGAGTTCTTCCGGCGCACGCGCTCGCTGGCCGCCGCGCTGCAGCAGCTCGGGCTGAAGAAGGGCGACCGCGTCGCCACGCTGTGCTGGAACCACCATGCGCACCTGGAGTGCTACTTCGGCATCCCCGCCGCCGGCGGCGTGATGCACACGCTGAACCTGCGCCTCGCGCCCGACGAGATCGGCTGGATCGCGGGCGACGCGCAGGACCGCTTCCTGGTCGTCGACGACGTGCTGCTGCCCCTATACCGGCAGATCGCCGGGCTGCACAGGTTCGAGAAGGTGATCGTGTTCCCCTTCTCCGGCGCCGACGTCGCGCCGGAATTCGAGAACTACGAGCAGCTGCTGGCCGGCGCCGACCCGGAGCACTTCACCTACGCGGAGCACGGCGAGGACGACCCGGTGGCCATGTGCTACACCTCGGGCACCACGGGCCGCCCCAAGGGCGTGGCCTACTCGCACCGCTCCACCATCCTGCACACGCTGGTCGCGAGCCTGGGCGACTTCTGGGGCCTGCGCGGCACGGACGTCGTGCTGCCCGTCACCCCCATGTTCCACGCCAACAGCTGGGGCATGCCGTACGGCGCGGTGATGATGGGCGTGAAGCTGGTGTTCCCCGGCCCGCACCTGCACCCGGACGACCTCCTGGACCTGATGCAGGTCGAGCCGCCGACGCTGTCGCTGGGCGTGCCGACCATCTGGCTGTCGCTGATCCAGGCCTTCGACGCCGCGGAGAAGCCGGACTCGCCCCATCACGGCCGCTGGAAGCTGCCGCGCGGCATGCGCTCGCTGGTGGGCGGCGCCGCGGTGCCCGAAGCCCTGATCCGCGCCTTCGACCGGCACGGCATCTGGATCGAGCAGGGCTGGGGCATGACCGAGACCTCGCCGGTGTGCACGATCTCCTATCCGCGGGCGGAACTGCAGGGCGCGAGCGAGGACGAGAAGTACCGGCGGGCCGCGATGGCGGGCGTGCCGGTACCGCTGGTGGACCTGCGGGTGATCGGCGACGCCGGCGAGCAGCCCTGGGACGGCAAGAGCGTGGGCGAGATCCAGGTGCGCGGCCCCTTCATCACCGGCAGCTACCACCAGGTGGCGCAGGACCCGGGCAAGTTCACCGCCGACGGCTGGCTGCGCACCGGCGACGTGGCGAGCGTGGACGAACTCGGTTTCGTGCGCATCACCGACCGCACGAAGGACCTGATCAAGTCCGGCGGCGAGTGGATCAGTTCGGTGGACCTGGAGAACGCCCTCATGGCCCACCCCGCCGTGGCCGAAGCCGCGGTGATCGCGATCCCGCACGAGAAATGGGGCGAGCGCCCGCTGGCCTGCGTGGTGCTGAAGAAGGGCGCCGACGCGCATCCCGGCGAGCTGAACGAGCACCTGCAGCAGCGCAGCTTCGCCAGGTGGCAACTGCCCGAACGCTACGAATTCATCGAAGCCGTCCCGCGCACGTCGACCGGCAAGTTCTGGAAGCTCAAGCTGCGGCAGGTGTTTCCCAAATAGGCCGGGAGAAAGCGGACTTCCGGACGCAGAGGACGCGAAGGGTACGCAGAGGACGCAAAAGGAATCCATCCAGAATGGACCCGGTATTTTTTGCGCCCTCTGCGTATCTTTTGCGTCCTCTGCGTCCGGCTGTTCGGTTTTCGGCGGCGCCGTTACGGCCGCCTTACGCCCCGCCCCGATAATCGCCGGCCATGCATATTCACATCCTCGGCATCTGCGGCACCTTCATGGGCGGGCTCGCGGCCCTGGCCCGCGAGGCCGGACACAAGGTGACCGGGTGCGACGCGGGCGTGTATCCGCCCATGAGCGACCAGCTGCGCGCCCTCGGCATAGACCTCATCGAAGGCTTCGGCACCGAGCAGCTCGCCCTCAAGCCCGACGTCTGGGTCGTCGGCAACGTGGTCTCGCGCGCCCGCACCCCCGACGGCACGCCGCGCTTCCCCCTGATGGAAGCCATCCTGGACCAGGGCCTGCGCTACACCAGCGGCCCGCAGTGGCTCGCCGAGCACGTGCTCCAGGGCCGCCACGTGCTGGCCGTCGCCGGCACCCACGGCAAGACCACCACCACCACCATGCTCGCCTGGATCCTGGAGCACGCGGGCCTGCAGCCCGGCTTCCTGGTCGGCGGGGTGCCCCTGAATTTCGGCGTGTCGGCGCGCCTGGGCAACATGGCCCGGCCCAACACCGCCTTCGTGATCGAGGCCGACGAATACGACACGGCCTTCTTCGACAAGCGCAGCAAGTTCGTCCACTACCGCCCGCGCACCGCGATCCTGAACAACCTCGAGTACGACCACGCGGACATCTTCGACGACCTCGCGGCCATCGAGCGCCAGTTCCACCACCTCGTGCGCACGATCCCCTCGACCGGGCGCATCGTGGTCAACGGGCTGGAGGAAAGCCTGCAGCGCGTGCTGCACCAGGGCTGCTGGAGCGAGGTGCGCACCTTCGGCGCCGCGGTGAGCGACTTCCGCGCCGAGGGCGAGCCGACCCGCTTCGACGTGCTGGAACAGGGCCACCGGGTCGCGCAGGTGCACTGGGACGTGGCCGGCGTGCACAACCAGCTCAATGCGCTGGCCGCCATCGCCGCCGCGCAGCACGTGGGCGTCACGCCCGCCGTCGCGGCCACGGCGCTGCGCGAATTCCGCAACGTCAAGCGGCGCATGGAAGTGAGCGGGATCGCCAACGGCGTGACCGTCTACGACGACTTCGCCCACCACCCGACGGCGATCCGCACGACGATCGACGGCCTGCGCCGCCAGGTCGGCGCGCAGCGCATCCTGGCCGTGTTCGAGCCGCGCAGCAACACGATGAAGCTGGGGATGATGAAGGCGCAGCTGCCCTGGAGCCTGGAGCAGGCGGACCTGTCCTTCTGCCATGCCGGCGGCCTGGGCTGGGATCCGGTGGAGGTGCTCCGGCCCATGGGCGACAAGGCGCGGGTCGCGCAGACGATCCCCGAGCTGGTCGACCAGGTGACGACGGCGGCGCGCCCGGGCGACCACATCCTGTGCATGAGCAACGGCGGCTTCGGCGGCATCCACGCCAGGCTGCTCGAAGCGCTGCAGCGCGCGGCCTGAGGGCGCGCCTTTCGACTAGTCGCGCGTGAGCGGCAGCGGCGCGGTGAGGTCCTGCCGCGGCCGCGCCGGCGGCTCGGAATGCCGCGGGCCCGTGTCCATCACCGATTCGAAGATGCTCTGCTGCGACGCCGTCGCATCCCGCCCGTGCACGGCGAGGGTGGCCGCGGCGCTCGCCCGGCGCGAGTTCGAGGTGATCGAGCCGACCACGTACAGGGCCGAGAGATAGCGCGCCAGCGCCACGTCCGCGAGGCCGGTGGACTGCTGCAGGGCCTCGAAGGTCATCCCCGGCTGGGCGACCAGTTCGCGCATCAGCAGCAGGTGCGCGTCGCGCATCTGGCGTTGCGCCAGGCGCGGCGGCCGGCGGAAGAACAGCGGCTTGGTGCGGTAGTGCGGAGGCAGCAGGTCGCGCTGCGTGCGCTGCGCGTACTGCCACATCAGCTGGGAGACGCTCGCCCGCGGCCAGTTCAGCGGGATCATCACGGCGCCGTATTCGCGCACGCACCAGGTGGCGCCCTCGAAGTGCGACGGCAGGGCGGACGGATCGACCGCCGCCCCGAGCTTGAGGTCCACCACGGCGAGCAGGTCGCCCTCGCGCAGCACCTCCCAGGAGCCCGCGCCCAGCGTGGGCTGGTTGTCGGCGATGCTGGCGGCGAGGCAGAACTGCGCGAGCGTCGCGTGCATGAAGCCCGCGAACTGGTGCAGCGCCTGCACCGCGGAGTGGGCCTCCTCCAGGGTGAAAGTCATCGCCGGCTTGAAGTCCGGCGCCGCCAGCGGCAGCGAGAAGGCCACGGGCCGGTCCACGTCCGCCAGCGCGATCTGCACCGACCGGCCCGAGGGCACCGCCGGCTGCACGCGCAGGTGCTTGTTGGGCATGAGCATGGTGCGCCGGCCCTCCAGCCACCATGCGTCGGCCTCCGCGAAGGGCGCGAGTTCCCAGGTCGAGCGCGGCGTGGCCGCCGCCTTCGCCGCGTCCGCCGCCACCTTCTGCTGCGCTTCGCTGAAACCCGCCAGCCCCAGCCGTAGGGCCGGCACCTCGATCGTCATGTGTTCCTCCTCGCCCTCTCAGGGCCGAGTCGAAACAAATATACACAGCAGGTTACAGGATGTAAACCAGCATCAGCCCCGATTCCGTCGCTGGTGCACGGATTTGGCAAGAACATCG
The DNA here is from genome assembly GCF_037890035.1 of Ramlibacter sp. AN1133. Taxonomy (NCBI): domain Bacteria; kingdom Pseudomonadati; phylum Pseudomonadota; class Betaproteobacteria; order Burkholderiales; family Comamonadaceae; genus Ramlibacter; species Ramlibacter sp. AN1133. The sequence goes on from NZ_JBBKTQ010000001.1 coordinate 327,704, forward strand.
AGCACTTCGGTGGATTCCCCCCAGCCGATGCAGGCATCAGTAATACTTTTACCGTACTCCAAGGCCTTGGGATCGTCCTTGCCGGGGGTGAACTTCTGCGCCCCGCCGGTCAGGTGGCTTTCCACCATCAGGCCGAAGATGTTGCGCGAGCCGGCCGCGATTTGTCCAGCGATGTCCTTGGCCACGACGATCTGGCGTTCGTGCTGCTTGCTGCTGTTGGCATGGCTGCAGTCCACCATCAGCACCGGCGGCAGCTTGGCCGCTTCCAGTTCCCGGCAGGCGGCGGTGACGCTGGCGGCGTCGTAATTGGGCGCCTTGCCGCCGCGCAGGATCACGTGGCAGTCGCGGTTGCCGTTGGTCTGCACGATCGCGACCTGGCCGTTCTTGTGCACCGACAGGAAGTGGTGCCCGCGCGCCGCGGCCTGGATCGCGTCGGTGGCGATCTTGATGTTGCCGTCGGTGCCGTTCTTGAAGCCGATCGGCGCCGACAGGCCGGAGGCCAGCTCGCGGTGCACCTGGCTCTCGGTGGTGCGCGCGCCGATGGCCCCCCACGAAATGAGGTCGCCGATGTACTGCGGCGAGATCACGTCGAGGAATTCGCTGCCGGCGGGCAGTCCCAGCCGGTTGATCTCGATCAGGAGCTGGCGGGCGATGCGCAGGCCCTCGTCGATGCGGAAGCTCTCGTCCAGGTAGGGGTCGTTGATCAGGCCCTTCCAGCCCACCGTGGTGCGCGGCTTCTCGAAGTACACGCGCATCACGATCTCCAGCGAGTCGCGGTACTTGTCGCGCGCCTCCTTGAGCTTGCGTGCGTAGTCGAGCGCCGCGCCGGGGTCGTGGATCGAGCACGGGCCGATCACCACCAGCAGCCGGTCGTCCTGCCCCGCCATGATGTTGTGGATGGCGCGCCGCGTGCCGCTCACCAGGCTCTCCACGGCCGTGCCGCGGATCGGGAAGAAGCGGATCAGGTGTTCGGGAGGAGGCAGCACGGTGATGTCCTTGATGCGCTGGTCGTCGGTCTGGCTGGTTCGGTCGACGGGGTGCGCGTGCCAGGCATCGGCGGCGGTGGCTTTGGGCGGGTTCATGGCGGCTGTTCTCGCTGGTGGGGTGGTTCGCGGGCCCAAGAAAAAACCGCCGGGGTTGCCGGCGGTCTTTCGAGGTTCGTTGCGTGTGTCGCGGGTACGCTCAGATCTCTCTTCCGCCGGGGGCGCTGGAGAACCAGAAGTAGCCGAAAAAGAAGCCGCGAACGGGACGCATGGCGGCAATTTAACACACGCCCCGGGGCGCCTGTCCAGCACGGCCGTCGGCGCGTTGCGCGCCAGCGTCGCCGGCCGCCGCTAGCGCCGCAGCTTGTGCCACCACTGCAGCACGCGCGCGACCTGCGGCGCCGGCAGCTCGCCCAGCTCCGAGCGCTGCTCGTCGGGGTCCTCGCGCGTCAGCCACTGCTCGTACATGTCGACCAGCAGCATGCCCTCGCCCATGGTGCGCCAGGCGGCCAGCTCGAAGTCTTCCGCGGTGAGGCCCAGCTCGTCGTCCCAGGGCGCCGAATGCAGCAGCCACTGACCGATCAGCACGCGGAAGTTGTTCAGCGTCTGCAGGTAGGCGGCGTATTCGTAGAGGCCGCGCCAGTCCAGCCCGAGGTTCACCACGAAGGCGCGGTGTTCGCGCAGCACCGTGAGCATGTCCATCAGCAGCGGGCTCGCGTCGTCGCGATGGCGGCTCGCGCGCAGGCCCGCCACCACGGTCTCCGCCTGTTGCGCCAACTGCGCCATGCTCTCGGAGAAGAGCCGGCTGTCCTCGTCGGCGATCGCTCCGCGCAGGAAGTTGCTCAGCCCGTCGAACGTGTTGATGCTCGGCAGGTTGGTGAACGGGTCGATCGAGAGCCGCTGGGTGGTGGAATGGGGACGCGAAGGCATGGGCTGGCCGCCAGTATGGCCACGGCCGGGCTGGACGGGCGTTGGGGAAGTCCCTCAGGCCGTGCCGCCGACCGTGAGGCCGTCGATGCGCAGGGTGGGCTGGCCCACGCCCACGGGCACGCTCTGGCCTTCCTTGCCGCAGGTGCCCACGCCGGTATCCAGGCGCATGTCGTTGCCGATCATGCTCACGCGCGTGAGTGCGTCCGGGCCGTTGCCCACGATCGTCGCACCCTTCACGGGGTACTGGATCCTGCCGTTCTCCACCCAATACGCCTCGCTGGCGGAGAACACGAACTTGCCGGAGGTGATGTCCACCTGCCCGCCGCCGAAGTTGGTGGCGTACAGGCCCTTCTCGATGCTCGCCACGATTTCCTCGGGCGCCAGGTCGCCCCCGAGCATGTAGGTGTTGGTCATGCGCGGCATCGGGATGTGCGCGTAGCTCTCGCGCCGGCCGTTGCCGGTGGGCGCCACGCCCATCAGGCGCGCATTGAGCGAGTCCTGGATGTAGCCGCGCAGGATGCCGTCCTCGATCAGCACGTTGCGCTGGCTCGGGTTGCCCTCGTCGTCGACGTTCAGCGAGCCGCGGCGATCGGCGATGGTGCCGTCGTCCAGCACCGTGACGCCCTTGGCCGCCACGCGCTGCCCCACGCGGCCCGAGAAGGCGCTGGAGCCCTTGCGGTTGAAGTCGCCCTCCAGGCCGTGCCCCACGGCTTCGTGCAGCAGGATGCCGGGCCAGCCCGGGCCGAGCACCACGGTCATGTGGCCGGCCGGCGCGGGACGCGATTCCAGGTTCGTGAGGGCGGCGCGCACGGCATCGTTCACGTAGCCCTGCAGGCGCTCGTCGTCGAAGTAGGCCAGGCCGAAGCGGCCGCCGCCGCCGCCGGTGCCCATCTCGCGGCGGCCGTTCTGCTCCGCGATCACCGTGACGGACATGCGCACCAGCGGCCGCACGTCGGCTGCGATGGTGCCGTCGGCGCGCGCGACCAGCACCACGTCGTATTCGCTCGCCAGCCCCGCCATCACCTGGGCGATGCGCGGATCCTTGGCGCGGGCCATCTGCTCGGCGCGCTCCAGCAGCTTGACCTTGGACGCGCTGTCCAGCGTCGCGATCGGATCCAGCCCCCGGTACAGCGAGCGGCTGCCGGCCACCTGCTGCGAGGGAACCCGCACCACGCCGCCATCGCCCGCCGCGCCGATCGAGCGCACCACGCGCGCCGCATCGAGCAGGGAAGCCTCGGAGATGTCGTCGGAGTAGGCGAAGGCAGTCTTCTCGCCGCTGACGGCCCGCACGCCCACGCCCTGGTCGATGCTGAAGCTGCCGGTCTTGACGATGCTCTCCTCCAGGCTCCAGCCTTCGCTGCGCGTGTACTGGAAGTACAGGTCGGCGTCGTCCACCCGGTGCGCGCGGATCTCCGCCAGGGCGCGCGAGAGATGGCTTTCGTCGAGTCCGAAGGGTTCGAGCAGCAGCGCGCGGGCGATCGCCAGGCGCTCGATGGTGGGTTCGCGGGAGATCATCGGACCATTGTAGGGTCCGCACTTTGTCCGCGCGGGACCGCGGAATAGGTCAATGGCCGAGCCGGCGTCGGGCCGGCACCCGCCGCGCGTTCACGGCCTGCGGAACAGGCGCAGCAAGGCGGCGTCGTCCAGCTCCGCGTCCCCCGCCGCAACGGCACGGTTGAAGGCCTCGTGCGCCACCGGCCCGAGGCTCGCCTGGAAGCCCGCGGCGCGCGCGGCCTGCAAGGCCAGGCCCGTGTCCTTCTGCAGCAGCGTGACGTGCGCGCGCGGCGCATAGTCGCCCGCGATGGCGCGGCGCATGCGGTCGGAGCCTATCCAGCTCTGGCCGCTGGACTGCTCGATCACGTCCAGCGTGCGGGCCAGGTCCAGCCCGAGGCGCTCGGCCAGCGCCATGGCTTCCGCCGCACCCGCGAGGTTGATGGCGGCCAGCAGGTTGTTGACGAGCTTGGTGCGTGCGCCGTCGCCCACGCGCGTGCCGATGCGGAACACCTTGCCGCTGAGCGCCTCCAGCAGCGCGCGGTTCGCCGCGTACACAGCGTCGTCGCAGGCCACCATCAGGCTCATGCTGCCGTCGCGCGCCCGCGCCGGCCCACCCGACATGGGCGCATCGATGGCGGCCAGGCCGCGCTCGGCGAGGCCGGATGCGAGCGCTTCGACGTCCTGCGGCGCGATCGTGGGGCAAAGGAGCACGGCACGGCCGCGCTCCAGCGCCGCGGCGGCGCCCTCGGGGCCGAACAGCACCGCCCGGGACTGCGCGGCATCGACCACGCACACGATCAGGGCGTCGGCGCCCTGGGCCGCCTCTTGCGGGCTGGCCGCCGCGCGCGCACCCTGCCGCACCAGCGCCTGCACCTTCGCCTCGACCAGGTCGCAGGCCTGCACCCGCCAGCCGCATGCGAGCAGCCGGGCGGCCATGCCGCCGCCCATGTTGCCGACGCCGACGATGCCGACGGTTCCCGTCACGGGGCTAGCTCTGCACGAGCCGCTTGGACTTCGAGATCGACATCAGGATGCCCAGCCCCAGCCCCAGCGTCACCATGGCGGTGCCGCCGTAGCTGATGAAGGGCAGCGGCACGCCCACCACCGGCAGGATGCCGCTGACCATGCCCATGTTCACGAAGGCATAGGTGAAGAAGATCATGGTGATCGCACCGGCCAGCAGGCGCGCGAACAGCGTCGGCGCCTCCAGCGCGATGGCCAGCCCGCGCAGCACCAGGAACAGGAAGCTGGCGATCAGGAACAGGTTGCCGAGCAGCCCGAATTCCTCGGAGTAGGCGGCGAAGATGAAGTCCGTGGTGCGCTCGGGAATGAACTCCAGGTGGGTCTGCGTGCCCTGCATGAAGCCCTTGCCGAACAGGCCGCCGGAGCCGATGGCGATCATCCCCTGGATGATGTGGAAGCCCTTGCCCAGCGGGTCCTTGGTCGGGTCCAGCAGGGTGCAGATGCGCTGCTGCTGGTAGTCGTGCAGCACCGGCCAGCGGAAACCTTCGGCGCACAGCATCGGCTCGAACATCACGATCAGCACCACGGCCACGATGCCCAGCACCACGGGCGGCACGATGAGCTTCCAGGACAGCCCGGCGAAGAAGATCACCGCCAGGCCGGCGGCCAGCACCAGCACCGAGGTGCCCAGGTCCGGCTGCTTCATGATCAGGCCCACCGGGATCGCCAGCAGCACGGCGGCCACCACGTAGTCGAGCGTGCGCAGCTGGCCCTCGCGCTTCTGGAACCACCAGGCCAGCATCAGCGGCATCGCGATCTTGAGGATTTCGGAGGGCTGGATCGTCACGCCCACGTTGATCCAGCGCCTGGCGCCCTTCTTGGTGATGCCGAACACGGCAACGGCGATCAGCAGGCCCACGCCCACCACGTACAGCGGCACCGCGAAGCTCATCAGCCGCTGGGGAGGGACCTGCGCCACGATGAACATCAGCACGCCGGCCAGCACCATGTTGCGGGCGTGGTCGTAGAAGCGCGCCCCGTGGTCGTAGCCTGAGCTGTACATGGTCAGCAGGCCGGCGCACGCGAGCAGGAAGACGGCGAACGCCAGCGGCCCGTCGAACCCCTGGAGCATGGGGGCGACGCGCTGGCGCAGCGAGGGTTTGTCGAAGACGGCGGCCATGGGCGGATTATCCCGGAGCGGCGGGCGCGGCAGGCCCGTTCCCGGCAGCTTCCTCCAATCCTCCAAATGGCCTGTTCCCGCGCACGGCCCCGCTGCTACCATCGGCGCGAACCGGGAGGCGCCCACCATGAACATCCTTGTCGTCGACGACCATCCCCTGTACCGCAGCGGCGTGGTGCACACCCTGCAGAACACGGGGATGGAGGTGAACGTGGTCGAATGCGCCGCGCTCGACACGGCCTTCCAGCGCATGGAGGCCGGCCTGGCGGTCGACCTGATGATCCTGGACCTGCAGATGCCCGGCTACCAGGGGACGGATTCGGTCCGCGCCGTGCGCACGCGCCGGCCCGAGGTACCCGTGCTGGTGCTCTCCGGCAACGAGGACCCGGCGATCGTCCGGGCCTGCATCGACCTGGGCGCCTGCGGTTTCGTGCCCAAGTCCGCCCCCAGCGACGAATTCACCGCGGCGCTGTCGCTGGTGCTCTCCGGCGGCGTCTACCTGCCGCCCACGAGCCTGAGCGTGGGCACGCCGGCCACGCGCGCGCAGCAGGATGCGTGGGCGCGCCTGGGTGCGCACCTCACCGAGCGGCAGCGGCAGGTGCTCCTGGGCATCGTGCAGGGCAAGCCGAACAAGGTGATCGCGCGCGACCTCGGGCTGTCGGACACCACGGTGAAGTCGCACGTGGCGCACATCCTCGATGCGCTGGTGGTCTCCAACCGCACGGAGGCGGTCTACGCGCTCGCGCGCGCCGGCCTCACGATGCGCGACCTGGAAACGGCGCCCGCGCGGGCGCACTAGCGTTTGGTCGACTCAGGCCGGCTCAGGCCGGCTCCGGTCGGCTCAGGCCGGCTCAGGCCGGCGTGTCGGCTTCGGCCGCCGGCGCCCGTGCCAGCGCCGTCTGCATCGCTTCCAGCAGGCGTTCGGGCGCCACCGGCTTCTGCAGCACCGGCACCGGCAGCCCGCGCTCGCGGATGTCCGGCTCCCCCGAGACGATCACGGCCGGCAGCATCCCGTAGCGGCTGCGCAGCGCCTGCACCGCATCCATGCCCGTGCCTTCACCGAGGCGGTAGTCGGCCAGCAGGATGTCGGGCGCATCGCCGTCGCCCTCCAGCGCCTGCTGCAGCTCGGCGAGCGATCCGCCCACGGCCACCCGGGCGCCCGCGTCCTCCAGCCACGCGCACAGCGCTTCGCGGGCCATGCGTTCGTTCTCGACCACCGCCACCAGCAGGCCCTGCAGGGGGGCCTGGCGCTGCGGCGGCGCGGCACTGGCGGGCACCACCGCGGCTTCCTGCGCCAGCGGCAGGCGGATCGTCACGCGCGTGCCCTGCCCCGGCTGCGAGGCGATCTCCAGCGCGCAATGCATCAGGTCCGCCATGTGGCGCGAAATCGCCAGGCCCAGGCCGATGCCCTCGGCCTCCGCCTTGGCCGCCGAGCGGCCGCGGTAGAAGGCGTTGCAGGCCTGCGCGAGGTCGTCCGGGTCCATGCCCACGCCCTGGTCGGTGACGGTGACCACGGCCTCCTCGCCGGTGCAGTCGGCCCGCAGCACGATCTCGCCGGCCAGCGAATACTTGAACGCGTTGTCGAGGAAGTTGCGCAGCATGCGCTCCAGCAGCACGGGATCCGCGGAGACGTTGCAGGCGCCGACGACCTCGGTGCGGAAGCGCAGCCCGCGCGCCGCGCACTTCTCGGCGAAGCCGGAGCTGGCGGACACCAGCAGGCGTTCGAACTGCACCGGCTGCACCACCGCCTTCATCGTGCCGGCGTCGATCTGCGCGAAGTCGACCAGGTGGCGGAACATGCCGTCGATGGACTGGCCGGTGCGCACGATCTGCTGCGCCATCTGGTCGCGCCGCGCCGGGTCGCTGGACTTGCGGAAGATGTCGGAGAGGAACAGCAGCGCCTGCACCGGCTGCCGCAGGTCATGGCTGGCGGCGCCGAGGAAGCGCGAGCGCGCGCGCTGCGTCTCCTGCTGGTTCTTGAGCGACTGGCGCAGCTGCTCCACCACCTGCGCCTTTTCCTGCGCCGCCTCGACGATCTCGCGCAGCTGCTGGTTCAGCGTGCGCGCCAGCCGCACCATCATGGGCGCGCCCAGGCACATGGCCACGCCGATCACCACCATGTCCTGCCCGGAGGCATAGTGCGCAAAGCCGATGTACATGGTGACCATGCAGGCCACCAGGTAGCCGGTGTAGATGCGCGGCTGCACGGCCAGCATCGAGACGGCGAGGGACACCCAGGCCACCGTGATCATCGTGAGCACGCTGATGTCGGTGGTGCTGAGGAAGGGCGCGAACAGCGGGATGCTGGTGGTCACGAACCAGCCGCTGAGCGCCGCGGCCAGTGCGATGCGGCGCAAGGTCCACTCGGTCACGCCGTGGCGGGAAACCAGGTACCGGAAATACGGCTGGCGGCCCAGCATGCCGGCCGCGAACACGACGTACCACGCGAGGTAGCGCAGCCAGCCCGCACCGGGCACCAGGATGAACCCGAACAAGGCGCCCATCACCAGCGCAGTCCCGACGCCTGCACGCGCCTGCGCCACGATCACCGCGACGCTGCGCTCGGTCAACTCACGCGACGCCCCCCCCGGGGCCGCCGCCTTGGTGTGTGCCACCACTCTTCTCCTGAACGACAGCCAGTGTGGCAAAGATCGACTGCCAAGACAACTTACGGGAGCTGACGGATACCATCCGTCGGATGCACACCACGCACCTGCTCTACCTGCACGGCTTCCGTTCCTCGCCCCGCTCTTTCAAGGCGCAGCGCATGCACGCACTGGTGCGCGAAAGCCACCCCCGCGTGACATGGTGCTGTCCGCAATTGCCCCCATCACCCAAAGAGGCGATGGCGCTGCTGCACGAATCCGTTTCAGGGTGGCCGCGCGAGACCATGGCGGTGATCGGCTCGTCGCTCGGGGGCTTCTACGCCACCTGCGTCGCCGAGGATACGGGTTGCCGGGCGGTGCTGCTCAATCCGGCGGTGGATCCCGCGCGCGACCTGGCCCGCTACATCGGCGAGCAGACGTCGTTCCACGATCCGTCCGAGCACTTCTACTTCGCGCCGGAGTTCATCGACGAACTGCGTGCGCTGCAGCGCGGCCCCGTGGCCCACCCGGAGCGCTATCTCGCCGTGATCGCCAAGGGCGACGAACTGCTGGACTGGCGAGAGATGGTGGGCCGCTATCCGGGCATCCACGTCAAGCTGCTGGAAGGCAGCGACCACGGGCTGACGGATTTCGACGATCACCTGCCGGACGTGCTCGATTTCCTGCGGCTGGCGTGAGGGTCGAAAACCGGACAGCCGGACGCAGAGGACGCGAAGGGTACGCAGAAGACGCAAAAGAACATTCCATTCAAGGATTTGGTTTCTTTCGCGTCCTCTGCGTACCCTTCGCGTCCTCTGCGTCCGGAAGCTGGTATTCCGGCCCCCCACCACCCCCATGGGACAATCCACCCCATGTTCGTTCTGTTCGAAGACGCCGGGAAGTTCCTCGCCGGCCGGGTCCTGTCCGAGTCGGATGCCTCGGCGCAGGTCGAGCTCGAAAGCGGCAAGCGCGTCAAGGTCAAATCCGCCAACGTGCTGCTGAGGTTCGAGAAGCCGCAACCGGCGGAGCTCCTGCGCGAGGCCCAGGAGGTCGCCGCCGGCATCGAGCTGGAGCTGGCCTGGGAATTCGCGCCCGAGGAGGAATTCGGCTTCGCCGAGCTGGCCCGCGAATACTTCAGCGCCCAGGCCACCCTGGTGCAGCAGGCCGCCGCGCTGCTGCGGTTGTTCGAGGCGCCGCACTATTTCCGCCGCGCCGGCAAGGGGCGCTTCCGCAAGGCGCCGGCCGAGATCCTGCAGCAGGCGCTGCTGGCCATCGAGAAGAAGAAGCAGGTCCAGGCCCAGATCTCCGCCTGGGCCGCGGAGCTCGCCGCCGGCACGTGCCCGCCGGCGATCCGCGAGCAGTTGTACAAGATCCTGTTCAAGCCGGACAAGAACGCCCCCGAGTACAAGGCCGTCGTCGAAGCCTCGCGCAGCACGCAGACTGCGCCGCTCGCCCTGCTGCAGAAGTCGGGCGCGATCACCTCGCCCTACCAGTTCCACTGGAAGCGCTTCCTGCTGGAATGGTTCCCCAAGGGCACCGGCTTCCCGCCGCTGGCCGCGCCCGCGATCCGCGACGAATTGCCGCTCGCCACCGTGCAGGCCTTCTCGGTCGACGACTCCAGCACCACCGAGATCGACGACGCGCTCTCGGTGCAGGGCCTGGGCACCGGCACCGTCACCGTGGGCGTGCACATCGCGGCGCCCGGCCTGGCGATCCAGGCCGGCACGCCGCTGGACCAGCTTGCACGCCAGCGTCTGTCCACGGTCTACATGCCGGGGCACAAGATCACGATGCTGCCGGACGACGTGGTGCAGGCCTACACGCTGATGGAAGGCCGCGACTGCCCCGCCGTCTCCCTGTACGTGCAGTACGACGAGGCCACGCTGGCCGTGAAGGAAAGCCAGACGCGCCTCGAGAGGGTGCCGATCGCGGTGAACCTGCGGCACGACCAGCTCGATGAACACCTGCCGGCCGAATTCCTCGAGGACCCCACCGCTTCGCGCGAGGGGGTTCCGGAGCCCGCCCTGCGCTTCCGCGCCGAACTGTCCTTCCTGTTCCGCCTCGCCAGGCAACTGAAGGCGCAGCGCGAGGTGCTGCGCGGCAAGCCGGAGAACTTCAACCGCCCCGACTACAACTTCCGCGTCCCCACGGCGGGCGAGCAGGGGCCCGCCGGCGACGAGCCGGTGGAGATCACCGTGCGCAAGCGCGGCGCCCCGCTGGACCTCATCGTGGCCGAGGCCATGATCCTCGCCAACAGCACCTGGGGCCTGTGGCTGGCGGAGTGCGGCGTGCCCGGCATCTACCGCAGCCAGGCCAGCCTGGCCCCCGGCGTCAAGGTGCGCATGGGGACCAAGGCCCTGCCGCACGCCGGCATCGGCGTGAAAAGCTACGCCTGGAGCACCTCGCCGCTGCGCCGCTACACGGACCTGGTGAACCAGTGGCAGATCATCGCGGCGGCGCGCCACGGCCGCACCGCCGCCCTGGCCGCGCCCTTCAAGCCGAAGGACGCGGAGCTGTTCTCCGTCATTTCCGCCTTCGATGCGGCCTATTCCGCCTACAACGGGCACCAGGCCGCGATGGAGCGGTACTGGACGCTGAAGTACCTCCAGAACAACGGCGTGCGCGAGCTGGAAGCCACCGTCTTCAAGGAGGGTCTCGCCCGTGCCGACACCCTGCCGCTGGTGCTGCCGGTGCTGGGAACCGCGGACCTGCCGCGGGGCGCCCGGGTGCGGCTGCGCCTGGGCGAGATCGACCTGATCACCCTCGACGTGAGCGGCTCGGTGCTGCAACGCCTGGATACCATTGCGGAGCCGGCGTCGGTTGAAGACGACAGCGAGGAGGAAACCGTCGCAGGTCCGATCGCGATTGCCGTGGATGTTTCGGAGACTTCCGAGGACAATCCGGTCATCGCGCCAGCAGGCGCCGACGTGAGTTCGTGAACCTGAAGTCCCTCAGCACCCTGCAGATCGCACTGGGCGTGTCCGTCGTCGTGCACGCGGCCCTGCTCACGGTGCGCATCGTCGACCCCGAAGGCTTCAACCGCGTGTTCCAGGACACGCCGCTGGAAGTCGTGCTGGTCAACGCGCGCAGCAGCGAGAAGGTGGACCGCGCCCAGGCCATCGCCCAGGCGTCGCTGGCCGGCGGCGGCGAGGCCGACAAGGGCCGCGCCACCTCGCCCCTGCCCGCCTCCGCGCTCACCTCCATCGGCGACGCCGCGGAAGACGAGCAGAAGAAGATCGAGACGATGCAGGAAGAGCAGATGCTGATGCTCGCGAACCTGAAGCGCACGCTCGCTGCCATGCCCCCCGCGGACCCGAGGCAGGCCAACTCCAATCCCCAGGCCGCGGCGCAGGAGGAAAAGCGCCGCCACCTGATCAAGCTGCTGGCCGAAATCGAGAAGCGCATCAACGAGGAGAACTCGCGGCCCAAGAAGCGCTACATCAGCCCCTCCACCCGCGAGGAGGTGTACGCGGTCTACTACGACTCGCTGCGGCGCCGGATCGAGGAGCGCGGCACGAACAACTTCCCCGAGCTGGCGGGCCGCAAGCTCTATGGCGAGCTCACCATGATCGTGACCGTCAACCACGACGGCAAGGTGATCGACACCGAGGTCGTGGAGACTTCCGGCAACCGCACGCTGGACCGCCGCGCCGCCACCATCGCCCGCGCCGCTGGGCCCTTCGGCCGCTTCAGCGACGCGATGCGGCGCAAGGCGGACCAGATCGTCGTCGTCTCGCGCTTCAAGTTCACGCGCGAAGACACGCTCGAGACCAAGCTCACCACCCGCTGAGGACCCCGCCGTGGACCGTTACTGCGTCATGGGCAACCCCGTGGAGCACAGCAAGTCGCCGTGGATCCATGCGCGCTTCGCCGCGCTGACGGGGCAGCCGCTGGAATACGGCAAGCGCCTGGTGCCGCTGGACGGCTTCGCGGCGGCGGTGCAGGCCTTCCGCGCCGAAGGCGGCAAGGGCTGCAACGTGACCGTGCCCTTCAAGTTCGAGGCGGCCACCCTGGTGAGCCACCGCAGCGCGCGTGCCGCGCTGGCCGGCGCCTGCAACACGCTGCGCTTCGATGCCGGCGGCATCCACGGCGACAACACCGATGGCCTCGGCCTGGTGCACGACCTGCAGGTCAACGCGGGCCTGCCGCTGGCCGGGCGCGACCTGCTCCTGATCGGCGCCGGCGGCGCGGCGGCCGGCGTACTGGGGCCGCTGGTCGAGGCGAAGCCGCGCCGCATCGTCATCGCCAACCGCACGCTCGCCAGGGCGCAGGCGCTGGTGGCAGGCCACGCCGCGCTGGCCGAAGCCACGGGCGTGGCGCTCGCCGCGAGCGGGCTGGACGCGGTGCCGGGCGCCTTCGACGTGGTGGTGAACGCCACGGCCAGCAGCCTCAAGGGCGCCGAGGTGCCGGTACCGCCGTCGGTGCTGAAGCCCGGGGCGCTGGCCTACGACATGATGTACGGCCCGGCCGCCGAGGGCTTCCTGCAATGGGCCCGCGCGCAGGGCGCCAGCGGCCGTGACGGCCTGGGGATGCTGGTCGAACAGGCAGCCGAGTCCTTCCTGGTGTGGCGCGGCGTGCGCCCGCCCTCGGGGCAGGTGCTGGCGGAACTGCGCCGGGAGCTGGCGCGATGAAGCCCGTGCTGCGCTGGATCGGCCTGGTGCTGGTCGCCTTCTTCGCGCTGCAGGCCTTCTTCATCGGCCGCATCGCGCTGATGACCGTGCTGGACCCGGAGTCGACGACCTTCCAGCGCTCGGAAGCATGGCGCATCGCCGTGGAGCGCGACCAGCTGCGCTGGAGCCAGCGCTGGGTGCCCTATTCCCGGATCTCCGACAACCTGAAGCGCGCGGTGATCGCCTCGGAGGACTCCACCTTCGTCGAACACGACGGGGTGGACTGGGACGCGCTGGAACGCGCCTGGCAGCGCAACGAAAAGGCGATGGAGGCGGCCGCCAGGCGCTCGATGCTGGCGCCGGCCCGCGCCAAGGCGCCGAAGATCGTCGGCGGCTCCACGATCACGCAGCAGCTTGCCAAGAACCTGCTGCTGTCCGGGGAACGCAGCCTGCTGCGCAAGGGGCAGGAGTTCGTGCTGGCGATGGCGCTGGAGCACCTGCTGACCAAGCAGCGCATCCTGGAGATCTACCTCAACAGCGTGGAATGGGGCGAGGGCGTGTTCGGCGCCGAGGCCGCCGCGCAGCACTACTTCCGCAAGCCCGCCAGCCGGCTGAGCGCGTACGAGGCGGCGCGGCTCGCGGTGATGCTGCCGCAACCCAAGCGCTTCGAGAAGATGCCGGGGTCGCGCTATCTCGCCGGTCGCACGTCGACGATCGTCGCCCGCATGAACGCGGCGGAAATGCCGTGATGCGGATTCTCGGCATCGATCCGGGACTGCAGACCACGGGCTTCGGCGTGGTCGATGCCGACGGCTACACGCTGCGGTACGTAGCGAGCGGCACCATCAGCACCATGCACCTGGAGCGCGGCGACCTGCCCGCGCGCCTGAAGGTGCTGTACGACGGGATCGGCGAGCTGCACACGCGCTACCAGCCCGATGCGGCGGCGATCGAGATCGTGTTCGTGAACGTCAACCCGCAGTCCACGCTGCTGCTGGGGCAGGCGCGCGGCGCCTGCATCACGGCACTGGTCGTCAACGCACTGCCGGTGGCGGAATACACGCCCATGCAGATGAAGCAGGCGGTGGCGGGCACGGGCAAGGCCGCCAAGACGCAGGTGCAGCACATGGTGCAGCGGCTGCTGCAGCTGCCCGCGTTGCCGGGCAAGGACGCGGCCGATGCGCTGGGGCTGGCGATCACGCACGCGCACGCGGCGATCGCGACGGCGAGGATCCAGCAGGCCGGGGGGGTCGCGCGACGCAATACCGGCTCGTACAAGACGGGCCGGGTGATCTAGGAAGACAGCCGGTCGGCGAAGATGGCCGCGAACAGGGCGAACACCGCCACCATCGTCCACTTGAACAGCACCAGGCCGAAGCGCTTGTACTTCGGCTGCCCGGTGAGCGCATAGAGCGCGAAGCTGAGACCGGCTGCAAGGAGCAGCAGCAGCACGAGGATGCGGACGACGGGCACGCCTACCAGGCGCGGGCCGGCTGCGCGAACCCCGCCGGAGCTTCCTTCTCGTCCCCGAAGCTCACCACCTCGAACGCATCCTGGTCCGCCAGCAGCGCGCGGATCAGCTTGTTGTTCAGGGCGTGCCCCGAACGGAAGGCGCCGTAGGCGGCCAGCAGGGGCTTGCCGATCAGGTACAGGTCGCCCATCGCGTCGAGGATCTTGTGCTTGACGAACTCGTCGTCGTAGCGCAGGCCGTCCGCATTGAGCACGCGGTAGTCGTCCACCACGATCGCGTTGTCCATTCCGCCGCCCATCGCCAGGCCGCGGGCGCGCATCATCTCCAGGTCCTTCGTGAAGCCGAAGGTGCGGGCGCGCGCGATGTCGCGCGAATACTGGCCCGAGCTCAGGTCGAATTCGTAGCGTTGCCCGGTCGAACTGACGACGCGGTGGTTGAACTCGATCTCGAAGCCCAGCTTGTAGCCGTGGTACGGATCCAGGCGGGCCCACTTCAGGTCCTCGCCCTCGCCTTCGCGCACTTCCACGGTCCGCAGCACGCGGATGAAGCGCCGCGGCGCGTTCTGCTGCTCGATGCCGGCGCTTTGCAGCAGGAACACGAAGGAGGCCGAAGAGCCGTCGAGGATCGGAACCTCTTCGGCGGTAATGTCCACGTAGAGGTTGTCGACGCCGAGGCCGGCGCAGGCGGACATGAGGTGTTCCACGGTGTGCACCTTGGCACCGCCGTTGGAGATGGTGGAGGCCATGCGCGTGTCCGTCACCGCCTGCGCGGAAACCGGGATGTCCACGGGCAGGGGCAGGTCCGTGCGGCGGAACACGATGCCGGTATCGGGCTGGGCGGGACGCAGCGTCAACTCGACGCGCTGACCGCTGTGGAGGCCCACGCCCACGGCCTTGGTCAGGGTCTTGAGGGTTCGCTGGCGCAGCATGCGGTCGATTTTACGGGCGGGCTGGGTTCCCCCCGGTTGACTTCCCGCATGTCCGCGATAGGTCCAGGCCATTGCATGAGCCTCGTGCGGGAGCGTGAAGCGCTGATGAAGCTGGGGTAAAACCGAACAGCCGGACGCAGAGGGCGCAAAGGGTACGCAGAGGACGCAAAGAAAACCTTTTCAAAAGGGCTGTTCTTTTGCGTCCTCTGCGTACCCTTCGCGTCCTCTGCGTCCGGTATCTGGTTTTCTTAATCCGCCTGCTTGCGCAGGAAAGCCGGGATCTCGAAGTCGTCCATCCCGCCGCTCGACAGCGCGTCCACCTTCGCCGCCGCCTGCGAGCGGTTGGTGCGCCAGACGCTCGGGACGGCCAGGTTGCCGTAGTCGGCCGGCTGCGGCGTGGTGGTGCGCGCCGTTTCCATTTCGCGCGTGACGATCGCGCCCGGGCCCGCCACCGCGTTGTGGATGGTCGGCACGTTGAAGGGCACGTTGTCGGTGCCGGTGCGCAACACCTGCAGCGGCGGCGCCGTGCGGCGCTGCTGGCCCTGGCGCGACAGGCCCGTGGCCACCACGGTCACGCGGACCTGGTCGTCCAGCGAGTCGTCGTAGGCCGTGCCGTAGATCACGTGCGCGTCGGCCGAGGCGTAGGCGCGGATCGTGTTCATCGCCAGCTTGGACTCGGACAGCTTCAGGCTGCCCTTGGCGGCGGTGATCAGCACCAGCACGCCCTTGGCGCCGGAGAGGTCGATGCCATCGAGCAGCGGGCAGGCCACGGCCTGCTCGGCGGCGATGCGCGCGCGGTCCGGCCCCGAGGCCAGCGCGGTGCCCATCATCGCCTTGCCCGGCTCGCCCATCACCGTGCGCACGTCCTCGAAGTCCACGTTCACGTGGCCGGGGACGTTGATGATCTCCGCGATGCCGCCCACGGCGTTCTTCAGCACGTCGTTGGCGTGCGCGAAGGCCTCGTCCTGGGTGATGTCGTCGCCCAGCACTTCGAGCAGCTTCTCGTTGAGCACCACGATCAGCGAATCGACGTTGGCCTCGAGTTCGGCCAGGCCCTGGTCCGCGTTGGTCATGCGGCGGCCGCCTTCCCAGTCGAAGGGCTTGGTCACGACGCCGACGGTGAGGATGCCCATCTCCTTGGCGACGCGCGCGATCACGGGCGCGGCGCCGGTGCCGGTGCCGCCGCCCATGCCGGCCGTGATGAACAGCATGTGCGCGCCGGCGATCGCCTGGCGGATGTCTTCCACCGCGGCTTCGGCGCACTCGCGGCCCTTGTCCGGCTTGCTGCCCGCGCCGAGGCCGGTGCCCCCGAGCTGGATCAGCTTGTGCGCCGCGCTGCGCGAGAGCGCCTGCGCATCGGTGTTGGCGCAGATGAATTCCACGCCCTGCACGCTGCGCTCGATCATGTGCGCCACGGCATTGCCCCCGCCACCCCCGACGCCGATCACCTTGATCTGCGTGCCCTGGTGGAACTCCTCGACTTCGATCATTTCGATGCTCATTTGATTCTCCTGACTCTTGCAGTTGCCACTGACGAACTTGTTGGATGGATGGTTAACGCGGGAACGGTGGATCGGTGCACCGACAGCGCTCCTTTCTCGGGGGACTCCCCCGCGCGAGCCAGAGTTTGTAGTGGGTCATGGTCAGAAGTTGCCCACGATGAAGTCGCGGATGCGGCCGAACGCGGTCTTCACCGAGCCGTGCTTCTGCGCCACGCGGGCGCCGCGCATGCGCGCCAGCCGCGCCTCTTCGAGCAATCCCATGACGGTGGCGGCCCGCGGCTGCGCCACCATGTCGGCCAGCGCGCCGCTGTAGCGCGGCACGCCCCGGCGCACGGGCTTCAGGAAGATGTCCTCGCCCAGTTCCACCATGCCGGGCATCACCGCGCTGCCGCCGGTGATCACGATGCCGGAGGACAGCACCTCCTCGTAGCCCGATTCGCGGATCACCTGCTGCACCAGCGAGAAGATCTCCTCCACGCGCGGCTCGATCACGCCGGCCAGCGCCTGTCGCGAGAGCATGCGCGGGCCGCGGTCGCCCAGGCCCGGCACCTCGACCTGCTGCTCGGGGTCGGCCAGCAACTGCTTGGCATAGCCCGACTCCACCTTGATGTCCTCGGCGTCCTTGGTCGGCGTGCGCAGCGCCATCGCAATGTCGCTCGTGATCAGGTCGCCGGCGATCGGGATCACGGCGGTGTGGCGGATCGCGCCGCCGGTGAAGATCGCCACGTCGGTGGTGCCCGCGCCGATGTCGAGGCAGGCCACGCCCAGTTCCTTCTCGTCGTCCGACAGCACGGACTGCGAGGAGGCCAGCGGATTGAGCAGCAGCTGCTCGACTTCCAGCCCGCAGCGCCGCACGCACTTGATGATGTTCTCGGCCGCGCTCTGGGCGCCGGTGACGATGTGCACCTTGGCTTCGAGCCGGATGCCGCTCATGCCGATCGGCTCCTTCACGTCCTGGCCGTCGATCACGAATTCCTGGGGCTCCACCAGCAGCAGGCGCTGGTCGGTGGAGATGTTGATGGCGCGCGCCGTCTCCACCACCCGCGCCACGTCGGCGGGGGTGACCTCGCGGTCCTTCACGGCCACCATGCCGCTCGAATTGATGCCGCGGATGTGGCTGCCCGTGATGCCCGTGTAGACGCGGGTGATCTTGCAGTCCGCCATCAGCTCCGCTTCCTTGAGCGCCTGCTGGATGCTCTGCACCGTGGCGTCGATGTTGACCACCACGCCGCGCTTGAGGCCGGTGGCCGGCGCCACGCCCAGCCCGGCGATCTTCAGTTCGCCGCCCGGCATGACCTCGGCCACCACGGCCATCACCTTGGCCGTGCCGATGTCCAGGCCGACGACGAGATCCTTGTATTCCTTCGCCATCCTCGTTGTTCCTCAGTTCCTCTGCGTCGCCGACTCTGTCGTGGCGACGCCCCTCAGCCTGACCGCATAGCCGTCCACGTGCCGCAGGTCCGCCGTCACCAGCGCCTCCGGCCGCCGGCCGTACTTCGAAGTGACCTGCGTGAGCGTGTGCGCGAAGCGCTCGCTGCGCGCCACCACCTCCTGCGCCGTGCCCCGCCCCAGTTCCACGACCGCGCCGCTGTCCAGGTGCAGCGTCCAGCCGCCGCGGCCGGTCAGCTGCACCTGCTCCACCGACAGTTCCAGCGGTTGCAGCAGCGGGTTGAGCGAGCGGTACATGGCCAGCACCTGCGCCGACGAGCCCTCGGGCCCCGCCAGCCGCGGCATCTCGTCGTCTTCCACGTCGCCGGCGTTGGCCTCGAACACCTCGCCGAAGGTGTTGACCAGGCGCGATTCCGAATCCGTGCCCCAGAGCGCCTCGGCCTTGTGCTCCTCGATCTGCACGCGCAGGCGGTTGGGGAATTCGCGCTTCACGACCGCCGTGCGCACCCACGGCACCGCCTCGAACGCTTCGCGCGCCTTCTGCAGGTCCAGGGTGAAGAAGTTGCCGGCCAGCCGCGGCGCCACGTTCGCGCGCAGGGTCGCCGCGCTGTTGTGCGTGACCTCTCCCTGCACCACGATCGCGCGGATCGCGAACACGGGATGCCGCACCGCCCACCAGGCGAGCGCCGCCAGCAGCACGACGCCGCAGGCCGCGAACAGCACCGTGGCGGTGATGTTCATCAGCCTGACGTCGAACGGCAGTTGCGACGGTTTCACAGGGCCCCCAAGCTTGTCACTTCGTGTACGGCGCTACCCCCCAGGGGGGCGCTCGCGCCTTCGGGCGGCCGTGCGGCGCTCGGTTTCCTCATTTCTTCGCCACCTCCTGCTGCGGCAGGTCCAGCGCGGCATCGGCCAGCAGTTGCAGGCACAGGTCCTCGTAGCTGATGCCGGCGGCCCGCGCCGACATCGGTACCAGCGAGTGGCCGGTCATGCCCGGCGAGGTGTTGATTTCCAGCAGGGAGGGCTTGCGGGTGCCGGCGTCGATCATCACGTCGATGCGGCCCCAGCCGCGGCAGCCCAGCACGCGATAGGCCTTGACCACGATCTCCTGGATCGCGGCCTCCTCGCCCTCGGGCAGGCCGCAGGGCACCAGGTACTTGGTGTCGTCGGTGAAGTACTTGTTCTGGTAGTCGTAGTTGCCCTCGGGCGCCACGATGCGGATCACCGGCAGCGCGCGGGCGCTGTCGCCGGTGCCGAGGATGGGGCAGGTGACCTCGTCGCCGGCGATGAACTGCTCGCACAGCACGTCGGTGTCCAGCGCCGCGGCGGCATCGACGGCGGCCAGCATCTCGGAGTAGCCCTGCACCTTCGCCACGCCGATCGACGATCCCTCGCGCGCCGGCTTCACGATCAGCGGCAGGCCCAGGTCGTCCGGGATCTTGACCACTTCCTCGCGCTGGTAGGCGCCGCGCTTGAGCAGCGTGTACTTCGGCGTCGGGATGCCCTCGGCCAGCCACACGCGCTTGGTCATCGTCTTGTCGATCGAGATCGCGGAGGCCATCACGCCGGAGCCCGTGTAGGGGATGCCGAGCAGTTCGAGCGCGCCCTGCACCGTGCCGTCCTCGCCGAAGCGGCCATGCAGCGCGATGAAGCAGCGCCTGAAGTTCTTGCGCTTGAGTTCCACCAGGTCGCGTTCGGCCGGGTCGAACGCGTGCGCGTCCACGCCCTTGGACTGCAGCGCCTTCAGCACGCCGCTGCCGGACATCAGCGAGACCTCGCGCTCGGCGGACTTGCCGCCCATGAGCACGGCGACCTTGCCGAAGGACTTGGGATCGATGCCTGCGCTCATGCCTTGGCCCCCAGCAGGTCGACCAGCTTGCCGGGCACGGCGCCGATGGTGCCGGCGCCCATGCACATCACCACGTCGCCATCGCGCACGGTTTCGATCACGGCCTGCGGCATGCCGGCGATGTCGCCGACGAATTGCGGCTCCACCTTGCCCGCAACGCGCACGGCGCGCGCGAGCGAGCGGCCATCCGCTGCCACGATCGGTTCCTCGCCGGCGGAATAGACCTCGGACAGCAGCACCGCGTCGGCGGTGCCCAGCACCTGCACGAAGTCCTCGAAGCAGTCGCGCGTGCGGGTGTAGCGGTGCGGCTGGAACGCCAGCACGATGCGGTGGCCGGGGAAGGCGCCGCGCGCGGCAGCCAGCGTGGCGCGCATCTCCACCGGGTGATGGCCGTAGTCCTCGATCACGGTGAAGGTGCCGCCGCCCTGCACGCCGGGCACGGGCAGCTCGCCGTAGCTCTGGAAGCGGCGGCCGACGCCGCGGAACTCGGCCAGGGCCTTGAGCACGGCGTCGTCGGGGATGTTCAGTTCCACGGCCACCGCGATCGCAGACAGCGCGTTGAGCACGTTGTGCATGCCCACGAGATTGAGCTTCACGTGCAGGTCGGGCAACGTCACGCCGTTGCGCCGCTGCACGGTGAAGTGCATCTGCGGGCCGACCGCCTTCACGTCCACCGCGCGCACCTGCGCGTCCTCGCCGAAACCGTAGGTGGTCACCGGGCACTGCACCTGCGGGACGATGGAGCGCACGGACTCGTCGTCGATGCACAGGATCGCCGTGCCGTAGAAGGGCATGCGGTGCAGGAATTCGAGGAAGGCCTTCTTCAGGTTGTTGAAGTCGTGGCCGTAGGTGTCCATGTGGTCGGCGTCGATGTTGGTCACCACCGCCATCACGGGCAACAGGTTGAGGAAGGACGCATCGGATTCGTCCGCCTCCACCACGATGTATTCGCCGGAGCCGAGCTTCGCGTTGGCGCCGGCGCTGTTCAGGCGTCCGCCGATCACGAAGGTGGGATCGAGCCCGCCCTCGGCCAGCACGCTCGCCACCAGGCTGGTGGTGGTCGTCTTGCCGTGCGTGCCGGCGATCGCGATGCCCTGCTTCAGGCGCATCAGCTCCGCCAGCATCACCGCGCGCGGAACGATCGGGATCTTGCGCTTGCGCGCGGCCACGACCTCCGGGTTGTCCTGCTGCACCGCGGTGGACGTGACCACGGCGTCGGCGCCGATCACGTTGCCCGCGGCGTGGCCGACGAAGGTCTGGATGCCCAGCTCGGACAGGCGCCGCAGCGTGGGCGAATCGGCGATGTCGGATCCGGAGATCAGGTAGCCGAGGTTGCGCAGGACTTCGGCGATGCCGGACATGCCGGCGCCGCCGATGCCGACGAAGTGGATGTGTTTGATCGCGTGTTTCATCGTGCGAGGGCCTCGCAGGCGGCGACCACCTGCTCGGTCGCCTGGGTCTTCTGCATGCGCTTGGCCGCCACCGCGCGTTGCAGCAGTTCGCCGCGCGTCAGGGTGATCAGCATGGTGGCCAGCTTGTCGGGGGTGAGCTCGCGCTGCGGCACGAGCCAGCCGCCGCCGGCGTCCACCAGGAACTTCGCGTTCGTGGTCTGGTGGTCGTCGACGGCGAAGGGAAAGGGGACGAAGAGCGCGGGCGCGCCCACCGCCGCGAGCTCGGTGACCGTGCTCGCGCCGGCGCGGCAGATCACGAGGTCGGCTTCGGCGAAGGCGCTCGCGGTGTCGTCGATGAAGGGCGTGAGTTCGGCCTGCACGCCCGCCTGGGCGTAGTTGGCCCGCAGTTCGTCGATCTGCTTCGCGCCGCTCTGGTGCAGCACGCGCGGGCGGTTGGGGCCCGGAATGCGCGCCAGGGCCTGCGGCACGATCTCGTTGAGGGCCTTGGCGCCGAGGCTGCCCCCCACGACCAGGATCTTCAGCGGGCCGTTGCGGCCGGCGAAGCGCTCCTGCGGCGCAGGCTGGTGCAGGAAGGCCTCGCGCAGCGGGTTGCCCACCCACTCGCCCTTCTTGAGCACATCGGGGAAGGCACTGTAGACGCGATCGGCAACGGCGGCCAGCACGCGGTTGGCCATGCCGGCCACCGAGTTCTGTTCGTGCAGCACCAGCGGCTTGCCGAGCAGCACGCCCATCATGCCGCCGGGGAAGGTGATGTAGCCGCCGAGGCCGACCAGCACCTGCGGCCGCACGCGCCGCAGCACCTGGATGCTTTGCCAGAAGGAGTGCAGGATGCGCAGGGGCAGGAAGGCATAGGCCTTCAGGCCCTTGCCGCGCACGCCGCCGAAGTTGATGGTTTCCAGCGGAAAGTCGCGCGGCGGCACCAGCTGCGCCTCCATGCTGTTCGGCGCGCCCAGCCAGTGCACGCGCCAGCCGCGCGCGCGCAGTGCCTCGGCGACGGCCAGGCCGGGGAAGATGTGGCCTCCGGTTCCCCCGGCCATGACGAGTGCGGTGCGCTCGGTCATGCGCGCCCTCCCCTCATCAAGGTGCGGTTCTCGAAATCGATCCGCAGCACCACCGCTATGGCCACGACGTTCATCAGCACCGCGGAGCCGCCGTAGGACATCAGCGGCAGGGTCAACCCCTTGGTGGGCAGCGCGCCGAGGTTCACGCCCATGTTGATGAAGGCCTGGAAGCCGATCCAGATGCCCACGCCCTGCGCGACCAGGCCCGCGAACACGCGGTCCAGCGCGATCGCCTGCCGGCCGATGTGCATGATGCGGCGCGTCATCCACAGGAAGCACAGGATCACGCCCAGCACGCCGACCAGCCCGAATTCCTCGCCGATCACCGCCAGCAGGAAGTCGGTGTGCGCCTCCGGCAGCCAGTGCAGCTTCTCCACGCTGCCGCCGAGGCCGACGCCGAAGATCCCGCCGCGGCCGATCGCGATCAGCGAGTGCGACAGCTGGTAGCCCTTGCCCAGCGCGTACTTCTCGTTCCACGGATCGAGGTAGGCGAAGATGCGCTCGCGCCGCCAGTCGGAGAAGGCGATCATCAGCATGAACGCCACCACGATCACCGCGGCGATCAGGAAGAACATGCGCGCGTTCACGCCGCCGAGGAACAGGATGCCCATGGCGATCACGGCGATCACCATGAAGGCGCCCATGTCGGGCTCGGCCAGCAGCAGCACGCCCACCATGGCGACGGCGGCCGCCATCGGCAGCACCGCGCGGAAGAAGCGCTCCTTCACGTCCATCTTGCGCACCATGTAGTTGGCGGCATAGAGCAGCACGGCGAACTTCGCCAGCTCGGACGGCTGGAAGGAGATGGGGCCCAGCGCCAGCCAGCGGCGCGCGCCGTTGACGCCCTTGCCGATATGCGGGATGAGCACCACGGCCAGCAGCACCAGCGAGCCGACGAACAGCCACGGCGCGGCGCGTTCCCAGGTCTCCACCTTGACCTGGAAGGTGAGCAGGCCGACCACGAAGGACAGCCCCAGGAACAACGCGTGGCGCGAGAGGAAATACGTGTGGGCGTAGCGGCCGAAGCGCGGGTTGTCCGGCATCGCGATGGAGGCCGAATACACCATCACCATGCCCCAGGCCAGCAGGGCCACCGTCAGCCAGAGCAGCGCCGGATCGAAGGGCCGCAGGCCCTCGACGGGGGCGGCGCCCCGGGTCACCCACGGCGCATCGCCGCGCGCGATGAACGGGTTGCGGCGGAACATGGCGGCGACGCCGGCGAGCGAAAGGTTCACGCCTCGCCTCCGTCCAGCATGGCGCCCGCTTCGTCGGCGACGGCCTGCACCGCGGCGCGGAACACCTCGGCGCGGTGCGGGTAGTTGCGGAACATGTCGAAGCTCGCGCAGGCCGGCGACATCAGCACGGCGTCGCCCGCGTGGGCGCGCTGCGTGGCGACGCGCACGGCCTCTTCCATCGTTGCCGCCTCGGCCAGCGCCACGCCCGCGGGTTCGAGCACCGCGCGGATCTGCGGGCCGTCGCGGCCGATCAACACCGCGGCGCGGGCGAAGCGCGCGACCGGCTCGGCCAGCGGCGCGAAGTCCTGCCCCTTGCCGTCGCCGCCCAGGATCACCACCAGCTTGCGCTCGGCACCCAGGCCGTGCAGCGCGGCGACGGTGGCGCCGACGTTGGTGCCCTTGCTGTCGTCGAAGTATTCGACCCCGTTGACGATGCCCACCGGCTCCACCCGATGCGGCTCGCCGCGGTACTCGCGCAGGCCGTACAGCATGGGCGCGAGCTGGCAGCCCGCCGCCGTGGCCAGCGCCAGCGCCGCCAGCGCGTTGATCGCGTTGTGCCGGCCGCGGATGCGCAGCGCGTCGGCCGGCATGAAGCGCTGCAGGTACAGCTCCTCCTCCGCGTCCTTGCGCCGCTTCTCGGTCTCGTCGGCTTCGTGCGCGCGCACCAGCCACGCCATGCCGTGCACGATCTCCAGGCCGTAGTCCCCGGGACGCAACGGCCGGTCGCCGCCGAAGGTGAGGTAGGGCCGCTGCTCGTACTTGCCGCCCTTGACGCGCACCGGCGCCGGCAGCATCTGCATCACGAGCGGATCCTCGCGATTGAGCACCATGATGCCGGTCTGGCCGAACACGCGCGCCTTGGCGCCGGCGTAGGCCTCCATCGTGCCGTGCCAGTCCAGGTGGTCCTGCGTCACGTTCAGCACGGTGGCCGCGGTAGGCTCGAAGCCGGTCACGCCATCGAGCTGGAAGCTGGAAAGCTCCAGCACCCAGACCTGCGGCAGCGCGTTCGCCTCGCGCCGGGACGCCAGCGTGTCCAGCAGCGTCGGGCCGATGTTGCCGGCGACCGCGACGGTCTTGCCGCTGCGCTCCACGAGCTGGCCGGTGAGGGAGGTGACCGTCGTCTTGCCGTTGGTGCCGGTCACGGCGAGGACGGCGGGGTGATAGCCCTCGGCCTGGCCCATCGCAGCGAGTGCGTCGGCGAACAGCTCCAGCTCGCCGCGCACGGCAACGCCCTGTGCGCGGGCCGCTTCCACCACGGGTGCGATCTGGGCGGGCGCGAGCCCCGGGCTGCGCAGCACGAGCTGCCGGCCCTGCGCCAGTTCCGCCGTGAAGCCGCCGCCGAGGAATTGCGCATCGGGCACCTGCTCGCGCAGCGTGGGCAGCTGCGGCGGATCCTCGCGCGTGTCCGCGACCGTCACGCGCGCGCCGTGCTGCGCGCACCAGCGCGCCATGGCGAGGCCCGAGGCCCCGCAGCCCAGCACCAGCACGTCGCGGTCGCGCAAGGTTTCCATCACCGCAGCTTCAGCGTGGACAGGCCGACGAGGCACAGCAGCATCGTGATGATCCAGAAGCGGATCACCACCTGCGTTTCCTTCCAGCCAGTTTTCTCGAAGTGGTGGTGCAGCGGCGCCATCAGCAGGATGCGCCGGCCCTCCCCGAACCTGCGCTTGGTGTACTTGAAGTAGATCACCTGCGCCATCACCGACAGCGCCTCCACCACGAAGATGCCGCCCATGATGGCCAGCACGATCTCCTGCCGCACGATCACGGCGATCGTGCCCAGCGCGCCGCCCAGCGCCAGCGCGCCGACGTCGCCCATGAACACCTCGGCCGGGTGGGCGTTGAACCAGAGGAAAGCCAGGCCCGCCCCGGCCACCGCGGCGCAGAAGATCAGCAGTTCGCCGGAGCCCGGGATGTGCGGCAGGAACAGGTACTTCGAGTAGACGGCGCTGCCGGTCACGTAGGCGAACACGCCCAGCGCCGAGCCCACCATCACCACCGGCATGATCGCCAGCCCGTCGAGGCCGTCGGTGAGGTTCACCGCGTTGCTGGAACCCACGATCACGAAGTAGGTCATGATCACGAAGCCGAACACGCCCAGCGGATAGGTCACTTCCTTGAAGAAGGGCACCCACAGGCCCGCCTTGGGCGGCAGGCTCATGTCGAAACCGGAGCGGACCCAGTCGAAGAACAGGCCCAGCACCCGCACGTTGGTCGTCTCCGACACGCTGAAGGCCAGGTACAGCGCAGCGACGAGGCCGATCAGGGACTGCCAGAAGTACTTCTCGCGCGAACGCATGCCTTCGGGGTCCTTGTTGACCACCTTGCGCCAGTCGTCCACCCAGCCGATCGCGCCGAAGCCCAGCGTGACCAGCATCACGATCCACACGAAGCGGTTGGTCCAGTCGAACCAGAGCAGGGTCGACAGCGTCACCGAGATCAGGATCAGCACGCCGCCCATGGTGGGCGTGCCGCTCTTCTTCAGGTGCGACTGCATCGCGTATTCGCGGATCGGCTGGCCGATCTTCAGGGCGGCCAGGCGGCGGATCACCCAGGGCCCGAAGATGATGCCGATCAGCAGCGCGGTCATGGCCGCCATCACCGCGCGGAAGGTGATGTACTGGAAGACGCGGAAGAAACCGAATTCATGCCCGTGGCTTTGCATCCACGCGGCCAGGCTGACGATCATCGGGCCTCCCCCTGGTCTTGCTGTCGGGCGTGCTCCGTGATGGCCTCGACCACGCGTTCCATCTTCATGAAGCGCGAGCCCTTGACCAGCACGCTCTCGGCCTGGGCCAGCGCCTGCACCACGGCGGCGTTGAGCGCATCCACGTCGGCGAAGTGCCGGCCCTTCATGCCCTGCGCCTGCTCGCCCAGGGTGAAGAGCTGCTCGACGCCGCGCTGGCGCGCATAGTCGCCGACCTCGGCGTGGAAGGCCGGGCCCTGGTTGCCGACCTCGCCCATGTCGCCCAGCACCAGCAGGCGCGGGCCGGGCAGTTCGGCCAGCACGTCGATGGCCGCGCGCACGGAGTCGGGGTTGGCGTTGTAGCTGTCGTCCACCACGGTGAGCGTGCGGCCGCCGAGCGCGACGGCCAGCGCGCGCGAGCGCCCCTTGACCGGTTCGAAGGATTCCAGCCCGCGCACGATGGCCTTCAGCGGCACGCCGGCGGCCAGCGCGCAGGTGGCCGCGGCCAGTGCGTTGCGCACGTTGTGGCGGCCGGCGATGTGCAGCGCGAAGTCGATCGTGCCGGCGGGCGTCTGCGCCCGGACCTGCCAGTGGCCCTGCTGCCAGTCGGCAGCGGCCAGGCGCACGTCGGCATCGCTGCCCGCCGCGTCGCCGAAGGTCATGCAGGGCCGCGCCTGCGCCATCCCGGTCCACAGCATCGTGAACTCGTCGCCGGCCGGGAACACCGCCACGCCGGTGGGCGGCAGCGCGCCGAACACGCTGCCGTTCTCCTGCGCCACGGCTTCCACGGTGGCCATGAATTCCTGGTGCTCGCGCTGGGCGTTGTTCACCAGCGCCACCGTCGGTGCGGCGATGCGCGCGAGGTAGCCGATCTCGCCCGGGTGGTTCATGCCCAGCTCGATCACGCCGAGGCGATGCGCCCGGCGCAGGCGCAGCAGCGTGAGCGGCAGGCCGATCTCGTTGTTCAGGTTGCCCTGGGTGGCGAGGTGGTGCTCGGGGTGCCAGGCGCGCAGGATCGACGCGATCATCTGCGTGACCGTGGTCTTGCCGTTGCTGCCGGTCACGGCGATCAGCGGCAGCTTGTACTGCTTGCGCCAGGCGTGCGCCAGTTCGCCCAGCGCCAGCTTGCTGTCTTCCACCTCGATGCCGGGCATGCCGGCCGGGAGCTTGCCCGGATGCGCGATCGCCGCCACGGCGCCCTTGGCGCGCGCATCGGCGAGGAAGTCGTTGGCATCGAAACGCTCGCCCTTCAAGGCGACGAACAGGTCGCCGGGCTGCAGCGTGCGCGTGTCGGAGTGCACGCGCTGCACTTCGAGCGCGCCGTCGCCGACCAGGCGGCCGCCGATCCAGTCGGCGGCCTGCTTGAGGTTCAACAGGCGTTCGGTCACTTGCGCATCTCCAGCGCCTTGCGCGCATGTTCCTGGTCCGAGAACGGGTGCTTCACGCCCGCGACCTCCTGGTAGTCCTCGTGGCCCTTGCCGGCCAGCAGGATCACGTCGCCGGCATCCGCCGCCGCGATGCTCTCGGCGATGGCACGCGCGCGATCGGCCTGCACCTGCACGCATTCCCGGTGCGACAGCCCCAGCAGGACCTGGCTGATGATGGCCTCCGGCCTCTCGCTGCGCGGGTTGTCGCTGGTGACCACGACGCGGTCCGCGTTCTTCTCGGCCACGGCAGCCATCAAGGGCCGCTTGGTCGGGTCGCGGTCGCCGCCGCAGCCGAACACGCACCACAGCTTGCCGCCCCGCTGCTGCGCCAGCGGCCGCAGCGCCTGCAGGCCCTTTTCCAGCGCGTCCGGGGTGTGCGCGTAGTCCACGGCCACCAGCGGCTTGCCCGCCTGCACCAGCCGCTCCATGCGACCGGGCACCGGCAGCAGGTCCGCGCACGCGGCCACCGCCTGCGCCAGCGGCACGCCGATGGCCCGCATCATGCCGATCACGCCGAGCAGGTTCGAGACGTTGTACTGGCCCACCAGCTTCGTCTGCAGCACGTGGCGCTGCGCGTCGCCGGCTTCGGCAATGGTGAAGCGCAGGCCTTCGTCGCCGTAGCCGATGTCCAGTGCGCGCACCCGCGCGTCGCGCACGCAGGAGACGGTCCACAGGTTCACGGGGCCGTTCCACAGCTTGGCCTCGAGCCGCTCGCCGTACATGTCATCGAGGTTGACCACCGCCGCCTGCAGCCCGGGCCAGTCGAACAGCTGCTCCTTGGCCGCCCAGTAGGCGTCCATCGAGCCGTGGTAGTCCAGGTGGTCCTGCGTGAAGTTGGTGAAGCCCGCGACGCGGATGCGCGTGCCGTCCATGCGCCGCTCCACGATGCCGATGGACGACGCCTCGATCGCGCAGGCCCTGGCGCCCTCCTGCAGGAAGCGGCGGAAGTGGCGCTGCATCAGCACCGGGTCGGGCGTGGTCAGGCCCGTGTGCTCCACGTGCGGCGGCCGGCCGATGCCCAGCGTCCCCACCAGGCCGCAGGGCATGCCGACGTTGGTGAGCGCCTGCGCGAGCCACCACGCGGTGGACGTCTTGCCGTTGGTGCCCGTCACGGCCAGCACGTCGAGCTGGTGCGTCGGCTCGCCGTAGAACAGCGCGCCGATGGGTCCGGTGGCGGCCTTCAGGCCTTCGTAGGCGGCCACGGCATCGCTCGTGAAGCGGAAGGCTTCGCTGCCCGCCGCCTCCACCAGGCAGGCGGTCGCGCCCTGCTGCAGGGCCGCCGGCACGAACTTGCGGCCGTCGGTGGCCGCGC
Organism: Ramlibacter sp. AN1133; assembly: GCF_037890035.1. Taxonomy (NCBI): domain Bacteria; kingdom Pseudomonadati; phylum Pseudomonadota; class Betaproteobacteria; order Burkholderiales; family Comamonadaceae; genus Ramlibacter; species Ramlibacter sp. AN1133. The sequence goes on from NZ_JBBKTQ010000001.1 coordinate 356,721, forward strand.
CCGGCCAGGCGATGAAGCCGTCGCCGCGGCCGACCTTGCGACTGTCGCAGTGGACCTCGCCGGCCACGCGCTCGCGCAGCCACTGCGCGGCTTCCTGGGGCGTGCGCAGGATCCGCATCAGATCGACTCCTCCACGGCCTGCACCACGATCTGCGGCTTGACGTTCATGTCCGGCTGCACGCCCAGCATGCGCAGCGTCTGCTGCACCGTGGAACTGAAGACGGGCGCGGCGACGTCGCCGCCGAAGTAGCGGCCGGCGCTCGGCTCGTCGATCATCACCGCCACCACGATGCGCGGCTTGTCGATCGGCGCGATGCCGACGAAGACGCCGCGGTACTTGTGCTCGGCATAGCCGCGTCCTTCCTGCTTGTGCGCGGTGCCGGTCTTGCCGCCCACCGAGTAACCCATGGTCTGCGCCTTGGGCGCGGTGCCGCCGCTCATGGTGACGAGGTGCAGCATCTGGCGCATTTCCTGTGCGACCTGCGGCTGCAGCACGCGGATGCCCGCCGCCGGCGCCTCGGTCTTGAGCAGCGTCACGGGGACCAGCTCGCCGTCGCGCGCGAACACCGTGTAGGCGCGCGCGAGCTGGAACAGGCTGGTCGCCACGCCGTAGCCGTAGCTCATGGTGGCCTGCTCGATGGGCCGCCAGGTCTTCCACGCCCGCAGCTTGCCGCTGACGGTGCCCGGGAAGGGCACCTGCGGGCGCTGGCCGAAGCCCACCTGCGTGTACAGCTCCCACATCTCGCGCGGCTGCAGCTGCATGGCCATGCGCACGGTGCCGACGTTGCTGGATTTCTGGATCACCTCGGTGACCGTCAGGTCGCCATGCGCATGCGAGTCGGTGATGGTGGAGCCGCCCAGCGTGATGCGGCCCGGCGCCGTCTGGATGACGGTCGTCGGCTTGACGAGCCCCTTCTCCAGCGCCAGCGAGATGGCGAAGGGCTTCATCGTCGAACCGGGCTCGAAGCTGTCGGTGAGCGCGCGGTTGCGCAGCTGCGCCCCCGTGAGGTTCTGGCGATGGGCCGGCGAGTAGCTCGGATAGTTGGCCAGCGCCAGCACCTCGCCCGTCTGCACGTCCAGCACCACGACGCTGCCGGCCTTGGCCTTGTTGGCCACCACGGCGTCGCGCAGCTGCTGGTAGGCGAAGAACTGCACCTTGCTGTCGATCGACAGCTGCAGGTCGCGGCCGGCCACCGGCGGCACCTGCTCGCCCACGTCCTCCACGATGCGGCCCAGGCGGTCCTTGATCACGCGGCGCGAGCCGGTCCGGCCCGCCAGGTCCTTGTTGAACGCCAGCTCCACGCCCTCCTGGCCGTGGTCCTCGACGTTGGTGAAGCCCACGATGTGCGCCGCCGCCTCGCCCTCGGGATACTGGCGGCGGTATTCCTTGCGCTGGTAGATGCCCTTGATGTCGAGCGCCGCGATCCGGCGCGCCGTGGCCTCGTCGACCTGGCGCTTGACCCAGACGAAGTTGCGGTCTTCCTCCAGCTTGGCCATGAGCTCGGGCAGCGGCATCTGCAGCAGCTTGGCGAGCTGCACCAGCTTGGCCTTGTCGCGCTCCACGTCTTCCGGGATCGCCCAGATGCTCGGCACCGGCACGCTCGTGGCGAGCAGCAGGCCGTTGCGGTCGAAGATGCGGCCGCGGTTGGCCGGCAGTTCCAGCGTGCGGGCGAAGCGCACTTCGCCCTGCTTGCGGTAGAACTCGTTGCCGAACACCTGCACCCACGCGGCACGCCCGGCCAGGCCGAAGAAGCCCAGCGCGATGCCCGCGACGATGAACTTGCTGCGCCACACCGGCGTGCGGCTGGCCAGCAGCGGGCTGGAGGAATAGGCGACGACGCGTCCGCTCACGGGGCCGCCTCCTTCGCCGCGCCCTTGAGCGTGACGTACTGCGTGATCGCGGGCGTGGCCGGCCGCATGCGCAGCTGCTCGCGCGCGACCTTCTCGACCCGGGCGGAGGTGGCCTGCGCGCGCTTTTCCACCTGCAGCCGCTCGTTCTCGATCTCCAGCTTGCGCGCCTCGTTCTGCGCCCGCTCGATCTCGTTGTAGAGCCGGCGCGACTCGTACTGCACGTTCACGAGGTACAGCGCGCTCGCGATCACGGACACCAGCAGCGTCAGGTTCAGGCGCAGCATCATGGTGCCCCCACGCTTGTCACTTCGTGTACTGCGCTGCCCCCCGAGGGGGCGTTCGCACCTTGGAGCGGTCCTGCGGTGCTCATGCCTGCGTCCTCTCCGCCACGCGCATGATCGCGCTGCGGGCGCGCGGGTTGGCCCCGACTTCCGCCGGCGTGGGCTTGACGCGCTCGATCGCGCGCAGCTTGGTCGGCTTGGGCGCGGCGAAGGGCGCGCGGCGGTCGAACGCCTCGCGCGAATGCTTGGCGATGAACTGCTTGACGATCCGGTCTTCCAGCGAATGGAAGCTGATCACCACCAGCCGGCCCGAGGGTTGCAGCACGTCGAGGCTCGCTTCTAGCGCCGCTTGCAGCTCTTCAAGCTCGGCGTTGACGAAAATCCGAAGAGCCTGAAATGTGCGCGTTGCAGGGTCCTGGCCCGGCTCGCGGGTTTTGACCGCACCAGCCACGAGCTGGGCCAGCTCGGAGGTGCTGGCAAGAGGCCCCCTTTCCTGTCGGCGAGCTGCAATCGCCTTTGCGACCGGGAGAGCAAACCGTTCTTCGCCGTATTCACGGATCACCTCCGCCATCTGTTCCACTGGGGCGGTGGCGAGCCAGTCCGCGGCGCTGGTGCCGCGCGTGGGGTCCATGCGCATGTCCAGCGGGCCGTCGGCGCGAAACGAGAAGCCGCGCTCGGGGTTGTCGATCTGCGGCGAGCTCACGCCCAGGTCCATCAGCACCCCGGCCACGCTGTTCGCCTGCAGCTCGCGCAGCGCCGCGAAGCCCTCGTGCCGGATCTCGAAGCGCTGGTCGTCGATGGCGTTCGCCACCGCCACGGCCTCCGGGTCCTTGTCGAAGGCGACCAGCCGCCCCTGCGGCTCCAGCCTCGACAGGATCAGGCGCGAGTGGCCGCCGCGGCCGAAGGTCGCGTCGATGTAGGTTCCATCCGGCTTGGTGACGAGGGCGTCGACTGCTTCGTTCAACAAGACGGTGGTGTGTTGCCATCTGCTTTCCACCACCTGCCTTCAGAAAGAGAAGTCCTTGAAGGCTTCGGGCATTCCGCCTCGCATGGCCTCGGCCTCCTTGGCCTCGTAGGTCGCCTTGTCCCACAGTTCGAAGTGCGCGCCCATTCCAAGCAGCATCGTTTCCTTCTCGATGCCGGTGGCGGCACGCAATTCGGGCGCGACCAGCACGCGGCCGGTCGAATCCAGCTCCACGTCCTGTGCGTTGCCCAGGAAGATTCTCTTCCACCACTGCGCGTCCATGGGGAGCTGCGCGAGGCGGTCACGAAATTTTTCCCATTCGGGCCGCGGGAAGATCATGAGGCAGCCGTGGGGATGCCGCGTGATGGTGAGCTGGTTGGCGGCGGAGGCGGCCAGGACGTCACGGTGCCGGGTCGGCATGGACAGCCGGCCCTTGGCATCGAGATTCAGCGACGACGCGCCCTGGAACACCTTTGTCTGCCCTCACTGCACCGGTAAGCCCTGGATCCCCGCCTGCGCGGGAACGACGGGCGACGGGAAATCCCACTGTCCCCCACTTCATTGCACTTTTTTGCACTGTATCAGGAAAACGCAGAGGCGCAAGGGCGCGGCGGTAAGAATTGGCAATGAAATCAAGCACTTAGAAGCGACTTCGGCGGCCCGAGGCCGCCGAAATCCGTTCTAAAGCAAGCACTTACGTGATGCTGTGAATGTGATGCTTGAGCCAGATCAGAGGATGTAGCGCGAAAGGTCCTCGTTCTTGCTGAGTTCACTCAGGCGCGCGTCGACGTAGCCGGCATCGATCGTCACCGCCTGGCCTTCCAGCCGGGTGGCCTCGAAGCTCACCTCGTCGAGCAGGCGTTCCATCACGGTCGAGAGGCGCCGGGCGCCGATGTTCTCGGTCCGTTCGTTGACGTCGTAGGCGATCTGCGCCAGCCGCGTGATGCCGTCGGCCGCGAAGGTCAGCTGCACGTTCTCGGTGGCCAGCAGCGCCTGGTACTGCTTGACCAGGGACGCATGCGTGGAGGTGAGGATCGCCTCGAAATCCTGCACCGACAGGGAGCCGAGTTCGACCCGGATCGGGAAGCGCCCCTGCAGCTCGGGGATCAGGTCGCTCGGCTTGGACAGGTGGAAGGCGCCGCTGGCGATGAACAGGATGTGGTCGGTGCGGATCGGGCCGTACTTGGTGGAGACCGTGGTGCCTTCCACCAGCGGCAGCAGGTCGCGCTGCACGCCCTGGCGCGACACGTCGGCGCCCTGCATCTCGCTGCGCGAAGCCACCTTGTCGATCTCGTCGATGAAGACGATGCCGTTCTGCTCCGCGTTGTGGATCGCCGCGGCCCTGATCTCGTCCTCGTTGACCATGCCGGCGGCTTCCTCGTCGACCAGCAGCTTCATCGCCTCCCCGATCCTGAGCTTGCGCGACTTGCGCCGCACGCCGCCGAACTGCGTGAACAGTCCGCGCAGCTGCTCGGTCATGTCCTCCATGCCGGGCGGGCCCATGATCTCCAGGTTCGGCCTGGCCTCGGCGACGTCGATCTCGATCTCCTTGTCGTCGAGTTCGCCCTGGCGCAGCTTCTTGCGGAAGGCCTGGCGCGTCGGGTTCTCGCCGGGTTCGTCGCCGCGCGGCGCGGGGATCAGCGCGTTGAGGATGCGATCCTCGGCGGCGTCCTCGGCGCGGGTGCGCACCTTGCGCATTTCCGCGCCGCGGGTCTGCTTGACGGCGATCTCCGCGAGGTCGCGCACGATCGAGTCGACATCCTTGCCGACGTAGCCGACCTCGGTGAACTTGGTCGCCTCCACCTTGATGAAGGGCGCGTCGGCGAGCTTGGCCAGGCGGCGCGCGATCTCCGTCTTGCCGACACCGGTGGGGCCGATCATCAGGATGTTCTTGGGCGTGATCTCCTGGCGCAGCTTCTCGTCGACCTGCTGGCGGCGCCAGCGATTGCGCAGGGCAATGGCCACCGCGCGCTTGGCGTCCTTCTGGCCGACGATGTGGCGATCGAGCTCGGAGACGATCTCCTGGGGGGTCATGGCGCTCATTTCCGCGCCCCCACGCTGGTCACTTCGTGTACTGCGCTGCCCCCCGGGGGGGCCTTCGCGCCTTTTGGCGGCCGTGCGGCTCTCATTCGAGCACCTCGATGGTGTGATGCATGTTCGTGTAGATGCACAGCTCGCCCGCGATCTCGAGCGACTTCTTGACGATGTCGCGCGCGGCCAGCTCGGAGTTCTCCAGCAGCGCGCGGGCCGCGGCCTGCGCGTAGCCGCCCCCCGAGCCGATCGAGACGATGCCGTGCTCGGGCTCGAGCACGTCGCCGTTGCCGGTGATGATCAGCGAGGACTCGCGGTCGGCGACGGCGAGCATCGCCTCGAGCCGGCGCAGCACGCGGTCGGTGCGCCAGTCCTTGGTGAGCTCGATGGCCGCGCGCACCAGGTGGCCCTGGTGCTTCTCCAGCTTGCCCTCGAAGCGCTCGAAGAGGGTGAACGCGTCGGCCGTGGCACCGGCAAAGCCGGCGAGCACCTTGTCGTGGTAGAGCTTGCGCACCTTGCGGGCCGAGCCCTTGACGACGATGTTGCCGAGGGTGACCTGGCCGTCGCCGCCGATGGCCACCTGCCAGCGGCCATCGGCGCTCTTGCGCCGCACGCTGACGATGGTCGTGCCGTGAAACTGTTCCATGGGAAGGGTCTAGGGGCTAGGGACTAGGGACTAGGGACTAGGGGTCAGGGATGAAGGAGCAAGGGCGAGCGTAACAGCCGCCACAGCTTCATTTGGGGCCGAGTCGCTGTTTCCCCAGCCCCCAGCCCCCAGCCCCTGGGGCTCAGTCCAGCCGCAGCCCGATGCGCGCGTGCTCGCTGATGCCGATCACGTTGAAGAAGGCGGCGACCAGGCGGTGCACGTCCACGAACTGCACCTGCCGGCCTTCGGAGACGCGCGCCGTCACCCAGTTCAGCAGGGTGCCGGCGGCGGTGAAGTCGATGCGCATCAGGCGCGCGCACGAGATGATCATCACGTCGGCGTCGCCGAGCTTGGCATCGAGCAGTTCCAGCGCTTCCTTGCCGTCGCCCAGGATCTGGCCGGAAAGCTCCACGGTCGCCACGCTGGACAGCTGCGAGCTCACGGCGGCGAGCTGCGAGTCGCCGTAGGTCATGACGCTGGACATGACCGAGTCGCGGAAGGCTTCGCCCACGATCGTGTTGCGCGTAGTGAGGCTGCCATCCGGCTGCATGGACTTGTATTCGCAGCGCGCGCTGTCCCACGACGGCGGCGACACCTCGTACGTCACGCAGTAATCGAGCGCGACCAGCTCGAATTCATCGGGCCGGTGCATCACGCGCAGGACTTCCATGCGCAGCTTCCACCAGGCCGGATTCACCGCGCGGTCGCCGGAGGGCGTGTTGTCCTTCAGCACCTTCTCCAGCGAGTCGGCGCCGATGAAGCGCAGCTGCAGGGTCTGCCTGGCCCACTGGGTGAACAGCTTGGTCAGCGGCTCGATGGCCGAATCGACGATCGAATTCAGCTTCGTCCAGTTCAGCTTGTACGGCTGCGAGGCCTTCGCCATCGCGGCATTCAGCGCGGCGAGCGTCTGCGTGCCGAAGACGGCCGGCGACGTCCAGTCGGCGATCGACTGGCCGGGGCCCAGGGGCACGGCGGAGGTCGGGCTGGCCATGCGCCCCACGATCTCCGGCAGCGAGAACCACTGCGGCGCGGAGCGGCCGAAGCGGCCGGCGAACTCGATGGCGGCGGACTCGAAGCGGTCCTGCTTGCCGGTGGCGCGATAGAGGTCGAACAGCGTGAGCCACGTTTCGTCGTGGTTCACGCGCGAGCCCTGCGGGCCGAGCACTTCGAGCAGGCCGGCCTCCGCGCCGTCGTCGTCGCCGTTGGCGAAGCGGATGGAGGCTTCCTCCAGCTCCGGGTCGTGCGCGAATTCCTCGACCTGGATCGCGTACTGCTTCGAGTGCGAGAACACGCTGGGCAGGCTCGGCGCGCCGCCGGGGACGTCCTTGCCGGGCGTGCCGGATGCGGGGGCGCCGGCAGCGGCGCCGGCTGCGGGCCGCGCGGGCGCGCCGGGCTGCTGCGGCGGCAGGCCGGCGGCAGCGCCGGCGCCGGCGGCGCGCTGCGCGGGCGTCTGCGGCAGCACCGATTGCAGCATCGGCTGCGCGGCCGCGGCCGAGGCGGTGGCCCCGTTCGCCAGCTCCTGCGGCGCCGTGCGCGAGTAGGACGTGGCGGCCGGCCCGGGCTGCTGCTGCACCACCTCCGGCGGCATGTGCGAGGAGACGGCGAAGCCGCTGTTGGCGGGCTGCTGCGACTGGCCTCCATGCTTGGTCTTCCACCACTGCATGGACATCTGCGCCTCGATCTCGTCGATCTTCTTGAGCGTGGTGGCGCGGTCGTCCGGCTTGGACGGCATCGAGCTCTGGAAGAAGGAGGGGCGCAGCCCGGGATCCTGGCCCGCGAGCACCTCGCTGCGGCGCATCTTGCGCAGCATGTCGAACTCGCGCTTGCGCACGAAGTCGTTGCGCCGCTTGCGCTCGATCATCTCCTTGAGCATCTGCTTGGAGTACGAGCTCTCGCGGTCGGCTTCGGCCTCGGTACTGTTCTCGCCCCAGCCCGTGCCCGGACTCTTGACGAACCGCACCACCCTCGACAGCAAACCACCGGGCGCGGATTCGTCTTTCTGTGCCATGGACAGGTGCGGGTACTGCTACGTTGCGGCGATCTTCAATCGCCGAACATTTTCTGCTTCAGTTCCCGGCGCTGCTGTGCTTCGAGCGACAGGGTCGCGGTCGGACGGGCCAGCAGGCGGCCCACGCCGATCGGCTCGCCGGTCTCGTCGCAATAGCCGTAGTCGCCGGCGTCGATGCGCGCGATCGACTGCTCGATCTTCTTGAGCAGCTTGCGTTCGCGGTCGCGGGTGCGCAGCTCCAGTGCGTGCTCCTCCTCGATCGTGGCGCGGTCGGCCGGATCGGGGACGATGACGGTGTCCTCGCGCAGGTGCTCGGTGGTCTCGCCGGCGCTATTGAGGATGTCCTGTTTGAGTTGCAACAGCTTCAGGCGGAAGAACGCCATCTGCTTGTCGTTCATGTATTCGGTGTCCGGCATGGCGAGCACTTCTTCATCCGTGAGCTCTTCTGCGGACTTGGTCTTCCAGTTGTTCGCCAATTTCGGGTCTTTCTTGATGGCGACCATGGGCGGGGGCGTCAATACGGATTGGGTGGCCATGGGGATATAGCTTGCCTTGGCGGCGCCCGGTGCGGCAGGCGTGGCGACGGCCGGTGGCTGCGCTGCCCGCGGCGCGGCAGGCGCCGGCTTCGGGGCAGGCGCGGGCACGGGTGCCGGATGCGCTGCGGCGGGGGCCGCGGGTGGGTGGGATGCCTTGGCGCTCACGGCCTTCGCGGGGGCCGGGCTCGCCTTGGCAGGGATTTTCTTGGCGGCGGCGACCACCGCCTTGGCGCCGCTCACGACGGCCTTCGCCACCGCGCCGACGACCTTGCCCGCCGCCGTCCTGGCGGTCTTGGGCGCGGCCTTCACCGTGCTCTTCGCAGCCTTGGCCGGAGCGGCCTTGGCAGGCGTCTTCGCCGGGGCCTTGGCGACCGGCTTGGTGGCCTTGGCGGGGGCCTTCGGGACGGCCTTCACGGCCACCTTGGCATGGGTCTTGGCCGGCGTCGTCTTGCCGGCTGGCTTGGCGGCCTTGGCCGTCGCCTTGGGGGCGGACCTGGACGCGGGCTGGGATTTCGCCGCAGTTTTCTTCGTGGTCTTCGCAGCGGCCTTGGGCTGAGCCTTCACTTCCCGTCTCCTCGCGTCGGCGCAGGCAGGCAGCGGACAAATTTCCGCCAACGAGCCTTTTCTTCTGGGTGCAACGCCGTCATGACCGCGATTTATACCCTGATTGTTCGGCTCTGCACGACCGTGAACCTCCTTTTCGTCATGGCGCGGCCGCGCCACCCCTGATGGGATGGACCTGGTCAGTTGCGGAACTGAGACAAACACGGGCGCCGGATGCTGGTGCATGAAGGGCGCCAGCGTAGCCCCGGGACCCGGGGCGCGCCCTTCAGACCATGCCGACGCGCCGCGTCAGACAAGGCACTGCTCGAGACCCTGCAAAAAGATGTCCCGGGGCAGGTCGATGCCGATGAAGACCATCTTCGACTGGCGCGCCTCGCCCTCGGCCCACTGGGGGCCCAGGTCGCTTCCCATGAGCTGGTGCACGCCCTGGAAGATCACCTTGCGCTCGGTGCCCTTCATGTGCAGGACGCCCTTGTAGCGCAGCATGCGCGGGCCGTAGATGTTGACCACGGCGCCCAGGAAGTCCTCCAGCTTCATCGGATCGAAGGCGCGGTCGGAGCGGAACACGAAGCTCTTGACGTCGTCGTCGTGCGCGTGATGGTGCGGGTGGTCGCAGTGCTCGCCGTGTTCGTGGTCGTGGTCGTGGTGCGCGTGGTCGTGCTCGTCCTCCTCCTTGAGGAAGTCGGGGTCGATGTCCAGCTTGGCATTCAGGTTGAAGCCGCGCAGGTCGAACACGTCCTTGATCGGCACGTCGCCGAAGTGCACCGCGCGCTGCGGCGCGCGCGGGTTCATGTGCTTCAGGCGATGCGTGAGGGCGTCGACTTCGTCCTGGCCCACCAGGTCGGTCTTGCTGATGAAGATCTGGTCGGCGAAGCCCACCTGCCGGCGCGCTTCCTGGCGGTCGTCCAGCTGCTTGTCCGCGTGCTTGGCGTCCACCAGGGTGAGGATGGAGTCGAGCAGGTAGCTCTCGGCGATCTCGTCGTCCATGAAGAAGGTCTGGGCCACGGGGCCGGGGTCGGCCAGGCCGGTGGTCTCGATGACGACGCGGTCGAAATCGAGCAGGCCCTTGCGCTTCTTGGCGGCGAGCAGTTGCAGCGCGGCGCGCAGGTCCTCGCGGATGGTGCAGCAGATGCAGCCGTTGCTCATCTGGACGATCTGTTCCTGCGTGTCGTTCACGAGGATGTCGTTGTCGATGTTCTCCTCGCCGAACTCGTTCTCGATCACGGCGATCTTCTGGCCGTGCGCCTCGCTCAGCACGCGCTTGAGCAGCGTCGTCTTGCCGGAGCCGAGGAAGCCGGTGAGGATGGTGGCAGGGATGAGGCTCATGGGTTGTCTTGTGTTGGGTATCGTGGGTCAGTTTAGCGCCGCAAGAACAACCGGACGCAGAGGACGCGAAGGGTACGCAGAGGACGCAAAAAGGACCTTTTTCGAAGGGCTGTTCTTTTGCGTCCTCTGCGTACCCTTTGCGTCCTCTGCGTCCGGAAGTCCGGCTGTTCCTGTTCTACTTGCGGATCACCACCAGCCCCTTCAAGTATTCCCCCTCCGGGAACGCCAGCGTCATCGGATGGTCCGGGGCGGCGCCCAGGCGGTCGGCGATGTAGCCGTCGACGCCGGCGTCGGTGCCGGCCGAAGCGACGATCTTGTGGAACAGGTCCGCGGAGATGCCGCCGGAGCACGAGAACGTGAACAGCACGCCGCCCGGCGCCAGCAGCTTCAGGCCCAGCCGGTTGATGTCCTTGTACGCCCGCGCGGCGCGCTCGGCATGCGCCACGGTCGGCGCCAGCTTGGGCGGATCCAGCACGATCGCGTCGAACTGCCGGCCGGCCTCGCCGAAGCGCCGCAGGCTCGCGTTGACGTCCGCATCCAGGAACTCGCACTGCGCGGCGTCGAATCCGTTGCGCACGACGTTCGCGCGCGCCCGCTGCAACGCCGGCCCCGAGGAATCGATCGACGTGAGCTCGCCGGCCCCGCCCGCGAGCGCCGCCACCGTGAAGCCGCCGGTGTAGCAGTAGCAATTGAGCACCCGCTGCGCGCCCAGGCGCCGCACCCAGTCGGCGAAGCGCGCGCGGTTCTCGCGCTGGTCCAGGTAGAAGCCGGTCTTGTGGCCCCCCGCGATGTCCAGGCCGAATTTCCAATCGTGTTCGGCGATCGCCAGTTCGGTGGGACCGTCACCCCGCAACCAGCCCGTGACCTCCGGAAGACCCTCCAGGCCGCGGGAGTTGGCATCGGAGCGCTCGTACAGGCGTTGCATTCCCGTCACGTCCAGGAGGGCGTCAGCGAGAACTTTCTTCCACTTTTCCGCTCCGGCTGAAAGAAACTGCGCGACCAGGGTGTCCCCGTAGCGGTCCACCACGAAACCGGGCAGCCCGTCCGATTCGCCGTGCACCAGGCGCACGCCTTCGCTGGGGACCTTAAGCCGTTGCCTCAGGCTAAGCGCCTGCCCTAGCCGCTGGCGGAAGAAGGCCGGATCGATCCGCTCCCCCTCCTCGAAGCTCCAGGCCCGGGCGCGGATCTTCGAGGCGGGGCTGAACGCCGCCCAGGCCAGGAAGGCTCCGTCATGCCCCTCCACCCGTACCGTCTCCCCCGGGTCGGCCCCGCCCCGGGCAATGGCGGAATCGAAGATCCATGGATGGCGGCGCGACAGCGAGCGCTCGCGACCTTCCCGCAACCGAATCACTTTCATCCCCCTATTGTCGACCGGCCGGGAAAGCGTAAGAATGTGCAACAGGAATTCAACGAAGGAGAAGCGCCGATGGCATGGTTCGCCCGGGGTTGCCGGGTGGTGGTGGCGCTGCTGTGGCTGGTGACGCTGGGCGTCGCCGGTCCGGCCGCTGCTCGCTCCATGCTCGCGTTCGATCCGGCACGGCAGCCGGTCATGCTCCGGGATTCCGGCGAAGCCTGGCTGGACGAAGGCGGCAGGATGAGCATCGAGGACGTCGCCAACGACGCGCGCATCCGCTGGCACCCCACCAACGACATGAACATCTACCGCCTCGACAAGGGCGAGGCGCTGTGGGTCCGCTTCACCGTGCCGCCGACACCCAACACCGAGCGCTGGTACCTCGAGATCCCCTATCCCGGCGTCGACCGGGTCAGCCTGTTCGTGCAGAACGCCGCCGGCGAGTGGGGGGTGCGTACGGCGGGCGACAACGTGCCGATCTCCACCTGGCCGCTGCCGCACCGCCACCCCATCATGCCGGTCGCGGTGTCGCCGCAGACGCCGCGCGTGCACTACGTGCGCGTGCAGAACGGCACGATCTTCGGCGCGCCGATGCAGTTCGTCAGCGACAACTACATCATGCGCACCGAGCAGGGCATCTCGCTCGCGCTGGGCATCTACTTCGGCCTCGTCGTGCTGGCGGTGATGCTCTCGGTGGCCGGCGCCGTCACGCTGAAGGACCACATCTACTCGCTCTATGCCGTCTCGGCGGTGCTGATGGCATTGACGCAGGCCACCATCACCGGCCTGGCGGGCCTGCACGTCTGGGGCGAGTGGCCCTGGTGGAACAACATGGCGCCGCAGGTGCTGCCGCTGTTCGCCATCGCCTCGCTGCAGCTGTTCCTGGCCGAACTCGTTTCGCTGCGCGAACGCTCGCGGCTGCTCTATCGCCTGCTGGTCACGGCGGGGCTGGTGTCGCTGCCGTTGTCGATCTACCTCATGATCACGCCCGACGTGATGGAGCGGCTGCGCCTGATCGTCATCTACTTCCTGGCCGAGACCATCGCCGGCCTCGGCGTGGTGGTGTGGAGCGCGCTGCGCGGCGACCGCTACGCACCCTGGCTGCTGGTGGGCTCCGCGCCGGTGGCGATCGGCGCCCTCTTCCCGCTGGCGCGCGCCGCCGGCCTGATCCCGATCGGCTTCTGGACCACGCACGGCATGCAGGTGGCCATCGCCGCCGAACTGCCGATCCTGCTGCTGGTGATGGTGCTGCGCAGCCAGCACCGCCGCGAGCACGTGCGCCGCATCCAGGGGCTGGACCGCATCGACCCGTCCACCGGCCTGATCAACGCCGCGGTGTTCCACGAGCGGCTGGTGCGCCTGATCGCGCGCTCGCAGCGGCTGAAGTTCCGCAGCGCCATGCTGCTGGTGGACCTGTCCAACATCGACCAGATCAAGCGCCAGTTCGATTCCGAATCGGCGCGCGAACTCACGCTGCGCGTGGCGGGCCGCCTGCTGTCGGTGGCGCGCGAGATCGACACGGTGGCGCGCCTGTCGGAGCACCGCTTCGGCGTGCTGCTCGAAGGCCCGCTGCACGCCGACGAAGTGGCCGAAGCGGGACCGCGCATCGTGGCGCGCTGCCTCATGCCCTTCAAGGGCCATCCGCTCGAATGGTCGGCGCACGTGCGCGTCGCGCAGGCGCTGATCCCGATGGACGGCACGGATCCGGCGCAGCTGCTCGGCCGCCTCGAGATGCTGCTGGCCAGCGCCCCGGCCGACAGCCGCCGCGCGGTCTTCATGCTCTCCAAGGCCGGCGGCCTGGCCTCCATGGCCGCCCCGGCCTGAGCGGCCCGGCCCTCGGGTAAGTCCCGACCCGCCCGCGCGCGCGGGGTGCGACAACTCCGGTTCGCCCCAACCAGGAGACCCGCGCATGGCCCCTCCCGCCCCGTCCATCCTCCGTCCGCTCGTTGCCGGCGCCGTGCTGGCCCTTGCCGCGGCACCCGCGCTCGCGCAGGAAACGTTCAAGGTCGGCATCGTGAGCTTCCTCTCCGGCCAGGCCGCGGAAAGCTTCGGCGTGCCCGCCGTCAACGGCGCCAAGGTGCTGGTCGAGGCCTTCAATGCCGGCAAGGCGCCCGCGCCTTACAACAAGACCGGCTTCGGCGGCATGAAGATCGAGCCGGTGTACGTGGACGAGAACGGCGGCGCCACCAAGCAGGTGCAGGAACTGCGCAACCTCTACGAGCGCGAGAAGGTGGATGCGGTGGTGGGCTACGTCGGCTCCGGCGACTGCCTGGCCGTCGCGCCGGTGGCCGAGGAGATGAAGAGGTTCCTGATCCTCTACGACTGCGGCACGCCGCGCATCTTCGAGGACGGCAAGTACAACTACGTGTTCCGCACGGCCGCCCACGCGACGATGGACAACGTGGCGCTGGCACGCTACCTGAAGTCGCGCAACGTCAAGGTCGGCACCTACAACATGATCAACCAGGACTACGCCTGGGGCCAGGACAGCCGCAAGGACTTCACCCTGGCGATGCAGACGCTGTACAAGGACGCGAAGTACGACGCCGACCTGCTGCCCAAGTTCGGCGCCGGCCAGTACGGCACCGAGGTTTCGGCGCTGCTGTCCAAGCCCGCGGACATCGTGCATTCCAGCCTGTGGGGCGGCGACCTGCAGGCCTTCATCCTGCAGGCCGGCGCGCGCGGCGTGTTCCAGAAGCAGACCCCGGTGTTCTCGGCGGCGGACCACGTCCTGCCCGGCCTGGGCGAGAAGATGCCCAATGGCGCCATCCTCGGTGCGCGTGGCGCCTACGGCCTGATGTCCCCCAAGTCCGGGCTGAACGACTGGTGGTGGGACCTCTACTCCAAGGCCTACAACGTGTACCCCGTGCAGGCCCCGTACCGCATGGCGCAGGCGCTGCTGGGCCTGAAGCTCGCGGCGGAGAAGGCGATGGCGGCCAACGGCGGCAAGAAGCCGACACCGGAGCAGCTCGCGGCGGCGCTCAAGGGCATGCAGTGGGAGTCGCCCGCCGGCTCGATCCGCATGGTGCTGGGCGACGGCCATCAGGCGATCCAGGAGACGGCGATCGGCCGCACCCGCTGGGACGCGGGCCGGAAGATGGTGGTGCTGGAGGACATCCAGCGCTTCCCGGCCGAATGCGTCAACCCGCCGGCCAACATGAAGAGCGAGGACTGGCTGAAAGCCGGCATGCCGGGCGCCAAGTGCTAGTCAAGGCCCTCCCCCGAAGCGCCTTCGGCGCCTCCCCCTCAAGGGGGCGCCACCAGCGGCCCGGCAAAGCCGGTTCCGCGGTGGCACCTGGTTCGCCCGTGCGACTGCGAGCGCCGCTCCCGCCAAGTGGCCGGGGGGCTGGCAAGGAGTGAACCTGGCCGCGACGATCCTGTTCGACGGCCTCACCTACGCGGCCTGGCTGTTCATCGTCGCGCTGGGGCTCACGCTGGTGTTCGGGGTGCTCAAGATCCTGAACATCGCGCACGGCAGCTTCTATGCCGTGGGCGCTTACGCCGGCGCGAGCCTGGTCGCGTGGCTGGTCTCCATGAAGTTCTCGCCGGCGCTCAGCGTGGGCGCGCTGGTGCTCGCGGCGGCCGGCGTCGCCGCGGTGCTGGCGCCGCTGACCGAGCGCGGCCTGCTGCGCATGTTCTACCACCGCGACGAAGTGCTGCTGGTGCTGGTCACGTACGCCCTGTTCCTGATCCTGGAAGACGTGACCAAGCTGCTGTGGGGCGTGAACCCCTACTACGCCGCCGACACCTACCAGGCCTTCGGCAACCTGCAGCTCGGGCCGATCGCCTACGCCGGCTACGACCTGATGCTGGTCGGGGTGGCGCTCGCGGCGGGCGGCCTGTGCTGGTGGGTGTTGAACCGCACGCGCCAGGGCAAGATCGTCACGGCGGTGATCCACAACGCGGAGATGGCCGCGAGCATGGGCGTGAACGTCTCGCGCGTGTACACGGGCGCGTTCGTGGTGGGGGTGTTCCTCGCCGCGCTCGGGGGCGCGCTCACCGCGCCGATGATCTCGGTGCAGCCGGGCCTGAGCGTGGGCGTCATCGTGGTGAGCTTCGCGGTCGTGATCATCGGCGGCCTGGGCAGCATCGAGGGCGCCGCCCTCGGCGCCGTGGTGGTGGGGCTCGCGCGCGCCGCGTCGGTGCACCTGTGGCCGGCGGCGGAGCTTTTCAGCATCTACATCGTGATGGCCGTGATCCTCGTGTTCCGCCCCGAGGGCGTGTTCCAGCGCGTGCAGGCGCGCAAGATCTGAGACGCCATGCAGGCCACTTCGCTCCAACGCACCGCCCTCGCCACGGCCTTCGGCCTGGTGGGCCTGCTGGTGGCCGGCGCGCTCGCCCCGCGCTGGCTCACCTCGCTGGCCACGCTGGCGCTGGCCAACGGGCTGGTGTCGCTCGGCATCGTGGTCATGATGCGCTGCGGCGCCGTGCCCTTCGGCCAGGGGCTGGTGTTCGCCGCCGGCGGCTACGCGGCCGCGCTCGTGTTCAACAAGGCCGGCATCACGGACATCGTGCTGCTCGCCACGCTGGGCGGCGTCGCCGGTTGCGCGGTCGCCGCGCCCTTCGCGCCGCTGCTGGCGCGCTACCGCGGCATCTTCTTCGCGATGCTGACGCTGGCCCTGTCCATGGTGCTGTACGGCCTGTTGATGAAGACCGAGGCCCTCGGCGGCTCCGACGGCTTCAACGTGGGCCGCGCCACCCTCTTCGGCTGGAAGCCCCCGGATGCCGCCGCGCACTACGTGCTGTGGGCCGTCACGGCGGCGATCGCCTGCGGGCTGGCCGGCCTGATGCGCGTCTACTTCGACTCGCAGCGCGGGCTGCTGTCGCTCGGGGTGCGGGAGAACGAACTGCGCGTGGAATACCTGGGGACCTCCGTGCCGCAGATCGTCGCGGTCAACTACATCGTCGCCGCGGCCCTGGGTGGCGTCGGCGGCGCGCTGGCGGTGCTGGCGCTGGGGCACATCGACCCGAACTTCAGCTACTGGACGACCTCGGGCGAATTCGTGTTCGTCGCGATCCTGGCCGGCCACCACAGCGTGATCGCGGTGCTCGCGAGCTCGCTGCTGCTGGAACTGGTGCGCTCGTTCTCCAGCGCCTACTTCCCGAACACCTGGCAGCTCGCCCTGGGCCTGTTCCTGCTGCTGGTGATCCGCTTCCTGCCCGATGGCCTGGGCTCGCTGCTCGGGCGCCTGCCCGCGCTGCGGCGGAGGGCCGCATGACATCGACTCCCCCCGTGCAGGACCCCACCGGCCCGGTGCTGTCCGCGCGCAAGCTGCAGCGCATGTTCGGCGCCGTGGTCGCCGCCGGCGACATCAGCCTCGACGTGCACGCCGGCGAGCGCCTGTGCCTGATCGGCAGCAACGGCGCGGGCAAGACCACCTTCGTCAACATGGTCACCGGCTACCTGAAGCCCACGTCGGGGACGATCGTGCTGGCCGGCGAGGACGTCACGCAGCGCTCGCCGCGCGAGATCACGCGGCGCGGCGTCGCGCGCTCGTTCCAGATCCCGCAGCTGTGCCTGCACATGACGGTGCTGGACAACATGCTCACGGCGCTGCACTCCAGCCGCGGCCACGCGCACTTCCTGCGGCCCGCGCACGATGCCGCGTCGCTGGAGCGCTCGCAGGAGCTGCTGCGCGGCTTCGGCCTCGCGGCCCATGCGGCACGACCGGTGCGCGAACTGCCCGGCGGCGTGCGCAAGCTGCTGGACATCGCCATGGCGCTCACCGGCCACCCGCGCCTGCTGCTGCTGGACGAGCCCACCAGCGGCGTCAGCGCCGACGAGAAGTTCGCCACCATGGACACCGTGGTGCGCGCCATCGAAAGCCACCAGGACCGCTCGCCCGTGACGGTGGTCTTCGTGGAGCACGACATGGACATCGTGCGCCGCTACGCGAGCCGCGTCGCCGCCTTCGCGGGCGGCCGCATCATCGCCGACGGCGCGCCGCACGACGTGCTGGAGGATCCGGAAGTGCAGCGTTACGTCACCGGCTCCGCCCCCGCAGCGCAAGGGGCGGCAGCATGATCCGCATCGCCGATGCGCGCGTCGCGATCCAGAACGTGGAGGTGCTGCGCGGCTTCTCGCTGCACGTGGCGCCGGGCACGATGGTGGGCCTGATCGGCCGCAACGGCGCCGGCAAGACCACGGTGATGCGGACCATCATGGGCCACCTGCCGCTGCTGGCGGGCAGCCTGGCCATGGATGGCGCGGATCTCGCCGCCCAGGCGCCGCACCGGCGGGCGGCGCTGGGCATCGGCTACATGCCCGAGGACCGCGGCCTCGTGCCGGAACTCACGGTGGAGGAAAACATCTGCCTGCCGCTGTGGGTCACGAACGCGCTCGACCTGCGGCAGCGCCTGGATTTCGTCTACGGCATCCTGCCCGAACTCGAGGACATGCGCGAACGCAAGGCGCTGCTGCTCTCCGGCGGCCAGCAGAAGCTGGTGGCGCTGGGGCGCGCGCTGGCGGTGGGCACGCGAGTGCTGCTGCTGGACGAGCCGTTCGAGGGCGTGGCTCCGGCGCTGTCGCAACGCCTGTCCGAGGTGGTCGGCCAGCTGCGCGGGTCGGGCCTCACGGTGATCCTCAGCCAGTCCGACCTGAACCACTCGCGCCGGCTGCTCGACGACGAGGTCGTGATCGAGCGCGGCGCCAACCTTGCCGCTCCGGTGTCCGCATGAACCGCAACGACTGGCCCGAAGTACACCTGCGCCAGGAGCGCCATTTCGGCGAGCGCGTGCTGCGCTGCTTCGCCGAGCGCCCCGCCCACCTGCCTGCCATGCTCGCCGCCGCCGAGGCGCAGGATCCCCAGGCCCTCGCGCTGGTCGACGGCGAGCGCCGCTGGAGCTGGCAGGCGCTGCGCGACGCCAGCACGCGCCTCGCCCTTGGCCTGCGCGGGCTCGGCGTGAAGACGGGGGACCGCGTCGTGCTGCTGGCGCCGAACCGCGCCGAGTTCGTCGTCGCCACCCACGCCGTGCTGCGGCTCGGCGCCGTGCTGGTGCCGGTGAGCATGCGCGAGGCGGGCCCCGGCATCGCGTTCATCCTGAACCAGTGCCGCGCCTCGGTGGTGATCGCGGACCCCGTGATGATGATGCTGGTGCCGCCGGCCCTCGCGGATGGCGAGCCGCTGCAGCGGGTGTGCCTGCCGGGCGCGAGCGCGAGCGACGGCTGGCTGCGCTGGGAGGCCCTGCTGGACCAGCGCAGCGCGGACTTCGCCGACGCGGCCCCGGGCGAGGAAGAGGCGGCGGTGATCCTCTACACCTCCGGCACGACGGGGGCGCCCAAGGGGGCGGTGCTGACGCACTTCAACCTGATCCACTCGGTGCTGCACTACCGCCATGGCCTCGGCTTGCGCGCGGGGGAATGCGGCCTGCTCGCGGTGCCCGGCTCGCACGTCACGGGGCTGGTCGCGCTGGTCCTGGCGATGGCGGGCGTGGCCGGCAGCGTGGTGCTGCTGGCGGACTTCAAGGCGGCCGCCTCGCTGGCGCTGGTCGCGCGCGAACGCGTGACGTACACGCTGATGGTGCCCGCCATGTACGCGCTGTGGCTGCGCGAGCCGGCGCTGCGGGAGACGGACCTCTCTTCGCTGCGCCTGGCGGGCTTCGGCGGGGCGCCGATGGCGCCCGCCACGATCGAGGGCCTGCGCGCCAGCTGCCCCGGCATCCGCCTCTTCAACGCCTACGGTTCCACCGAAACCTCCTCGCCCGCCACGATGACGCCGCCCGGCTCCCAGGTGCTGGAAGCCGTGGGCAAGCCCCTGCCCTGCGCCGACATCCGCGTGATGGACGACGACGGCCGCGAGGTCGCGCGCGGCACGCCCGGCGAGGTCTGGATCGCCGGCCCGATGGTGGTGCCGCGCTACTGGGAGAACCCGAAGGCGACCGCCGACAGCTTCGTGGCCGGCTACTGGAAGTCGGGCGACATCGGCACGATGGACGCGCAAGGCTACCTGCGCGTGCACGACCGCAAGAAGGACATGATCAACCGGGGCGGCTACAAGGTGTTCTCGGTGGAAGTGGAGAACTGCCTGCTGGGGCACCCGGCGGTGCAGGAAGCCGCGACCGTGGGCGTGCCCTGCCCGGTGCTGGGCGAGCGGATCCATGCCTTCGTGTATGCGCCGGGCGCGAGGGACACCGAGCGGCTGCGGGAGGAGCTGGTGGCGCGCTGCAGGGCGGAACTGGCGGACTACAAGACCCCCGACGAGTGGAGCTGGCTGGCGGAGCCCTTGCCCCGCAATGCGAACGGGAAGGTGATGAAGCGGTCGCTGCGCGAGCGGGTCGCCTAGAAACGCTGGGGTTCGCGGCCTTCGGCGCTCACCGCCAGCCTACGAGTCGCGGCCCGCCGATCCGGTATTCATGCGCTACGAGCCGCGGCCGGCGCCTACGATGTTCATGCGCGACCAGCCGCGGCCGGCGCACCCGGTATTCATGCGCGACGAGCCGCGGCCGGCGCACCCGGTAGGCTGGCGGTGAGCCGCGAAGCGCGCGAACCCCAGCAATGCGTGCACCGCTACGCCTTCCTCTTCGCCCGCGGATGCGCCGCGTCGTACGCCTTCGCCAGGTGCTGGAAATCCAGCCGCGTGTACACCTGCGTCGTCCCGATGTTCGCGTGCCCCAGCAGTTCCTGCACCGCCCGCAGGTCCCCGCTGGACTGCAGCACGTGGCTGGCGAACGAATGCCGCAGCATGTGCGGATGCACCGGCGTCGCCAGCCCCGCGTGCAGGCTGCGGCGCTTCAGGCGCGCCCAGATAGCCTGCGCGCCCAGGCGCGTGCCGTTGCGGCCGATGAAAAGCGCCGCCTCGCCCGCATGAGGGCCCGCGCCACGCTGCTCCAGCCAGAGCTGCAGGGCCTGAAGCGCCTTGGCGCCCACCGGCACCGTGCGCCGCTTGCTGCCCTTGCCCAGCACGTGGGCCTCGCCCGCCTGCAGGTCGACCCAGCCCTTGGCCGCCTTGCTCGCCTGCGCGTCGAGCCCGACCAGCTCGCCCACGCGCAGCCCGCAGCCATAGAGCAGTTCGACGATGGCGGCATCGCGCGCCTCGAGCCAGGCATCGCCAGTGTCCTCGGTGAATTCCGCCAGCTGCACCGCGTCGTCCACGCTCAGGGCCTTGGGCAGGGGCTTGGCGACCTTGGGCGCGCGCACGTCCTGCACGGGGTTGCTGTCGACGAGTCGCTCCCGCCCGAGCCACGCATAGAAGCCGCGCCAGCCGGAGAGGATCAGCGCGATGCCGCGCCCGCTGCGCCCGCCGCCGTGCATCTGCGCGACCCAGCGCCGCACGTGCGCGTTCTGCACCCGGGTGAGCGCGATGCCCGCCTTGGCGGCGTGCTCCGAGAGCTTGTGCAGGTCGAGCGCATAGAGCTCCACCGTGCGCGCGGCCAGCCGCTTTTCGACGCGGACGTGTTCGAGGTAGCGTTCGACCAGTCCGCTTTCGTCCATGGCGATCAGCGCGGACGCAGCCGCGAGAGCGCGGCGCTCGCGAGTTCCGCGATGCGCTCCAGGAAGTCCGTGGCCATCCCGGACTGGAAGCGCTGCGGGTCCGGCGAGGCCAGCACCAGCATGCCGAAGGCCGGCGCCACGCCGTTGACCGCGCCCGCGCGCAGCGGGACGAGCGCCAGCGACATCGCGGTGTCCGGCTGCTCCAGCCAGCTGACCGCCTCCAGGCCGGAAACGACGCCGCAATACGGCTGCTGCAGCGAGGTGGCGAAGGCCCTGGCGTCCTCGCTCACGCCCTGCGCGAACGGCTCCTCGCGGTAGCGCTCGTCCACGTCCCACACCTTCAGCGCCACCTGCGGCACCATGAACAGGGCCTGCAGTTCGGCCACCAGCGTGGCGGGCAGCGCGCGCGAGGAGGTCACCAGCAGCAGCGCGCGGGCCCAGCGGTGCACCCGCTCCGAAATGACCATGTTCTCGTTGCCGTGCCGCACCATGTCCATGATGCGGTGCTCCAGCGCCTTGATCTTGTCGCGCAGCATCTCGGCCTGCCGCTCCTGCAGGCTCACCGCGCGGTTGCCGTGCGGGCTGGTGAGCTGCACGCTCGCCAGCAACTGGGCATGGCGCTCGAAGAACGCCGGGTTGTTGGCCAGCCAGTTGGCGATGTCGTCTTCCGTGATCGGGTTCATTGGATCTTCGTTGCCCATCTCAGTCCTGCAGTTCGATTTCGCCTTCGAAGACCGTCACGGCCGGTCCCGTCATGTAGACCGGCGCGTCGCCGCCGGCCCATTCGATCGTGAGCAGGCCGCCGCGCGTCTCCACGTCCACGCGCGCGTCCAGCCGCCCCAGCCGGATGCCAGCGACCACGGCGGCGCAAGCACCCGTGCCGCAGGCGAGCGTCTCGCCGGCGCCGCGCTCCCACACGCGCAGCTTGATGCGGCCGCGGTCCACCACCTGCATGAAGCCGGCGTTCACGCGCTTGGGGAAGCGCGGATGCAGCTCGATGGCGGGGCCTTGCGTGCGCACCGGCGCCTGTTCCACGTCCGCCACTTCCTGCACCGCGTGCGGGTTGCCCATCGAGAGCACGGCCACCGGCACGATGGCCGATTCGGCATCGACTTCCAGCGCCAGGTGCCACAGCTGCCAGTGGCCTTCGCGGTGCGGGCTCAGGCCCGCCGCGTCGAACGGCACCGCCTGCGCATCGAAGATGGGCGCACCCATTTCCACCGTCACGCGGCCGTCGGCGTTGAGCCGCGGCTCGATCACGCCCGAGAGGGTCTGCACGCGGATGCGGTCGCCATGGGCCAGGCCCTTGTCGGCGACGTAGCGGGCGAAGCAGCGGGCGCCGTTGCCGCACTGCTCCACCTGGCCGCCGTCGGCGTTGTGGATCACGTATTCGAAGTCGACCCCGGGCGCGGGCGAAGGCCGCACGATCAGGACCTGGTCGGCGCCGACGCCGAAGTGCCGGTCGGCCAGCTGCCGGTACTGGGCCGGCGTGAGGTTCAGGCGCTGGCGCGTCTCGTCGAGCACGACGAAATCGTTGCCGGCCCCTTGCATCTTGGTGAAGCGGATGCGCATGCGGCGATTATCCTCCGGCCTTCCCTTCGAAAGAGAGCCAGACATGCGCATCCCCGACTGGACCCCCGAACGCAAGCCGCAGCCGCAGGACCTGGTGCAGGCCATCCTCGAGCGCCGGGGCGGCACGCTGCTGAACCTGGACCGCGCCCTGCTCTGGAGCGAGCCGCTGGCGCGCGGCTGGAACACCTACCTGAAGGCAGTGCGCACCGGCCTGGGCGCGAGCCGGCAGCTGCGCGAACTCGGGATCTGCACGGTGGCCCTCGCCACCGGCGCGCACTACGAATACCACCACCACGCGCCGGACTACCTCGCGGCCGGGGGCACGCAGGCGGCGCTCGATGCGCTGCAGGCGTACGTTCGCACGGGCACGAAGGGCGAGCCGCCAGGGCTTGCCGGCGACGAGGCGCTGGTCGCCCGCTACGCGCTCCAGATGACGCGCGACGTGAAGGTCGACGACGCGCTGTTCGCGGCGATGCAGGAGCGCTTCGAGACCACCGAAGTGGTGGAGATCACGGCCGCGATCGCGACCTACAACATGGTCGCGCGCTTCCTGCTGGCGCTGGGGGTGACGCCGGAGGACTGATCCTCCGTCATCCCCGCGCAGGCGGGGATCCAGGGCTTGCCGGCTCGCCGCCAGCTATTCCGGCTTGATGTTGTTTTCCTTCACCACCTGCGCCCACGTATCGATCTGCTTGTCGATGAAGGCGGTGGCGGCTTCGGGCGTGCCGCCCACCAGGGTCATGCCCTGGCCGCGCAGCTTGCCGGCGATCTCGGGCACCTGCAGGGCCTTGTTGATCTCCTCGTTCATGCGCCGCACGATCTCGGGCGGCACCTTCGCGGACGTGAGCACGCCCCACCAGGCCGGCGCGTCGAAGCCCGCGAAGCCGCTCTCCGCGATCGTGGGCACCTCGGGCAAATCGGGCGCGCGCTTGCTGGTCGTGACGGCCAGCGGCCGCAGCCGCTTGCTGTCGATGTGCGGCTTGGTCACCACGATGGTGGCGATCGACAGCGGCACGTGGCCGGCCACCGCATCCTGCATCAGCGGACCGCCGCCCTTGTAGGGCACATGCGTCATCTCCAGGCCGCCGTTCTTCGCCAGCAGGGCCATCGCCAGGTGGCCCAGGCTGCCCGAGCCCACGGTGCCGAAGTTCACGTTCTTCTTCGCCTTCGCCGCCGCCACCACGTCGGCGAAGGTCTTGTACTCGGAGCCGGCCTGCGTCGCGATCACCATCGGCGCGGTGCCGATCAGGATCACCGGCGCGATGTCCCGGCGCGTGTCGTACGGCAGGTTCGGGATCAGGCTGGGATTGACGCCGTGGGTGTCGAACACCACCGCGTAGGTGTAGCCGTCCGGCGGCGCCGTGACGACGGCATGCGTGCCGATCGAGCCGGAGGCGCCCACCTTGTTCTCCACGATCACCGTCTGCCCCAGCTGCTGGGTCAGCTGCAGCGCGAGGATGCGCGCGACCTGGTCCACCGAGCCTCCGGGCGGGAAGACCGCCACCAGCCGGATCGGCTGGCGCTTGGGCCAGTCGCCGGTCTGGGCTTGGAGGGGCAGGGCGGCGCAGGCCAGCAGCAGGGCCAGGCCAGCGAATATCCGGCGGGACGGGTTCACAGACACCTCCGTGATGTAATCGCCGGCATGGTACGAGCCAGCCAGCTTCTGCACCCTCAGCGTGAACCCGCAGTGCCGCGCCCCGCGGCCACCGTCCTGCTGCTGCGCGACGGCGAAGCGGGCCTGGAGGTGCTGATGACGCGACGCTCCGCCACGGCGAGCTTCGCCCCCGGCGCCTACGTCTTCCCAGGCGGCGGCATCGACGCCGGCGATGCGCAGGCGCACGACCTGGCGGCGCGCCGGCCCACCCAGTCCGACGAACGCCTGACGCAGGCCGTCGCCGCGATCCGCGAAAGCTTCGAGGAGCTGGGCGTGCTGCTCGCCCGGCATGCCGACGGGCGCGCCGTCGGCCCGCACGAAGTCGCCGGCCTGGCCCGGCACGCGCCGCTCTTGCCGCAGTGCCGCGCGCAAGGCCTGGTGCTGGCAGCCGACCAGGTCTACCTGCTCGCCCACTGGATCACGGACCGCGACCTGCCGCGGCGCTTCGACGTGCCCTTCCTCGTCGCGCGCATGCCCGCCGGCCAGACGCCCGTGGCCGACGAGGCGGAGCAGTTCGAGCCGGTGTGGGTGCGCCCGGCCGACGCGCTGGAGCGCCACCAGGCCGGCCAGTTCTTCATGATCTTCCCCACGATCCGCACGCTGGAGCGCCTGCGCCCGTACCACACGGTGGACGCGGTGCTGGCCGCCTGCGCGGGCGAACAGCCGCTGTGGACCAGTTGCCCCCGCGCCGGCCTCGTGCAGGGCGCCGAGGCGCGCTTCATGGAACACGAGATGCCGTACGGCGAGCTGGCGCTGGTGTGCCCCGACGGCCAGCTGCTGCACCACCTGGACTGGCGCACCGACGATCCCGTGCCGCTGCTGAAGAACGTCACCCGCGTCACCGCGCCCAATCCCGGCGTGATGACCGGGCCCGGCACCAACAGCTATGTCGTGGGCGACCCGGACACCGGCTACATCGTGATCGATCCCGGCCCGGACGAGCCCGAGCACCAGCAGCGGATCTGGCGTGCCGCCGGCGGCGACATCCGCCTGATCGTGTGCACGCACTCGCATCCGGACCACTCGCCCGGCGCCCGTCCCCTGCAGGCCATGTGCAACAGGCCGCCGCCGATCTTCGGCCTGCCCTCCGCACCCACGGCGCGCGCCGCCAGCGAATTCACGCCCGACTGCGTGCTCGCCGATGGCGAGACCCTGGTCGTTTCCGGCGCGGGTCGGCAGCACAGCCTGCGCGCCATCCACACTCCGGGGCATGCCGCGAACCACGTCTGCCTGGTGCTGCTGGAAGACGGGCTGCTGCTGTCCGGCGACCACGTGCTCAATGGCAGCACCACGGTCGTCGATCCGCCCGACGGCGACATGACGGCCTACATCGACTCGCTGGACCGCCTGATCGCGGCCTGCGACACCTACGGCATCGAGTTCATCCTGCCCGCGCACGGCCACGTGCTGGGCCCGGCACGCAGGGCCATCGAGATGCTCAAGGCGCACCGCCTGCAGCGCGAATCGCGCGTGGTGGCCGCCATGCGCCAGCGGCCCGGCGGCACGCTGGACGACTGGGTGGAACTCGCCTACGCCGACGTGCCGCCCCGCATGTGGCCGATGGCCAAGCGCTCGCTGCTGGCGCACGTGCAACGCATCGAGGCCCTGCAACTGGCCGGCTGAACGGGCGCGGGCTACACTGGCCCTCGCGGCGGGAGGGCTCATGGCGGACGACAACGGCACCCCGGGCCAGAGGCCCGGCATCGACAAGCACGCGGTGGAATTCACCGGCAGCGGCGGCGAGTACTTCCGCGTCTGGATCGTCAACGTGCTGCTCTCGGTGGTGACGCTCGGCTTCTACACGCCCTTCGCCCGCCGGCGCACCGCGCAGTATTTCTACGGCCACACCCTGGTGGCGAGCAGCCCGCTCGAATTCACCGCGCAGCAGCGCAAGATGGTGATCGGCTTCGTGCTGCTGGTCGCGCTCTATGCCGCCTTCAAGACCGCGTCGCAGACCGGGCAGGACACGGTCGTCGCGCTGATGACGTTTGGCGGCGCGGCGCTGGCACCGTACTTCTGGGGCAGCGCCATGCGCTTCCGCCTCAACGCCACGCGCTGGCGCGGCGTGCGCCTGCAGTTCACCGCCGGCTGGGGCGAGGTGTACCGCGCGAGCTGGCCGCTGTTCGCGATGGCCCTGGCCTGGACGGCGGCCATGCTGCTCGCGGGCGCGCTGGTGCCCGAAGGCCTGTCGCCGGCGACCCGCAGGGCGGCGTCCGTACCGGTCCTGCTGGCCACCTCCGCGGCGGCAGTGGCCGTCTCGGTGTGGTGCCTGATGCGCCTGGAATACAACTACAAGAGCCTGCTGGTGCTGCGCGGGCGCATCGGCGGCCAGCCCGGGCGCTGGAAGCCGGTGTTCGGCGACTTCGTGCGGATCTGGCTCGCCACCCTGGGCGTGTTCCTGCTCACGCTGCTGGTAATCGCCGCGCTGGTCGCCGCGGCGCTGGGTGGCTCCTTCGCCATCCTGCCGAAGCTGCGGGGAATGGGGTTCCTCGCGATCCTGGTGGCGATCGCGATCGGCATCGGCACGGTGCTGCTGCTGTTCCTGGCGTCGGCGCCCGCGCGCGCCTACCGCGAGGCGCGCATCTTCCAGCTGGTGTGGAACAACATCGGCGTCAGCCAGGTGGCCCGCTTCCGCTGCCGGCTGCAGGCGCGCCGCTACGTGGGCCTACGCATCCGCAACGTGCTGCTCACGATCCTCAGCCTGGGCTTCTTCCGTCCGTTCGCGGTGGTCAGCGAATACCGCATGAAGTCCGAATCGGTGACGCTGCACGTCAAGGGCGGCCTCCACCAGCTCGCGGGCCAGCTGGCGCGCGAGGAACAGGGCCTGGGCGACGCCATCGCGGACGCGGTGGGGCTGGGCCTGGTCGGCTGATGGCGCCCACCCTGCGCGGTGCCTGGTTCGACGGACGCAGCAGCCGGCCGCGCGAGGTGCGGGTGCGCCTCGCGCCGGGCACCGGCGGGGCCACGCTTGAATTGCAGCCCCTGGACGGCGGCGCCGCGCCGCCGCCGCTGCTGGAGCGGGAGATCGACCTGCCCGAGGCCTGGAGCGACCGCCGCACCCCGCGCAAGCTGGTGGTGGACCTGCGCGAATACGGCAGCCTCGAAGTGGAAGATGCCGCCGGCTGGCATGCGGCGCTGCAGGCCGCCGGCCACCGCGTCCCCCTCGCGCAGCGCATGCAGACGCGCTGGAGCGCGATGCTCCTGGTGCTGGCCGTGGCGGCGGGTGCGCTGCTGGCGTTCTATCGCTGGGGCACGCCCTGGGCGGCCACGCAGCTCACACGGCAGGTGCCGCTCGCGTGGGAGCAGAGCCTGTCGCAGCGCGTGCTGGCCGACATGGACTCCGCCTGGCTGCATCCGAGCAAATTGCCGGCGCAGCGCCAGGCCGAACTGCGCGCGCGCTTCGACGCCCTGGCCGGCCAGGTCGCGCCTTCGCTGCGCCGCTACCGCGCGTACGCGCCGCCGCTGGTGCTGCAGTTCCGCTCCGGCCTGCCGCCGAATGCCTTCGCCCTGCCGGGAGGCACCATCGTCATGACCGACGCGCTGGTACAGGAAGCCGCGCGCCAGAATCTGCCGGACGATGCGCTGATCGGCGTGCTGGCGCACGAGATGGGGCATGTCATGCACCGGCACACCACGCGCATGATCGTGGAACAGGGGGTGTTGAACATCGGGCTGGGCCTGGCGCTGGGCGACGTCTCGACGCTGGTCTCGACCGGCGCCTCGCTGCTCACCGGCCTGTCGTACCGGCGCAGCCACGAGACCGAAGCGGATTGCTTCGCCGCGGCGCTGATGCGGCAGGCGAAGGTTCCCACCGCGCCGATGGCGGACCTGCTGCTCGGGATCCATGGCAAGGCGCAGGGGGAGAAGGCCGCGACGCCCTCCTGGATGAACCTCCTGAGCAGCCATCCCGACACGGCGCAGCGCTCGCGCGACCTGAAGGAGGGGCATGCGCAGGCATGCCGCTGAAGAAAAAGTGTGAAGCCCGCCGATACGCCGGATCCTGTGCGCCCGGTTGCCCGGGCGTGACCGTCATTCATCTGGGCCGGGGGTCGCCCCACCGGCTCGGTGCTACCTACCCGCCAGCTGCCCGCGGGCCACGGGATCGGGAGGGCGGCATGCCGCCCTCCGTGTGCTGGCCTATTTGGTATTGCTGCGCGTAGAGATTGCCCGTTTCACCCGGTCTGCCGCCGCTCCGCGCAGCCCTCGTAGAGGGCTTTGCGTCGGCTTTCGCCGCCGCGACGGCATCCCGACTCGTCTCTGTTGCTCTGATCCTCACCTCGCGGTGGACAGGTGTTACCTGCTACGCTGCCCTGTGCAGTCCGGACGTTCCTCCAGTGCGGCCTTTCGGCGAATGCACCAGCGACGGCCTGGCTTGCTTCACGGAACGATTATCCCCCGACATCCGCAAATGCCGGACAGCCGGACGCAGAGGACGCAAAGGGGACGCAGAGGACGCAAAAAAGATCAGGAAAAAGGAATGACCCCAAATACCTTCACCAGTTTTCTTCTGCGTCCTCTGCGTACCCTTTGCGTCCTCTGCGTCCGGCTGTTGGGTCTTGTTGAGGCCGCCGCCCGCTCCGCCGTTACGCGGCCCGTTGCAGCGCCGCGATGCGTTCCTCGATCGGCGGGTGGGTCGAGAACAGCTTGCCCACGCCGGAGGTGATGCCGAAGGCCTGGATGCTCTTGGGCAGTTCGCCCGGCACCATGCCGCCCAGGCGCGCCAGCGCGTTGATCATCGGCTGCTTGCGGCCCATCAGGTGGGCGGAGCCGCTGTCGGCGCGGAATTCGCGCTGCCGCGAGAACCAGGCCACGATGATCGCCGCCAGGAAACCGAGCAGGATGTCGAGCACGATCGTGGTGATCATGTAGCCGATGCCCGGGCCCGAGCGCTGCTCGCCGCGGCTCAACCAGCCGTCGACCAGGTAGCCGATCACGCGCGAGAGGAACACCACGAAGGTGTTCATCACGCCCTGGATCAGCGTCATGGTCACCATGTCGCCGTTGGCGATGTGCGCCACCTCGTGGCCGATCACGGCCTCGACCTCCTCGCGCGTCATGCCCTGCAGCAGCCCGGTGGACACCGCGACCAGCGCGCTGTTCTTGAAGGCGCCGGTGGCGAAGGCGTTCGGGTCGCCGGGGAAGATGCCGACCTCGGGCATGCCGATGCCGGCCTGGTCGGCGAAGCGGCGGACCGTGTTGACGATCCAGGCTTCATCCGGGCCTTCGGTGCCGGAGATCACCTGCACGCCGGAGCTCCACTTGGCCACCGGCTTGGAGATCAGCAGCGAGATGATCGCGCCGCCGAAGCCCATGATGAGGGCGAACACCAGCAGCGCGCCCAGGTTCAGGCCGTTGGCGGTGAGGTATCGGTTCACGCCGAGGAGGCTGGCGACCACGCCCAGCACCACCACCACCGCAAGGTTGGTCAGCACGAACAGGAAGATGCGTTTCATTGCTTGGAAGACTCCGAAGGGTGGAACACGTTCACCCAGCGCGTCCGACATGAGGCTGGACCAGCCGCAAATCAAGAGCGCGCAGGGCCCGCGGACGTTGTTGTTGTGATGCGTTCTGGCGTCTTGCGTGGACGGAATACGAGAGAGTCATCATAGAAGGAAAAGTTCTCGCTTCCGGCGCACCAGCCGGGCACGCCCAGCACCGGCAGCGGCGTGAAGGGCTTGCCCGCGAGTACTTCCGGCCTGCATTGCGCGGCCAGCCACGCATCGGGATCCTCCCCCGCCTGCAACGCCGGCACCGCGCACCACACGTGCGCGGTGAGCGCCTTGCGGGGCGAGGCCAGCTGCTCCAGCAGTGCGTGGCCGAAGATCGCCAGCCGCGCCTCGCGCCACAGCGGCCGCAGGTCCACGAACAGGCGCCGCCATTCGCGCTCGCGCAGCGCCTGCCACAGCGCGGGCGGCGCCTGCAGCAGCGCGCCGTTCTCGTCGAACACGGTGATGGCGTCGCGCACCGGCCCGCGGCGCGGCGCGATGCCGCTGCGAGCGATCTCCTGCGCCTGCAGCCGGTTGAGCGCGGCCTTCGCCCGCGGGAACGCCAGCCACACCAGCCCGTTGAAGAAGTCGTGCCGGCCGGCTCGCACCGGGCACTGGCCGGACTCCCGGACGAAAAGCTCGTAGGGGGTGCCGAGCGGCAAGGCCTCCTGCGGCACGAAGCGCACCGGCGCGCCGCCGGCGGCGTCCAGCGCCTCGTGCAGGGGCGTGCCGCCCGCCACCGCCTGCGCCACGGCCTCGCCGGGCAGGCGCCAGGGCGCGTACCAGGGCCGGGCCCAGTCGACCTGCATCAGTCCTTCAGGCGCAGGTAGTTGGGCGAGAGCTCCACGTAGGGTGCGTTCTTGCGCAGGAAGGCCGGGCCCGTCGCGCTCTTGCCCATCAGGCCGGCGGCGCGCAGGCGCTTGACGACTTCGTTCATCGCGATCTCGCGTCCCTGGCGGAAGCCGGCTATCGTCTCCAGCACGTCACGCACCGGATCCTCGGGCGGGGGCGGCGCGGCCTTCTTGCGCGCGGGCGCCTTGCGCGCGGCGCGCGCGGGCGCCGGCGCCGACCGGGGTGCGGGGGCGGGGTCTTCGGCGGACGCCCCGGCGCTTTCCACCGCGATCAGCTGGTCGTAGCAGCGGGTGAGGTCGGCGTCGGCCGACTTGCCGCTCTGGGCGAAGCAGATCACCCAGGTGCCGCCCTCGCGCAGCCGCACCGCGAGCGGGGCGAAATCGGCGTCGCTGGAAGCGATCGCCACCACCGGCGGCAGGCGGCCCTCGTGCAGCAGGTCCATCGCGTCGACGACCAGCAGCGCATCGGTGGTGCCCTTGCCGTTGTTCACGAGCGAGCGCACGCCGTTGCGCAGCAGGCAGTCCTTCATGCCGGCCAGCTTCTCGTGGCCGCCGTAGGCGCGGCGCAGCGTCACGCGCCAGCCCTGGTGCGCCATGTGGGTGAAGCACTGTTCGACGGCCGCCGGCGACAGGTTGTCGGCGTCGATCAGGATGGCCGCGGCATCCCCCGCGCGGGCTTCCCGGGCGCTCATTCGACGAACGTCCGCCATGCGAGCATCTCACCCGCGCGCAGCGGCTTCACGTGCGCCTCGCCGAAGGGCAGCTGCTCGGGAACCTGCCAGGGCTGCTTCTTCAGCGTGAGGGTGCCGGCGTTGCGCGGCAGGCCGTAGAAGTCGGCGCCGTGGATGCTCGCGAAGCCTTCCAGCTTGTCGAGCGCGCCGGCCGCCTCGAAGGCCTCGGCGTACAGTTCCATCGCGGAGAACGCGGTGTAGCAGCCCGCGCAGCCGCTGGCGTGCTCCTTCAGCACGGAGGCGTGCGGCGCGCTGTCCGTGCCCAGGAAGAACTTCGGGTTGCCGCTGGTGGCCGCGCCCACCAGCGCCTGGCGGTGCTCCTCGCGCTTGAGGATCGGCAGGCAGTAGTAGTGCGGCCGGATGCCGCCCATGAAGAGAGCGTTGCGGTTGTACAGCAGGTGGTGCGCCGTGATCGTGCCGGCCATGTGAGCGTCCGCTTCCTCCACGTACTGCACGGCCTCGCGCGTGGTCATGTGTTCCAGCACGACCTTCAGCTCGGGGAAGTCGCGCCGCAGCGGGATCAGCACCTTGTCGATGAACACGGCCTCGCGGTCGAAGACGTCCACCGCCGGGTCCGTCACCTCGCCGTGCACCAGCAGCAGGATGCCTTCGCGCTGCATCATGTCCAGCGTGTGGAAGGTGCGCTGCAGGTTGGTCACGCCCATGTCGCTGTTGGTGGTGGCGCCGGCGGGATAGAGCTTCACCGCCACCACGCCCGCCGCCTTGGCGCGCGGGATCTCGCTGGGCGGCAGGTTGTCGGTCAGGTACAGGGACATCAGCGGCTGGAACCCGAAGGCCTTGGGCACGGCGGCGAGGATGCGCTCGCGGTAGTTGTTGGCCATGGCCGCCGTGATGATCGGCGGCTTCAGGTTCGGCATGATCAGCGCGCGGCCGAACTGCGCGGCGGAGTGCCGCACGACCGAGGCCATGGCCGCGCCGTCGCGCACGTGCAGGTGCCAGTCGTCGGGTCGGGTGATGGTGAGCGTTTCGGACATCCGGCGATTGTCCCACTGCGCGTCCCCGCGGCCGCGGCGGACAGACCAAAGTGATCGGGCATTGCCCCCGCTGCGCCGCCGGCCCCGCGCGCGCCCGTCCGCTCAGTGCGACAGGATCTTGTTGAGGAAGTCCTTGGTGCGCGGCTGGCGGGCTTCCATGTTGCCGAAGAATTCGTCCTTGCTGCAGTCCTCCAGCAGCCGGCCGCCGACATCCATGAAGATCACGCGGTTGGCCACCTTGCGGGCGAAGCCCATCTCGTGCGTGACCACCATCATGGTCATGCCTTCCTTGGCCAGGCCGATCATCACGTCGAGCACTTCGCCGACCATCTCGGGGTCGAGCGCCGAGGTGGGCTCGTCGAACAGCATCACGTAGGGGTCCATCGAGAGCGCGCGGGCGATCGCCACGCGCTGCTGCTGGCCGCCCGAGAGCTGGCCCGGGTACTTGTCCTTGTGCGCCATGAGGCCCACGCGATCGAGCATCTTGAGGCCGCGGGCCTTCGCCTCGTCCTGCGAGCGCCCGAGCACCTTCACCTGCGCGATGGTCAGGTTCTCCGTCACCGACAGGTGGGGGAACAGCTCGAAGTGCTGGAACACCATGCCCACGTGGCTGCGCAGCTTGGGCAGGTTGGTCTTCGGGTCGTTCACCTGCACCCCGTTGACGAAGATCTCGCCCTTCTGGATCGGCTCCAGCCCGTTGACGGTCTTGATCAGCGTGGACTTGCCCGAACCCGAGGGCCCGCAGACCACCACCACGTCGCCCTTGTCGATGCGCGCGGTGCAGTCGCTCAGCACCTGCACCGGCCCGTACCACTTGGACACGTTGCGGATGTCGATCATCGGTTGCATATCGCTCATGGCGGACCCTTTTCCTATCGGATGATCGCGATCTTCTGCTGCACGCGCTTGACGATCCACGACAGGCTGAAGCAGATGACGAAGTACAGGACCGCGGCGAGGATGTACGACTCGCGCGGCCGGCTCAGGTTGTTGCCGGCCACCGTGAAGCCGTGCAGCAGGTCGTGCGCCGTGATGATGTAGACCAGCGACGTGTCCTGGAACAGGATGATGGTCTGCGTGAGGAACACGGGGATCATGTTGCGGAAGGCCTGCGGCAGGATCACCAGCCGCATGTTCTGCCCGTAGCTCATGCCCAGGGCCTGCCCCGCATAGACCTGCCCGCGCGAAATCGACTGGATGCCGGCGCGCACGATCTCGCTGAAGTAGGCGGCCTCGAAGGCGACGAAGGTGATCACCGCCGTGAGCTCCGCGCCGATCGGCCGGCCGATGATGAAGGGCACCATCAGGAAGAACCACAGCAGCACCATCAGCAGCGGGATGGAACGCATGCCGTTGACGTACGTGGCCGCCACCAGCTCCAGCGGCTTGATGCCGGACAGGCGCAGCAGCGCCAGCACGGTGCCGAACACGATGCCGCCCAGCGTCGCGACCACGGTGAGCACGAGGCTGAAGTACAGCCCCTGCAGGATGTAGGCCTTGAAGACCTCGGCGGTGAAGACGCTGAAGTCCAGCATCTCAGTGGCCCCCGCCCGTGCTCGCCACGAAGCCGGGCACGCGCACGCGCCTCTCGATGAAGGCCATCACGCGGTTGATGGCGAAGGCGGAGATCACGTACAGCACCGTGACGGCGAGGTAGACCTCGATGCCCCGCGACGTTTCCTCGCCGGCCTGCTGGGCGAAGAAGGTCAGTTCCGTGACCGACACCGCGAACGCCACCGAGGAGTTCTTGAAGATGTTCATCGTCTCGCTGGTCAGCGGCGGCACGATGATGCGGAAGGCCATGGGCAGCAGCACGTAGCGGTAGTACTGCGGCGTCGTGAAGCCCATCGCCATGCCGGCATAGCGCTGCCCGCGCGGCAGCGCCTGGATGCCCGCGCGCACCTGTTCGGCGATGCGCGCCGAGGTGAACAGGCCCAGGCCCATCACCACCAGCAGCAGCTTGGGCGTGTCGGCGAACACGGGGATCAGCACCGGCACCACGTGGTACCAGAGGAAGATCTGCACCAGCAGCGGGATGTTGCGGAAGAACTCGACCCAGACGTTGCCCAGGCGCACCACCATCGGGCTGTCCGGCAGGGTGCGGATGGTGCCGATGATGGACCCCACCACCAGCGCCACCACGAGCGACAGCGCGGCCACCATCACCGTCTGGCCCCAGGCCTGGAGCAGCCAGTCCAGGTAGGTCTGGGTGCCCCTGGCGCCGCCGCTGCCGAAGCAGCCGGCCACGACCGTGCGCTCGATCGTGTCCTGGCAGAAGACCTGCCACTCCATGGCCATGGTCCGTCCTTGCTCGTTGTTGTTGGGGGCGCCGGCCGCGGAGGGCGGCCGGCGCGGACGTCACACTTTACTTGTTGTACTCTTCGGCCGGGGCGTCCGACGGATTCTTCAGCAGGCCCTTCAGCACGCTGCCCATGGGCAGGTTCACGCTGGTGTTCTTCGGCGGGATCGGCGACATGAACCACTTCTTGTACAGCAGGTCGATCTCGCCGGCCTTGATGGCGCCGCGGATGTAGTCGTCCACCGCCTTCTTGAACTTCGTGTCTTCCTTGCGGACCATGATCGCGATCGGCTCGACGTTGAGCGTCTCGCCCACGATCTTGAAGTCCTTCGGGTTCTTGGACGAGGCGATCAGGCCCGCCAGGATGTTGTCGTCCATCACGAAGGCATCGGCGCGGCCGGATTCGAGCAGCAGGAAGCTGTCGGCGTGGTCCTTGCCGTACACCTCGTTGAACTTGATGTTCTGCGCGCGCTTGTTCTTGCGCAGCAGCGCCACGGAGGTGGTGCCGGTGGTGGTGGCCACCGTCTTGTTGTTCAGGTCGGCCACCGACTTGATGTTGGAGTTGGCCTTGACCGCGGTGCGCACTTCGGTCACGTAGGTGGTGAGCGCGAAGGCGACGTCCTTCTGGCGGGCCGCGTTGTTGGTGGTGGAGCCGCACTCGATGTCGACCGTGCCGTTCTGCACCAGCGGGATGCGGTTGGCGGAGGTCACGGCGACGTATTCGACGGCCACGCCGGGCAGCACGGACTTCAGGATGCGCTGGCAGAGTTCCACGTGGTAGCCGGTGAACTGGTTGCCGCCGAGCGTGTAGGCGAGCGGGGCGGAGGATTCCCGCGTGCCCATGACGACCTTGCCGGAGGCCTTGGCCTTGGCGATGGTGTCGTTCAACTGTGCGAAAGCGCCGCTGGCTGCGAGGGCCGAGAGAGCGAAGGCCAGCAGATACTTCTTCTTCATTCAAATCTCCTGTGTTGAAACTGGTACCCGAACCGGAAATTCTAGGCTGGCGCCGACAAGGGGCGGCGGCGGCCGGGGGCGCCGACAGCTTAGGGCCAGCAAGCAGCGCCGGTAAGCAGGGTTTATGCCCGGTAGCATGCCACCGGGCGCGGGGCGGCTACTCCTTCAGCAGCGAGGCGGCCCCGCCCTCGTTCACGAGGAAGTTCCACAGTGCCTGCGCGGTGCCCTTGGGTGCGTGCTTGCCGCCCGGGCGCTCGCGGTAGGCGCGCACGTCCATCGTGACCGTCAGGGTGCCCAGCTCCGCGGGCGCGGCCGGCACCAGCTTGCCGGCGCGCAGTTCCTTCTTGACCGCACTGTAGGGGAGGAATGCGATGCCGTGGCCCTCGACCGCCATCACCTTCAGGCCTTCGGCCATGTCGGTCTCGTACACGCGATCGAGATGGATCGCCGTGCCCGCCTGCTTGAGGAGCAGGTCCGTGACCTGGCCGAGGTAGGCGCCCGGCGCGTAGCCCAGGTAGGGCAGGGGCTGCGCGCTGCGTCCGGGCAGGCGGAACAGCGGCTCGCCGGCCGCGTCGGGCTTGCAGTAGGGCGCGAGCGTTTCCTGTCCCAGCGTCACGACCTCGTAGCGGTCCGCATCGAGCTGCAGCGGCTGCGCGCCCTGGTGGTAGGCGATGAGCACGTCGCAGCTGCCTTCCACCAGCCGCAGGACGGCGTCGTGCACGTTCAGCGCGATCAGGCGGCTCTTGATGGGGCCGAACTTCTCGCGCAGGCTGGACATCCAGGCCGGGAAGAAGGTGAAGGCCAGCGTGTGCGGCACCGCGAATTCGATCACGTCCTGGCCGGCGGAAGCGTGCCCGCGCAGCATGGCGCGGGTGCTTTGCAGCGCCTGCAGCATCTCCAGCGATTGCGCGTAGAGCGTCTCACCGGCGGGCGTGAGGCGGGTGGGATAGGAACTGCGGTCGACGAGGTCGGTGCCGGCCCAGGCCTCCAGGGCCTGGATGCGGCGCGAGAAGGCGGGCTGCGTGACGTGACGCAACTGCGCCGAGCGGCTGAAGCTGCGCGTCTCGGCGAGGCTGACGAAGTCTTCCAGCCATTTGGTTTCCATGGGGCATTATTGCCATGGAGCGGCATCTCGCACACTAGGACGTCGTCCCTCTGCACGTCATCCCCGCGCACGCGAGGATCCAGAGGACGCCGCCATGCGCCTCCGATTGCTTGCCGGGGGCGTCACGACGGCCGGCGCACGGCGCGGGCCCGCGACCGAGCCGCTGGAAGCGGCGTAGTCGTGCGAATGCCCGTACGGTGTCGGTCCGGCGGCTTCGCGCGCCGGACTTCCCCGGAAAATCGGGCCTGCCGGCACGCGCAACATAACTCCCTCCGAGTTTGCGGCGTACCGCAAACTCTCCGGTCAAACAGATGTTGCGAGCATGTCCACGTACGCGAAGCTCACATCGCTGACGCTGTGTAGCTTCGCTGTGCCGGCAGGCCCGATTTTCCGGGCGCCCCCAACGCGGGCCCGCGCCGTGCGCCGGCCGTCGCGACGATGAGCAGTGTCTTCTTTGGCACGACGATGACGGTGCGGTGGCCGGCCGTCCGCGCTTCGCGCCCCCTGGGTTCGCGCCCGAGCGGGAACGACCGGCAGGAGCGGAGGTCCCCTGCAAGGCCCGACGTCGCGGCAGGCGGTGCGCGGTGCGGGACCGCGTTGGTGCTGCCCGAAAAATCGGGCCCGCCGCCGCAGGAGGCTACACAGCGTCAGCGATGTGAGCCTCCGTACGTTTCTGATTGGCGACTTCTGTTTGAACGGAGCGTTTGCCGCGCGCGGCAAACGCGCAGTGAGTTAAGGCGCCGCGGCGGCGGGCCCGATTTTTCGGGGAAGTCCGGCGCGCGAAGCCGCCGGACCTGCACCTTCGCGGTTCCGCACCGCGCACCACCTGCCGCGACGCACCCGGCAGTACTTAGAAGACGGCCCCCCCGGTCAGCGATCAGCGCAGCGACGTCCGCGCCAGCCGGCGCGCGTTCGCCGTCGCCTTCCGGTGCACCGGCGCCATGCCACGCGCCACCACATGGTGCACGTCCAGCAGGGGCACGCGGGCGCCCTGCAACATTGCCATCCAGGCCTTCTGCGTCGCCTCCACCATCGCCCACCCCATGGCGAACCACGATTGCCAGAAGGCATGCACCTTTTCCTGCGCCATGCCGGAGAACTCGCGCTGGTCGCGCGCATTGGGCCACGGGCCGGCGAGGGCCATGCGCGTGAGCCGGTGGGCGACCACCTGCGGCACGGCGACGGCGAGTTCGGTGGCCTGGCGGGCCAGGCGGGGAGAGGAGTGGCTTTTCATGGCCACAGTGTGTGCAAGGGCCATGCCGCACCGTGTCGGCGGAGTTCGTCAGCCGACCGGCGGGCCGGGCGGACCCTTCAGTTCCACGGTGTTGCCCTCGGGGTCGGTGAGGTACATCGAAGGACCCTGCCCTTCGGCACCGAAGCGCTGCGCCACCGGCCCGGGCTCCACGCCGTGCGCGCGCAGATGGGCACGGATCGCCTCGGCATCCCAGGGCTCGACGCGCAGGCAGAAGTGGTCCATGTTGCGGCCTTCTCGCCCCGGCGCCGCCCCGCCGGCGCGGCCGATCTCGCTGTCCACGGGGACCAGGTCGATCAGGCCGCGGCCCGCGCGCAATTGCACCAGCCGGATCTTCTCGTCGATGCGGTGCACCGGGCAGCCCAGCACCTCGCCGTAGAAACGGATCATGGCGTCCACGTCCTTCACGCGCAGGACGAGGTGGTCGATGTCGCGGATGCTGAGCATGGCAGCGGTCCTTTCAGAACAGCACGAGCTTCGCCGTCACGCGGCCCCGCTCCACGATCAGCTCACCCGCCGAGATCGGCAGCTTGAAGCGCCGCGGGCCCGCGCTGCCGGGATTGACGTACAGAACGCCATCACGTTCCTCCACGCGGGGCTTGTGCGAGTGTCCGGTGACCACGGTGGCGGCGCCGCCAGTATCCGGCGCGCGCCCCAGGTCCGCAATGTCGTGGACCACGAGGATGGTCGCGCCGCCGAACCGCAGCAGCTCTTGTTCGCGCAGGCGCTGCGCCCACGCGCCCCTGTCGTTGTTGCCGCGCACCGCGGTGAGCGGTGCAATGCGCGCCAGCTCCTGCAACACGGCCTCGCCGCAGACGTCCCCCGCGTGCACGATGTGGTCGCTGCCGCGCAGGTAGTCCAGCACTTCCGGCCGCAGCAGGTCGTGGGTGTCGGAGACGAGGCCGATGCGCAAGAAGCCTCAGGCGGCTGGCTGCACGGGGACGAGCAGGTTGGCGT
Source organism: Ramlibacter sp. AN1133 (assembly GCF_037890035.1). Lineage (NCBI taxonomy): Bacteria > Pseudomonadati > Pseudomonadota > Betaproteobacteria > Burkholderiales > Comamonadaceae > Ramlibacter > Ramlibacter sp. AN1133. The sequence continues at coordinate 395,568 of NZ_JBBKTQ010000001.1, forward strand.
CGCGTGCCAGCCGCCAGCGGCCCTGTTCCTTGCGCAGCACGGTCAGCGTGTGCCCCGCCCGCTCCATGGGCGCGCCGCCCGGCGGCGTCACCTTCACCGACAGCCGCGTCCACAGGAAGGCCCAGTCGCCCGCCACCTGCACTTCCTGGATCTCGGCGTCGCCTTCGATGCGCGGCGCCGCGGGAACGGCCTGGGAGCGTGACATGGCCGCGAATTCGTCCCTGCGCATGGGCGGACGCCCCGGCAGCAGGAAGACGACATCCTCCGTGACCAGGTCGAGCACGGTGTCGGTGTCCCCCGCTTTCGAGGCTTCCATCCACGTGCGGATCAGCTCGCGGATCTGCTGTTCGTCCTGGCTCATGGATCCTCCGGAAGGGTCGCGTCAGGCGGCGGCCGTATGCTGAGACCATGAGCACGGCCGTCCCTCGCCACATTCTGCCGGTGATCGTGCTGTCGCAGTTCGCCGCCACCTCGCTGTGGTTCGCCGTGAACGCGGTCATGCCCGACCTGCAGCACGACTGGGGGCTGCCGGCCTCGGCCCTGGGCACGCTCACCTCCGCGGTGCAACTCGGTTTCGTCGCCGGCACGCTGGCCTTCGCGCTGCTGATGCTGGCCGACCGCTTCGCGCCCGGCCGGGTGTTCCTCGCCTGCGCGCTGCTGGGCGCGCTGTGCAACGCCGGCATGCTGCTGGCCGACGGGCGGCTGGGCGTGCTGCTCGCGCTGCGCTTCGCGATCGGCTTCCTGCTGGCGGGCGTGTATCCGGTGGGCATGAAGATCGCCGCGAGCTGGTACCGCGAACGGCTGGGCGCCGTGATGGGCGTGCTGATCGGCGCGCTGGTGCTGGGCACCGCCTTGCCGCACGGGCTGCGCGCCCTGGCCGGGGACGACGGCGGGCTCGCGTTCACGCTGGGCGGGCTCGCGCCGTGGCAGCTGGTCGTCATCGCCGTGTCGGTGCTCGCGGCCGCGGGCGGGCTGGCGACCGCCCTGCTCGTGCCGCCGCATCCGCAGGTGCTGCGCGCCGCGCGCATCACGCCGCGCGCGCTGGGGCTGATCTGGTCCGACCGGCGGGTGCGTGCCTCCGTGTTCGGCTACTTCGGCCACATGTGGGAGCTGTATTCCTTCATCGTGCTGGTGCCCCTGATCCTGGCCACGCGGCTGGCCGGCCGCAGCGTGAGCGCGGGCGCGTTCTGGGCCATCGGCGCCGGCTTCGCCGGCTGCGTGGTCGGCGGATTGCTGGTGCGCCGCGTCGGCAGCGCACGCGTGGCGCAACTGCAGCTGGCGACCAGCGGGGCCTGCTGCCTCGCCGCGCCGGTGATGCTGGTGGCGCCGCTGCCGCTGTTCCTCGCCTGGATGCTGCTGTGGGGCGCGACGGTCTCCGGCGACTCGCCGCAGTTCTCCACGCTCACCGCGCAGAACGCGCCGCCGGCGGTGGTCGGCAGCGTGCTCACCTTCACCAACTGCATCGGCTTCGCGATCTCGGTGGTGAGCATCGAGCTGTTCGTGCGCGCGGCGCAGGCGTGGCCGCTGGCCGTGGTGCTGCCGGCCCTGGGCATCGGGCCGGCCGTGGGGCTCTGGATGCTGTCGCCGCTGATGCGCCGCTAGCCCGGGATTTCCGCCTCGATCAGCTGCTTGAGCAGCGCCAGCGACTCCTGCCATCCCAGGTAGCAGGCCTCGGTGGGGATCACCTCCGGGATGCCTTCCTGCACCACGTCCATCTCGGTGCCGCAGGACACTTCGCGCAGCGTGACGGTCGTGACCATCTGCCCGGGAAGGTGGGGGTCGTCGAAGGCGCTGGTGTAGCGCAGGCGCTCGTTCGGCACCAGCTCGAGGTACTGGCCGCCGAAGGAGTGGCTGTGGCCGGTCGAGAAGTTCGTGAACGACATGCGCCACTTGCCGTCGACGCGCGCATCCATCTGGTGGACCTTGCCCGTGAAGCCGTTGGGCGGCAGCCACTTGGCCATGGCATCGGGATCGAGGAAGGCGCGGTAGAGCCGCTCGGGGCGCGTACGCAGCACGCGGTGCAGTCGGACGGTGTTCGTCGCCATGGTGCCTCCATGTGTGGGGAAGGCATGCTAGCAGCGGGGCGGCGGATCAGCCACCCGCCAGGTTGCGGAACATGTAGCGCAGCAGGGCGGGCCAGAACTCGCCGCTGGCGCTGCCGCGGGCGATCGCCGTGACGTCCGAATAGCCCTTGTGCAGCAGCACGGCGAAGATGCCGATCAGGCCGAGGATCGCCAGCACCTGCAGCAGCCTCTGCCCCGCCGAGGCGAGGCGGTCCTTGGGCGGCGGGCTGCGCGTGCGCTTGCCGCTCATGGCTGCTGCGCCCGCTGGCCCAGCAGGCGCGCGCCCGCGGAGGAAACGACGATGGATGCGACGAGCAGCCACGCGGCCATGGCGCGGAAGCCGCCGAGGCGCATGGCGGTGAGCAAGGCGGCGAGGGTCAACAGCCCGACCACGACACCGAGCGCGGTGACGCGCCGCACGCTGATTCGATAGCGGCGCATCAGCGCGAAGCCCGCGAGCGCCCCGGCCGCGGTGAGGACGAAAGTGGCCCCGTGCAGCGCGCTGCGAAAGACGAAGAACTCCCTCGTGCGGCCGGGCGGCGGCCCCCCCTGGACTCCCAGCGAGACCAGAAGATCGACGGCCAGGCTCACGGCTGTCACCGTGAGCGCGAAGAGCAGCGAACGCAGGACGATGGCGCGGAAGGCGAAGAGCATGTGCGGCGCGCAGGGCTTGGGGGGGCAAGGCCGGACTGTAGCTTGCCACCCCCAACGAAAAAGGGGCACCGCCCTCGCGATGCCCCTTGCCTGCAGAGTTTTCCGCGAACGGAAGACGCTCAGTGCCCCGACGCCCCCGAGGCGCCCAGGCCGGTCTCCGAGCGCACCTGCTGCGCTTCGAACAGGCCACGCTCCTTGGCGGCCTGCGCGCTGCGGTCCAGGATGGAGAACAGCCAGATGCCGAAGAAGCCGATGGCCATCGAGAACAGCGCCGGCGAGGTGTACGGGAACCAGGCGCTGCCTTTCGGGTTGCCGAGCGTGACTTCCCACACCGACGGCGACACCACCGTGAGGCCCACCGAGGAGATCAGGCCCAGGAAGCCGCCGATCACCGCGCCCTTGGTCGTGCAATCCTTCCACAGCACCGACATGAACAGCACCGGGAAGTTGGCCGAGGCCGCGATGGCGAAGGCCAGCGACACCATGAAGGCGATGTTCTGCTTCTCGAACACGATGCCCAGCACCACCGCGACGATGCCCAGGCACACGGTCGTGATGCGCGAGACCTTCAGCTCGGAGGCGCTGTCGGCCTTGCCCTTCTTGAACACGGTGGCGTACAGGTCGTGCGACACCGCCGACGCGCCGGAGAGCGTCAGGCCGGCGACGACCGCCAGGATGGTCGCGAAGGCCACGGCGGAGATGAAGCCGTAGAACACGTCGCCGCCCACGCTCTTGGCCACCAGCACCGCCGCCATGTTGGCCGTGCCCGCGCCGCCCTTGATGATGCCCTTGGAGACATCGGCGAACTCGGGGTTGGTCAGCACCAGCGCGATGGCGCCGAAACCGATGATGAAGATCAGGACGTAGAAGTAGCCGATCCAGGTGGTGGCCCAGAACACGGACTTGCGCGCTTCCTTCGCATCCGGCACCGTGAAGAAGCGCATCAGGATGTGGGGCAGGCCCGCGGTGCCGAACATCAGCGCCATGCCGAAGCTGATGGCGGAGATCGGGTCCTTCACGAAGCCGCCGGGCCGCATGATGGAGCCGCCCACGTCGCCTGCTTCCGCGGCACTCTTGCCGGCCATCGCGGCGATCGCCGTCTTGACTTCCACGCCCTTGGCGAACAGCGCCTCGGGGGAGAAGCCGTACTGCGCCAGCACCATGAAGGCCATGAAGCTCACGCCGGCCAGCAGCAGGCAGGCCTTGATGATCTGCACCCAGGTGGTGGCCGTCATGCCGCCGAACAGCACGTACACCATCATCAGCCCGCCGACCAGCACCACCGCGATCCAGTAGTCGAGGCCGAACAGCAGCTTGATCAGCTGGCCCGCGCCGACCATCTGCGCGATCAGGTAGAACGCCACGACCACCAGCGTGCCGGAGGCCGCGAAGGCGCGGATCGGCGTCTGCTTGAAGCGGTAGCCGGCCACGTCGGCGAAGGTGAACTTGCCCAGGTTGCGCAGCCGCTCCGCCATCAGGAAGGTGATGACGGGCCAGCCCACGAGGAAGCCGATCGAGTAGATCAGGCCGTCGTAGCCGGTGGCCATCACGGCCGCGGAGATGCCGAGGAAGGACGCGGCGGACATGTAGTCGCCCGCGATCGCCAGCCCGTTCTGGAAGCCCGTGATGCCGCCGCCGGCGGTGTAGAAGTCGGCCGCCGAGCGCGTGCGCGCCGCAGCCCACTTGGTGATCCACAGCGTGGCCAGCACGAATGCGGCGAACATGCTGATGGCCGTCCAGTTGGTGGCCTGCTTGGCGGCCTGGCCGGGGCCGTCGCCCGCGGCGAGCGCGGCCAGCGGTGCGGCGAGCGCGGCCAGCGCCGCGAGGATGCGAACGGTGCGCGTCATTTCACTTCTTCCTCGAGGATGGCGCGCGTGAGCGCATCGAATTCGGAGTTGGCCCGGCGCACGTAGTAGCCGGTGATCAGCACGGTGAACACGATCACGCCCATGCCGATCGGAATGCCGAGGGTCGTGACGCCGGCGCCGATGGGCTGCGACAGGAAGGGCTTGTTCCACGCGATCAGCGCGATGTAGCCGTAGTACACGACCATCATCGCGAGCGTCAGCGTCCAGCCGAAGCCGTTGCGCTTGCGGCGCAGTTCCAGGTATTTGGGATTGGCCTTGATGCGCGCGGTCACGTCGTCGAGCCGCTGCTGCGCCTGGGCCGCGGTCGGGCGCCTGGCGCCCGCGCCGGCTGCCGCGCCGATTGCTGTCTCACTCACACTTGTCCCCTTTTGGTTGCGAACGCGCGGAGTGTGGTGAGCGACGCTGACCGCTATCTGACCGCATCCAACGTCTGACGCGAATCTGACGTCGGCCGCCGTTTGAGCCAGCGCAAACGCGAACCGCGGCGAGGCGCGATGATCGCGCTCCGTGGCCGCGTCCTTCGACTTCTCCGTTTCGCCCTTCGACTGTCTCTCCGGCGACGAACAGCGCCTGGTGCGCGACCACGTCGACATCGGCTACTGGCGCGAAGGCGCGACGCTGCTCGCGCCCGACGTGGAGCCCGCGCACCTGTTCGTGGTGATCAAGGGCCGCGTGCAGCAGTTCGACGGCGACGAGCTCGTGGCCACCTACGGCCCCGACGACTGCTTCGACGGCCGCGCCCTCGTCGCCGGCAAGGCGAGCAGCCGCTTCGTCGCGCAGGAGGAGGTGCTCGCGCACCTCATCGCGCGCCAGGCGGTGACCGAACTCATCTCGCGCAACGCCACCTTCGGCGCGCTGCTGTTCGCGGACCTCTCGCACAAGCTCAGCGCGCTGGGCGAGCGTGCCGGCGCGCAGGAGCGGCAGTCGCTCGCGCTCGGGCGCGTGGGCGAGGCCTACCTGCGGCCCGCGCACGTCGTAGACGCGGACGACGACGTGGTGTCCGTCGTGCGCGTCTTCCAGGCGCGCCACACGGGCACCGTGCTCGTGCGCGACACGCGCACCGATCCGCCGCGCACCGGCGTGTTCACCACCACGGGCCTGCAGCGCGCGGTGCTGCGCGGCGCCCCGCTCGCGCAGCTGCCCGTGCGCGAGTTCGCCACCTTCGCGCTCGTCACCGTGCGGCCGCAGGACTCGATGGTCGAGGCGCTCGCGCTGATGATCCGCCACCAGGTGCACCGGCTCGTGGTGATGGACGGCGAGCGCATCATCGGCTTCCTCGAACAGCTCGACCTGCTCAGTTTCCTGTCGAACCACTCGTACCTGATCTCGGTGCAGATCGTGCAGGCCGAGGACATCCCCGCCCTCGCGCGCGCGGCCGAACAGATCACGCGCCTGACCACGCTGCTGTGGCGCGGCGGCGCGAAGGTGGGCGCGATCGCGCGGCTGGTGGGCGAGCTCAATGCCAAGCTGTTCGAGCGCGCCTGGCAGCTCATCGCACCGCCCGACCTGTTCGCCAACAGCTGCCTGTTCGTGATGGGCAGCGAGGGCCGCGGCGAGCAGCTGCTCAAGACCGACCAGGACAACGGCCTGGTGCTGCGCGACGGCTACGAATGCCCGCACGACCTGGCCGCGATCTGCCAGCGCTTCTCGGAAGCCCTCACGGCCTTCGGCTACCCCGAGTGCCCGGGGCGGATCATGGTCAGCAACCCGCAGTGGTGCCAGCCCGCGCATGCCTTCGGCCAGACGGTGCGCCGCTGGCTGGTGATGCCCGACGCGGAAAGCCTGATGGCGCTGGCCATCTTCATCGACGCGCGCGCGGTCTGCGGCGACCCGCTCCTGCTCGCGCAGGTGCGCGCCGAGGTGGACCGGCTGCTCACCGACAGCGACGCGCTGATGGCACGCTTCGCCGCGGCGATCGACGCCTTCGAGCAGGAGAGCGGCTGGTGGAACCGCCTGTTCTTCATGGCCGACAGCAACACGATGGACCTGAAGAAGGCCGGCATCTTTCCGCTGGTGCACGGCGTGCGCAGCCTGGCGCTGGAAGCGCGGCTCGCGTGCACCAACACGGTGGAGCGCGTCGAGGCGCTGTGCGCCATGGGGCGGCTGCCGGCGAACGTCGGCGCGGAGCTGGTGGAAAGCCTCTACTTCCTCATGGGCCTGAAGCTGCAGGCCGGCCTCGACGCCGGCGACAGCGGCAACGGACGCATCATCCACGTGGAGTCGCTCTCGCCGCTGCAGCGCGACCTGCTCAAGGACGCCCTGGCCGCGGTCAAGCGCTTCAAGGCGATGCTGCGGCACCGCTACCGCCTGGACATGATGTGAGCGCATGACGACGCTGTCGCCCCTGCACTGGCTGCGCGCCCTCAAGCGCGAGTGGCTGCTCTACCACCTGGGCGACGAGCGCTTCCGCTTCATGTGGGATGCGCCGCCTCCCGGCGAATGGGTGGCGCTCGACTGCGAGACCACCGGCCTGAACGTGCACCGCGACGAGATCATCTCCGTGGGCGCCGTGCGCATCGTGGGCGACCGCATCCTCACCAGCGAGCGGCTGGAGCTGCTGGTGCGCCCGAGCAAGCGCCGCATCTCCGCCGACAGCGTGCGCGTGCACGGCCTGCGCGAGCGCGACGTGGTGGAGGGCATGGATCCGGACGAGGCGATGATGGCGCTGATGCGCTTCATCGGCAGCCGTCCGATCGTGGGCTACTACCTCGAGTTCGACCTGGCGATGATCCACCGCGCGATCTTCCCGCTGCTGGGCATGGGCCTGCCGCAGCCGAAGATCGAGGTGTCCGAGATGTTCTACGACTGGAAGCGGCGCCAGCTGCCGCCGTACTACGAACCGGCGCAGATCGACCTGCGCTTCGCCACCGTGATGCAGACGCTGGACCTGCCGATGGAGGCGGCGCACGATGCGCTCGCCGACGCGGTGATGGCGGCGCTGGCCTTCGTGAAGCTGCGGCACCTGCTGGGGGAGACCGCGTAGGCCGCGTAGGCTGGCGGTGAGCGAAAGCGGAACCCCAGCGCTGGGCGGCCGGTGACGCCGGGAAAGCTGGGGTTCGCGCTGCTCACCTTCCCCGGCCGACGGCCGGGCCAGCCTACCGGAGGCAACGACAACAGGGCTAGATCTCGCCCAGCTTGGCCGGATCCACCGGCTTGGTCCAGTGATCGTCGAAGCCCGCCGCGGCGGCGCGGGCCTTGTCCTCCTTCTGGCCCCAACCGGTCAGCGCCACCAGCCGCACCGCGTGCTCGGCGCGGCTGCGGATCCTGCGCGCCACTTCGTAGCCGTCCATGTCGGGCAGGCCGATATCGAGCAGCACCACCTCGGGCCTGAATTCCTCGAAGCGCGCCAGCGCCCCCATGCCGTCGTGCGCGGTGCGCGGGTCGTGGTCCATCAGCTCCAGCAGCTGCGACAGCGTTTCGGCCGCGTCCGCGTTGTCGTCGACGACCAGCACCCTCTTGGCGCTGCGGGCCTGCGCCGCTTCCTCGCCGGGGACGACCTCCACCACGACATCCTGCGCCGACGGCAGCGACACCGTGAAGCGGCTGCCCCGGCCGGCGCCCGCGCTCTGCGCGGTGATGCGGCCCTCGTGCATCTGCACCAGCCCCTTGACCAGGAACAGGCCGATGCCCAGGCCCTGCTGCTCCAGCGCGGCGGCGCGGGGCGCCTGCGTGAACAGCTCGAACATCCTCGGCAGCAGTTCCGGGGCGATGCCCGCCCCCGAGTCCGAGACGCTGACTTCGACGGTGCCTTCGCCGAGCTCCATGCGCACCTCGATGCGCCCCTTCTCCGGCGTGTACTTCGCCGCGTTGTTCAGGAGGTTGGCGAAGACCTGCGTCAGGCGCACGGCGTCGCCGCGCACGAGGGCGGGTTCGCCGGGCAGTTCCACCGTGAGCGAGTGCCGGCGCCGGTCGATCAGCGGCTGGCAGGTCTCCACGGCGGCGCGCAGCGCGTCGCGCAGGTCCAGCGGCTCGCGCTTGAGTTCGATTTTGCCGGAGTTGATGCGGGCCAGGTCCAGCAGGTCGTCCACCAGCCGCGTGAGATGCGTCGTCTGCCGGCGCAGGATGCTCAGGGCCTGCGGCAGCAGCTTCCGGGGCTCTTCGGCGCGCGCCAGCAGCTCGAGGCTGTTGACGATCGGCGCGAGCGGGTTGCGCAACTCGTGCGCCAGCGTGGCGAGGAACACGTCCTTGGCGGCGTCGGAGCTGCGCAAGGTGTCCAGCAGCTCCGCGTTCTGGATCGCGACGGCCGCCCGCGCGGCGAGGTCCGTGGCGTGCAGCAGGTCGCGCTCGGTGAACACGCGGCGCGAGTCGGAGGTGATGAACGACATCACGCCCAGGACCGTTCCGTGCGACAGCAGCGGAACGCCCATGTACGAGTGCAGCCCCAGCGAGCGGACGGCCTCCCGGTACGCGCCGTCGCCTATGCTCGCTTCCAGCATCTGCGGCGTGATCACCGGCACCAGCTCCGGGCGGCCGGTGCGCACGATGTTCCAGGCACCGCCCGGCGCGGCCGGGTCCGGCGGATAGCGCTCGTGCAGCTCGTGGGCGAGCCGCACCTTGGCCTCGTCGACGTGCGCGACGGCCACGCGCTCGAAGCGGTTGCCGCCTTCGAGCATGTCCACGGCACACCAGTCGGCGAAGTGGGGCACGGCGAGGCGCGCGATGCGCTGCATCGTGGCGGGGGAATCGGTCAGCGCCGCAAGCTCGGCGCTCGCCTGCGCCAGGAAGTGGAGGTCGGCCTCCTCGGCCTTGCGCTCGTCGATGTTCACGCACACGCCGGTCATCAGGTCGGGGTGGCCGGCCTCGTCGCAGAGCGTGGTTCCGTTGCCTTGCAGCCAGTGCACCGTGCCGTCGGGCCACACGACCCGGTACTGGACGGCATGGTCGCTGCACGACCGGACCGCCTCCTCGATCTGCCGGCGCAGCGGCTCGCGATCCTCCGGGTGGACCAGCGAAAGATATTCCTGCGGCAGGCCCTCCTCCGGGCGCAGTCCGTGCAGGCTGAACATTTCGGGAGACCACCAGCGCTGGCCGGCGCCCAGGTCCCATTCCCAGGCGGCCATGCGCCCTGCCCGCAGCGCCAGCTGCAGGCGCTTTTCGAGGCGGCGACGGTCGCGGCCGAGCAAACGGCTGAGGGAATCGAACATGGAGGCCCATTCTTCGCAGCCTCAGCCGGCCTGCCTTGTCCGACAGGGTCGACAAAATGCCGAGGCGTTCGGCGCAGAGCCAAGGGGCCTGCCCGGCCGTGCGCGACCCCGTGTGCGGCCGGCAGGCTCAGCCGCTGCGGCGCACTTCCATCAGCCCGTGCTGCGTCGCGTGCTCGTACACCTTCGCATCGCGCGTGGCCATGTGCAGCAGGATCTGCGGCGCCTGCCACATCAGCAGGCGGTGGAACACCACGCCGGTGGCGACCATCAGCCCGCCCGTCCAGCGGGCGCCGAGCAGCGCCAGGGCGATGCCGAGGCCGATCAGCGGCATCAGCAGCACGACCAGCAGCAGCCGCTGCGCGACGAAGCGGCGCGCCAGCTTGGGATCGACGATCACGCGCAGGCGCCCGGCGGGCAGGCCCGCGCGGAATTCCTCGAACGCCACGTATTCGGCGAAGTCCGTTGGGTCACCCGCGGCCAAGCTACATCCCCAAGGTTTCGGTGAAATTCTCGGCGTCGGCGCTCTGCTGCAGGGCCCACATGTCGGCATAGCGGCCGCCGAGGGCCAGCAGTTCCTGGTGGGTGCCGCGTTCGACGATGCGGCCGCCGTCCATCACCAGGATCTCGTGCGCATCGACCACCGTGGAGAGGCGGTGCGCGATCACCAGCGTGGTCTTGTTCTGCGCCGCGCTCCTGAGCTCCGCCTGGATCGCCCGTTCGTTGGCGCTGTCCAGCGCCGAGGTGGCTTCGTCGAAGATCAGGATCGGCGGGTCCTTCAGCAGCGTGCGGGCGATCGCCACGCGCTGCTTCTCCCCGCCCGAGAGCTTCAGGCCGCGCTCGCCCACCATGGTCTGGTAGCCCCTGGGCGTGGAGGCGATGAAGTCGTGGATGCGCGCGGCGCGCGCGGCCTCCTCCACCTCCGCGCGGCTGGCGCCGGGGCGGCCGTAGGCGATGTTGTATTCCACCGTGTCGTTGAACAGCACCGTGTCCTGCGGAACGATGCCGATCGCCTGCCGCACGCTGGCCTGCGTGACCTCGCGGATGTCGTGGCCGGCGATGGTGATGCGGCCCTGCTGCACGTCGTAGAAGCGGTACAGCAGGCGGGCCAGCGTCGACTTGCCGGCGCCCGACGGGCCGACCACCGCCACCGTCTTGCCGGCGGGGATCTCGAAGGAGACGTCGCGCAGGATGGGGCGGGCGGGGTCGTAGTGGAAGCCGACGTGCTCGAAGCGGACGGTCCATTGCGAGGCCGAAGCGCCCCCGCCCCAGCCCTCCCCCGCAGGGGGAGGGAGCAAGGCGGGGAGCGGCTGCGCGCCCGGCCGGTCGGCCACCTCGCGTTCGCGCTCCATCAGCACGAACATCTTGTCCAGGTCGGTCAGGCTCTGCTTGATCTCGCGGTACAGCACGCCCAGGAAGTTCAGCGGGATGTACAGCTGGATCATGAAGCCGTTGACCATGACCAGGTCGCCCAGCGTCATGCGGCCGTCGACCACGCCCAGCGTCGCGCGCCACAGCATCGCCACCAGGCCGACGCCGATGATCATCTGCTGGCCCGTGTTCAGCAGCGACAGCGTGGTCTGGCTCTTCAGCCGCGCGCGGCGCAGGCGCTCCAGGCTCTGGTCGTAGCGCTTCGCCTCGAAGTCCTCGTTGTTGAAGTACTTGACCGTCTCGTAGTTCAGCAGCGAGTCGACCGCCTTGGTGTGCGCGGCCGAATCGAACTCGTTGGCCTCGCGGCGGAACTGCGTGCGCCACTCGGTCACGGTCACGGTGAAGGCGATGTAGACGACCAGCGCCGTGGCCGTGATCCAGGCGAACCAGGCGTCGAACTTCACGGCGAGGATGCCCAGCACCAGCGCCACCTCGATCAGGGTGGGCACGATGCTGTAGAGGGAGTACGAGATCAGCGACTCGATGCCGCGCACGCCGCGCTCGATGTCGCGCGTCATCCCGCCGGTCTGGCGTTCCAGGTGGAAGCGCAGCGACAGGGCATGCAGGTGCCGGAAGGTCTCCAGCGCGATGCTGCGGGCCGCGCCCTGCGTGGCCTTGGCGAACACCAGTTCGCGCAGTTCGGTGAACAGCGAGGTGGACAGGCGCAGCAGCCCGTAGGTCACCAGCAGCCCCACCGGCACCACCAGCATCGCGCCGGCGCTGCCCGGCTTGACGTTCATGGCGTCCACCAGTTCCTTGAGCAGCATCGGCACGCCGACGTTGGCGACCTTGGCGCAGATCACGAAGGCCAGCGCCGCGAACACGCGCCACTTGTACTGCCACAGGTAGGGGAACAGGCGCCGCAGGGTGGCCCAGTCGGAGCGGCCCGGCCGCGGCGCATTGGCCGCGGCCGTGGGAGGGGGGAGGGAGGAAGACAATTCGCCGCCGCGGCGCATGGGGGACAATCCGTTCAAACGTATCCGACAGATTGTGCCCATGTCCGCAAAACCAAGTGACGCCCTGCCCCCGCACGGCCCGGCCACCCCCCCGAGCGACAAGGAACTGGTGCTCAAGGTGATCCCCATGCCGGCGGACACCAACGGCAACGGCGACATCTTCGGCGGCTGGGTCATGGCCCAGGTCGACCTCGCCGGCTCCATCCTGCCGGCGCGCATCATCCGCGGCCGCATGGCCACCGTCGCGGTCAAGGAATTCGTGTTCAAGCAGCCCGTGCGCGTGGGCGACATCCTGAGCCTGTATTCCTCGGTGACGCGCATCGGCCGCACCTCGGTGACGGTGGACGTCGAGGTCTTCGCCGAACGCTTCCAGCGCCAGGGCGCCTTCGTGAAGGTGACGGAAGCGCTGGTGACCTACGTGGCCATCGACGACAACGGCAAGCCCAAGCCGATCGTCCGCTAGGGTTCAGAACTTGCCGTGCCGCCCCTCGCCGGCGGCGAAGCGGGCGGCGCCCTCCAGGCCCTCCGCCATGCGTTCGCGGCTGCGCTCCCATTCGCAGCGCAGCGCCTCGGGCAAGGTCTTGCCCCATTGTTCGTACGCGTTCATGCGGTCGGCGCGCATCGTCTCCTGCGGAAACGCCGCCAGTTGCCGCGCCAGCGCGATCGCTTCCTCGCGCGCGGCACCCCGCGGCACCACGCGGTTCGCGAGCCCGATGCGCAGCGCCTCCGCGGCATCCACCTTGCGGCCGGTGAGGATCAGGTCCATGGCGTGCCCCATGCCGACCAGCCGCGGCAGCCGCACGGTGCCGCCGTCGATCAGCGGCACGCCGAAGCGGCGGCAATAGACGCCGAAATACGCGTCCTCCTCCATCACCCGCAGGTCGCACCACAGGGCGAGCTCCATGCCGCCGGCGACGGCGGCGCCGGCCACGGCGGCGATGACGGGCTTGGACAGCAGCAGGCGCGTGGGCCCCATGGGGCCGGCCTGGCGCGGCGCGGCGGGGTCGAAAGCGAGTTGCGCCACCAGTTCGCCGGCGCCACCCTGCTGCGCGGCGCGCGCTCCATGCTGCAGGTCCCAGCCGGCGCAGAAGTGCCCGTGGGCGCCATGGAACACGGCGACGCGCGCCGCGGGATCCTCCTCGAAGGCGAGGAAGGCCTCGTGCAGCCGGCGCGCGGTGTCGGCATCGACGGCATTGCGCACCTGCGGCCGCTCGAGCGTGACGACCGTGACGCGGTCGAGTGTCTCCACATGTACGGCAGGGACGTCCATGACATCCGATTAGACCGCAGCCACCGTGCGTCCGCCACCGGGCCTCCTTGGGGCGAACCCTGTGTGCCGCATCGGGGCCCGCCGCTATAAAACATTTCCGTCGCAACGCTTCGGCGGAAAGGAGCAGCGCAGGTGCAGTTCCTCCAGCTGGCCATCGGCGGCATCGCCCAGGGCTGCATCTATGGCCTGATCGCGCTCGGCTTCGTCCTGATCTACAAGGCGACGGAAACGGTCAGCTTCGCGCAGGGCGAGCTGATGATGCTCGGCGCCTTCCTCGGCCTGGCCGCCATGGGCAGCCTGGGCCTGCCGTTCTGGGCCGCGGTGCCGAGCGCCATCGCCGTGATGGCCCTGTTCGGCCTGCTGCTGGAGCTGGTGGTGATCCGGCCCATCCTCGGCCAGCCCGCGTTTTCCATCGTGATGCTCACGATCGGCATCGGCTACGTGGCGCGCGGCCTGGTCACGATGCTCCCCGGCATCGGCACCGAGACGCACACGATGCCCGTCCCCTACAAGGACCAGATCTGGAAGCTCGGCGGCCTGGTGCTGAACGTCGAACAGATGGTGGTGATCGCGGCCACCGCGGTTCTGTGCGCCCTGCTCTATGCCGTGTTCCGCTACAGCAAGGTCGGCATCGCGATGCAGGCCGCGTCGCAGAACCAGCTCGCCGCGTACTACATGGGCATTCCCGTGAAGCGGCTCAACACCCTCGCCTGGGCGCTGGCGGCGGGCGTGGCGGCCGTCGCGGGCCTGCTGCTCGCGCCCATCACCTTCGTGCACGCGAACATGGGCTTCATCGGCCTGAAGGCCTTCCCCGCCGCCGTGGTGGGCGGCTTCGGCAGCCTGCCCGGCGCGATCGCCGGCGGCCTGGTGATCGGCGTGGTGGAGTCGCTCTCGGGCTTCTACCTGCCGGAGGGCTTCAAGGACACGGCGCCCTACATCGTGGTGCTGGTGGTGCTGGTGGTGCTGCCGAACGGGCTGTTCGGCGAGAAGCTGCGAAAGAAGGTATGAAGGACTTGCGGGACAGGTCCGCAGCGATGCGCTGCACCGTCCCCGACGGACCATGAGATTCCTCTTCAAGACCGGCTACGAGCAGGACATCCGCCTGGCCAGGCATGGCGGCCACGTGTTCTGGTACGGGCTGCTGCTGGTGCTGCTCGCCGCCGCGCCGCTGCTGCTGCCCGAGTACCTGCTGGCGCAGCTCACCTTCATCCTGATCTACGGCATCGTGGGCCTGGGCCTCATGCTGCTGGCCGGCTTCACGGGGCTGTTCTCGATCGGCCACGCGGCCTTCTTCGGTGTCGGCGCCTATGCGCAGGCGGTGCTCACGGGCATGGGCTGGCCGTTCCCGCTGTCGCTGCTGGTGGGCGCGACGCTCTCGGCGGCGGTGGGCGTGGTGGTGGGCCTGCCCGCGCTGCGCGTCAAGGGGATCTACCTCGGGATCGCGACGCTGTCCTTCGGCTTCATCGTGCAGGAGGTGTTCGCCCGCTGGGAGAGCGTGACCGGCGGCAACGTCGGCAAGTCCGTGGGCGCGGTGAAGATGTTCGGCTGGACGGCCGACAGCGCGCCTTCCTTCTACTTCGTCTGCCTGGTGCTCGCGGTGGCGGCGACGCTGGCCTGCGCCAACCTGCTGCGCTCGCCCACCGGGCGCGCCTTCGTCGCCATCCGCGATTCGGAGATCTCGGCGCAGAGCATGGGCATCCATCTCGCCCGCTACAAGACCCTGAGCTTCGCCATCTCCGCCGCGCTTGCCGGCGTGGGCGGCGCGCTCTATGCGCACCAGATCCGCTTCCTCTCGCCGGACCAGTTCGACATCGTGCAGTCGATCGACCTGCTGCTCATGGTGGTGATCGGCGGCCTCGGTTCGCTGCACGGGGCCTTCCTCGGCGCGATGTTCCTCATCGGCCTGCCGCAGGCGATCAGCGCGGTGAAGGACATCCTGCCCGAGGCGGTGGGCCAGGCGCCGGGCCTCAAGGCCGTCGTGTACGGGGGCGTGCTGATCGCATTCGTTCTGTTCGAGCCGCTCGGCGTGTACGGCCGCTGGGTCAAGGTGCGCACCTACCTGCAG
Source organism: Ramlibacter sp. AN1133 (assembly GCF_037890035.1). Lineage (NCBI taxonomy): Bacteria > Pseudomonadati > Pseudomonadota > Betaproteobacteria > Burkholderiales > Comamonadaceae > Ramlibacter > Ramlibacter sp. AN1133. Next base: position 411,016 of record NZ_JBBKTQ010000001.1, read on the forward strand.
CTGTTCCCCTTCTACCGCCGGGGCATGTTCCGGCGCCAGAAGACCTTCCAGAAATCGGAGCGGCTGCGGTGATGGCCCACCCCCGAAGCGGCCTGCGGCCGCCTCCCCCTCAAGGGGGCGCCACCAGCGGCCCGGCAAAGCCGGTTCCGCGGTGGCACGCGAATCCGGGGTCGAAATGACGGACGTGCTGCTTTCCGCCCGCAACATCGGCGTGCGCTTCGGCGGCGTGCTGGCCGTCAACGACGTCAGCTTCGACGTGCAGCGCGGCGAGGTACTGACGCTGATCGGGCCGAACGGTGCCGGCAAGACGACGGTGTTCAACCTGATCAGCCGCATCCACGACCCGAGCACCGGCACCATCTCCTTCGAGGGCAAGCCGCTCACCCGGCAGCCGCCGCACCGCATCGCCGCACTCGGCATCGCCCGCACCTTCCAGAACATCGAGCTGTTCGAGCACGCCTCCGTGCTGCACAACCTGCTGGTGGGCCGCCACACGCACCGCCGCACCGGCGTGTTCCACGACCTGTTCTTCACGCCCGGCGCGCGCGCGGCGGAAATCGATGCGCGCGAGAAGGTGGAACGCGTGATCGACCTGCTGGAGCTGCAGCACCACCGCGACGCCATGGTGGCCGGCCTGCCCTACGGCGTGCGCAAGGTGGTGGAACTGGCGCGGGCGCTGTGCACCGAGCCCAAGCTGCTGCTGCTCGACGAACCCTCCTCCGGACTGAACGTGGAGGAGACGGAGGACATGGCCTTCTGGATCCAGGACATCCGCGCCGAACTGGGCGTCACGGTGCTGATGGTCGAACACGACATGACCCTCGTCTCGCGCGTGAGCGACCGCGTGGTCGCCATGAACCAGGGCGAGGTGGTGGCCATCGGCACGCCCGCGCAGGTGCAGCGCGATGCGCGCGTCGTCGAGGCCTATCTCGGTTCGACCGACGCCGTGGCCGACCTGCGCAGGGAGGGGGTGCGATGACCTCGAACCCGCCCGCGGTGAGCGACCTGCCGGTGCTGCGCCTGTCGAACGTGGAGAGCGCCTACGGACCGATCAAGGCCATCCGCGGGGTGAGCCTGCAGGTGCGCCGCGGCGAGATCGCCACCGTGCTCGGGGCCAACGGCGCCGGCAAGACGACGATCCTGAAGACGATCTCCGGCATCCTCGATCCGCGCAAGGGCAGCATCACCTTCAAGGGCGAGGACATCACCGCGCGCGACCCGGCGGCCATCGTGCAGGAGGGCCTGTGCCACGTGCCGGAGGGGCGCGAGGTGTTCCCGCTGCTGTCGGTGCGCGACAACCTGCTGATGGGCGCCTACACGCGCAAGGACAGGGACGGCGTGGCGCGCGACCTCGAAGGCGTCTACGGCTACTTCCCCGTGCTGAGGGACCGCGCCACGCAGCACGCCGGACTCCTTTCCGGCGGCCAGCAGCAGATGCTCGCGATCTCGCGCGCGCTGATGGCGGCGCCGCACCTGATCCTGCTGGACGAACCGAGCCTGGGGCTCTCGCCCAAGCTCACGAAGGAGATCTTCGAGATCGTGGTGCGCATCAACCGCGAGCGCGGCACCACCATCCTGCTGGTGGAGCAGAACGCCAACATGGCGCTGGGCACCGCCGACTACGGCTACGTGCTGGAGAACGGCCGCATCGTGATGGAAGACACCTGCGCGCGCCTGCGAGAGAAGGAGGACATCCGCGAGTTCTACCTCGGCCTGAAGGAAGCCGGCGTGCGCGGCGAGCGGCGCTGGAAGAAGAAGAAGAACTGGCGCTGACGATGAAGAAGCTCTGGGACCTCTCGGCGATCCGCCCCGTGGCCGCCAGCGTGCTGGACGGCGACACCATCCCGGCGCTGTTCTGGAACGCGGTGGCGCGGCGCGGACCCCAGGTGTGGATGCGCCAGAAGGAACTGGGCATCTGGCGCAGCTGGAGCTGGGAGCGCACGGGGCAAGCGGTGCGCGAGATCGCCGGCGGGCTCGTCGCGCTCGGCTTCCAGCCGCGCGACACGGCCTCCATCCTCTCCAACACCGTCGTCGAATGGGTGCTTGCCGACCTCGCGGTGCTTTCGTGCGGCGGCGTCGCCAACGGCATCTACCCCACCGACGCGCCGGCGCAGGTGCACTACCTGTGCGAGGACTCGGGCACCAGCATCCTGTTCGTGGAGGACGACGAGCAGCTGGACAAGGCCCTGGAGGTGCGCGAGCGCCTGCCGCGGCTGCGCCGCATCGTGGTGTTCGACATGGAGGGCCTGCGCGACCTGCACGACCCCATGGTGATCAGCCTGGACGAACTGCGCCACCTGGGGCGCGAGCACAACGCGCGCCATCCGGACGCGGTGGACGAGCGCCTGCGCGCGGTGCGCCCGCAAGACCTCGCCATCCTGGTCTACACCTCCGGCACCACCGGCAAGCCCAAGGGCGCGATGCACTCGCACGCCGGCCTGGTCTACACCGTGCGCGGCTACAACACGCTGATCGCCCGCACCGAAGCCGACGAGTGCATGTGCTTCCTGCCCCTGTGCCACATCGCCGAGCGGCTGGGCGGCGAGTACTTCTCGCTCTACACCGGCGCGAAGCTCAATTTCGTGGAGAACCCCGAGACGGTGCCGGAGAACGTGCGCGAGATCCAGCCCACCGTGCTCACGGCGGTGCCGCGCGTGTGGGAGAAGTTCTATTCCGGCGTGACGATCGCCCTGAAGGAAGCGGGGCGGCTGCAGCAGGCGGCCTATGCCTGGGCGATCGGCGTCGGGGCGCGCGTGGCGCAGAAGGTGCTGGCGGGCGAACGCGTAGCGCCGTGGCTGAAGCTGCGCTTCGCAGCGGCCGACCTGCTGGTGCTGGCCAACGTGCGCAAGATGATCGGCATCTCCCGGGCGCGCTTCCTCGTGACGGGCGCCGCCCCGATCTCGCCGGAACTGGTGCGCTGGTACCTCGCGCTGGGCGTGCCGATGCTGGAAGTCTGGGGCATGACGGAGACCTGCGGCGCGGCCACCGGCATTCCGCCCACGCGGATCAAGCCGGGCTCGATCGGCCCGGCGGCCTCGTACAACGAGGTGCGCATCGCTCCCGCCACGGGGGAGATCCAGGTCAAGGGACCGAACGTGTTCGTGGGCTACCTGAACCAGCCGGAGAAGACGGCGGAGACCTTCACCGAGGACGGCTGGCTGCGCACCGGCGACGTCGGCGCCGTCGACGCGGACGGGTTCTTCCGCATCACCGACCGCATGAAGGACATCATCATCACCGCCGGCGGCAAGAACGTCACGCCCAGCGAGTTCGAGAACGAGCTGAAGTTCTCGCCCTACATCACCGATGCGGTGGTGATCGGCGACCGCCGGCCCTATCTCACGGCGATCGTCATGATCGACCTGGAGAACGTCGAGAAGTACGCACAGGACCACGACGTGCCCTTCTCCAACTACGCCAGCCTCACCCGCGCGCCCGAGGTGCAGGCGCTGATCCAGTCCGAGATCGACCGCATCAACCGCAAGTTCGCGCGGGTGGAGCAGGTCAAGCGCTTCTTCCTGCTGGACACCCAGCTGTCCGCCGAGGACGAGGAGCTCACGCCCACCATGAAGCTCAAACGCAGGCTCGTGCAGCAGAAGTACGCGCCGCAGATCGAAGCCATGTACGCCTGAAGGAGAAGAGAGATGAAATTCGCATCCGCCCTGGCGCTCGCCGCCGCACTCACCTGCAGCGGGGCGCTCGCGCAGCAGCAGGGGGTCTCGAAGAACGAGATCCTGATCGGCACCATCCAGGACCTCTCGGGGCCGATCGCGGCCTTCGGCAAGCAGGCCCGCATGGGCATGCAGCTGCGCGTCGACGAGATCAACGAACAGGGCGGCATCCAGGGCCGCAAGCTCAAGCTCGCCGTGGAAGACTCGGCCTACGACCCGAAGAAGGCCGTGCTGGCGGCGCAGAAGCTGGTGAACCAGGACAAGGTGTTCCTGATCGCCGGCCACATCGGCACGGCGCAGAACATGGCGGCGATGCCGGTGCAGTTCGAGAAGAACATCGTCAACTTCATGCCGATCACCGCGGCGCGCGAGATGTACGAGCCGCTGCACAGGCTGAAGTACTCGTTCGCGGCCACCTACTACGACCAGATCCGCACCGCGCTGCCCAAGCTGGCGAAGGAGAAGAACGCCAAGAAGGTCTGCACGCTGTACCAGGACGACGACTTCGGCCTGGAGGTGCAGCGCGGCGCCGAGGCCGGACTGAAGTCCATCGGCATGGACGTCGCCGAAAAGACGACCTACAAGCGCGGCGCGACCGACTTCTCCTCGCAGGTGGCCAAGCTCAAGTCCTCGGGCTGCGAGGTCGTGGTGCTGGGCACCATCATCCGCGAGACCATCGGCGCGATCGCCGAGGCGCGCAAGACCGGGTACAACCCGACCTTCCTCGGCTCCAGCGCGGCCTACACGGACCTGATCCACAAGCTGGGGGGCAAGGCCGTGGACGGCTTCTACGCCACGATGACGGTGCAGCACCCCTACCTCGACGAAGCCTCGCAGCCGATCCGCTTCTGGGCCAACAAGTACAGGACGAAGTTCAACGAGGATCCGACCGTCTTTTCCGTCTACGGCTACATCATTATCGACCAGTTCGCCAAGGCGGCGCAGAAGGCCGGGCCCGGCCTCACGACCGACAGCTTCATCAAGGCGATGGACAGCATGACCTTCGAGCCGGACATCTTCGGCAGCCCGGTCTCCACCTACACGGCCACCAAGCGCCTGGGCAACCAGCTCTCGCGCCTGTCGCAGATCCAGGACGGCCGCTGGAAGGTCGTGTCCGACTACGTGCGGCCTTGATGCCTTAACCCTCTCCCCTCCGAGATGGGTTGATCTGCAAGCGGCAACCTGCTTGGTGAGCTGTGCCGGGTGCACATCGCGCCACTCGGGCCGGACCAGCCCGTGTCTGTGTCCGTCTCACCGACTGTCCCCCGGCGCCCTCGATTGTTGATAAGCTCGACTGGATGAGCGCGCCGAACCCACTGAAGAGCCCGGAACTGGAGTTCAAGTCGCTGCTGCTGCTCGTGCTCGTGGCGACGGTGCTGTTCCTGCTGATCATCTGGCCCTTCTTCGGCGCCGTGTGCTGGGCGGTCTTCATCTCGATCGTGTTCTGGCCGATGCAGCAGCGCTTCGTGCAGGGCAGCCACGGCCGCCGCAACATGGCGGCGCTCGGATCGCTGACGGTGACCCTGCTGATCGTGATCCTGCCGCTGGCGATGATCATCGCCTCGATCACGTCCGAAGCCTCGGTGCTGGTCGAGAAGATGCGCTCCGGCGAGATCCAGCTGGCGCAGTATTTCCAGCGCATGCTCGACGCCCTGCCCGACTGGGCGCGCTCCATGCTGCGGCGCTTCGGCATGGGCGATCTCGCGCCGCTGCAGCAGAAGCTGCTCGCCACGCTCAGCACCAGCGGCCAGGTCCTGACCAGCCGCGTGGTGGGCATCGGCCAGGTCACGCTGGACTTCATCGTGGCCTTCTTCGTCATGCTGTACATGCTGTTCTTCCTGTTCCGCGACGGCGAGCAGCTCACGCAGTCGATCGCGCGCGCGATCCCGCTGCACCCGCAGCACACGCGGCGCCTGCTGACGCAGTTCGCGACGGTGGTGCGCGCGACGGTGAAGGGCAACATCGTCGTGGCGCTCGTTCAAGGCGCGCTGGGCAGCCTCGCGTTCTGGGTGCTGGGGCTGCCCGGGGCGATGCTGTGGGGCGCCGTGATGGCGCTGCTGTCGCTGCTGCCCGCCGTCGGCGCCGCGATGGTGTGGGCGCCGATCGCGCTCTACTACATCTTCACCGGCGCGCTGTTCAAGGGCGTCGGCCTCGCGATCTGGGGCGCCTTCGTGATCGGCCTGGTCGACAACGTGCTGCGCCCCATCCTGGTGGGCAAGGACACGCGGATGCCGGATTACCTGGTGCTGGTGACCACGCTGGGCGGCATCGTGGTCTTCGGCCTGAACGGCTTCGTGATCGGCCCGGTGATCGCGGCGGTGTTCCTGGTGAGCTGGGAGATGCTGGCCTCGGCGCGCCAGCAGACGACGATCCCGCCGCAGTGAGGCGGCGACGCAGCGCCGGGGTTGCGCTGCGCTCCACCTACCGACGCGCCGGCGTGGGGGTTCAGGAGATGATGTACGCGCCGGCGCCGCTGGCGAGCAGCTTGCCGTCCGGGCCCAGGAATTCCATGCGCGTGCTGGCCACGCGGGAGCCGAGGCGCAGCACCTCGGCCTGCAGCACGAAGTGCTCGCCGATGGCGGGACGCAGGTAGTCGATCCGCAGGTCGATCGTGCCCAGCTTGCCGAAGCGCTGCAGCCGCACCGACGGCGGCTCGTCCATGTGGCGCGCGCCGACGGCGGCCATGACGGCCAGCCCGCCCATCGCGTCGAGCCCCGCGCTGATCACGCCGCCATGCACGCGGTTGAACAGGTAGTGCCCCACCAGCTCCGGCTTCATCGCGATGCGGCCCGTGACGCGGTCGGGCAGCATCGACACGACCTGCAAGCCGAGCACGCGGTTGAACACGATCTTCTCCTCGAAGATCGTGCGCAGGCCGGTGACGAAGTCCTCCTCGAACTCCAGCGGGGGAACGGCGGGCGGGTGGCGGGTCATGGGGCCCATTGTCGCGCAGCACGGGCGACGGGCGCGGCGGGGTCTTGCGGCTTCATGCCGCCTCGAAGGTGACCAGCACCTGCGCGGTCGCGACCTGCTGGCCCGGCTGCACGTGCAGGCTGCGCACCGTGCCGTCGCGCGCCGCGCCCAGCGCGTGTTCCAGCTTCATCGATTCGACGACGACCAGCGTCTCGCCCTTGCGCACGGCGCTGCCCGGCGTCGCGTGCACGGCGATCACCTTGCCGTTGAAGGGCACGCGCAGCTCGTTGACGGCAGCCGCAGCGGCGGCGCCCACCGGCGGGTCGTAGGAGGCGTCTTCCAGCACCAGGTCCACGGTGCCGGCCTGCACGTGCCAGCGGCCCGGCCCCAACGGCGCGAGCTGCGCCACGGGCGGCGTCGTACCCGCGGCCTCGCAGACCGGCAGGTCCAGCAGGTCGCCGTGGTGCCGCACGCGCGAGGGCCGCGGGAAGGGCGAAGCGAGCGCGCTCGCCGCACCCTGCGGCAGCAGCAGCGCGAGCGCCGCCTCGGGCACGGCGTGGAATTCCTCCGCCGCCAGTTCGCCGCGGATCGCGTCGCCATGCCGCGCGAGGAAGTCGACGTGCGCATGGCCCGCCGCGAACTCGGGATGCCGCAGGCAGGCCGCCAGCAGGCGCCGGTTGGTGGGCACGCCCAGCACCTTGAGCGCTTCCAGCGCGCTGAGCAGCCGCGCGATGGCCTGGGCGCGCGTCGCGCCGTGCGCGACCAGCTTGCCCAGCAGCGAGTCGTACCAGGGCGTGATTTCCACCCCCTCGAACAGCGCGTGGTCGAAGCGCAGGCGGGCACCGGCGCCGCGCGCCTCGCTGGCCGCGGGCGCCCGGAACAGCTGCACGCGGCCGGTCTGCGGCAGGAAGGCCTCGTCCTCGGCGCACAGGCGCACCTCGATCGCGTGCCCCTGCAGGTTCAGGTGTTCCTGCCGGTACGGCAGCCGCTCGCCGCTGGCGATGCGCAGCTGCCATTCGACCAGGTCGAGGCCGCTCACCATCTCGGTGACCGCATGCTCCACCTGCAGCCGCGTGTTCATCTCCATCAGCCAGAAGCGGCCGTGCTCGTCGACGAGGAACTCCACGGTGCCCACGCCGGTGTAGCCGGCCGCGCGCGCGAGTTCGACCGCGTGCGTTCCCATGCGTTCGCGCAGCGACGCATCGACCGCGGGGCTGGGCGCTTCCTCGATCAGCTTCTGGTGGCGGCGCTGCACCGAGCAGTCGCGCTCGCCCAGGTGCAGGCAACGGCCGTGCATGTCCGCGATCACCTGGATCTCCACGTGGCGCGGGCGCGGCAGCGCGCGCTCCAGCAGCAGTTCGCCGTTGCCGAAGGCCGATTGCGCCTCGGAGCGCGCGGCCTGCAAGGCGGCGGGGAGCTGCGCCATGTCGGTGACCAGCCGCATGCCGCGGCCGCCGCCGCCGGCGCTGGCCTTGACCATCACCGGAAAGCCGATGTCGCGCGCGGCGGCGAGCAGGCGCTCGTCGGACTGGTCTTCGCCGTGGTAGCCGGGCAGGCAGGGAATGCCGCGCGCGTAAGCCATTTCCTTCGCGCGGGCCTTGCTGCCCAGGGCGCGCATCGCGTCCGGGCCCGGCCCGATCCAGGTCAGGCCGGCATCGGCCACCGCCTGCGCGAAGTCGGCGTTCTCGCTCAGGAAGCCGTAGCCGGGGTGCACGGCGTCGGCACCGGAGGACCGTGCCGCGGCCAGCAGCTTGTCGATGCGCAGGTACGAATCCGCCGCGGTGCTGCCCCCGAGCGGGCGCGCCTCGGTGGCTTCGCGCACGTGCAGCGCATCGCGATCGGGGTCGGACCAGACGGCGACCGTCTCCAGCCCGAGCCGGTGCGCGGTGCGGAAGATGCGGCAGGCGATCGCACCGCGATTGGCAACGAGGATGCGGCGCAGCTTCATTCCGGTGCGGGGCGCCGCTTGGCAATGCCCATCAGCCTGGCCAGGATGCCCAGCATCACTTCGTCGGCACCGCCGCCGATGGAGGCCAGGCGCCCGTCGCGGTACATGCGCGAGACCTTGTTCTCCCACGTGTAGCCCATGCCGCCCCAGAACTGCAGGCAGGTGTCGGGCACCAGGCGGTTCAGTCGCCCGGCCTTGAGCTTCGCCATCGAGGCGAGCTCCAGCACGTCCTGGCCCTGCACGTACAGGTCGCAGGCCCGGTAGGTGAGCGCGCGCAGCGCCTCCACCTCGGTCTTGAGTTCCGCCAGCTTGAACTGCACCCACTGCTGGTCGGCCAGCGTGGCGCCGAACAGCTTGCGCTCCTGCGCCCATTCGATCGTCCACTGGATGCAGTTGGACAGCGACACCAGGCAGCTCGCCGCCGCCCACAGGCGCTCCTCCTGGAACTGCTGCATCTGGTAGATGAAGCCCTGCCCCTCCTCGCCGATGCGGTAACGCTGCGGCACGCGCACCTCGTCGAAGTAGATCAGGCCGGTGTCGCTGCTGTTCATGCCGATCTTGCGGATCTTGCGCGCCACCTCGATGCCGGGGCGCAGCTTGCCGCCTTCCCGCATCGGCACGATCACCAGGCTCTTGTTCCTGTGCACCGGCCCTTCGCCGGTGTTCACCAGCATGCACATCCAGTCGGCCTGCAGGCTGTTGGTGATCCACATCTTCTGGCCGGTGATCACATAGTCGTCGCCGTCCTTGCGCGCCCGGCTCTTGATGCCCGAGACGTCGCTGCCCGCGCCCGGCTCGCTCACGCCGATGCAGGCCACCATGTCGCCCGCGATGGCGGGCGCGAGGAACTCGCGCCGCAGTGCGTCGCTGCCGAAGCGCGCCAGCGCCGGCGTGGCCATGTCGGTCTGCACGCCGATGGCCATGGGCACGCCGCCGCATTCGACGTGGCCGAGGGCCTCGGCCATCGCCATCGAGTACGAATAGTCCAGGCCGGCGCCGCCGTAGTCCTCCGGCTTGGTCAGCCCCAGCAGCCCGAGTTGCCCCAGGCGCTTGAACACCTCGTGGGCCGGGAAGATCTCCGCCGCCTCCCATTCGTCGACGTGCGGGTTGATCTCCTCGGTGATGAAGCGCTTCAGGGTCTTCTGGATCTCGAGGTGTTCGTGGCTGTAGTGCATGGCGGCCTCCTCACATGCGGGCGACGCCGAACTGGATCGGCCGCAGCTGCCTCGCCTGCGCCTCGGCGATCGTGTCCAGGCAGAACGCCAGCACCGCGCGCGTGTCGCGCGGATCGATGATGCCGTCGTCCAGCAGCAGGCCCGAGGTGTGGAAGGCGTCCGCCTGCGCCTCGAACATCTCCACGATGCGGTCGTACTGGGCCTGGGCCTGCGCGCGGTCGGGCGTGGCGCCCTTGCGCGCGAGCGCTGCCTCGCCCACGATCTGCATGGTGCGCGCGGCCTGCTCGCCGCCCATCACCGCCGTGCGTGCGCTGGGCCAGCTGAAAAGGAAGCGCGGCTGGTACGCCCGGCCGCACATGCCGTAGTTGCCCGCGCCGACGGAGGCGCCGACCTGGAGGGTCAGCTGCGGCACCGTCGCATTCGTCACGGCCTGGATCATCTTGCTGCCATGCTTGATCATGCCGTCCTGCTCGCTCTGGCGGCCGACGATGTAGCCGGTGGTGTTCTGCAGGTAGACGATGGGGTGGCCGAGCTGGCACATCCACTGGATGAAGTGCGTGGCCTTGTTGGCGCCCGCCACGTCGATCGGGCCGTTGTTGCCGATGAAGCCCACGGCATGACCGGCGATGCTGCCCTGGGCGCAGACGGTGGCGGGGCCGTAGAGGGACTTGAATTCCAGCAGGCCGCCCTGGTCGACGAGACGGACCATGATTTCGCGCAGGTCGACGGGTTCGCGGAGGTTGGAGGGCATGAGGCAGAGGAGTTCCTCGCGGGCACCGGCACCCTCACCCCCGCCCTCCCGCGCAAGCGGGAGAGCGAGCGAACTCCTGGCTTCCTTGCTCTCCCGCTCGCGGGAGAGGCTCGGGGTGAGGGCCAGGTGTCCCAGCACCTCGCGCGCGATGCCCAGCGCATGCCGGTCGTCCTCCGCCAGGTACTCGCCGAGCCCCGACACCTGCGTGTGCATCTCCGCGCCCCCGAGTTCCTCCTCGGTGGCCTCCTCGCCGGTGGCGGCCTTCAGCAGCGGCGGACCCGCCAGGAAGGCGCGCGAGCGGCCGCGCACCATGATCACGATGTCCGACAGGCCCGGCATGTAGGCGCCGCCCGCCGTGCCCGAGCCGTGCTGCACGGTGATGACCGGGATGCCCGCGGCGGACAGCAGGGCGAGGTTGCGGAACAGCGCCCCGCCCTGCACGAAGGTCTCGACGCGGTAGCGCATCAGGTTGGCGCCCGCGCTTTCCACCAGGTGCACGAAGGGCAGCTTGTTCGCCAGCGCGATCTCCTGCACGCGCAGGATCTTCTCCAGGCCCATGGGCTGGATCGCGCCGGCGTCGATGCCCGAGTCGCTCGCCACCACCATGCAGCGCACGCCGGAGACGAAGCCGATGCCCGCGATCATCCCGCCGCCGGGCACCGACGCCGCGGGATCCTGCTGGTCCCGCAGGTAGCCCGCGAGGCTGCACAGGGGCAGGAAGGGCTGGCCCGGATCGAGCAGCAGGCCCACGCGCTCGCGCGGCAGCAACTGGCCGCGGCGGTCGAACACGGCGCGCGCTTCGGCCGACTTGTCGGCGGTGCGCTGCTCCAGGGCACGCCAGCGCGCGATGCGTTCCAGCATCGCCTCGCGCCGCTGCCGCGCCGGGGCCGATTGCGCATCCCAGGCGGAGCGGAAGCCAGCGCTCAATTCAGTGCCCCCACGCTTGTCACTTCGTGTACTGCGCTGCCCCCCGAGGGGGCTTTCGCGCCTTCGGGCGGCCGTGCGGCGCTCATTCCGCCCCTTCTTCCAGGTCCGGCTGCTGCGCGAACACGCGCGGCGGCTGGTAGCGATGGAAGCCGTCGAAGGGCCGCACGGCCTCGCGCTGCTGCACCTCGGCCGGCGCGGCGGCCTGGCCCCAGCCCATGCGCACCTGCGGCCGCGCGCCGTCGATGCGCAGCACCGTGCCGCTGATGAAGGACGCCGCCGGCGAGAGCAGGAACACGATGCCCGCCGCCGCTTCCGCCTCGGTGCCGAAGCGGCCCGCCGGCACCGTGGCGTGCATCGCGCGCAGCCGCGGCCCCTGGTCGGGCGGGTAATGGTCCATGCCGCTGGAGGCGATGTAGCCGGGCGCCACCGCATTCACGCGCACGCCGTACCGCGCCCATTCCAGCGCCGTGGTCTCGGTGAAGCTCACCATGCCGGCGCGCGCCGCGCCGCTGTGCGCCATGCCGGGCATCGAACCCCAGATGTCCGCGACCATGTTCACGATCGCGCCACCGTGCGCCTGCATGGACTGCACAAAGCACTCGCGCGCCATGAAGAAGCCGCCGGTGAGGTTGGTGGCCACCACCGCCTCCCAGCCCCTGGCGGTGATGCTCTCGGCCGGGCTGATGAACTGCCCGCCGGCGTTGTTGACGAGCCCGTGGATGCGGCCGTGGGCCACCACGATGGCCTGCACCACGTCCTGCACCTGCGTTTCCTCGCGGATGTCGCAGCGGTGGAAGGTGCAGCGGCCGCCGTCGGCGACGATCTCGCTGGCCACGTATTGCAGCTTCTCCAGCCTTCGGCCCAGCAGGACGACCTGCGCGCCGAGGGAGGCGAGTTCGTGCGCCGTGCAGCGCCCGATGCCCGAGCCGCCGCCGGTGACCACGACGACCTGGCCCGCGAACAGGCCCGGGCGGAAGACCGAGCGGTAGTGCGCCGTCATGGCGGGCGATGATGGCAGAGCGGCCGCGCCCGGGCAAGCACGAACATGTCAGCGGGCGTGGCGCGCACCAGGCTCAGCGCAGCTTCAGCTCGAAGCGCACCGTCGGCACGGACCAGTCCGAGAAGTCGGGCCCCAGGGCGATCTCCCCGCCATCGTGCAGCACGCACTCGTCGCGCCGCAGGGTCAGTGCCGTCGGCGCGCCCTGGAAGCGCACGCAGGTGCCGTTGCTGCTCAGGTCCACCAGCACGAAGCCGTGGTTGTGCCAGTCGATGCGCGCATGCAGGCGCGACACGCGGGGATCCGGCACCAGGAACTCCGCCTCGCGCGCCCGCCCGAGGTGCACCGGCAGCTGGTCGCCGGTGAAGATGCGCGCGTTGTCGTGGTACTCCAGCTCGATCGCGCCACCGGCGAAGCGCGGCCGCGCCGGCCGCGCCGGACTCTCGAACGCGGGGATCGTCATCATGTCGGTCGACGCGTCCTCTTCCCAGTCGATGCGGAACAGGGGGATCTCCTGCTCGCGCCCGCGGATCGGCACGATGCCCAGCGGATGGAAGCGGGTGCCGGGAGGCGGCGAACGCACCTGGTCCACGACCCCCTCGGTGGCGAGGATCTGGCGCGCTCCCGAGAGGTCCGACAGGCGCGCGGCCACGTTCACGGCGTCGCCGAAGCAGTCCCCGGCCACTTCGACCACCTCGCCGCAGGCCAGGCCCACCTGCAGCTGCAGGCGATGCACGGGGCCGTGGCGCGTGCTGCGGCGGGCGTGCTCGCGCTGCATCTGCACCCCGGCCTCGATCGCGTCCGCGCCGGCGGGGAAGATGGCCAGCACGCCGTCGCCGAGCGTCTTCACGACGCGGCCGCCGTGGGCCCGGCAGACCTCGCCGATCCAGTCGGTCAGCGCCGTGATGGTGCGGGTCGCCGCCTCGTTGCCGAACTTCTCGAACACCGCCGTGCTGCCGGTCAGGTCGGCGAACATGACGGTGGGGGTGGCGGCCATGAAAACAGTCTAACCGGGTGCCCTCCCCACGGAACGCAGGCACTGCGCCAGGTACGGCCCGGTGATGCTGGCGCGCGACTGTGCGACCGCCTCCGGCGTCCCGGCGGCCACCACCTGGCCGCCTTGCACGCCGGCGCCCGGCCCCATGTCGACCACCCAGTCGGCCTGGGCCACCACCCGCATCTCGTGTTCCACCACGACGACGGTGTTGCCCTCGTCGACCAGGCGCTGCAGCTGCAGCATCAGGCGGTCGACGTCGCAGGCATGCAGGCCGGTGGTGGGTTCGTCCAGCACGTAGAGGGTGTCGCCGCGGTGCGTGCGCTGCAGCTCGGTGGCCAGCTTGATGCGCTGCGCCTCGCCGCCCGAGAGCTCGGTCGCGGGCTGGCCCAGGCGCAGGTAGCCCAGGCCGATCTCCAGCAGCACCTGCAGGGGCCGCGCCACCTGCGCTTCGTCGGCGAAGAAGCCGGCGGCTTCTTCCACCGTCATCGCGAGCACTTCGGCGATGCTGCGGCCGTTCCAGCGGATTTCCAGCGTCTGCGCGTTGTAGCGGGCGCCGTGGCACTCCGGGCAGGGCGCGTACACGCTGGGCATGAACAGCAGTTCCACCGAGACGAAGCCCTCGCCCTCGCAGGTGGCGCAGCGGCCCTTGGGCAGGTTGAAGGAGAAGCGGCCCGGATCGTAGCGGCGCTTGCGGGCGGCCGGCGTGGCCGCGAACAGCTTGCGCACGGCGTCGAACAGGCCGGTGTAGGTGGCGAGGTTGGAGCGCGGCGTGCGGCCGATCGGCTTCTGGTCCACCTGCACCAGGCGCCGGATCGCGGCGATGTCGCCGGCCAGCCGCCCCGACCACGTGCCGTCGCGCGCCTCGGGCGCCATTTCGTCGTCGGCTTCCTCCTCCGCCGCGCCGAGGGAGCTGCCCAGGTGCTGCGCCACCAGGTCCAGCAGCGCGCGCGTGACCAGGGTGGACTTGCCGGAGCCGGACACGCCGGTCACGGCGGTGAGGCAGCCTAGCGGGATCTCCGCCTGCAGGTCCTGCAGGTTGTTGCGCGTCACGCCCTCCAGCCGCAGCCAGCCGCGCGGCGACCGCGCCGCGTTGCGCGGCAGCTTCACCTCGCCGAACAGGTGCGCCCGCGTCTGCGATTCCTCCACCCCCGCCAGCCCCTGTGGCGGTCCGCTGTAGAGGACGCGGCCGCCGCGTTCCCCCGCCGCGGGACCGACGTCCACCAGCCAGTCGGCGCGCCGCATCAGCGACAGGTCGTGCTCCACCACGTAGACCGAGTTGCCGCTGGCCTTCAGGCGCTGCAGGGCGCGCAGCAGGGCCTCGCCGTCGGCGGGATGCAGGCCCGCCGAGGGTTCGTCGAGCACGTAGATCACGCCGAACAGCTGCGAGGAAAGCTGGGTCGCCAGCCGCAGCCGCTGCAGCTCGCCGGGCGAGAGCGTCGGCGTGCTGCGCTCCAGCGACAGGTAGCCCAGCCCCAGCTCCTGCAGCACGCGCATGCGCCCCACCAGGTCCTGCGCCAGGCGTTCGGCGGCGATGCGCTTTTCCTCCGACACGCCCGAGGTCAGGCGCACGTCGGGCGCGCCGGCGTGCGCGGAGCCGCCGTGCGCGACGCGGGCTTGCGTGGCCCGGCGCGAAGCGGCGCGCGAGAGCCGGTCGCCTTCCGGCGTCACGTCCTGCAGCCGGCCCTCGGCGGCCGGCGCGAGGATGCGGGCGACGTCGTCTATCGTCAGCTGCGACAGCGCGCCGATGTCATGGCCGGCGAAAGTGACGGACAGCGCTTCGGGCTTGAGGCGCTTGCCCTCGCACACCGGGCAGGGCGTGCTCACCATGAACTGCATGACGCGCTTGCGCATCATCGCGCTCTGCGTGCTGGCGAAGGTGTGCAGCACGTAGCTGCGCGCGCTGGTGAAGGTTCCCATGTACGCGGGCTCCACCTTGCTGCGCAACGCAGCCCTGGTTTCCTTGGGCGTGAACCCCGGGTACACCGGCACCGTCGGCGTTTCGTCGGTGAACAGGATCCAGTCGCGCAGCTTGCGCGGCAGCTCGCGCCAGGGCTTGTCCACGTCGTGCCCCAGCGAGACGAGGATGTCGCGCAGGTTCTGGCCGTGCCAGGCGGGCGGCCAGGCGGCGATGGCGCGCTCGCGGATGGTGAGCGCATCGTCGGGCACCATCGAGGCTTCGGTCGCGTCGTAGACGCGGCCCTGGCCGTGGCAGTGCGGGCAGGCGCCCTGCGGCGTGTTGGGCGAGAAGTCCTCCGCGTAGAGCATGGGCTGCCCCGGCGGGTAGTGGCCGACGCGCGAATAGAGCATGCGCAGCACGCTGGAGAGCGTGGTCACGCTGCCGACGGAGGAGCGCGTGCTGGGCGTGCCGCGCTGCTGCTGCAGGGCGACGGCCGGCGGCAGGCCGTCGATCGAATCGACATCGGGCACGCCGGCCTGGTCGATCAGGCGCCGCGCGTACGGCGACACCGATTCCAGGTAGCGGCGCTGCGCCTCGGCATAGATGGTGCCGAACGCGAGCGAGGACTTGCCCGACCCCGAGACGCCGCTGAAGACCACCAGCGCATCGCGCGGCACGTCGACGTCCACGTCCTTCAGGTTGTGCTCGCGCGCGCCGCGCACCCGCACGAAGCCGCGCGGTGCGGCGGGCGATGCCTCGCGGGCGTCTTCGGCGGGCTCCGGGGTCTGTCGTTCTTTTCCCATCGAGCTGCCAAGGTAGGGGGTGCGCCGGGGACCTGCCGTGGGGAGGCGCCGGAAACTCCTGTAGGACCGGCCCCGGGCGACATTCCGCCACGAAGGTGGGGGGAAATGGCGCCCCAAGGTTGGGGATTCCCCCCCATTCCCCACCACCGGCAGGACGGTCGCTCGGCCGGTGTTTCCGGGTGTGACAGAGGCAACCGGCACCAAAGTGCCGAAGTGGCCCGCCCCTTGCTAAATCCCAGCTGCCATGGAACCCCTGCGCCGCCTCCAACGCCTGACCTGCCAGCTGCTGCTGGTGTGGTTCGCGCTGTCGGTCGGCGTCGCGGTGGCGTCCCCCGTGCTCCAGCCGCACAGCGTGGACGTGGTCTGCTCCGGCTCGGGCGCCCTGATGCCGATGCCGACGGACGACGGCAGCACGCCTTCCGCCGGCCACGACCACGACTGCCGCCTGTGCGTGGTGGTCGGCGCGCCGCCCGTTCCCCTGGTGATCGCCGCGCACGCAGCGCCGGTCGACACGCCCATCCTGCAACTGCCGGTCCCGGTTCCCAGCCAGGCACCGGTGCCCTTCCAGCAGCGCGGCCCTCCCCTTCTCTGACGCGATCAGGAACTTGAACCGCCGGCGGCGCCCCGTGCCCGCGGCGCCCATCGTCAGAGCAAGAGAGAACCGTTCATGCGCAAGAACCGCATGGCCCTGGCACTCGCCATGGCCTTCCCGATCCTCGCTGGCGCCCAGGAGGCGCCCAGCAAATCCCTCGGCGTGGTCACCATCACCGGTGGCCAGCCGACCTCGCTGCCCACGCAGATCCCCACCACCATGGAAGGGGTCACGCGCGAGCAGATCGAGCAGACCATCAATGCCACCGACAGCGAAGACGCGCTGAAGTACCTGCCCAGCCTGCTGGTGCGCAAGCGCTACATCGGTGACTACAACCACGCCATCCTCTCCAGCCGCGCCTCCGGCACCGGCAACAGCGCGCGTTCCGCGGTCTATGCCGACGGCATCCTGCTGTCCAACTACCTGGGCAACGGCGTCGGCGGCCTGAGCTTCCCGCCCCGCTGGGGCCTGGTGACGCCGGAGGAGATCGAGCGCGTCGACGTGATGTACGGCCCGTTCTCGGCCGCCTACCCCGGCAACTCCGTGGGTGCGGTGGTGGAGTACACGACCCGCATGCCGACCAGGTTCGAGGCCCATGGCAAGGCCGGCTTCCAGCTGCAGCCCTTCCAGCTTTACAACACCGACGAGACCTTCCGCTCCTGGGAGGCCAGCGCCTCCGCCGGCAACCGTGCCGGCGACTGGGCCTGGTGGTTCAACGTCAACCACACCGACAGCGAAAGCCAGCCGCTGACCTTCGCCACCCGCCTCGTGAGCCAGGGCACGCCCGGCGCCGCCGGCACGCCGGTGACGGGCGCCGTGCTCGATCGCAACAACGCCAACCAGCCCTGGTACGTGCTGGGCACGCAGACGCAGTACCACACGAAGCAGGACCACCTGAAGGCCAAGGTCGCGTACGACCTCACCGGCACGATCCGCGCGGCGTACACGCTGGGCGTGTGGCAGAACAAGTCCAGCGGCGACTCGCAGACCTACCTGCGCAATGGCGCCGGCCAGCCGGTGGCCAGCGGCGTGGTCAACATCGACGGCCGCAGCTTCCCCGCCCTCACCGGCGGCGACTTCCCGCTCACCCAGGAGAGCCTGACGCACTTCATGCACGGCCTCTCGGTCAAGAGCAACACGCAAGGCACCTTCGACTGGGAAATCGCCGCCAGCCTGTACGACTACGAAAAGGACACCAAGCGGCAGAACGGCGCGGCCAACGTGTCGCCCGGCGCGCGCACCGGCGGCGCGGGGACGATCGCCGACGGCAGCGGCACCGGCTGGAACACGCTGGGCGTGAAGGGCACGTGGCGGCCCTTCGGCCTCAAGGGCGCGCACATCGTCGATGCCGGACTGCAGCAGGACAGCTATCGGCTGGACTACGTCACCAACAGCACCACCAACTGGATCGATGCCCCGGCCGGCTCGCTGGTGAGCGACGTCGGCGGGCGGGCGCGCCTGCGCAGCGCGTGGGCCCAGGACGCGTGGGCCTTCGCCCCGGCGTGGAAGACCGTGCTGGGCGGCCGCTTCGAGCACTGGCAGGCCTTTGAGGGGCGCACCCGCATCCCCGGCGCCGGCGTCAACACCGACTGGCCCGGACGCTCCGAGAACCACTTCTCGCCCAAGGCGGCGCTGTCGTGGCAGTGGGACCGCGAGACGGTGCTCAAGGCCTCCGCCGGCCGCGCGATCCGCTTTCCCACCGTGCAGGAACTGTACGGCGCGACCTCCACCGCGAACGCCCGCTTCATCAACGACCCGAACCTGCGTCCCGAACGTTCGTGGACCATGGAACTGAGCGGCGAGCGCCCGTTCGGCGACGTGCTCGCGCGCCTGACCTTCTTCGCCGAGCGCACGCAGGACGCCCTGTTCTCGCAGACCATCTTCGATCCGGCGGCGAACCAGAACGTCACCCGCGTGCAGAACGTGGGCCGCATCGGCACCAAGGGGCTGGAGCTGGTGGCCAGCGGCAGCGACCTGTTCACGCCCGGCCTGGACCTGCAGGGCAGCGTGACCTACGCGCACTCCGTCATCCAGCAGAACGCGGGCTTCGTCGCCACGCCCGGCGACACGATCGGCAAGCGCCAGCCCAACATCCCGCGCTGGCGCGCCACCGCGCTCGCGGCCTACCACTGGAACCCGCAGCTGACCACCAGCATCGGCGCGCGCTACAGCGGCACGCAGTTCCGCACGCTGAACAACGCCGACGTCAACGGCAGCACCTACCAGGGCGTGAGCAAGTTCTTCGTGGTGGACCTGCGCGCGCAGTACCAGGTGACGAAGACGACCTCGGTGGCCTTCGGCATCGACAACGTCAACAACGACAAGTACTGGAACTTCCACCCGTACCCGCAGCGCACGTACACGGCGGAAGTGAAGGTCGACCTGTAAGGAGACGAGCGCCATGAGCACGCCCCACGTCACCCCCGCGCAGGCGGCGACCGTCGTCGCCCGCCGCCGCAGCCTGTTCCTGCGCGTCCACTTCTGGGCCGCGCTCATCGCCTCGCCGTTCGCGATCCTCGCCGCGCTGACCGGCCTGCTGTACGTGTTCACCCCGCAGGTGGAGGCGGTGCTGCACGGCCACCTCGACCGCGTGGTGCCGGCCGGCCAGGCGCGGCCGCTCGACGACATCGTGCGGGCCGCCGGGGCGGTGGCGCCGGCGGGGCAGCACCTGAAGAACGTGGTCGTGCCGGGTCGCGACGATGCCTCCGTGCAGGTGGTGTTCAGCCCGGCGCGCCACGCGCTGGCGGCGGCGGCCGGCGGCGAGCACGCCGGACACGGCGCACCGGCCGCGGCCGCCGTGGCAGCCCCGATGCCGGCCCGCGCCGGCCACGGGGACCACGCCGGACATGCGGGCCATGGGGCCCACGGCGTTTCCCCCGACAGCATCCCCGCGCCCGTCGCCAACGTCACCTCCACCGCCACCGCCGGCGACCGCCTGCCGCGCGGCACGATC
The DNA here is from genome assembly GCF_037890035.1 of Ramlibacter sp. AN1133. Taxonomy (NCBI): domain Bacteria; kingdom Pseudomonadati; phylum Pseudomonadota; class Betaproteobacteria; order Burkholderiales; family Comamonadaceae; genus Ramlibacter; species Ramlibacter sp. AN1133. The sequence continues at coordinate 430,640 of NZ_JBBKTQ010000001.1, forward strand.
GTCTACGTCGATCCCTACACGGCCAGGGTCCTCGGCAGCCAGGGCGAGATGGAGCGCTTTGGCATGTGGTCCAAGCGCCTGCACTCCTCGCTGCTGCAGGGCGACGGCTGGCGCTGGATGATCGAACTCTCCGCGAGCTGGCTGATGGTCATGCTGCTCACCGGCATCTGGCTGTGGTGGCCCCGGGGCCAGGCGCGCGCCCTGCCCGATGGCAGCGCCCGCGGCCGCAGCGCCTGGAAGCAGTGGCACGGCTTCCTCGGCGTGGCGCTCTCGGTGATGAGCCTCGCGATCCTGAGCACGGGCCTCACCTGGAGCAAGCATGCCGGCGACCAGATCCGCAGCTTCCGCGACGCGATCGGCCAGGCGCCGCCCGCGCCGCCCAAGGGCCTGCAGTCCGTCGCCACGGGCCAGGAGCCGCTCGCCTGGGACGCGATCCTGCAGGCCGCGCGGCGGACTGCGCCGGGCGTCACCCTGCTGCTGACCCCGCCGCGCAACGCGCAAGGCGTGTGGCGCATCGCCAGCTCCGAGCAGACCGAGCCGGGCAGGAAAGTCAACCTGGTGCTCGATGCCTACAGCGGCCGTGCCCTGTTCCAGGCCGGCTGGGAGCAGCAGACCGCCTTCGGCAAGGCCACGGCGATCGGCATTCCCTTCCATCGCGGCGAGTTCGGCGTGTGGAACCAGGTCTTGCTGTTCCTGTTCGGCGCCGGCGTGCTGTTCTCGCTGGCTTCGGGCTGGGTGATGTTCGTGCTGCGCCGCCGCCAGGGCAGCGCCGTGCTGCCGCGGCTGCTGCCCGGCGCCTGGACCTCGCTGCCGCTGGGCGGCTGGATCGCCGGTGCGGTGCTGCTGGCGGCCATGCCGCTGTTCGCGCTGTCGGCGGCCGGGATCGTCCTGCTGGAGATCGCGCTGGTGTGGCGCGAGCGCACGGCGCGCATGGTTCTTGCGCAGGGTTGAACACCATGAAGACGCAACGCAACCTCCTCGTCGCCGGCAGCGTGCTCGTGCTGCACGTCGGCGCCGTGTGGGCCCTGCAAAGCGGCCTGGTGCGGCGCGCGGTCGACAGCGTGGTGCCGGAGACGATCATGGCGGTGCTGATCGAGCCCGAGCCCCCGCAGGTGGTGACACCCCCCAAAGCGGTGGAGACGCCCCTGCCGCCCCCGGTGGCCCACAAGGTGGCGAAGCACGAGCCGCCGCCGCCCGCCCCGCTGCCCGCGCCGCAACCGGTGGCCAAGCCGACCCCGGCGCCGGCGCCGGAAGCGCCGCTGGCCGCCCCCACCCAGGTGGCGCTGGCGCCGATCACGCAGCCGGTCGCCGAGGCCGCGCCGCCGGCGCCGCCCGCACCCGTGGTGGTGGCCAAGGCCGCACCCGCCGCGCCCGTGCCCGTCGAACTGCCATCGACGGATGCCGAGTACCTGCAGAACCCCAAGCCGGCCTACCCCGCGATCAGCCGCAAGCTGCGCGAGCAGGGCAAGGTCGTCGTCGACGTCCTGATCGCCGCCGACGGCAGCGCGCAGCAGGCGAAGGTGCAGGCGTCCAGCGGCTTCGACCGCCTCGACGCCGCCGCCCTCGCGACCGTGCAGCGCTGGCGCTACGTGCCCGGCAAGAAGGGCGGCGTGGCGACGGCCATGTGGTTCAGCGTTCCCATCAATTTCGTTCTGGAGTGATCGCCATGCATCCCCATTTCGGCCTCGCCAACGTCTGGTCCCAGGGCGACCTCGTCACCCGGGGCGTGTTCCTGCTGCTCGGGGGCATGTCGCTCGCCTCGTGGGCGGTCATCGTCGTGAAGTCGCTCGACCAGCGCCGCTGCGCCAAGCAGGCGAAGGCCGTCGACAGCTTCTGGAGCGCGCCCGACTTCGCCACCGGCCTGGCGGACCTGGGCCCCGACGAGGACAACCCCTTCCGCACGCTGGCGCTGGAAGGCCGCGACGCCTCCGCGCACATCGTGCCCAAGGACGGCGGCCCGCGCCTGCAGGACGGCATGGACGCGAGCGACTGGGTCACGCGGTCCCTGCGCAACGCGATCGACGACTGCACCGCGCAACTGCAGGCGGGCCTGGCGATCCTCGCCTCGGTCGGCTCCACCGCGCCCTTCGTGGGCCTGTTCGGCACCGTCTGGGGCATCTACCACGCACTGATGTCGATCGGCGTGGCCGGCCAGGCGACCATCGACAAGGTCGCCGGCCCCATCGGCGAGGCGCTGATCATGACGGCGCTGGGCCTGGCGGTCGCGATCCCCGCGGTGCTGGGCTACAACGCCCTGGTGCGCGGCAACAAGCGCGTGCTGCACAAGCTCAATCGCTTCGCCCACGACCTGCATGCGTACTTCGTGACCGGCGCGCGCGTCGCCGCGAGCGAGCGCCGCGTCGTCCACCTGAAGAAGGCCTGAGGAGCACGCCATGTCCTTCGGCACCCAGGACGACACCTCCGAGGTGATGAACGAGATCAACATGACCCCGCTGGTGGACGTCATGCTGGTGCTGCTGATCGTCTTCATCATCACGGTGCCCGTCATGAAGCACGCGGTCGACATCGACCTGCCGCGCGCGCAGAACCACGCGCAGGAGACGAAGCCGCACACCGTGCGCCTGAGCGTCGATGCGCAGGGCACCTACTACTGGAAAGAGGCGAAGCTGGACGACTCGGAACTCGAGTCGGTGCTCGCCATCGAGGCCTCGAAGAATCCGCAGCCCGAGCTGCACATCCGCGGCGACAAGTCCGTGCGCTACGAGAAGGTCGCCCGGGCGATGGCGGCCGCGCAGCGCGCGGGACTGCGCAAGATTGGCTTCATTACCGAACCGGGAGCGACCCGATGAATCCCCTGACCCATCCCACCCGCCGGTCCGTGCTGCTGGGCGGCCTGGCCCTGCTGGCCGGCTGCGACCACCAGCCGCGCGCCAGCTTCAAGGGCGTCGACCTGAGCGACGCCACCTACAAGGGCGAGTTCCGCCTGAAGGACGCGCAGGGCCGCGAGCGCACCATCGCCGACTACCGCGGCCGCGTCGTGCTGCTGCACTTCGGCTTCACGCAGTGCCCGGACGCCTGCCCCACCGCGCTGGCCCGCGCGGCGCAGGTCCGCCACATCCTGGGCAAGGACGGCGACCTGCTGCAGGTGCTGTTCGTGACGCTGGACCCGGAGCGCGACACGCCGGAAATGCTCAAGGCCTACACCGCGGCCTTCGACCCCACCTTCGTCTCGCTGTCGGGCGATGCGCAGACCACCAAGGCGACGGCCGCCAACTTCAAGGTGTTCTTCCGCAAGGTGCCCACGGGCTCCTCGTACACGCTGGACCACTCGCTGCTGTCCTATGGCTTCGACCCCAACGGCCTGCTGCGCGTGGCGCTGCGCCACAACATGCCGGCGGAAGACTGCGCGCACGACGTGCGCCAGTTGCTCGGCTGAGGGAATGGCGATGCGAAAAACCCTTCTCGCGCTGGTCGGCCTCCTCGCGGCCGCTCCGTGCTTCGCGGATGTGACCGTGGAGGACGCGTGGATCCGCGCCACCGTGCCGGGCCAGAAGTCCAGCGGCGCCTTCATGCAGCTGACCTCCACGACCGACGTCACGCTGGTCGGTGCGCGCTCGCCCGCGGCCGGCGTGGTGGAGATCCACGAGATGGCCATGGACGAGAACATGACCATGCGGATGCGCGCGGTCAAGGGCATCGAGCTGCCCGCGGGCAAGGCCGTGGCGCTCAAGCCCGGTGGCTACCACGTGATGCTGCTGGACCTGAAGGACACCGTGCGGGTGGGGCAGAAGGTGCGCGTCACGCTGCTGCTGAAGGACCGCAAGGGCGAGCTCGACGACATCGACGTGGAGATTCCCGTCAAGCCGTTGAATGCCAGGCTCCAGTAGATCGGTGGCACGGGGCGGGAGCGCGGAGGGCAGGCCGGTGGTGAGCCGCGTCAGCGCGCGAACCCCAGCGCTTCGCGCATCGCTGGGGTTCGCAAGGCTCACCGCCAGCCTACGAGTCCGCTGCATCCAGCCGCCGCGCCCGCTCCTCCATCAGCTGTCGCTCCCGCGCATTCCCCGCGAGCGCGGCAGCCTCGCGGAACGCCACGCGCGCCTCTTCGTGACGCCCCAGCTTCTCCAGCAGATCGCCATGCACGCCCGGCAACCACTGGTAGCGCCGCAGCGCCGGATCGGCGCGCAGCCGCTCGACGATCGCCAGCGCCGCCGCCGGCCCCTCGGCCTGCGCGATGGCGACCGCGCGATTGAGCTCCACCACCGGCGAGGGCGCGACTTCGGCCAGCGTGCCGTAGAGGGCGGCGATGCGCGCCCAGTCGGTCTCGGCGCTGGAGGGCGCACGCGCGTGGCAGGCCGCGATCGCCGCCTGCAGCGCGTACACGCCGCGCGCGCCGCCCAGGCCTTCCGCGCGCTGCAGTGCCTCCAGCCCGCGCCGCACCAGCAGCGGATCCCAGCGGCGCCGGTCCTGGTCGGCCAGCAGGATCGGCCGGCCCTGCGCGTCGGTGCGCGCGGCCATGCGCGAGGCCTGCAGTTCCATGAGCGCCAGCAGGCCGTGCACCTCGGGCTCGCGCGCTGCGATGCCGGCCAGCATGCGGCCCAGGCGCAGCGCCTCCTGCGCGAGCTCGGGCCGCATCCAGTCGCTGCCGGCCGTCGCGGTGTAGCCCTCGTTGAAGACCAGGTACACCACTTCCAGCACCGAGGCCAGGCGCGGCGCCAGCTCCGCGCCGCGCGGCACTTCGTAGGGCACCTTCTCGCTGGCGAGCGTGCGCTTGGCGCGCACGATGCGCTGCGCGATGGTGGGCTCCGGCACCAGGTAGGCGCGCGCGATCTCGTGCGTGGTGAGCCCGCCCAGCAGGCGCAGCGTGAGCGCCACCCGCGCCTCCTGCGGCAGCACCGGGTGGCAGGCCGTGAAGATCAGCCGCAGCAGGTCGTCGCCGATGTCGTCCTGCCGCGCGGCATCGAGCGCGTCGACGAAGTCGGGCACGACCAGCGCCTCCTGCGCCTGCAGGTCCTGGCCGACTTCCTCCAGCTTCTCGCCCTGCATCTTCGCGCGGCGCAGGTGGTCGAGCGCGCGGCGCTTGGCGGTGGTCATCAGCCACGCCGCGGGATTGTCGGGAATGCCCTCGCGCGGCCAGTGCTCCAGGGCGGCGACCAGCGCGTCCTGCGCCAGTTCCTCGGCCACGCCGACGTCGCGCACCATGCGCGCGACGACGGCGGTGATGCGTGCCGCATCGAGCCGCCAGACCGCGGCGATCGCCTGGTGCGTGGCCGAGTGCATGCGAGCAGCCCGGACCCTAGGCCTGCGGCGGCGCCGCGTTCGGGTCCATCCACACCAGCTCCCACACGTGGCCGTCCGGGTCCTCGAAGCCATGGCCGTACATGAACCCGTGATCCTGCGGCGCGTTGGGCGCGGTGCCGCCGGCGGCGAGCGCCTTGCGCACCAGCGCGTCGACCTCGTCGCGGCTCGCGCACGACAGGCACACGATCACCTCGGTGGTCTCGCGCGCGTTGGCGACGGGCTTCTTGGTGAAGGTCTGGAAGAAGGGCTCCACCAGCAGCATCGCGTAGATCGTCTCGGAGACGACCATGCAGGCGCCCTGCTCGTTGGTGAACTGCGGGTTGAAGGAGAAGCCGAGCGCGGCGAAGAAGGCCTTGGAGCGCTCCATGTCGCGGATCGGCAGGTTGACGAAGATCTGGCGGGCGGCGGTCATGGCGGGGGCTCCGGTTCAGCGCATCCCGATGTCGCGGAAGCGCGCGGTGGTCTTCTCCTCGACGAGGCCCTCGAAGTCCGCCAGCTCGTACAGCTGCCGCACCTCGATGTGGCAGGGAATGCCTTCGCCCACCGGGTTGGGGAAGCGGCGCGACCACTCGATGGCCTCGTCGCGGGTGCGGGTCTGGACCAGCGTGTAGCCGGCGATCAGTTCCTTGGTCTCGGCGAACGGGCCGTCCACGATGCTGCGCCGGCCGCCGTCGTACTGCACGCGCCAGCCCTTGGCCGTGGGTTGCAGGCCCGAGGCGTCCAGCAGTGCGCCGGCGCGCGCGAGTTCCTCGTGGTAGCTCGCCATCGCCTGGAAGACCTTCTCGCTGTCTTCCGGAAAGCGCCCGGCTTCGCTGTCGGGGGTGGCCTTGACGATGAACATGAAACGCATGGCGGGTCTCCTGGTGGCAGGCCGGGGATCGGCCTTCATTTCCACGACGACGCAGGTTGTCGAATTTCGACATCCGCCGGTCGGGAAAAACCCGCAGCGGCCCCAAAGGCTCTCGCAACCTGCGCGTACAACAGTCACAATTTGCAACGAGGAGGGAGTTCCATCATGGTTTATGCACGCACGCTTGTTTTCACCGTCCTGGCCTGCTGCCTGAGCGCCGCATTCGCCCAGGGCACGACGAGCGCACCCGCGGCCAACGCCGCGTCCGCACCCGCACCCGCCGCCGCCGCGGCGCCGCGCCCCACCGAGAACACGGCGGAGCTCGACGAGGTGTCGCGCCTCATGCGCGCCGGCAAGCTGCAGGAAGCACTGGTGCTCGCGGACGCCGTCGTCCAATCCTACGAGGACCGCTATCGCCGCGGCAAGATCCAGGTGTTCGCCTCGCGCAGCCCCGCCGAGGCGCAGGCCTACCTGAACGAGATGGGCCGCAAGCCGACGCCGGGCAAGGAGGCCATGGAAGCCGGCGTGTATCCGTCCACCTGGGGCGACGCCTACTACCTCAAGAGTTTCATCCTGACCGAGATGAAGCGCTTCCCCGACGCCCGCAAGGCGATCGAGGCGGCGGTGGCGCTCGCGCCGCACAACGCGGCGTACCGCGCGGAACTCGGCCAGCTGGTGCTGAAGGAAAAGAACTTCGACCAGGCGGCCAAGGAGTTCAAGCGTGCCGAGACGGACGCGCGCGAGTTCTCGCCCACCAGCGTGCGCAATCGCGAACTGGCGCGGGCGCTGCGCGGGCAGGCCTTCGTGCTGGTGGAGAAGAAGGACCTGGACGGCGCGGAGAAGATCTACAACGAGTGCCTCAAGCTCGACGCCAACGACCCCGTCGCCAAGGCCGAACTGCGCTACATCGCGCAGAAGCGCGCGCAGCAGCAGTCCGGTGCCGGCAAGTGATGCTCGCGAGCCCGGGTTCCTACAGGTAGCAGGGCGCCGTCTCCCGCACTTCCACCGTCGCCCATTCGGCGGCGGGGCAGCGGCGGGCGATGGCGAGCGCCTCCTCGCGGGTGGCGCAATCGAGCAGGAAGAAGCCGCCGATCATTTCCTTGGCTTCGGCAAAGGGGCCGTCGAGCACCTGCGCCTGGCCGCCGCGCACCCGCACGCGCGCGGCCTTTTCCTGCGACGCGAGCGATTCCACGGCGAGCAGCTTGTCCTGGCGCCTGAGCGTCTCGGCGAAATCGACCATGCGCTGGAACACCGCCTCGCCTTCGGCGCGGGTGCGCGTGCCGCGCTGGGCGGGGTCTTCGAGGATCACGAGCATGTAGGCCATGCGCGGGATGATAGGCGGGGCGCCGGCGCGCGTCACGCGCGCTCGCGCGTGAGCAGGCGCCCCAGCACCCACAGCGCCGCGGCCACGTAGACCAGGCCCGCGGGCACCCACATCACCAGGCCACCGAGCTGCTGGTCCTGCGCCGGATCGAGGCCGAGCGCGAGCGTCGTCGCGACATACGGTGCGTACCAGGGCTGCGGAGCGAGGCTCAGCAAGGCGCCGAGCGCGCCGGTGTGCATCATCGTCGCGAAGAGCGACGCGGCCGAGTGCCCCGCGCCGTAGCGGCCGCGCGGGTCGTGCCCCAGCACCGACCACCAGAAGAAGAGCGCCGTGCCGAGGAAGGACGCATGCTGCGCGATATGCCAGCCTTCGTGCGCCAGCGCCGCGTCGAAGGCCGACGGCAGGTGCCAGGCCCACAGCGCGATCGCATGCAGCGCGAACGCAGCGAGCGGATCGGTGAGCGCCGACCACGCGCCCGACCAGCCGCGCGTGGCGAACAGCCGGCCGGCCGCGCGCCGCTGCGCCGGTGCCAGCGCCCAGGTCCAGGCCGCCAGCGGCCGGCCCAGCACCAGCAGGGGCGCGGCCAGCACCATCAGCAGCTCGTGCTGCACCATGTGCACGGAGAACAGCTGGCCGCCGAAGGCATCGATCGGCGAGACCAGCGCCGCGGCGAGCGTGATCCATCCGAGCGCGAAGCAGCCGGCCTCTTGCGCGCCGACGCCGCGCGCCCCGCCCGCATGGCGCCACAGCCGCCGCAGGCCGATGCCATAGGCGACGGCGGAGAGCGCCAGCAGCGCGAGCAGCCAGGGCGCGAAGTTCCAGCTCCACGGCGCTGCGCCCGCCGCGGCGGTCGTCGTGTGCGCAAGGGCCGCGAGCGGCAGCGCCGCCGCCAGCGCGATCAGGGCCCGCACGGCGTGAGCACCCACGTGGTGGACCACATCGCGAGGATCACCAGCGCCGCCAGCGCGCCGACCGCGGCCGCCATGTTGGCCAGGAAGCGGTGGCGGCCGTGATGTTCGTCGCTGTCCATCGAGGCCGGCTCGGGCCGGCGCAGCGAGGACTCGCCGAAGGCCAGCACCGCCAGCACCACCACCACCGCCAGGGCGACGGCGGCGAACAGGTGCAGCTGCAGCCGCGTCTGCGCGCTGCACGACGGCGTGACCATCGCGTACATGACGCTCTGCGTCCCCAGCGCCACCGACGGCGCGATGACGAGGGCGGCCCAGCTCCTGATGCTCATGACGCGCGGGCCCCCCAGTAAATGACGAAGTAGATCGGCAGCCAGGCCACGACCACGAAGTACCAGTAGAACGAGTTCTCGCTCACGTCCACGTAGCGCTTGCCGTCGAGCGGCCCGGTGAAGAACAGCACCGTGAGCACCGCCGTGTCCAGCAGGTCGGTGACGATGTGCGTCGTATGCAGGCCGAGCAGCAGCCACACGACCGAGCCGTACGCGCTGCTGTCCCAGCGCACGTTCAGCGTGGCGAACTCGAAGCCGCGGATGACGGTGAAGGCGATGCCGAACAGCGTGCTCACCACCAGCCACCGCCGCACGCCGCGCAGGTCCAGTTTCTCGGCCGCGCGCTTGGCCCGGTGCGCGGGGACGAAGCTGGCCAGCATCACGACGGTGTTGAGGGTGCCCCAGCGCAGGTCCGGCGGCAGTGCGCTCAGCGGCCAGGTCTCCTGGTGGCTGCGCAGGTAGAAGTAGGCCATGATCGAAAGCGCGAAGACCGTGCTCTCGATCGCCATCACGCCCAGCGTGCCCCACCACATCAGGCTGCGGTGGGAGAAGACGACGGTGGGCAGTTCCGCGACGTCCAGCGCCCGCCCCTTGGCCACGGCTTCGTTCATGCGTTCTCCGCGACGAGGGAGGGATCCAGTTTTTCCAGCGCCAGCTCCTCTTCCGCCTCGCGCCGGTTCGGCCAGAACCACCAGACCAGCGCGATCACCACCGGCACGGACCCCCACAGCACCGCCCAGGGCGTGAAGATGGAGCCGATGAAGAGCACCGTCGTCGCCAGCGCAGCGAGGAAGGGCGAGGCACTGGATTCGGGGTACATCATGCGGCTGTCCGGCTTCGCGTCGGCGACCGTGGTGCACAGCACTTCGCGCACGTCGGCGGCGAGGCCGCAGACGTGGTCCGGCTGCCCCTCGGGCACGCCCTGCCACACCGGATCGCGCCCGTACACCACGGGGGTGGCGACGAAGCTGCACACGCGCGGCGGCGACTCGGTCGCCCATTCCAGGGTGCCGCCGCCCCAAGGGTCGGGCCCGGCGGGCACGCCGTGGCGCGCGCTGCGCACGGCGTTCACCAGGGTGAGGAAGATCCCCAGCGCCAGCGTGACGGCGCCGAGCGTGGACAGCAGGTTCAGCGTGCCCCAGCCCATTTCCACCGGATAGGTGTACACGCGGCGCGGCATGCCGTTCATCCCGAGCAAGTGCATGGGAAAGAAGGCCACGTTGAAGCCGACGAACATCAGCCAGAAGCTCCAGCGCCCGAGCTGCTCGGACATCAGCCGCCCCGTGAACTTGGGATACCAGTAGTACAGCGCGCCGAACAGCGGGAACACCGCGCCTCCGAGCAGCACGTAGTGCAGGTGCGCGACGACGAAGTACGAGTCGTGCACCTGCGAGTCGAGCGACACCGAGGCGAGCATCAGGCCCGTCATGCCGCCGATCACCAGGATCACGAAGAAGGACAGCACGTAGTACAGGGGCACCTTGAAGTTCAGCCGGCCAGTCCACAGCGTGGCGATCCAGCAGTAGATCTGCACCGCCGTCGGGATGGCGATCAGCATGCTGGCCGCGGTGAAGAAGGTCTTGCCCAGCTCCGGCACGTTGGTGGCGAACATGTGGTGCACCCACAGGCCGAAGGAGAGGAAGCCGGTGGCGATGACCGACAGCACCATCGCCGTGTAGCCGAACATCGGCCGGCGCGCGAAGGTCGGGATCATCGCGGACATGAAGCCCAGCCCCGGGATGAAGATCATGTAGACCTCGGGGTGGCCGAAGAACCAGAACAGGTGCTGCCACAGCAGCACGTCGCCGCCCTCGCCCGGGTTGTAGAAGTGGGTGGCGACCAGCCGGTCCAGGATCAGCAGCGTGCTGGCCAGCGCCACCGCCGGCATCGCGAACAGGATCATGAAGGCCACCACCAGCATCGCCCACACGTAGAGCGGGATGCGGTTCAAGGTCATGCCCGGCGCCCGCAGCTTGAACACGGTGCAGATGATGATGATCGCGTCCAGCAGCGCCGACACCTCCGTGAAGGTGATCATCTGGGCCCAGATGTCGTTGCGCTTGCCGGCGCCGTATTCGGGCCCGGCCAGCGGCACGTAGGAGAACCAGCCCGCATCCGGCCCCGAGTTGACGAGGAACGCCGCGTACAGCATCACGCCGCCGAACAGGAAGATCCAGTACGAGTACGCGGTCATGCGCGGGAACGCCGTCGCGCGCGCGCCGATCATCAGCGGCACGAGGTAGATCGCCACCGCCTGCATCACCGGCACGGCGAACAGGAACATCATGGTGGACCCGTGCATGGTGAAGACCTGGTTGTACAGGTCGGGGCCCAGCAGGGTGTTGCCGGGGCGCGCGAGCTGCAGCCGCATCGCCGCCGCCAGCAGGCCGCCCAGCGCGAAGAACACCAGGCAGGTGACCAGGAAGCGCTTGCCGATGGTCTTGTGGTTGATGGCGCAGAACCAGCCGAAGAAGCCCGGCGGGTCCTGCCAGGTCTCGTCCAGCACGCGCGCCACCACCTCGCCGCCGGCCAGGCCGTCCTTGGTCCTGCCCTTGTGCGGATGCGGCTTCTCGCCGAGCGGTCCCTGCCTCATTGCAATGTTCCGAGATAGCTGACGATGGCGGCGAGGTCCTCGCCGGACATGGGGTTGGCCGGCATGTTCACGCCGGGCTTGTGCCGCTGCGGATCGGCGATCCAGCTCGCCAGGTTGCCGGGGTCGTTGGGCAGCGTCCCCGCCGCCAGGGTGCGGCGGCTGGCCAGGTGCGTGAGGTCCGGGGCCTTCCGGCCCTGTGCCAGCGTGCCCTGGATGGCGTGGCACATGGCGCAGCTGACCGACTGGAACAGCTGCTTGCCGCGCTGCGCCTGGGCCTGCATGGGTTCGGGCGCGGGCGCGAGCTGCTGCCTGCGCCAGCGCTCGTAGTCCTCGGGCGCCTGCGCGTGCACCTCGAAGGCCATGAACGCATGCTGGAAGCCGCAGAACTCGGCGCACTGGCCGCGATAGATGCCGGGCTGGTCGGCGCGGAAGGCGAGCGTGGCGGTGCGCCCGGGGACCAGGTCGCGCTTGCCCGTGAGGCTGGGGATCCACAGGCTGTGGATCACGTCGCTCGCATTGAGCTGCACCACGACCGGCCGGCCCACCGGCACGTGGATCTCGTTGGCCGTCTCGAAGGTCTCCGACACCGGGCCGTCGATGTACTTCACCGACCACCACCACTGGTGCCCCGTCACCTGGATGTGGACGGCGTCCTGCAGCGGCAGGCGCGCCAGCGCGCGGTCGGTGAAGACGCTCGCGGCCAGCAGGACGAACAGCCCGAGGATGGTGATCGCGACCGCGGTCGTCACGGCGCGGCCCAGCCGCGGCTCGGGCACGTTGACGGTGCCCAGGTCCGGCGCCTGGGGCGCTTCGATCCGCGGTGCGCGCCGCAGCGCCAGGAACAGGGCCGCCAGGAGCGCGGCGAAGACGATGCCGCAGATCGCCAGGAAGATGTTCCACAGCCAGGCCACGTGCGCGGCCTGCGGCCCCCACGCGCTCAGCATGTCATGCACGCCGGGATTCATTGGTCAACCTCCCCCAGGCTTGTCCGCTGCGCGGCCTTCGCCTCCCCCCTCCGCAAGCGGAGGGGGCCCGCGCCTTCGGGCGGCCGTGCGGCGCTCATCTCGGCTCCAGCGCCTGTTCGGCTTCGGACGTGCCCTTCTGGATCGCGGGCTGCGGCGAGCGGAAGTTCTCCGGCTTGCCGGAATAGAGCGAGTCGGTGCGCGAGGGCGCCACGTCCGACCGCACGCCGCCGCCCATGGAGCGCACGTAGGCCACGATCTTCCACACCTGGTCCTCGGGGATGTGGCCGCCGAAGGAGGGCATGCCGTTGGGCCGGCCCTGCACGATGCTGGCGAAGATGCTCTGCGGGTCGCTGCCGTAGACCCACTGGCTGTCCATCAGCGCGGGGCCGATGTTGCCCCCGCCGTTGGCGTGGCACGCGGAGCAGTTGTACCAGCGGTACAGGCGCTTGCCCTCGTTGAGCGCGAAGGCGTTGTCGTCGTACATGCTGATGTTGCGCTCCGCCAGCTTCACCATGCCGCCGAGCGCCATCCCGGGCTGGTTGCTGCTGCGCCGCACCGCCGTCTCGCCGCCGGTGGCGTTGCGGACTTCGGCGCGGAAGTGGCGCTCCTCGCGTTCGCAGGCCGCGAGCGCGGTTGCGGCCAGCAGCAGGCAGGCCAGTCGGGCCTTCATGGCGCGGCCTCCGGCAGGCGCGGCACGCCGTAGTCGGCCAGGATGCGGTCGATCTCCGGCTGCCGGCGCGCGATGAAGTCGTCGAGCCGGTCGCGCAGCGCGCGGTCGCCGCGGCGCACGCCCATCGCGATGGCGAACACGAAGGGTTGGTCCTTGAGCGCCTCGGGGGGCGGCACGTAGTGCATGCGCAGCGGCACGGGCGCGTGCTGCGCGTAGTAGCCCGCCTGCGGGCCCCACACGAAGGCGGCGTCGAGCTCGCCGCGCGAGAGCGCCTGCACGATGCGCGCGGCGGCGGGCTGCTCGCCGGGGACGGGATAGCCGACGATGTTGTCCACGGCGCCCGAGAGCGCGAGCGCGTGGCCCGGCGGCGTGGTGGCGAGATCTTCTCCGACCAGCTGCACGCCCACGCGCCACGCGCGCAGGCGCGGATCGGCGAAGGTGGTGGGCGAGACCAGGTGCGTCTCGGGCTCGACCAGCACGTAGCTGGAACGGTAGTAGGGCCGCGTGTTGAGCGTGCGCCCGAAGTCCGCGGGCACGCCCACGATCAGGTCGCACAGGCCGGCGCCCATCGTCTTGCGCACGAAGCCGCGCCGGTCTGGCAACCACGCGTAGGCGAGTGGCACGCCGAAGTCGCTGGCCACCAGTTGTGCGATGCGGTTCTCGAAACCGCTGCCGTCCCGGTGCGAGTACGGCAGGTTGTCGGGGTCGGCGCACACCCGCAGCGCTTGCCGCTGCGGCTCCTGCGTCGGCAGCGCTTGCCGCTGCGGCTCCTGCGTCGGCAAGCCCTGGCGCGGCGATTCCTGCGCGGCGGCGGTGGCCGCGACGAGCACCAGCGCCATTGCAGGGGCGCGTCTCACTTGCCGCCTCCCGCGAGCGAGAACACGTACAGGTGCCCGCCCTTGCGCGTGACCGCCGGCAGGTCGCGCATGGCGTTGGCGAAGCCGCCGGCCGCCGTCGCGTCGCGGGCGTCGAGGCCGGCCGACACGATGGCACCGGGCCAGCCGCCCACGCCCGCCAGGACGGCCACGTACTCCTGCCCGTCCCCGCCGCGGAAGGCGATCGGCTGGCCGATGATCCCCGACTCGGTCTGGTATTGCCACAGCAGCTTGCCGCTGCGCGCATCGACCGCCTTGAACCAGCCGTCCATGGTGCCGTAGAAGGCGACGTCGCCGGCAGTCACCAGCGCACCGCCCCACACCGGAAACTTCTCGCGGATCTCCCAGGCCTTGCGCCGGGCCACGGGGTCCCAGGCGGTGAACACGCCGCGGTGGCCGCCGGGCCCGGCGTAGATCCTGGCTTCGACGCCGACGAAGGGCGTGCCGGCGATGTAGCTCACCTCGGACGTGATCGCGTCCTGGCACAGGTTCTGGTGCGGGATGTACAGCAGCCTGGTGCGCGGCGACCAGGCCGTAGGCTGCCAGTCCTTGCCGCCGGGTGCGCCGGGGCAGATGCTGCGCACCGTCTCGCCGGCGCGCGGATCCTTGGCCGGGTTGTACTTCAGCGCGCCGGTCTGCAGGTCCACGCCGGTGGACGTGGTGGTGTGCACGAAGGGCGTGGCCGAGAGCACCTGCCCGCTCGCGCGGTCGATCACGTACAGGTAGCCGTTGCGGTCGGCGCGCAGCAGCACCTTGCGCGTGGCGCCGCCGATGGCCAGGTCGACCAGCACGCTCTCGTTCACGCCGTCGTAGTCGTGCAGGTCGTGCGGGCTGCTCTGGTAGTACCAGACGGCCTCGCCGGTGTCGGGGCGGCGCGCGAACAGGCCGGCGGTCCACTTGTTGTCGCCGGGGCGCTGCCCGGGATTCCAGGGGCCGGGGTTGGCCGTGCCGTGGTAGATCAGGTCCAGTTGCGGGTCGTAGGAAATGAAGCCCCAGACCGTGCCGCCGCCGATCTTCCACGCCTCGCCGGGCCAGGTCTTCACGCCGAGGTCCTGGCCCTGGTCCGACGGGTACCAGGGCTTGAAGGCGGGGCCGATCAGCACGTCCTTGTCGGGGCCGGTGCTGTAGGCGCGCCAGGCAATCCTGCCGGTGGCGGCATCGAGCGCCGTGATCCAGCCGCGCACGCCGAACTCGCCGCCGCTGTTGCCCACGAACACCTTGCCCTTGGCGACCATGGGCGCGCCGGTCATGCTTTCGCCGAGCTTGATCTCGCCGAGCCTGGTGCGCCACAGCTCCCTGCCCGTCTTCACGTCGAGCGCGATGGTCTGGTTGTCCAGCGTGTTGAAGAAGAAGCGTCCGTCGGCGTAGGCACCGCCGCGGTTGACGGTGTCGCAGCAGGCGACCCCCTGCGCGCTCGGGTCCGGCCTGGGGTCGAAGGTCCACTTCGCGGTGAACGGTGCCTTCGAAATGTCGAAGGCGAAGACGGTGTTGGGGAACGGCCCCACCACGATCAGCGTGTTCTCGGCCACGATGGGCGCCGCCTCGTGCCCGCGGTCGAGATTGGTGGGGAAATGGAAGGCCAGCTTCAGCTGCGCGGCGTTCGCCGTGGTGACCTGGGCCAGGCCGCTGTAGCGGTTGAGCCCCGGGTCCTTGCCGGCGACGCGCCATTCACCGTCGTCGCGCTCCTGCGCGAGGGCCGCGGATGCGAACACGACGGCCACGAAAGCCCACAAGGTACGCCGCAACTTCATCTCCACGCATGAAGGAAGCCCCTTGTTCCTGCCGCGCCGCGCGCGCACTCCCGCTGCTGTTATCGGCCACGCATGGCCCTGCTTTTCTGCGGCGCAGTTTACACAGCGCGCACCGTTTTGGGGGCGCTGGCCCAGCTATGTCCGAAAACGTACAGAGCGTCAGTCGACGAAGAAGTCGGGCACGAACTTCGTGGTGCCGGGCGTCACGGAATAACGGTCGAGGTCGGCCTGCCCGTGCGCGGCCAGCAGTTCGTCGTCGATGTGGAAGTTGCCGCTGTTGCGCGCCTCGCGCGCGTCGGAGGTGAGCACCAGGTACGCGGCGTCCGCGAGGATCTCGGGCTTGCGGCAGGCGCCGATGTCGACGCCGGGGATCATCTGCAGCGCGGCGGTCGCGATGGCCGTGCGCGGCCACAGGCTGTTGACCGCGATCCCGTACTTGCGGAACTCGCCCGCATGGCCGAGCGTGCACATGCTCATGCCGTACTTGGCCATCGTGTAGGCGGTGTGCGGCGCGAACCAGTGCGTCTTCATGGACAGCGGCGGCGACATCGTGAGCACGTGCGCGTTGCGGCCCGCGGCGGCCGACTTCTTCAGTTCCGGCAGGCAGGCCTGCGTGCACAGGAAGGTGCCGCGCGCGTTGATCCCGTTCATGAGGTCGTAGCGCTTGATGGGCGTGTGCTCGGTGTCGGTGAGGCTGATCGCGCTGGCGTTGTTGACCAGGATGTCGATGCCGCCGAAGGCGGCTACCGCGCGTTGCACGGCTTCGAGCACCTGCGCTTCCTCGCGGATATCGACCGGCAGCGGCAGCGGGTGGCCGCCGGCGGCGCGGATCTCCTCCGCGGCGCTGTGGATCGTGCCGGGAAGCTTCGGGTTCGGCTCCGTGGTCTTGGCGGCGATCACGATGTTGGCGCCGTCGGCCGCCGCGCGCTTCGCGATGGCCAGGCCGATGCCGCGCGAGGCACCAGTGATGAAGAGGGTCTTGCCTTCGAGGTTCATACGCACTCCGTGGGTTGGCGCGGCTGCCCCGTTGGATCAGAGCCCGGAGAAATCCGGTTTGCGCTTTTCCATGAACGCCGTGAAGGCCTCCCTGGCCGCCGGCGCCACCAGCATGCGGCGGAAGCTCTCGCCTTCGTCGGCCATCTGCTGCACCACCGCCGGCTGCTGGCCCTTCTTCATCAGGCGCTTGGTTTCCACCAGCGACGCCAGCGGCTTGGCCGCGAGCTTGCGCGCCTGCGCCTGCGCATAGCCGTTGGCCTCCGTGGGCGGCAGCACGCGGTTCACGAGGCCGACCTCCAGCGCCGCTTCGGCCATGAAGGGTTCACCCAGCAACAGCGCCTCGGCGGCGCGGTGGTAGCCGAGGAGCTGCGGCGCCAGCAGGCTGGACGCCGCCTCCGGGCACAGGCCGAGGTTCACGAAGGGCATCGAGAACGCCGCGTTGTCGCCCGCGTAGACCAGGTCGCAGTGGAACAGCATCGTGGTGCCCACGCCCACGGCCGGGCCGCACACCGCCGCCAGCAGGGGCTTGGGGAAGGTGGCGATGCCGTGCAGGAAGCGGAACACGGGCGACTCCGCCCCAGCGGGCGGCTGGTTCAGGAAGTCGCCGATGTCGTTGCCGGCGCAAAAGACGGTCTCGTATCCCTGCACCAGCACCACGCGCACCGCCGCGTCCTCCCTGGCGCGCGCGATCGCCTCCGCGAGCGCAGCGTACATCGCGCCCGTGAGCGAGTTCTTGCGCGCCAGCCGGTTGAGCGTGAGCGTCATCACGCCGCCCTCGGCGTGCACCAGCACTTCGTCGTCGTTCGTCGTCATTGCAATGCTTCTTTCACGAAATCGAGCCGGTCCTGGCCCCAGAACATCTCGCCGCCGACGAAGAAGGTGGGCGCGCCGAACACGCCGCGCGCCACGGCCTCCTGCGTGGCCGCCTTCAGGTCGTCCTTGACGGCCGGGTCGCCGGCCAGCGCCAGCATCTGCTCCGGCTCGAAGCCGGCGCGCTGCAGCACGCTCGTGACCACGGCCGGATCGTTCATGTCCTGGCCATCGACCCACATGGCGCGATAGACCGCATCGACGAAGGGCACCATGCGCTGCGGCTGGCGCAGCTGCAGGCCCAGCACCATGCGCATCAGCGCCAGCGTGTTGATCGGGAAGTGCGGGTTGTGGCGGAACGGCACGCCGTAGCGGCGGGCGAAGCGCTGCAGGTCGTCCTGCATGTACTGGCCCTTGGCCGGCACCTCCATCGGCGAGCGGTTGCCGGTGGCCTGGAACACGCCGCCCAGCAGCATGGGCCGGTATTCGATCTCGCTGTGCGCCTCCTGCACGATCTGCGGCAGCTGCGTCCAGGCCAGGTACGCCGCGGGGCTGCCGACATCGAAGTAGAACTCGACGGCTTTCGTCATGGCAGGTCTCCTTCTCAGAATTTCTCGATCCACGGCCGCAGGTCGAGCTCGTGGGTCCAGGCGTCGCGCGGCTGCAGGTGCAGCATCCAGTAGTTCTCCGCGATGTGCTCGGGGTTCAGGATGCCGTCCTGGTCCTTCAGCGCGTAGCGCTCGGGGAAGTTCTCGCGGATGAACTCGGTGTCGATCGCGCCGTCGATCACGACGTGCGCGACGTGGATGCCGCGCGGGCCGAGCTCGCGCGCCATGCTCTGCGCCAGCGCGCGCAGCGCGTGCTTGGCGCCGGCGAAGGCGGCGAAGTTGGCGGAGCCGCGCAGCGAGGCCGTGGCGCCGGTGAACAGGATCGTGCCCTTGCCGCGCGGCGCCATGCAGCGCGCCGCCTTGCGCGCGTTGAGGAAGCCGGCGAAGCAGGCCATCTCCCAGATCTTGAAGTACTTGCGCGCCGTCTCCTCCAGGATGCTGGAGGGAACGTTGGCGCCGATGTTGAAGACCATCGCCTCGATCGGGCCGATGCGCGCCTCGATGTCGTCGTACAGCGCCGCGACCTCGTCCTCGTTGCGCGCGTCGCAGGCGAAGCCGTGCGCCTCGCCGCCCTCGGCGCGGATCTGCTCGAGCAGCGGCTGCAGCTTGTCCACGCTGCGGCGGGTGGCACAGACGGTGCAGCCGCCGCGCGCGAAACGGCGCGCGATGGCGCCGCCGGTGGCGTCGCCCGCACCCACCACCAGCGCCACCGGGCGCAAGCCATCTGCAGCCATCCGGATCACTCCTTGTAGTAGACGACCTGGTGCGTGGTGGCCAGGAGGTCCCCGGCCTCGCTCCAGAGCTGCCCGCCGTGGTCGAAGTAGCCGCCGCCGAAACCCTGCCCCTGCGCCTGCAGCAGCAGGTGCCCCGGACCGGTGGCCGCCAGCAGACCGGCGTCTGCGTGATAGTAGACCGTCATGCTCACCGTGCCTACCGGCGTGGGCCGGGCGCGGCGCAGCCACACGCGCGGGAAGAACACGTCGGCGATGGCGGTGAGGGAGGCGAAGTCCAGCGGCCGCGGCGGATCGTCGCGCACCCACAGGCGGCTCAGGCTGTCGTCGCGGGTCTGGCCGTCCCATTCCTTCGGGATCGCCCCTTCCAGGAAGCGCATTTCATAGCGGTTGAGCCACTCGACGCCGCGCCGCAGCGTGCGCGGGGTGTCCTCCGCGCGCGGCACCGGGGGCATGCCGGCCTCGTGGCCGGACCAGGTGTCGCGCCGGGTGGCCGTCACGGCCGTCGCAGTCGCCACGACATGGTCGCCCTGCAGCATTTCGACCATCCAGTGCTGGGTGGAGCGGTTGGTGCGCACCGCGCGCGGGCGCAGCAGGAACTCGCCGTCCGCGATCGCGGCGGCGAAGTTGACGGTGAACGCGATCGGGTCGCCCAGCCGGTCCGCGTGTCGCAGCACCGACTGCAGGCACTGCGCGGCCGTGATGCCGCCGTAGGGCCCGATCATGTTCGCGTAGGCCGGGCTGGTGCGGCCCCGCCAGCTGCCGTCCGGCTGCGGCTGCAGCGCGATGGCGGCGTCGAACGCGTGCGCGCGCACGCTCAGACGCGTTCGAAGATGCCGGCGGCGCCCTGGCCCATGCCGACGCACATCGTGACCATGCCGTACTTCAGGTTCTTGCGGCGCAGGGCGTGGACCACGGTGGCGGAGCGGATTGCGCCGGTCGCGCCGAGCGGGTGGCCGAGCGCGATCGCGCCGCCCATGGGGTTCACCTTCGCCGGGTCGAGGCCCAGCGTCTGGATCACCGCCAGCGACTGGGCGGCGAAGGCTTCGTTCAGCTCGATCCAGTCGATGTCGTCCTGCCTCAGGCCGGCGGCCTTCAGCGCGGCGGGGATCGCCTCGATCGGGCCGATGCCCATGATGTGGGGCGGCACGCCGCGGCTGGCGAAGCTGACGAAGCGCGCCAGCGGCTGCAGGCCGAAGCGCCGGATCGCCGCTTCGCTCGCGAGGATCAGCGCGCCGGCGCCGTCGGAGGTCTGCGAGCTGTTGCCGGCCGTCACGCTGCCGCGGACGGCGAACACCGGCTTGAGCCTGCCCAGCGCTTCCAGCGTGGTGTCGGGGCGCGCGCCCTCGTCGAGGTGCACCTTGCGCGTCTTCACCGCGACTTCGGCGGATTCGAGGTCGAGCGCGCGCTCGGCGACTTCCACTTCCGTCATCTCGCCGGCGAATTCGCCGGCCTGCATGGCCGCGATCGCCTTCTGGTGCGAGCGGACGGCGAATGCGTCCTGGGCGTCGCGGCTCACCTTCCACTGCCGCGCGACCTTCTCGGCGGTGAGGCCCATGCCGTAGGCGATGCCGTAGCTCTCGAGGTCGTCGGGGTTGCTGAAGATGGAGGGGGACAGCGAGGGCGAGTTGCCCATCATGGGCACCAGGCTCATGCTCTCGGTGCCGGCAGCGATCATCACGTCGGCCTCGCCCACGCGGATGCGGTCGGCGGCCATCTGCACCGCGGACAGGCCGGAGGCGCAGAAGCGGTTGACGGTGATGCCGCCCACGCTCTTGGGCAGGCCGGCCAGCACGGTGGCCACGCGCGCGACGTTGAGGCCCTGCGGCCCTTCGGGGATGGCGCAGCCGCAGATCACGTCCTCGACGGCCTGCGGATCGAGGTTGGGGACCTGCGCGAGGGCGGATCGCAGCACCGTGGCGAGCAGGTCGTCGGGCCGCATGTTGCGGAAGAAACCGCGGTGCGAGCGCCCGATGGGGGTGCGGGTGGCGGCGACGATGTAGGCGTCCTGGAGTTGTCGGGTCATTGGGTCTTCCTTGTCTCTACTCCCTCCCCCTCCGGGGGAGGGTTGGGGTGGGGGCGCTCGGCCCGCACCCCGAGTTGCTGAACGATGACGGCCAGGACACCGTCCATGTTCCTCAGCGGTTCATCCGTCGCGAAACGCAGGACCTGGAATCCGTGCTGGCGAAAGAACTGCTCGCGACGCGCGTCGTAAGTCGCCTGGTCCGCATGTTGCGACCCATCGAGTTCCACGATCAGCTTCGGCGACAGGCACGCGAAGTCCGCTATGTAGTTTCCCAGCGGGTGCTGGCGGCGGAACTTGACGCCGAGTTGCTCCAGCCGCAGCCTCGACCACAATTTCCGCTCGGAGTCGGTCATGCCTGCCCGCAGTTCGCGTGCATTGCTGTGGGTCTTCGAATAAGCCTGGTGTCGCATCAGCGCCCCCATCCCGACCTTCCCCCGGAGGGGGAAGGAGGAACAGCCTGCTAGTTCCGCACCGGCTTCCCCGTACTCAGCATCCCCAGGATCCGCTCCTGCGTCTTCGGATGCTGCACCAGTTCGCAGAACGCCCGGCGTTCCAGCGTCATCAGGTATTCCTCCGTCACCAGCGTGTTCGCATCGACATCCCCGCCCGTCACCACGTTGGCGATCAGCGAAGCGATGTGGAAGTCGTGTTGCGATGCGAAGCCGCCGTCGCGCAGGTTCACGAGCTGGCCCTGGATCGTCGCCTTCGCGCTGCGGCCCGCCACCGGGAACATGCGCCTGTGCGGCGGACGATAGCCCGCGTCGTACAGCGCCTTGGCCTGCTGGAGCGCCACGTACAGCAATTCGTCCTTGTTCGGCACGATGACATCGCTGTCCAGCAGGTAGCCGATCTTGCGCGACTCGATGGCGCTGGTCCCCACCTTCGCCGTCGCGGCAGCCGTGAAGCCCTCGGTCAGGAATTTCAGCAGGTCCTTGTCGGTGCTGAAGGCTGCGTTCTCCGCCGCACGCCGCGCGATGTAGGTCAGGCCGCCGGCGCCGGGCACGAGACCCACGCCCACCTCCACCAGCCCGATGTAGCTCTCCATCGCTGCCACGCGCTTGGCCGAATACAACCCCAGCTCGCAGCCGCCGCCCAGCGCCAGCCCGCGGATCGCGGACACCACCGGCACGCTCGCATAGCGCAGGCGCAGCATGGTCTGCTGCATGAAGCCTTCCGCGTCCTCGATCGCCGCCACGCCCACCGCGACGAACGCGGGCAGCGTGGACTCCAGGTCCGCACCGGCGCTGAAGGGCTCGTCGCCCGACCAGACCACCAGCCCCTGGTACTCCTTCTCCGCCGTCTCGATCGCCTGCTGCAGCCCCTCGCACACCTCGGGGCTGATGGTGTGCATCTTGGTCTTCAGGCTGACGATCAGGACTTCGTGGTCCAGCGTCCAGATGCGCAGGTTGCGGTCCTCGTGCACCGTCGTGCCCGCCGTCTCGAAACGAGGGCCGGCCTCGCCGCGCAGCAGCTCGGGAAAGAGCTGGCGCTGGTACACCGGCAGCACGCGGCGCGGCTCGAACTTCCCGCTGGTGGGATTGAAGGAACCCTGCGCGGTGTGCACGCCGCCGGCCTCCGCCACCGGCCCCTTGAACACCCATTCCGGCAGCGGCGCGTTCGACAGCGCCTTGCCCGCGGCTATGTCTTCCTGGATCCACTGCGCCACCTGCAGCCAGCCGGCCTCCTGCCACAGCTCGAAGGGGCCCTGCTTCATGCCGAAGCCCCAGCGCATGGCCTGGTCGACGTCGCGCGCCGTCTCGGCGATGGTGGCCAGGTGCACCGCGGCGTAGTGGAAGGCGTTGCGCAGGATGGACCAGAGGAACTGGCCCTGCGCCCCGCTCGCATTGCGCAGCAGCTTCAGGCGTTCGGCGGCCGGCTTCTTCAGCATGCGCCCGTACACCTCGTCGGCCTTCTCGCCGCCGGCGACGTAGTCCTTGCGCGCCGGATCGAAGCGCAGGATGTCGCGGCCCGCCTTCTTGTAGAAGCCCGCCTTGGTCTTCTGCCCCAGGTTGCCCATCTCCAGCAGCGTCTTGAGCACCTCCGGCGTGCCGAAGCTGCCGTAGAACGGATCGGTCTCGGCGGAGAGCGTGTCCTGCAGCGTCTTGATCACGTGCGCCATCGTGTCCAGGCCCACCACGTCCGCCGTGCGGAAGGTGCCGCTGGAGGCGCGACCGAGCTTCTTGCCGGTCAGGTCGTCGACCACGTCGAAGCCGAGCCCGAACTTCTCCACCTCGCGCATGGTCCCCAGCAGGCCGGCGATGCCCACGCGGTTGGCGATGAAGTTGGGCGTGTCCCTGGCCCGCACCACGCCCTTGCCCAGCCCGGTGGTGACGAAGGTCTCGAGGTCGTCGAGGATCTGCGGCCTGGTGGTGGGCGTCGCGATCAGCTCCACCAGGACCATGTAACGCGGCGGATTGAAGAAGTGGATGCCGCAAAAGCGCTGCTTGAGCGCCTCGGGCAGCGCCTGCGCCATCTGCGTGATCGAGAGACCCGAGGTGTTCGACGCGACGATCGCATGCGGCGCGACATGCGGCGCGATCTTGCGGTACAGGTCCAGCTTCCAGTCCATGCGCTCGGCGATCGCCTCGATCACCAGGTCGCACTCGGCCAGCAGCGCCAGGTGCTCCTCGTAGTTCGCCTGCTGGATCAGGGCCGCGTCCTCCGGCACGCCCAGCGGCGAGGGCCTGAGCTTCCTGAGCCCCTCCACCGCCTTGGTCACCACGCCGTTCTTCGGCCCTTCCTTGGCGGGCAGGTCGAACAGCACGACCGGCACCCGCACGTTGACGAGATGCGCGGCGATCTGCGCGCCCATGACGCCGGCGCCGAGCACCGCGACCTTCCTGACCGTGAAGCGGTTCATCGTTCTTCCTCTCCCTTCGCCGGCAGGCGCGAGGCCGCCGGTGCTTTCCTGGTGCTCTTTGTACACGCCCGATCTCCTGTCACGTATTCACTGCATGCGCACCCAGGTCTGCGTGCGGAAGAACGGCCCGATGTACCCGCGCACCTGCAGCTTCTGCCCGCCGTCGATCGGCGCCAGGCGCAGCGTGTATTCCTTGCCGTTCTCGGGGTCCAGGATCTTGCCGTGCTCCCAAACGTCCTGGCCGTCGACCTTCTTGGCGCCGCGGATGATCTCCAGACCGGCGATCGGCTGGCCCTTGCGCTCGTCCCTGCATTCCTCGCAGGTGGGCTTGCCGTCCTTCTTGAGCGACTTCTCGATCCGGCCGCTCAGCACGCCGCCGTTGTCGACGATGCGGATCTCCGCCTTCGCTTCGCCGGTCTTGTCGTCGGCGCTGCGCCACAAGCCGACGGGCGACACCTGCGCGAAGGCGCCGGACACCGCGAAGGCGGCGGACAGGAGGATGAGGGTCTTGTTCATGCGAGCGCCGCGTCCGTGTCGAGGAGGACCTTGACGCCGGAGCGCGCGGTGCGCATCAGCGTCGCCGTTTCGGGGAACAGGCGCGCGAAGTAGAAGCGCGCCGTCTGCAGCTTGGCCTGGTAGAAGGGATCCGTGTTGCCGGCCTCGACCTGCCGCAGTGCCACCTGCGCCATGCGCGCGAAGAGGTAGCCGAACACCAGGTGCCCCAGCACCCGCAGGTAGTCGGTCGCGGCGCCGCCGACCTCGTCGGCATTCTGGTAGCCCTTGAAGCCGATCTCGGTGGTGAACTTGGTCAGCTGGTCGCCGAGGTAGGCGACGGGGTTGATGAACTCCGCCATCTTCTCGTTCACGCCCTCCTCCTCCACCAGCTGCGCCACCAGCTTGCCGAACTTCTTCAGCGTCGCGCCGTTGTTGGACAGCACCTTGCGCCCCAGCAGGTCCAGCGCCTGCACGGTGTTCGTGCCTTCGTAGATCATGTTGATGCGGTTGTCGCGCACGAACTGCGACATGCCGTGCTCCTCGATGTAGCCGTGGCCGCCGAACACCTGCAGGCAGGCATTGGTGGCGATGTGGCCGTTGTCGGTGAGGAAGGCCTTGACGATCGGCGTGAGCAGCGCGACGAGTTCGGCGGATTCGGCGCGCACCTTCTCGTCGGGGTGGAACAGCTCCTTTTCCAGCAGCAGGGTGCAGTAGATCGCCAGCGCCCGGCCGCCTTCGGCGTAGGCCTTGGCGGTCAGCAGCATCTTGCGCACGTCCGGGTGCACGATGATCGGGTCGGCCGGCAGGTCCTTGGCCTTTGGGCCCGAGAGCGAACGCATCTGGATGCGGTCCTTGGCGTAGGCCAGCGCGTTCTGGAACGCGACTTCCGTCAGCCCCAGCGACTGGTTGCCGACGCCCAGGCGCGCCGCGTTCATCATCACGAACATCGCCGGCAGGCCCTTGTTCGCCTCGCCGACCAGCGTGCCCACGGCGTCTTCCAGCACCAGCTGCGCGGTTGCGTTGCCGTGGATGCCCATCTTGTGCTCGAGGCCGGCGCAGTGGATGCCGTTGCGCTCGCCCATGGAGCCGTCCGCGTTCACCTTGTACTTCGGCACCACGAACAGCGAGATGCCCTTGCTGCCCTGCGGCGCGTCCGGCAGGCGCGCGAGCACGAGGTGGATGATGTTCGGCGCCATGTCGTGCTCGCCGGCGGAGATGAAGATCTTGGTGCCGGTGATCCGGTAGCTGCCGTCGCCCAGCGGTTCGGCCTTGGTGCGCAGCAGGCCCAGGTCGGTGCCGCAGTGCGGCTCGGTCAGGCACATCGTGCCGGTCCATTCGCCGCTCACCAGCTTGGGCAGGTACAGTCGCTTCTGCTCCTGCGTGCCGTGCGTCTCCAGCGCGGCGTACGCGCCGTGCGACAGGCCGGGATACATCGTCCAGGCCTGGTTGGCGCTGTTCAGCATTTCGTAGAGGCACTGGTTCAGCACCAGCGGCAGGCCCTGGCCCCCGAAGTCCGGGTCGCAGGACAGGGCCGGCCAGCCGCCTTCCACGTATTTCGCGTACGCCTCCTTGAAGCCCTTGGGCGTGGCGACCTCGTGCGTCTTCGCATCGAGCGTGCAGCCCTGCTCGTCGCCGATGCGGTTCAGCGGCTGCGTGACCTCGCTGGCGAACTTGCCGCCCTCCTCCAGCACCGCGTTGATGGTGTCGACGTCGATGTCCGCATGGCGCGGGCAGGGCTTGAGCTCCTCCACGAGGTTGAACACCTCGTGGATCACGAACTGCATGTCGCGCAGCGGCGGGGTGTACGTGGGCATCTCTTCTTACTCCTTGGCGTTCCTGGCCGCTCGGCCGGTTCTGGAAAGGGACTTGACGGTGGGCGAGGGGGTCGCGCCGTAGCGGCGCAGGATGTTCTCGAAGCCCGCGTTGGCGTGGGCGATCGAGTCGGGACTCTTCAGGAAGCGGGCCTCGTAGTGCAGCGCGAGGATCAGGCCGTGGATCTCGAACAGCATCTGCTCCTCGTCGGTCCCGGCGTCGATGTGGCCCTCTTCCTTGGCCATCGCGATCGCGCGCTTCATGGCGGCGTGCCAGGTCTGCACGGACGACGCCAGGGCATCGCGCACGGGCCCGGGGCGGTCGTCGAATTCCACCGCGCCGCTGATGTAGATGCAGCCGGAATCGATCTCGATGGAGGTGCGCTGCATCCAGTTGGCGAACATCGCGCGCAGGCGGGGCAGGCCGCGCGGCTCGCGCATGGCGGGGTGGAACACCTCGTGCTCGAAGCGCGCGTGGTACTCGCGGATCACGGAGATCTGCAGTTCCTCGCGCGAGCCGAAGTGCGCGAAGACGCCCGACTTGCTCATCTGCGTGACTTCGGCCAGGGCGCCGATCGACAGGCCTTCCAGGCCGATCTGCGTCGCCAGCCCCAGGGCGGCATCGACGATGGCGGCCTTGGTCTGCTGGCCCTTGTGCAGGCCCTTGCCCTCGCGCGCGCGGGCGGGCTTGAGGGGCAGTTCGGTGACGGACATGGGGAGGCTGCTCGACAAAATAAAACGAACGATCGTGCGATTCTGACCGATTTTCGGCCCGGGTGGGGTGGGGGCGCGCCCCTAGAAGAGCCCGGGCGGCCGCGCGGGCGGGCGGGTTTCCCCGGAAACGAGGCCCTCCCCCCGCGCCTACAGTGCGCCAACGAACGCGAGCGCAGGACTCCCGGAGGAGGAACGACATGCCATCCCTTTCCCGCCGCACCCTGGTGGCGGCCGCCGGCGCCGCCCTCGCGGCCCCCATGCTCGCCCGCGCCCAGGACACCATCGCCGGCGGCCGGCCGATCACCCTGGTGGTCTCCTATCCCGCCGGCGGCGGCGCCGACCTGATGGCGCGGCTGATCGCGCCGCACATGGCCCAGGCCCTGGGGCAGAACGTCGTCGTGGACAACAAGCCCGGCGCCAGCGGCCAGCTGGCGGCAGCGCAGGTGGCGCGCGCCACGCCGGACGGCAGCCAGCTGCTGCTGGATGCCTCCTCCTTCGCGGTCAATCCCTCGCTGTTCGCCAGGCTGCCGTACGACACGGCCACCGCGTTCGCCCCCCTGGCCGTGCTCGCCCTGTTCCCGAACGTGCTGGTCTGCACGCCCTCGTACGAGGCGAAGAGCGTGCGCGACGTGATCCGGCTGGCCAAGGCGAAACCGGCGCAGATCGCCTATGCGTCCTCGGGCAACGGCTCGGCGCAGCACCTGGCCGGCGCCCTGTTCGAGCAGCGCGCCGGCGTGCGCCTGGTGCATGTGCCCTATAAGGGCGGCGGGCCGGCGCTCAACGACGTGATGGGCGGGCAGGTGCCGCTGTTCTTCGCCAACGTCGCCTCGTCGCTGGGCCACATCCAGGCCGGCAAGCTGCGGCCGCTGGCCGTCACCAGCCTGCGCCGCGCCCGCGCATTGCCGGACGTGCCGACCATGGAGGAGGCGGGCGTGAGCGGCTACGAGGTGCTGGAATGGAACCCGGTGCTGGCCCCGGCGGGCGTCGCACCCGCGACCCGGCAGCGACTGGCCAACGCCATCGCCAAGGCCATGGCGGAGCCGGAGGTGCTGGGGCGCGTGCGCGCGCTCAGCGGCGAGGCCTTCGCCGGCGGCCCCGAGCAGGCCGCGGAATTCCTCCAGCGGCAGCAGGCGCTGTGGGCGCGCGTGGTGCGCGAGCGCGGCATCAGCGCGGGTTGAAGCCTTGGGCGCAGGCGACTGCGATCGGGCGCCCGGCTGGGACTGCCATGTGCACGTGTTCGACGCCAGCGTGCCGGCGGCGGGCGCCCATTACGTTCCGGTAGCGCGTCCCCTGGCGCAAGTCGAGGCCACGGCACGGGCGCACGGCTGCGGCCACCTGGTGCTGGTGCAGCCCAGCGTCTACGGCGCCGACAACCGCCTCCTGCTCGAGTCCCTGCGCGCTGGCGCGGGAAGGCACCGCGGCGTCGTGGTGGTGCACGGCCGCGAAAGCGCGGCGGAACTCGCCGCGATGCATGCCGCGGGCGTGCGCGGTGTGCGCTTCAACCTGGTCTCGCCGGTGGGCAACGCCGCCGGCGAAGCCGAGGCGCTGCTGCCGGTCCTCGCTCCCGAGCTGCGCCGGCTCGGCTGGCACGTGCAGTGGTACGTGCATCCGCAGCACCTGGCATTGCTCGTGTCGCTGCAGGCGCGCTGCCGCCTGCCCTTCGTCCTCGACCACCTCGCCGGCCTCACGCCCGCGCACGCGCTCGACGAGCGCGCGTGGGAAGCGCTGCGCGCGCTGGCGGCGTCGGCCGCCTGGATCAAGCTCTCAGGCTGGTACCGCCTGCAGGCCGAAGCGCCCTACACGGCGCTGCAGCCGCTGGTGCAGCGCGTCGCGGCGCTGTTCGGCGAGCGCATGGTGTGGGGCTCGGACTGGCCGCATACCTTCTTCGAAGCGCACGACCTGCCTGCGTACGACAGCGTGTGGCGGCCGGTCGTGCGCGCGTTGGGCGAGCCGGCGGCGCAGCGCGTGCGCCTCGCGGGGGCGCTGCTGTATCCGTAGGCGGGGCGCCGCTTCAGCGCGGCAGGGCGGCGATCGAGGCCAGCAGCTGTTCCGGCGGGAAGGGCTTGGTGAAGTGCAGGTCGAAGCCGGCCGCCATCGCCTGGCGCCGGTCCTCCTCCTGGCCCCAGCCGGTGGCGGCCACCAGCAGCGCGCTGCGGCCCCACGCCTGCGTGCGCACCTGGCGCGCCACCTCGTAGCCGTTGAGGCCCGGCATGCCGATGTCGAGCACCAGCACCTGCGGCTGCACGCGCGCCGCCATGCCCGCCGCCGCGGTGCCGTTGCTGGCCACGTGCACCTCGTGGCCGGCCAGCCGCAGCAGCTCCGCCAGCACTTCCGCCGCATCCTGGTTGTCGTCGGCCAGCAGCACGACCCGGCCGCGGCCGGACGCCGGCACGGGCGCCGGCGCCGCTTCGCCGCCGTCCTCCGCCCGCACGGCATGGGGCAGGCGCACCTCGAAGCGGCTGCCGGCGCCGAGTCCCTCGCTGTGGGCGCGGATGGAGCCGCCGTGCAGTTCCACCAGCCCCTTGGCCAGCGCGAGGCCGATGCCCAGGCCGCCCTCGGAGCGCTCCAGCGCCGACTGCTCCTGCGCGAACATGGCGAACACGTTCTCCAGCGCCTGCGGGCTCATGCCGATGCCGGTGTCGGTGACGGTGAACACGATCTCGTCGCCTTCGCTGGCCACGTCCAGCGTGATGCTGCCGCCGGCGTCGGTGTACTTGCAGGCGTTGTTCAGGAGGTTGGAGAGGACCTGCGCGATCCGCACGGGGTCAGCGCGCAGCCACTGCTGCGGATCCGGCACGTGGGCGGCGAGCGCGTGCCGCTTGGCCTGCGCGGTGGGCGCGGCCGCCTCCATCGCGCTGTCCACCACCGCCTGCACGCGCACCCACTCGGGCTTGAGCACCAGCCGCCGCTGCGTGATGCGGGCGATGTCGATCAGGTCGTCGAGCAGCCGCGCCATGTGCGAGACCTGCCGGCCCACGATCTCCACCGCCCGCGCGCGCGCCTTCTCCGGCGCGGCGGGCATGGACAGCAGGTGCACCGCGCTGCGCAGCGGCGCCAGCGGATTGCGCAGTTCATGCGCGAGCGTGGCCAGGAATTCGTCCTTCTGCCGGTCCGCGGCCTGCAGGGCCTGCGTCGCGCGGCGGGCATCGTCGATGTCGGTGGTGGTGCCGAACCAGCGCAGCACGCGCCCGGCGGCATCGCGCTGCGGCACGGCCCGGGTGAGGAACCAGCGCCAGCTCCCGTCGTGGCCGCGCAGGCGCATCTCGGCGGTCCACTCGCTGGCCGCCTCGCGCGAGCGCTCCCATGCATCGGCGACGCGCTCCTTGTCTTCGGGGTGCAGGGCCTCGGTCCATCCGTGGCCCAGCGCGCGCTCCTGCGGCTGCCCGGTGGTGGCCTGCCACTGGGAATTGAAGCGCTCGACCAGCCCGTCGGGCGAGGCTTCCCAGGCGATGGCCGGGATGCTGTTGGAGAACGCGAGCAGGGCCTCCTGCGCACGCTGCTGCTCGGTCACGTCGTGGCCGTGGGTGAAGATGCCGTAGACGTGGCCCTGCGCGTCCCGCAGCGGCTGGTAGACGAAGTCCACGAAGGCCTCCGTCGCCGGCGCCCCGGCGGCGCCTTCCAGCGTCACGCGGGCCGAGCGGCCCACGTAGGCCTCGCCGGTGCGATAGACACGGTCCAGCAGGGACACGTAGCCCTGCTCCACCACTTCCGGCAGCGCGTCGCGCACGCGCTGGCCCAGCACCTGCCGGTGGTTGATCAACTGCAGGTAGCGAGGATTCACCACCTCGTACACATGCTCGGGCCCGCGCGTGACGCAGACGAATCCCGGCGCCTGCGCGAACAGCGCCTGCAGGCGCTCCTGTTCGGCGCGCTGGTGCCGCTCGCCCAGCACGGTGGCGGTGGTCTCGGCGCAGGCGCAGTAGAAGCCGGCGGTGCGGCCCTCCTCGTCCAGCACGGGGGAGTAGGAGAAGGTGAACCAGGTGTCCTCCTCCTCGCCCTTGCGCCGCATGCGCAGCGGCAGGTTCTCGATGAAGAAGGTCTCGCCGGCGAGCGCGCGCCGCACGAAGGGCATGATGTCGTCGAGGATGTCGTACCACACCCGTTCGAACGGCGTGCCCAGGCTGGCCGGATGCTTGCGCCCGAGGATCTCGGCGTAGGCATCGTTGTAGAGCATCTCCAGGTCCGCGCCCCAGGCCACGAACATGGGAAAGCCCGAGCCGAGCATCAGGTTCACGACCGACCGCAGCGATTGCGGCCAGCCGGCGGGCGCGCCCACCGCCGTGCCCGCCCAGTCATGCCCCCGCATGAGGCGGGCCATGGCAGAGTCGCCCGCGAGGAAGGCGGGCGGGGGAGTGGGCTGCATGAGCCCGAGTGTATGCAGGTCCGGACCGCCGAGGTTGCGAGCCGGACTCCCGCGGCTCAGGCCGCCTTATACGGCACCACCAGTTGCCGCTGCTCCCCCAGCCCCTGGATCCCGAGCGTCATCACGTCGCCCTTCTTCAGGTACTTCGGCGGCTTCATGCCCAGGCCCACGCCGGGCGGCGTGCCGGTGGTGATCACGTCGCCGGGCTCCAGCGTCATGAAGTGGCTGCAGTAGCTCACCAGCTTGGCCACGTTGAAGATCATGGTGCGGGTGTTGCCGGTCTGCATGCGCTGGCCGTTGACGTCCAGCCACATGTGCAGCTTCTGCACGTTGGGGATCTCGTCGGCGGTCACCAGCCAGGGGCCGATGGGGCCGAAGGTGTCGCAGCCCTTGCCCTTGTCCCACTGCGAGCCGCGCTCGAGCTGGTACTCGCGCTCGCTCACGTCGTTGACCACCGTATAGCCGGCCACGTGCGCGAGGGCCTTGTTCATGGGCACGTAGCGCGCGGTGGTGCCGATCACCACGCCCAGCTCCACTTCCCAGTCGGTCTTGACGGAGCCGCGCGGCAGCATCACGGGGTCGTTGGCGCCCTGGATGCAGCTGGTGGCCTTCATGAACACGATCGGCTCGGCCGGGATCGGCATGTTGGATTCCGCCGCGTGGTCGGAGTAGTTCAGGCCGATGGCGATGAACTTGGGCACCCGCGCGACGGGGCAGCCGAAGCGCGGGTTGCCGCGCACCGCCGGCAGCTTGGCCGGGTTCGCCTTGCGGATGCGCGTGAGGCCCACCTGCCCCAGCTGCTCCGGGCCGATGTCCGGCACGATGCCGCTCAGGTCGCGCAGCCTGCCCTCGTCGTCGATCAGGCCCGGCTTTTCCCTGCCGGGGTTGCCATAGCGCACCAGTTTCATTCTTGTTCCTCGGTCGTTGTCAGTAAGTGGAGCGGCCGCCGGAGAGGTCGAACACCGCGCCGGTGGAAAAGGAGCAATCCTCCGTGCACAGCCAGCCCACCAGCGCTGCGATCTCTTCCGGCGTGCCGAAGCGCCCCATCGGGATCTTGGAGAGCATGAACTGGATGTGCTCGGGTGTCATCTGGTCGAAGATCGCCGTCTTCACCGCCGCCGGCGTCACGCAGTTGACGCGGATGGCCGTGTCGGCGAGCTCCTTGCCCAGCGACTTGGTCAGCGCGATCACCGCCGCCTTGCTGGCGCTGTACGCGCTGGCGTTCGGGTTGCCGTCCTTGCCGGCGACGGAAGCGATGTTGACGATGCGGCCCCAGCCGGCGGAACGCATCGCCGGCACCACCTCGCGGCAGCACAGGAACAGGCCGGTGAGGTTGACGTCGATCACCTCGCGCCAGGCGTCGACGGGGTAATCCCACACCTTGGTGTTGGGGCCCGTGATGCCCGCGCTGTTGACCAGTGCGTCGATGCGCGGCTCGCGCGCCAGCGTGGCCTGGACCGCCGTGCGCACCGACACCTCGTTCGCCACGTTCACGCGGACATGCCCGTGGGCGGGGCCCAGTTCGCGCGCGGCGCGCGCCGCGGCCTGCTCGTCGCGGTCCCAGATCGTGACCCGGCCGCCGGAGGCCACCAGGCGCTGCGCGATCGCGAAGCCCAGCCCCGTCGCGCCGCCGGTGACCACCGCGTGGCGGTCGCGGAAATCGAGCTGGTTCATATCGTGATCCCTCCGTCCACGGAATAGGCCTGGCCGGTGACGAAGGCCGCTTCGTCGCTGGCGAGGAAGACCACCAGCGGCGCGATCTCCTGGGCCGTCGCGAGCCGCCCCATGGGCTGGCGGGCGATGAAGGCCTTGCGCGCCTCCACCGGGTCGGCGTTGGCGTTGATGCGGTCGTGCAGCGAAGGCGTGTCGACGGTGCCGGGGCAGATCGCGTTGCAGCGGATCCCGTGGGCCACGTAGTCGGCGGCCACGCTCTTGGTCAGGCCGATCACGGCAGCCTTGGTGGTGCCGTAGATGAAGCGGTTCGGCAGCCCCTTGATGCTGCTGCACACGCTGGCCATGTTGATGATGCTGCCCTTGCCGGCGCCGCCCGCGTTGAGCAGCATGCGCGGCAGCGCGGCCTGGATGGCCCAGAACTGCGCGCGCACGTTCAGGTTCAGCGCGAAGTTCCATTCCTCGTCGGTGGCCTGCAGCACGGTGCCGCTGTGCACGAAGCCCGCGCAGTTGAACAGGACGTCCAGCGCCGGCATGGAGCCGATCACGCGCGCCAGGCCCGGCTTGTCCAGCACGTCGAGCTGCACGCAGCGGATGCCCGGCACGCCTTCGTAGCTGTCCAACAGCTTCGGGTTGACGTCGGTGGCCCACACCTGGGCGCCTTCGGCCGCGAGGGCGATGGCGCTGGCGCGGCCGATGCCCTGGCCGGCGGCGGTGACGAGGGCGGTCTTGCCTTGGAGTCGCATGCGTTGTTCTCCTTGCGGGAATCGCTGGGGTTTCGCTGCGCGCCACCGCCAGCCTACGGTTTCGCTGCGCGCCACCGCCAGCTACGGTTTCGGTGGCGCGCCGCCGCCAGCCTACGGGAACACCCCGATGCGGGCCGCGCTCCCGGGCCGGATAGTAACTGGCCTGACCACTTGGCCAATCCGTAGCAACCCGCGCCAGCCGCCCCCCGCATTCTCCATGCCCCTGCAGACCGTCGAATCCAGCCGCCTGTACCGCCAGATCGCGGAACAGCTGCGCGGCCTGATCACGCAGGGCGAATTCGCGGCGGGCACGCGGCTGCCGGCGGAACGCGACCTCGCGCGCCAGCTCGGGGTGAGCCGCCCCTCGGTGCGCGAGGCGCTCATCGCCCTCGAAGTCGAGGGCTGGGTCGAAGTGCGCACCGGCTCGGGCATCTACGTGCAGCCGCCCGGGCATCGCAACAGCACGGTCGCAAGGAAGGCGGCGCGCGGCGGCGCGGCCGACAGCGTCGAGTGGGGTCCGCTGCAACTGATGCAGGCCCGCGAACTCGTCGAGGCCGAAGTGGCGGCGCTGGCCGCCCGCCACGCCCGCAAGCCGCAGCTCGCGCAGATCGCCGACGCCCTCGCCCGGATGCGCGAGGAAGCGCAGGCCGGCGTCGAGCCGCGTTCCGGCGACGAGGCCTTCCACACCGCCGTGGCCGAGGCCTGCGGCAACGAAGTGCTCGCCGACACGGTGCGCAACTACTGGAGCGCGCGCCACGGGCCGCTGTTCCTGCGCCTGGGCGACCACTTCGAGAACCCCGCCTCCTGGAGCGCGGCGCTGGTCGAACACGACGCCGTGCTCGAGGCGATCCGCTCCCGCGACGCGGCCGCGGCCCGCGCGGCCATGCAGCAGCACCTGAAGAAATCCACCAGCCGCTACAGCGCGAGCTGGCGGCGTGCCAACCATTCCTGAAGCCCAGCAATCCGTCCAAGGAGACTCCATGAGCCAACGACTCACCGTGAAACTGATCGCCGCCTGCGCGCTCGCCGCCGCCGTCGCCGGCCCCGCCTTCGCGCAGACCAAGCTGAAGTGGGCCCACGTGTACGAGACCTCCGAGCCGTACCACAAGTGGTCCGTCTGGGCCGGCGAGGAGTTCAAGAAGCGCACCAACGGCAAGTACGAGATCCAGGTGTTCCCCGCTTCCAGCCTCGGCAAGGAAAGCGACATCAACCAGGGCCTGCAACTGGGCACGGTGGACATCATCATCACCGGCGCCTCCTTCGCCGCGCGCTCCTTCCCGCGCCTGGCCGTGAGCTACTACCCGTTCACCTTCCGCGACGCCGACCACGTCATCAAGTATTCGAAGAGCGACGTCTTCAGGGAGCTCGCCGAGGGCTACAAGAAGGCCAGCGGCGGCAACACCATCACGGCGCTGACGTACTACGGCGCGCGCCACGCCACCAGCAACAAGCTGTTCACCACCTGCGAGCAGATGAAGGGCCTGAAGATGCGCGTGCCCGACGCGCCGGCCTATACCGCGCTGCCGCGCGCCTGCGGCGCCAACCCGACGCCGATCGCCTTCGCCGAGGTGTACCTCGCGCTGCAGAACGGCACCGTCGATGCGCAGGAGAACCCGCTGCCCACCATCGAGGCCAAGAAGTTCTACGAGGTGCAGAAGAACATCATCCTGACCGGCCACATCGCCGACGCGCTGCTGACGATCAACTCCGGCAGCCTGATGGCCAGGCTGACCCCGGCGGAGCAGAAGATCCTGGTCGACGTGCAGCAGGAGGCCGCCGAGCGCGCCACCCGCGACATCCAGAAGCGCGAGGGCGAACTGGTCGACGAGTTCAAGAAGAAGGGCATCAACGTCGTCGCCGTCAACCGCGACGACTTCCGCCAGCACGTGCTGAAGGCGATCACCTTCGAATCCATGCAGCTGGACAAGAAGGACTACGACCGCATCGTCAACCTGAAGTGATGCACGCCGCCCGCACCGACGAGGCCGCGGGCGGTGCGGGCCTGGTCCCGCACGCCCCGGCCGCCACCGCCGTCGCCGAACGTTCGATCATCGACGAGATGCCGCACGTCCTCGGGGACGACGGCGAGTTCCATGCGCAGGACGAGGCGGTCGATCTCTCGGGGACGACCCCCGAGGCCTGGCTCGCCCTGGGCATCTTCTGGACGCTGGGGCTGGTGGTCTTCTACCAGTTCTTCACCCGCTACGTGCTGAACGACTCCGCCTCCTGGACGGAGGAGATCGCGCGCTACCTGCTGATCGCCGTGGTCTTCATCGGCGCCACCATCGGCGTGGCGAAGAACAACCACATCCAGGTGGACTTCTTCTACCGCTTCATGCCGCACCGCATGGCGCGCACCCTGGCCACGGCGGTGGACGTGCTGCGCATCGGCTTCTTCGCCGCCGCCGTGGTGCTGACGGGGATGATGATGGAAAAGCTGGGCAGCAATTCGCGCATGACGCTGATCGACCTGCCCATGAACTACGTCTACGCCGTGTGCCTGCTCGGCTTCGCGCTCATGACGTTCCGCGCGGTGGTGGTCACGCGCCGGCACTGGAAACGCGGCTACTCGGTGCTGGAACGCCCCGAGTCCGACATCAACGACAACTAGGCAAGCGCGCCCCATGCTCAAGATCCTGTTCCTGGTCCTGATGGCCGGCGGCCTGCCCGTGGCCGTGGCCATGGCCGGCTCCTCGCTGCTGTACATCCTGGCGACGGGCAACCTGCCGCCGTTCGTGGTGATCCACCGGATGGTCAGCGGCATCGACAGCTTCCCGCTGCTCGCGGTGCCCTTCTTCATCCTCGCCGGCAACCTGATGAACAACGCCGGCATCACCAACCGCATCTACAACTACGCCCTGGCGCTGGTCGGCTGGTTGAAGGGCGGCCTGGGGCACGTGAACGTGGTGGGCTCGGTGGTGTTCGCCGGCATGAGCGGCACCGCCATCGCCGATGCGGCCGGCCTGGGCACGATCGAGATCAAGGCCATGAAGGACCATGGCTACGAGACCGAGTTCGCCGTCGGCGTCACCGCCGCCTCCGCCACGCTCGGCCCGATCATCCCGCCGAGCCTGCCGTTCGTGATCTACGGGATGATGGCCAACGTGAGCGTGGGCGCGCTGTTCCTGGCAGGCATCCTCCCGGGCGCGCTGATGGCCATCGCGATGATGCTCACCGTGGCGTACTTCGCCCACAAGAACGGCTGGGGCGGCGACATCAGGTTCGAGTGGCCCCGGGTGCTCAAGGCCATCATGGAGACGGCCATCGTCATCGGCTGGCCGCTGGCGGTGTGGCTGCTGGTCGTCAGGGCCGGCCTGCAGCCGCAGCTCACCGTGCTGCTTTGCGGGATCCTGCTGTTCGTCGCCGACCGCATCTTCCGCTTCCAGGCGGTGCTGCCGATCATGACGCCCGTGCTGCTGATCGGCGGCATGACCACCGGCGTGTTCACGCCCACCGAAGGCGCGATCGCGGCCTGCCTGTGGGCGATGGTGCTGGGCTTCGCGTGGTACCGCACGCTGTCCTGGAAGATGTTCGTCAAGGTCTGCCTCGACACGGTGGAGACGACCTCCACGGTGCTGTTCATCGTGGCGGCGGCGAGCATCTTCGGCTGGATGCTCACGGCCACCGGCGTCACCGCCGCGATCTCCTCCTGGGTGCTGGCCTTCACCAAGGAGCCCTGGGTGTTCCTGCTGCTGGCGAACCTGCTGATGCTGTTCGTCGGCTGCTTCCTGGAGCCGACCGCGGCCATCACGATCCTGGTGCCGATCCTGGTGCCGATCTGCCAGCAGCTCGGGATCGACCTGGTCCACTTCGGGCTGGTGATGGTGCTGAACCTGATGATCGGGCTGCTGCATCCGCCCATGGGCATGGTGCTGTTCGTGCTGGCACGGGTGGCCAAGCTGTCGGTGGAACGCACGACGATGGCGATCCTGCCGTGGCTGGTGCCGCTGCTGGCGTCGCTGGTGTTCATCACCTATGTGCCGAAGGCGGTGATGTGGCTGCCGAAGATGTTCTATTGACATGAAAGCGCTGGGGTTTCGCTTCGCTCCACCACCAGCCTACGCACAGCCGATCCGGCACGCCCTCGTAGGCTGGCGGTGACGCGCGAAGCGCAGGAACCCCGGCTACATCGCACTCCCATGACCCCCTTCATCCGCCTCCACCCCCAGGACGACGTCCTCATCGCGCGCACCCAGCTCGTGGGCGGCACGTCGATCGAAAAGGTCACCGCGCGCGGGCTCATCCCGCCGGGCCACAAGATCGCCACGCGGGACATCGCCGCCGGCGAGCCGGTGCGCCGCTACAACCAGGTGATCGGCTTCGCGAGCAGGCCGATCGCCGCCGGCGAGCACGTGCACGTGCACAACCTCTGGATGGGGCCCGAGGCAGGCGCGTTCGAACGCGACTACGCCTTCGGCACGGACGTGAAGCCGCAGCCGGCAAGGCGCGAGGCCACCTTCATGGGCATCCAGCGCGCCGACGGCCGCGTCGCCACGCGCAACTACATCGGCGTGCTCTCCAGCGTGAACTGCTCGGCCACCGCCGCCCGCGCGATCGCCGACCACTTCTCGCGCCAGACCAACCCCCAGGCGCTCGAGGCCTACCCGAACGTGGACGGCGTCGTGGCGCTGACGCACGGCACCGGCTGCGGCATGGCGAGCGAGGGCCTGGGCATCCGCATCCTGGAGCGCACGCTGGCCGGCTACGCGACGCATGCCAATTTCGCGGCGGTGATCGTGGTGGGCCTCGGCTGCGAAGCCAACCAGATCAACGCCTGGCTCGCCCACAGCAGCCTGCGCGAGGGCGAGACGCTGCAGGTGTTCAACATCCAGGACACC
Organism: Ramlibacter sp. AN1133; assembly: GCF_037890035.1. NCBI lineage: Bacteria > Pseudomonadati > Pseudomonadota > Betaproteobacteria > Burkholderiales > Comamonadaceae > Ramlibacter > Ramlibacter sp. AN1133. The sequence continues at coordinate 468,836 of NZ_JBBKTQ010000001.1, forward strand.
GGCGGCACGCGCAAGACGGTCGACAAGGGCATCGCGCTGGTCAAGGACATGCTCCCGGCGGCGAACCGCGTCAGGCGCGAGCCCTGCAGCGCGGCGCACATCACCATCGGCCTGCAGTGCGGCGGCTCCGACGGCTATTCCGGCATCAGCGCCAACCCCGCGCTGGGCGCGGCGGTGGACCTGCTGGTGGCGCACGGCGGCACGGCGATCCTGTCGGAGACGCCGGAGATCTACGGCGCCGAGCACCTGCTGACGCGGCGCGCCGTGCGGCGCGAGGTGGGCGAAAAGCTGGTCGAGCGCATCCGCTGGTGGGAGCACTACACGAAGGCGAACGACGGCGAGATGAACAACAACCCGTCGCCCGGCAACAAGGCGGGTGGCCTGACGACCATCCTGGAGAAGTCGCTCGGCGCCGTCGCCAAGGGCGGCACCACCAACCTGCAGGCGGTGTACGAATACGCCGAGCCCGTGGACGCGCACGGCTTCGTCTACATGGACACGCCCGGCTACGACCCCGTGAGCGCGACGGGCCAGGTGGCCGGCGGCGCCAACATGATCTGCTTCACCACCGGCCGCGGCTCCGCCTACGGCTGCGCGCCCTCGCCCTCGCTGAAGATCGCGACCAACACCGCGCTCTGGCAGCGGCAGGAAGAGGACATGGACATCAACTGCGGCGAGATCATCGACGGCCAGGCCTCGATCCAGGAGATGGGCGAGCGCATCTTCCGCCTGGTGCTGGCCACCGCCTCCGGCGAGCGCAGCAAGAGCGAGCAGCACGGCTACGGGCAGAACGAGTTCGTGCCCTGGCAGGTCGGCGCCGTGATGTAGGACAGAGGAAACGACAACGATGACGAGGAAGCATTCCGCGGCGCAACTGCGCGCCATCGTGGGCTCCGTGCTGCTCAAGGCCGGCAGCTCTCCCGAGGAAGCCCGCACGGTCGCCGACAACCTGGTGCTGGCCAACCTGAGCGGCCACGACTCGCATGGCGTGGGCATGCTGCCGCGCTATGTCGAGGCGGTGCTCGAAGGCGGGCTGAAGCCCAACGGGTCGATCGCGATCAAGTTCGATGGCGGCTGCCTGCTGGCGCTGGACGGGCAGCGGGGCTACGGGCAGGTCGTGGGCGAACAGGCGATGGCGCTGGCGATGACGCGCGCCCAGGAAGCCGGCAGCTGCGTGATGGCGCTGGCGAACGCGCACCACCTGGGACGCATCGGCCACTTCGCCGAGATGGCCGTGGCGCGCGGGCTGGTCTCCATCCACTTCGTGAACGTGCAGTCGCGCCCGGTGGTCGCGCCCTGGGGCGGCGGCGACGGCCGCTACGGCACCAATCCCTTCTGCGTCGGCATCCCGCTGCCGGGGCAGCCGCCCTTCCTGCTGGATTTCGCCACCAGCCGCGTCGCGCAAGGCAAGATGCGCGTCGCCCACAACGAGGGGCGGCAGGTCGAGCCGGGCTACCTGATCGACGAGAAGGGCCAGCCGACGACGAATCCGGGGGTGGTGGTCGTGCCGCAGCCGGGGGGCATGTTCGGGGCCCTGCTCGCGTTCGGCGAGCACAAGGGCTACGGCATGGCCGTCGCGTGCGAGTTGCTGGGCGGCGCCTTGACCGGCGGGGGCACCTGGCATCGGCCGGCGGACAACCAACGCGCCGTGATCAACGGGATGTTCACGATCCTGGTCGACCCGCGCAAGCTGGGCACGCAGGAGTCGTTCGCGCAGGAAGCGCTGGCCTTCGTGGAGTGGGTGAAGCAAAGCCCGCCGGGGGCGGGCTCGGACGGCGTGATGCTGGCCGGCGACCCCGAACGCAAGGCCCGGCGCCAGCGCGAAGTGGAAGGCATCGCGCTGGACGACCAGACCTGGTCGGAGATCCTCGCCGCGGGCGCCAAGGTCGGCGCCGCGATCAGCTAAAGGGGCCTGCCGCTCAGGGCTTCAGGTGCTGCCAGCGCTGGAAGTCGGCGCGGTGCTCCACGCCCGCCGGCACGTTGACCCAGTAGTTGGTCACGACCGTCTGGCTGCCGCTGATGCCGCCGGCGGCGGGGCCGCCCAGCACCGTGGTCTGGCTGGCCTGCACCTGCGCGGCGCCCGGCAGCATGCGGTTGCCCGGAACCGTGCTCACGGCGACGCTGGACGACGGCAGCACGGTCACGCTGGTGCTCGGGGCGCCCTGGCCCACGATCACGCCGGTGCCCGAGCTGACGCTGGTGCCGGTGGACGACGAGACCATGCCGCCTTCGGCGAAGGCGGACGCGCACGCGACGGCGGCGAGGGCAAGAACCAGGGATTGCTTCTTCATCGGGGGACTCCTTGAACGGTTACGCGAGGGATGTGCCAGCTATTGGATGGCGCGGCCGCGGGCCGGCTCGCCAGCGCACACCGACGCTCCATGTCGGCGGCGCACCGACGCGGCCGACGGCGCGCGAGGAAATGGCCGCCCGTGCTGCAGTGCTTGCGCTTACTGCACAGGCACGATCGGCAGGGCGCGCACCACGTCCCCGGCGATCGGGAAGATGCGGTCCCCCGGGCGCGGCTCGATGCGGTGCATGCCCGTGAAGCTGCCGAACGCGGGCAGGATGCCGACCGCGCGCGCAGGCACGCTCTCGTCGCCGAGCCAGAAGCACGGCAGCCGCAGGCGCTCGAAGGCCCGGCCGCCCACGCTGACGCACGGGTGCCAGTGCCCCGCCAGCACGTAGGCGCCGGCGACCGGGCGCGGATGGTGGCACAGCGCGAAGGGCCCGAGCCGCAGCGGCTCGTCCACGACCTCGAAGCCGAGGCTGGCCGGCGGGTCGCCCGCGCGGTCGTCGTGGTTGCCGCGCACCAGCGTCACGGCCAGGCCGGGATGGCGTGCGCGCCATGCGTGCAGCACCGCGAGCGTGCCCTGCGCATGCGAGCGCGCCGAATGCAGGAAGTCGCCGAGGAAGACGAGGCGCCGCGCCCCTGTCTCGGCGAGGGCGGCATCGAGCCGCGCGACGTTCTCGCTGGTGGTGCCGCGCGGCACGGGGATGCCGAGCTTGCGGAAGCTCACCGCCTTGCCGAAGTGGGCGTCCGCCACCAGCAGGGTCGCTTCGGCGGGGAGGTAGAGGGCGCCGCCGGGATGCAGCAGCGCATCCTGGCCGGCGAGGCGGATCTTCAACACGGTAGGACGGTGGTGAATCGCAGGCTGGTGGTGACGCGCGAAGCGCCGGAACCCCAGCGATGCGGCAAAGCGCTGGGGTTCGGCCTTTCGGCGCTCACCACCAGCCTACACGGCCTGCCGGCGTCTTACAGCATCCGCGCCAGCGACGCGTCCAGGTGCTCCGAAGGCGCCCGCTTGAAACCGGAGCGCGCAAAGCGTTGCAGCCGCCCCACGATGAAGGCCGTGAGCACCGACGCGCGCACGGCCGCATCCACGGTCGGCGCGCTGGCCTCGCCCGTGCTGCGCAGGCACTGCTTCAACGAGGCTTCCACCTTGTCGAAGAACTGGTTCATGCGCCGCTGCAGGCGCTCGTTCTCGAACACCAGCGCATCGCCCACCATCACGCGGGTCATGCCCGGGTTCTTCTCGGCGAACTGGATCAGCATCGCGACGATGCGCCCCGCCTGGGACGGGCCCGCGGGCTCGCGCTCGGTGATCTGGTTGATCAGCGTGAACACGCTCTGCTCGATGAACTCGATCAGCCCCTCGAACATCTGCGCCTTGCTGGCGAAGTGGCGATACAGCGCCGCTTCGCTCACCTCCAGCCGCGCCGCGAGGGCCGCGGTGGTGATGCGCTCCGCACCCGGCTGCTCCAGCATCGTGGCGAGCGCCTGCAGGATCTGCACGCGCCGCTCGCCCGGCTTCGGCCGCTTGCGCACCACGGCCGGTGCCACGGACGCCTCGGCGCCGGGTGTGGGATCGGGGGAGTCGAGCTCGGCGTGGGACATAAGGACGGGAGGTCAGCGGTTCAAACCATTCTCGCATACCCAACCGTGGGTTTTTCCCAACCCAGCCGCCGGAAAGCCCGCATCAGAGCCGAGTAGGTGCTTACCCCGGTAGGGGGAGTGTGACTTTCAAACCACGGCCGCCGGCTCCCGGGGCCAACTGGAGGTGGCTGTGGTGCACCCGGGCGATCTCCTCGGCGATCGCCAGGCCGAGCCCGTTGCCCTCGCCCTGCGTGCCCTGCACCCGGTAGAAGCGCTCGAGGATGCGGGGCCGCTCCGCCGCGGAGACGCCGGGGCCGTCGTCCTCCACTTCCAGGAAGGCCTCGCTGCCGCGGCGCCCGCAGCGGATCGTGACGCAGCCGCCGTCGTGGCTGTACTTCACCGCGTTGTCCACGAGGTTGGCCAGCAGCTCGCGCAGCAGCCAGTCGTGCCCCATGACGCGCACCGGCGCCGCATCGAGGCCGAGGTCGATGCCGCGCGTGGTGGCCGCATCGAGCTGCTGCTCCAGCGCGTCCTCGCACAGGGTCTTCAAGTCCACCCGCTGCTGCGGCTGCGAATGCATGCCGCGCGCGTCGGCCCGCGACAGCGCCAGCAGCTGGTTGGCGAGCTGCGAGGTGCGGCGCGTCGCGCTGCGCAGCTTGTAGACCTGCTCGGTGGGCAGGCTCAGCGTGCCCTGTTGCGGGCTCGCGCTCGCGGCCTGCGCCCATGCTTCCACCTGCGCCTGCAGGCCGGCCAGCGGCGTGCGCAGCTGGTGGGCCGCGTCGGCGACGAAGCGGCGCTGGCCTTCCGCCTGCGCGTTGACCAGCCCGAACAGCCGGTTGAGGGAATCCACCAGCGGGCGCACCTCCTCGGGCGAGGCCGACTCGTCGATGGCGCTCAGGTCGCGCGGCGAGCGGCGCTCCACCGCCTCCTTGAGCGCGCGCAGCGGGCGCAGCGCGCGCTCCACCGCCCAGCCCACCGCGAAGGCGGCCGCCGCGATCAGGATCAGGTTCGGCAGCAGCACCTTGAACAGGATCGAGCGCGCCCATTGCTGGCGCGCGTCGGTGCCGTCGCCCACCGCCACCACCACTTCGCCGAAGATGGTCTGCTGGCGCTGGCGCACGATGCGCCAGGTGACGCCGCCGTGCTCCTCGCTGTGGAACTGCGGCTCGGCGTCGGCCGGGGGCAGTTCGTCGGCCAGCCAGGACTCGCCGTGCAGCACCTTGCCGTCGACGTCGATCAGCGCGTAGGCGGCCGCGGTCGGATCGTCCTTGAGGAACTCCTGCACCGGCGGGGCCAGCATCAGCAGCGGGCGGCCGCCGGCGTCGCCGACGATCGAGTCGGCCACCAGCGGCACCAGGGCCTGCAGGCGGTGATCCTGCTGCAGGGCCACGTTGCCGGCCGAGCGGTATTCGAACCATGCGTTCAGCGCCGCGAGCAGCACCAGCGGCACGATCAGCATCACCAGCAGGCGGCGCTGCAGCCCCGTCGTCACGCCCAGCACCGCGCTGGCGCGCAGGCGCCGGCCGGCCCGGGGCACGAAGTGGGGCATCAGGCGGCGTCCGCGGGACGCAGTTCCAGCCGGTAGCCGAAGCCGCGGATCGAGCGCAGCGCCACGCCGTAGGGCTCCAGCTTGGAGCGCAGGCGCGAGATGTAGACCTCCACCGCGTTGGGCGTGATCTCCTTGTCCCAGCCCGTCAGGGCCTGCAGCAGCTTTTCCTTGCTGGCCGGCTTGGGCGCGTTGATCAGGAGGTACTCCATCACCGTCCATTCGCGCGGGCCGAGCTCGATCGGCACCGACTGGCCGTTGCGCTGGGCGCTGGCGCGCCGGTTGGCCGTGTCCAGCTCGATCGGCCCGAAGGTCAGCACCGCGGACGTCGCCGCCTGCGACCTGCGCAGCAGCGCGCGCAGGCGCGCCAGCAGTTCGGGCAGCTCGAAGGGCTTGATCATGTAATCGTCCGCACCGAGGTCGAGGCCCTGCACGCGATCGTGCAGCGCGTCGCGCGCGGTGAGGATCAGCACCGGCGTGTGCTGGCTGGCCATCTCGGGGCGGCGCAGGCGGCGCGTGAGCTCCAGACCGTCCATGTTCGGCAGGCCGATGTCGATGATCGCGGCGTCGAACACCTCGCTGCGCAGCACCTCCTCGGCCCGCTCGCCGCTGCCGACCCAGTCGACCGCGTAGCCGGCGTTGCTCAGCCCCAGCTTGATGCCGCTGGCAACCATCACATCGTCCTCGACGAGAAGGAGGCGCATGCGTCTAGTGGGACCGGATCATCGTGCCGTAGGCCTGGTCGGTCAGGATCTCGAGCAGCATCGCGTGCGGCACGCGCCCGTCGATGATGTGGACCGCGTTCACGCCCGAACGCGCCGCTTCCAGCGCACCGCTGATCTTCGGCAGCATCCCGCCGGAGATGGTGCCGTCGGCGAACAGGCCGTCGATCTCCTTGGCGGTCAGGTCCGTCAGCAGCCGGCCTGCCTTGTCCAGGACGCCCGGCGTGTTCGTCAGCAGCACCAGCTTCTCGGCCTGCAGCGTCTGCGCCAGCTTGCTCGCCACCACGTCGGCGTTGATGTTGTAGCTCTCGTTCTCGTCGCCGAAGCCGATCGGGCTGATGACGGGAATGAAGTTGTCTTCCAGCAGCGCCTTCACCACGCCGGGATTGATCTCCACGATGTCGCCGACCTGGCCGACATCGTGCTCGATGCTGGGATCCCTGGTGTCGAGCATCTTGAGCTTCTTGGCGCGGATCATCCCGCCGTCGCGGCCCGTCAGGCCCACGGCCTGGCCGCCGGCCTTGTGGATGAAGCCCACGATGTCCTGCTGCACCTCGCCGGCCAGCACCCATTCGACCACTTCCATGGTCTCGGCGTCGGTCACGCGCATGCCCTGGATGAACTCGCCCTTCTTGCCCAGGCGGTTGAGGGCCTGCTCGATCTGCGGCCCGCCGCCGTGCACCACCACGGGGTTGATGCCCACGAGCTTGAGCAGCACCACGTCCTCGGCGAAGTCCGCCTGCAGTTCGGGGTCGGTCATGGCGTTGCCGCCGTACTTGATCACCATGGTCTTGCCATGGAACCTGCGGATGTAGGGCAGCGCCTGGGCGAGGATCTCGGCCTTGTCACGCGGGGCGATGTTGGGGACGTCGGTCATGGGCGGGCGGCTCGGTATCCCCTGATTTTGCCCGATGCGGCCCGGTGGGCGCTCAGCGGGGGTAGAGCGAGCGGATGCGGCGCAGCCAGCGCTGCATGCGGAAGCGCACGATGCTGTGGTAGGCCCACAGGTAGCTCACGATGAACAGCACCGTGAACGCCATGAGCGCCGGCGTGCTGCGCCAGAAGAGGACGGCCGGGACCACCGTCATCAGCGCGAAGCCCCACAGGTAGGGCGAGGTGCGGTTGTTGCGCATCAGCACGCGCCGCGAGGCGTCGTCGTGGAACACCTGGCGCACGATGCGGCGGTAGATCAGCTGGTGGAAGTGCAGCGCGTCCGCCAGGCTGGGCGACTGGCCGCGCACCACCTTGCGGTAGATGGAAAAGAGCGTTTCCCAGATGGGGTAGATCAGCAGGAGGATGGGGAACCAGGGGGAGACCTCGGCGTGCCGCTGCACGATCTGGATGCCGCAGATCCCCAGCACCAGTCCCCACAGGTAGGCGCCGCCGTCGCCGGCGAAGATCAGGCCGTGGGGGTAGTTCAGGAGCAGGAAGCCGAAGGTCGCCCCTGCCAGCACGATCAGGGTCGCCGCGAGTTGCCGGTCGCCCAGTTGCAGCGAGACGTGCACCAGCGCGGCGCAGCAGATCAGGGCCACGGTGCCGGCCAGGCCGTTGTAGCCGTCGATCAGGTTGAAGGCGTGCGGCAGGCCGGCCATGACCAGGATCGCGACGCCGACCTGCAGCCACGGCATCTGCTGCCACAGGCCCTCGAGGCTCGCAATGCCGATGCGGGGCACCATCAGCCCGAACAGCACCGTCGCCAGCAGCGCGGCCAGGGCGGTGCTCACGAAGCGCATGCGCGGTGGCAGGCGATGCGTGACATCCTCCACCACGCCGGATGCCGCCCCCGCGAGGGCCACGATACCCCAGATCGCGGCCTGTTCGGCGCTGAACGGGATGTTGAGCTCCAGGCCGAGGGACGGTGCCTGCGCCATCCAGCCCCAGCCGGCCGTGCATGCGATGAACATCGCGGCGCCGCCCAGGCGTGGAACTTCGCCCACGTGGAACCGCTGGGGCATCGCGGTACCGTATTGGCGCGCGCTCTCCTGGCCCCACCGCACGAACACGGCGCAGGCGAGGAAGGAGGTGACGGTGCAAATGAGCAGCAGCGATGCCATCGTGCGAACCGGCCCCTCAGCCCTGCGCTGCCTGCTGCAGCAGGCTCGCGATGCGCGAGCTGCGGCGCGTGATGTCGAAATGGGCCTGCACGTAGCGACGGGCGCCGGCTCCCAGTTGCTGCGCGGCGGCGGGGTCCTGGCGCAGCCGCTCCATGTGCCGCACCAGTTCCTCGTCGTCGTCGGGCTCGAAGCAGTAGCCGCCGCCGGCGCTCTCGACGATCCGGCGGGCTTCGCCCCGCACGCCGCACAGGACGGGCCGCGCGCCCGCCATGTACTCGATCAACTTGGTCGGGATCGCGCCGGCGAACACCGGCAGGTCCTGCAGCGTGACCACGCAGGCGTCCGCGGCCGCGAGGAAGCCCGCCGCCTGTGCCTTGGGCACCGGGGGGAGCACCTCCACGTTGGTGAGCTCGCGCTCCCGCACTTCCTGCTCGAGCCAGGCGCGGCGGAAGCCGTCGCCCACCAGCACGAAGCGGAACTCGGGACGGTGCGCCAGCCGCTGCGCGGCGCGCACGATCACGCCCAGGTTGTTGGCCTCGCCCAGCGCGCCGAAGTACAGCAGCACGAACTTGTCCGTCCAGCCGTGGGCGACGCGCAGCTGCTCGCGGTGCGCCCCGTCGGCCACGAAGTGGTCGGGGTCCACCGCGCACGGCAGCTCGTGCACTTTCTCGGGGCGCCAGCCACGGCGCACGATGTTGTCGGCGATGCCCTGCGTGAGCGCCACGATCGCACTCGAGCGGTCATAGATGCAGCGTTCCATCCAGGCCGTGCCGCGGATGATGAAGGGGTTGCGCATCACGCCCATCTGCACCAGCGAATCGGGCCACAGGTCGCGCACTTCCACCATCACCGGCAGGCGGCGCAGCAGGCAGGCCAGGAAGGACGTGAAGATCGGGTACAGCGGCGGCGGCGACAGCAGCACGACATCCGGCCGCGCCGCGACCATGACCGCCAGCGGGCTCATCAGGCACAGGTACAGGTAGCTCATCACGCGGCCGATGAAGCTCTTCTGGTGGCCCGTGTAGCTGAGGGTGCGATACACGCGGATGCCGCCGATCCATTCCGTGTACAGCAGGCGGCGCCACCACGGCCGGCGGGTCGCCAGGTTCGCGCGCGCTTCCATGTAGCCGGTCTCGCCGCTGACCACCGTCACGTCGTGGCCCATGCGGACCAGCGTCTGCAGCGTGTCGTACATCAGCGAGTGCCCGGCCGCGCTCTTGTCGACGAAGTAGGGATAGACGACCAGGATCTTCACCGCAGGACCTCGAACAGTTCCACCACCTTGCGTCCCTCCACGTCCCAGTTCACCTCGGTGCGCGCGCGGGCGGCGGACTCGCGCCAGCCATCCAGGCGGGCCGCATCGGCGAAGAATCGGTCGATCGCCCTTGCGATAGCGCCCACGTCGCCGAGATCCGACACCTGGCCGATGCCATGCCCGGCGACGAAGCGGCGGATCTCAGGCAGGTCTGAGGCCAGCACAGGAATGCCCGCCGCAATGAACTCGAACAGTTTGTTCGGCGTGCAATAGTAATTGTTCAGGCAGGTGGCTTGGTAGGGGATCACGCCGGCGTCGGCGGCCTCGGTCCAGACGAGCAACTCGCGCTGCGGCACGGCCGGCATCAGGTGCACGCGCGCGGATAGACCGCGGGCCACGACCTGCTGGCGCAGGCGCTCGCCAAGTGTGCCGTCACCCAGGAGCACCAGGTGCACGCGCGGATGGCGTACCTGCGCCATGGCTGCTACCAGTTCCTCCAGGTGCCGACCGGCGGAAAGCCCGCCCTGCATGAGCAGCACCAGCGCTTGGTCGGAGAGCCCCAGTGCCTCGTGGAAGCGGCGCGTGCGCGGCGCGTCAGGACGCGCCCGCTCGGCGTTGTGAATCACGTGCACCCGTGGCAGCGCATAGCGTTGCTCAAGCTCCCGCGCGATCGAGGGATTGACAGTGACGACTGCATCGCACTGGCCGACAAGGCGGCCCTCGATCGCGCGCCAGACCTTCTTCTCGCGCGCGGAGAACTCCTGCTCGGCGAACAGCTCGTGGCTGTCGTACACCACCTTGCCCCCGTGCACGCGCGCGGCGCGCAAGGCGACCGGCAGCATCGGTAGGTCCTGCGCCACGAAGACCTCGGCGGGGTACGCCGCGATCGCGGGAGCGTACAGGTGCTCGTAGAACTCTTCCTGCGAGATCAGGTAGCGCCAAGCGAACGCTTTGAGCGCGCGCATCGGCCGGCTGCCCATCGGCAAGAGGCGGCGCACCAGGCGATACAGGCGCAGCACGCCACCTTCGCGCCGGGCGACCGGCAGGGCGCCGCCGAGCCGCACGACGCGGCGGTCGTCGGCCGCCGCCGGGTCGTCGTGCGGCAGCGCGATGATGGTGACCTGCCAGCCGGCGGCCTCCAGGCTGTCGGCTTCCAGCAGGGTGCGGCGGTCGATCTGGCGGTCGGCGGTGAACATCACGACGCGCCCGGCGCGCGGGCGCGCGGCGGCGAGCAGCGGCGCGCCGGGGCTGTCGAGGATGCCGGCCCTCGCTTGCACCTCGTCCATCGCGTGCGGCCCCGGCATGGCGTGGCGGCTAGGCGGCCGCCGCGAGCGCGCGGGCGATCGCGTCCGCGGAAAGGCCTTCGCCGTACAGGCCCTGCACCGGCTGGTGCCGCGCGGCCATGGCCGCCAGCGCCGCGTCGACGATGGTCTGCACCGCGCCCGGGGGGGCCAAGCGGTTGGCGCCGCACTCCACCAGCTCCACCCACTCGGTTTCGTCGCGGATCGTCACGCAGGGCACGCCGAAGAAGTAGGCCTCCTTCTGCACGCCGCCCGAGTCGGTGAGGATCACGCGGGCGTCCTTCTCCAGTTGCACCATGTCGAGGTAGCCCACGGGATCGACCAGCCGCAGGCGCTCGTCCTGCAGGAGGCGGTCGAGGCCGCTGTGGGCCAGCATCTTGCGGGTGCGCGGGTGGACGGGCAGCAGCACGGGCAGCTCGCGGGCGCAGCGCGCCAGCGCCTGGACGATGGTTTCCAGCCGCCGCGGGTCGTCGACGTTCTCCTGCCGGTGGATGGTGGCCAGGAAGTACTCGCGCGGCCGCAGCCCGAGCGCGGCCACGGCCTGGCCGCTGCCCATGGCGCTGTAGAACAGCGCGGCGTCGTACATCACGTCGCCGCTGCGCACCACCCTGGCGCCGGCGATGCCTTCGCTGGCGAGGTTGCGCACCGCCACTTCGGTGGGCGCGAACAGCAGCGTGGCGACGTGGTCGGACACCACGCGGTTGATCTCCTCCGGCATCGCCCGGTTGAAGGAGCGCAGGCCCGCCTCGACGTGGGCGACGGGGACGTGCAGCTTCACCGCCGCCAGCGCGCCGGCCATGGTCGAATTGGTGTCGCCGTATACCAGCACCCAGTCCGGCTTTTCCTTCTGCAGGATCTCCTCGATGCTCTCGATCATGCGGCCGGTCATCGCGCCGTGGCCGAGGCCGCCGAGTTCGAGCTGGTACTGCGGCTGCGGGATGCGCATTTCCTCGAAGAACACGGCGGACATGTTCTGGTCGAAGTGCTGGCCGGTGTGCACGATCACCTCGTCCACCGCCGGCCGCAGCGCCGCGAAGGCGCGCGACACCGTGGCGGCCTTGACGAACTGGGGCCGGGCCCCGACGACGGTCAGGACCTTCATCCGGCCAGCGCGGGGCGGTACTCGGCGCGCAGGGGCGAGCCGGCCTGGTCCATCTGCTTGGCGTGGCCGGCCATGGTGCGGGCGATCAGCTCGCGGTTGGCGCGCGTCCACTCCACCGTGCGGCGCAGGCCGTCGCGCACCTCCACCTGCGCCTCGAAGCCGAGCTCGCGCTTCGACTTCTCGGTGGAGGCGAAGCGCTTGCCCGAGCGGTCCCAGTCGCGCGCCGGCTTGAGGTCCGGCGCCGTGGGGTTGGCGGTGAATTCGTTGATCCAGTTCGCCAGCTCGAGGATGGTGGTCTCGCGGCCGGTGGCCAGGTTGTAGACGCCGCCCGCCTCGCCACGCAGGGCGCAGGCCATCAGGCCGCGCGCCATGTCCTCGACGAAGATGAAGTCGCGGCTGGCGTTGCCGCCGTTGTCCAGCGGCAGGGCCTCGCGGTGCAGCGCCTTCCAGATGAAAGTCGGCGTGACGTTGCGCCAGACCGTGTGCACGGTGCCGCGCCAGCGTCCCGCGCCCAGGATCTCACCCGGACCGAACACGTTGGAAAAGCGCGCCTTCACCAGCGGCAACTGGTAGCGCAGGTGGTAGTAGTTGCCGTACAGCTCGCCGATCAATTTCGAGATCGAATACGGGCTGTCGTGCACCAGCGAGACCGGCTGCTCCTCGGTGGTAGCCGTGGGCTGGTCGAAGGTCTTCTCCGCCACCGCGCAGGCCGCCGCCGCGTACACGACCTTCTTCAGGCCCTGGAAGTCCTTCAGGTGGTCGAACAGGCGCAGCGAGGTGAAGGTGTTGTTCTCGTGGTCGGCGAAGGGGTCGGCGATCGAGGACTGGTTGCCGTGGTAACACGACAGGTGGAACACGTAGTCCACGTCCGCGGGGATGGCGGCCAGCCCCTGGTCGCTGGTGATCGAGGCGAAGCAGAAATGCACGCGCGGATCGGCCGGCACGTTGGCGACGTCGGAGGACAGCAGGTTGTCGATCACGACGATGCGCCGCGGCCCTTCCGCCAGGAGCAGCCTGACGAGGTTGCTGCCGACGAAGCCGGCGCCGCCGACGACCGCGATGGTGGCGTTCTGGAAGGTGGGGGTCATGCTGCGGGCTTCGGGCTGCTCAGGTGGCTGTAGATGTCGCTCACGCCATGGCGGTCGTACCACGCAAGCTGGCGGCGAATGGTGTCGTGGAAGCCGACCCTGGCCTGCCAGCCGAAGCGCCTGGTGGTCTCGGAGGCGTCGAGCGCCACCACCGGCACGTCGTCGGCCGCCGGCGGCACCACCGGCACGTCGCCCGCGTCGACGCCCAGGTGCTGCGCCACCAGCTCGAAGATTTCCTTGATGAAGTGCGCTTCGCCCGAGGCGACGTTGAAGGCGCCGGTGGCGCCGCCGGGCGCGATCGCCAGGTCCATCATGGCGAGGAAGTCGGACATGTCGAGGAAGTCGCGAGCGGTGTCGGAGCAGAAGCACTTCTGGCCCGCCTTCAGGCGCTTGTAGAAGGTCGGGATCGGCCCGATCGCCAGGCGTGGGCCCGTGACGTTGGCCAGCCGCAGCGACACCGCCGGCACCTTCGACTGCAGCACGTACTGCTCGCCCGCCGTCTTGGAGATGCCGTAGCTGGTGAAGGGCGCGGCCGGCTGCGTCACCGGGATCGGCGACACGTCCGGCCTGCCGTAGCTCAGCACCGTCTGGAAGTTGACCAGGCGTTTGGCGCCGTGGCGCTCGGCGGCCTTGACCACCTCGATGCTGCCAAGCACGTTCGTGCGCGCGTCTTCCTGCCAGTCGTTGGGGTCCTTGTACGAGGCGGCGGAGTGGATCACCAGTTCCGGCTGGAAATCGGCAAAAGCTTTCTCCACGAAACCGGCGTCCGCCACATGCCCTTCGCGGACTTCCAGGCCCGGCGTGGGCGGCACGACCTCGCGCTTGCCCGTGGCGAAGTTGTCCAGGACCAGGATCCGGTGGCCCTGCGGCAGCCAGTGCTCGATCAGGTTCGAACCCAGGCAGCCGGCGCCGCCGGTGACCAGGATGCGCGTCACTTCTTCTCCTCGTGCTTCAGGTGGGTGAAGCCGCCGGAGGCGCCGTGCTTGCGGAAGTAGGCCACCGACTGGCGCGCGATTTCGGCCAGCGGGGTGAAGTCGGGCTTGCCGAAGTCCTGGAAGGTACGCGAGGGGTCCAGCAGGATGCTGGCCGCGTCGTCGGGGCCGAGCTCGCGCACTTCCGGCTCGGGATACGAGGGCAGTTCCATCGCGGCCACGACCGCGTCGTACAGCTCCTTGATCGCCACGTCCTTGCCCGAGGAGAAGTGGTAGGCGCCCTTGCCGGTGCCGTCCACGGCCTTGAGCACGGCGCGCGCGAGGTCCTGGTTGAACACGAAGTCGCGGCGCGCCTTCGTCACGAAGCACTTCTTGCCCTCCGACAGGCGCTGGAAGAAGATCGGCAGCGGGCCACTGACGTTGCGCGGGCCGATCACGTTGGCCAGGCGGAAGGACACGTAGTCGACGCCCGAGATCTCCAGGTAATCCTCGCAGACGGTCTTGGAGATCGCGTAGCTGCTGTTGGCCGGGGATTTCGGGTGGTCCAGCCGGATCGGCTGCTGCAGCGGCTTGACGCCGTAGCACAGCGCGGTCTGGAAGTAGACGAAGCGCTTGATGCCGAATTCCTGCGCGGCCTGGATCAGGTTGCTGCCGCCCACGCAGTTGGTCAGCGTGTCGTTGTACCAGTCGTTGGGGTCCTTGTACGAGGCCGCCGTGTGCACGATGGCGTCGAACTTGTGGTCGCGGCACAGCTCGCGCACCTTGTCCTTGTTCGCGATCGTGTCGATCACGACCGTCAGGTTCGCATGGTCCGCCAGGTGGTGGCGCTGGCCGGTGGCCAGGTTGTCGATCACGACCACCCGGTCGCCGCGGGCCAGCAGCATTTCGGAAACGTGGGAGCCGATCTGGCCGAGGCCACCCGTGACGAGGACGTTCATGTTCATTCCGTGGATGTGGGATGGGGGCGCCGCGGCGCCCGGGTGGAAGGCCGCGCGGTGCGCGGCGAACCGCAAATTTTAGCTGGTCGCCTTGTCGATGAACGCCTGGTGCCAGATCTCCAGGCTCAGGAGCGCCCAGAGGTTGCGGCTGTAGACGCTCTGGCCCGAAAGCACCTTGTCCAGGTCCACCGGGCGCGCCAGGTAGGACCGCTCCCTGGCGGCGCGGCTGCCGAACAGGTCGCGCACGAATTCGACGGCCGGGCCCTTCTGCCGCAGCCAGTTGGTCAGCGGCACGGGAAAGCCCATCTTGTCCTTGCGCTCGCGGATCGCCTGCGGCAGCTTCGGCGCATACACGTGCTTGAGCAGGCGCTTGAGCTCGCCGTTGCGGAACTTCACGTCCGCCGGCACCGAGGCCGCGAATTCGACCAGCGGATGGTCGAGGAAGGGCACGCGCGACTCCACGCCGTGCGCCATCGCCATGCGGTCTTCCACCTGCAGCAGCGCCGGCAGCAGCGTCTTGAAGTCGAAGTGCGTCATGGAGTCGAAGTACGACTCCTTGCCCACGTTCTCGCCCCAGAAGATCTTCTGGAACTCGCGGAAGGTGGCGTCGCGGTCGATGGCGCCGCGCGCCAGCGCGTCGCCGAAGGTGTTGGCGCGATTGACCAGGCGCCAGTAGCGGCGGTCGCGCTCCTCGAACAGGCCCTCGGCCCAGAACTCCTTGATCATCGGCTTGTACTGCCGCAGGGTCTCCAGGTTCGGGATGATCGAGTCGTAGGTCACGACGTAGTTGCCGTTGTGCAGCGTGCCCTCGATGGCGCCCTTGATGCACTGCTCGAAGTAGGCCACCAGGTAGCGGGCGTAGCCGCCGAAGATCTCGTCGCCGCCCTGCCCGCCCAGCACCACCTTGACGTGCTGGCGCACGGTGCGCGACACCATGTACTGCGGAAAGGACCCGGGGCCGGCCACCGGCTGGTCCAGGTGCCAGATCACCTTGCGGATGTTCTCGACGAAGTCGCTCTCGCCGATGTCCGTCACGTGCAGTTGCATCCGCTGCTCGTCCGCCAGCGCCCGGGCGTAGTGCGACTCGTCGAATTCGGGCCCGTCGGTGAAGCGGCCGTTGAAGCCCTGGAAGCGTGCCTCCGGGTTGGCCTGGCGCGCCAGCGCCGCCACCAGGCTGGAATCCACGCCGCCGCTGACGTAGCTGCCGACTTCCACGTCGGCCCGCAGGTGCAGGCGGATCGAGTCGTCCATCAGCTCCTGCAGCCGCTCGGTGAACCAGCGCTCGCTGTGCCCGTAGTCGATGTCGTAGTGCACCTCCCAGTAGCGCTGCGGCTGCGGCGCCTCGCCGCGCGACAGCATCGCGTGGTGCGCCGCCGGCAGCTGCCAGACGCCGTCCAGCAGCGTCTTCTCGCCCAGGCAGAACTGGAAGGAGAAGTAGTCGGACAGCGCGGCGGGGTTGACCCGGGGCTGCGCCAGGAAGGGCTGCAGCGCCTTCATCTCGGAGGCGAAGTACAGGCCCTGCGGCGTCAGCGTCCAGTACAGCGGCTTGATGCCGAAGCGGTCGCGCGCCAGGAACAGGCGGTGCTCCTGCGCGTCCCAGATGGCGAACGCGAACATGCCGCGCAGGTGCTTGACGCAGTCCGGCCCCCAGCGGATGAAGGCGCGCAGGATGACCTCGGTGTCCGAGGTGGTGCGGAACCTGTCGCGCCCGAGCTCGTCGCGCAGCTCGAGGTAGTTGTAGACCTCGCCGTTGTAGACGATCGTGTAGCGGCCGTCGTCGCACGACATCGGCTGGTCGCCGGTCGTGAGGTCGATGACGCTCAGGCGGGCGTGGCCGAAGGCGACGTCACGCGTCGGCCCGACCCACAGGCCCGAGCCGTCGGGGCCCCGGTGTCGGATGCGATCGAGGCCCCGCAGCACCTCGCGCTTCAGGTCCTCCTCGGCTCGCGGCCTGCCGGCGAGCACCCCAAAAATCCCACACATAGACTCTGTTCCCGCAACAAGAATGCCGCACCGGGTGCGGCTAGGCGCCAACGAGGAGGACGCGGACCCGGTGCGCGAGCGGCCTGGCCAGCCTGCGCAGCGGCTCGGGGGTGTGGCGCCACAGGCGCTCCGCCAGCCGCGTCGGCGAGTCGCCCCAGCCGCGATAGAAGCCCGCGCCCGGCGAACGCTTTCGCCCGCGCGCAAGCAGGCTATTGTCCCCGACTCCGGCCGCCGCGGAGAAGACCTGCAGTTCCCGCACGGGGCGGTCGCGCAACAGGTTCGAGACTTCTTCGTAGAAGTGCGCGCTGAGGGCCTCCCAGTGGAAGCTGCCGTCGAAATGGCGGCGCGCCTGCAGGGCGTGCCGCTGCCGCAGCGGCGCGTCCGCCGCGAGTCGGTCGACCGCCGCCGCCAGGGCGTCCGCGTCGCTGAAATCCACCACCAGCCCCGCCCCGGAGGCCTGCACCACCTCCCGCACGAAGGAGGTGTCGTTGGCCAGGATCGGCAGGCCGGCGGCCATGTACTGCGACATCTTGTTGGGGCAGCAGTGGCGATGGTTCGCCCCCTGGGGTTCGTAGGGAACCAGCCCCACCTCGGCGCCCGCGGCCGCCGCGATCATTTCCGATTCCGCCACGGCCGGCGGAAAGAAGATGCGGCGCTCCAGCAGCCCGGTGCCCCGCGCCAGCGCGATCATCCGGTCGCGCCACTCGCCGGCGGGCCCCCGCAGGACCAGCTGCGCGTCCTCGCGCACCCGCGGCCACGCCGCGATCAGCAGCTCGATGCCGCGGCCGCGCGCGAAGCCGCCCTGGAACAGGAAACGGCAGGGACCGGCGCGGGGCGCCGCCGCGGCCGGCCCGGCCGCCAGTGCGCTGCTGCGCGGCTCGGCGTTCGGCAGCACCAGGAAGGGCACGCCGTACAGCCGCTGCATCAAGGCGGCGAGGCCGGGGGACACCGTGGCCCGCAGGGCGGCGTGGCGCACCAGCCGGCGCTCCACCGCCTGCCACAGCTGCTGCTCGAAGAGCGCGGCGCCCAGGTCGGCCTCGGGCCAGAATTCGTGCGCATCGAACACCACCGGGACGCGGAACAGCGCCCCGAGGATGAAAGCGCCCGGCAGCGCGGGCAGGTCCGCCGCCACGACGGCGTCCACGTTGCGCAGCGGGCTGGCCTGCCGCACCAGCGTCGCGCTGACGTCCAGGAAGTGCTGCAGCACCCAGCGCAGGCCCTGCGCGCGGGCGTCGTTCGCCCAGGCGCCGATGGCCTCCAGGTAGGCTTCGCCGCGCAACTGCAGCACCCGCTCCATCCACAGCAGCGTGTCGACCGCTGCCTGCGCGCCCGCATGCCCGGTGACGAATGCGCGCCAGCGCACCGCCTCGCCGGGGGCGTAGCGGGCCGTGGGGTGCGAGCGCACCAGGGCGCCCCGGGTGTCCAGGGCGCTCTCCGCCGGCTCGCGCGGATCGTGCACGCCCAACTGGTGCACCAGCACCGGCGCCGCGGCGCCGTGCGCGATCCAGTTCAGCCGCGGATCCTGCCGGGGCCGGTGCGGCACCACCACCAGCACGTTGCGGCCCGGCCGGCCGGCGGCGACCTCGGGCACGCAGGCCAGGCCGCGCGCCTGCAGTGCCGCGGCGACGGCGTCGTCGACCGGGCCGGCCTCCAGGCCTGCCGCGTCGATCGCGACGACCGCGTCGCAGGGCCCCCGCGGCTGCCCGCCGCCCGCGGGGTACAGCAGGACGCGCACGCCGGCGAACAACTGGAGCCAGACCGCCGCCTGCGGGCAGTCCAGGGCGCTCGGTTCGGCCACGAGCGCGCGGAAGGCGCCGGGAGGAAGGTCTGCCGGCGCCAGCGAGCGCCCCCTGGCGTCCTGCAGTTCCCGCGCATCGAGCACCGTCACCGCGTGGCGCGATCCCGCCTGGTAGCGCGCCGCAGCGGCTGCCGCCGGCGACTCGGCGCCGCCTTCGCAGGCGCACAGGAACAGCACGCGTTCGGCGCGCTCCCCGAGGGGCAGGAAGCCGGCTCGGGGCGCTGCGGACGGCACGCCGCCGGCAGGAAAACGGTCGATCGGGCTCAAGGCAGGAATGGGTATCCAGCGTGGAATGCGCACTGCCTCGCGCGCGGACGCGGCGAAGGCCAGGCGGGGGAGGCGGCCGCCCTGCACGAAACCCGCTCGGCTGCGGCGCCGCGCGGCCAGCGAGGACGGGCCGCAAGCGTACCACGGCCGCCGCGGGGGCCCGAACCGTGCCCTTGCGTCGGTCCGACACGAACCAGCCCGGCATTCAGCGCGGATGCCCTCTCGTGCGCATCAGCGCCGTGGCGATCTGCTGCCGCAGCCAGGCCGGCAGGAGCCGCCAGAGCTTGCGCAGTGGCTGGTACCGGTGCCCGATCCACCAGCGCGCGAGCGCCGGCGGCGGCGGCACGGGCGGCGGCGGCGCGGCGTAGTACGCGCCCGCCGGCAGCGCCGCCCAGGTGAGAGGGACGGGACCGCCGGCCGTGGCGAGCGGGCTCCCGTCTTCCAGCGCACCGTCCACGCAGGGCGCCATGCGCTGCCAGGCGGCGGTCCACCAGGCGCGCTCGCCCTCCAGGGCCCCGGCCGGCAGGAGGTCCGTGGCGGCGGCGGCCAGCAGCGGCGCGCCGGCCTGCGCCTTCAGCAACAGGGCGGCCGGGAGCTGCTCGATGGCCGTCGCCGCCACCGCCTGCAGCCCCCGCAGCCCGCTGGCGGCGGCCACCGCCGCCCCGTGATCGAGCATGGACTGCAGCCGCGCCCGCGCTGCCTGCGTGCCCGGCAGGCCGGGCGGCAGCCCGAGCGCCGCGCCCAGGCCGGCGTCGTCCAGGGCGAGCAGCCGTTGCGCCAGCAGCAGCTCCTGCAGGCCGGCCAGCCCCGCCGGACTCGCCAGCCAGGAATGCAGGGCGCTGTCCGCGCCCGCCGGGGCCCAGGCGCGGCGCGGCAGGACCAGTTCGCCCGCGTCTTCGCGCAGCTGCGGCTGCGCCATGGCGTCGCCGGCGTCCCCGAGCACCACGCGGTGCAGGCGCACCGGCTCCGCCGCCGGTGACGCCGTCGCGGGGGGCAGCTCCGCCGCGCCCAGCAGGGCGACGTGGCGGGCGGGGAGAGCCACCAGCACCGTCGGCCTGAGGCGCCCCCTGGCGCGCAGCGCCTCGTCGAGCAGTTCGTCCAGCCGGCCGACGAAGCTCTCGATGCCGTTGCACGGATCGAGCACCACTTCCTCGAAGGCCCGCTGGGCCAGCTCGCGGCGCCGTGGCTCGTCGCGAATGAAGTCCACGCATTCGTCCAGGTTGGCCAGGTCGCGTTCCAGCCGGAGGTAGTGGCGGCCCGGTTGCAGCAGGCCCGAGTACTCGCCGGGATAGAGCAGCTGCACCGCGCCACAGGCGATCGCCTCGAAGTGGCGCGGCGAGACCTGGTGATAACGCACGTTGCCCTCGAGGTCCGCCAGCCCGCGCAGCACCGCCTCGTCGCGCTGCCGCGGCGCCAGGTGCGCATGCCGCGCTTCCAGGTCGGCGCAGCGCTGGTCCAGGTCGCCGGCCAGGTCGAAGATGCTGGCGCCGGATTCGGCGCCGAGCGTGGCCTTGCTGGAGGACAGGAAGTCCAGCCAGGCGGCGCCGCCCAGGCGGTCCTCCCAGCGGCTGGAGATGTCCAGGACCAGGTCCCGGCGGCCGGCCAGCCGCGCCGCCACGTCCTCGCCGATGCGGCGTTTCTCGTAGGCCAGCCGGCCGAACGACAGCGGCTGGATCGAGCCGCGGTAGCCGATGTCCACCGGCCGCGGGCCGGCCAGCGGGTCCCGCGAGCGCAGGGTGGGCGTGACGTAGCCGGTGAGCATGCGCTCGAAGCGCACGGGCCCGACCACCTCGGGCGGGTACACCACCGGCACCGCTTCCGGCGGCAGGCAGGTGAGGACGACGTCGAAGCCGGTGTCGCCGACGTACTGCGCGAGCTCGCGGAAGCGGTAGTTCTCGTCCTGCTTCATCAGCAGCTTGGCGCCGCGGAAGTCGCGCAGCTTGACCGCCAGCGACGCATCGAGGCTGCGCAGGTTGTCCGGGTTGTAGGAGACCGTGTTGTGGATCAGGACCGCATCGAAGCGTTCGAGCTCCAGCAGCGGGTGCAGCCGCAGGTAGCCGGTATCCAGCCGGTGCTCGAACAGGTTCAGCACCGAGACGGAGAAGCGCGAGGCGGATTGCAGGTAGGCCACGGTCTCGATGACCGTGGAGACCCCGGCCGGATCGTAGAAGCACACCAGCAGCACTTCCTCCGGCCGCGCGGAGGCCCGTCCGAAGCCGGGCCACGGCGCGCGCACGCCCTGCGGTCGCGGCTGGGCCATGGCTTTGCCGTTCAGGCGGGCTGGAGTTCCAGCACCAGGTCGACGCCGGCGGGCAGGCCGTTCCACAGCGGCGTGCCGCGGTGGTCGAAGGTCAGCGCCAGCAGGAATTCGCGGTGCTCCCGCTCCAGGGCCAGGTCCATGCAGGCCTCCAGCCGGAACTGCTGCAGCTGGTGCAGCTCGTGCAGCGAGACCGCGGCGCCGACCGTGCGGCAGGCCAGGCCCGCGGCCGCCGCTTCGGCGGCGAATTCCGCGCCCGTGTAGCAGTTGGCGATCGGGCAGTCGGGGCCGTCGGTGGAGCGGGTGAAGGCCTGGCGGATCGGCAGGTCCGCCGGGATGGTCTTGTTGCGCAGCCGCAGCGTGTGCGCCACGTAGAGATGCATCCACAGGCTGTCGTGGTTGTAGACCATCACGCGCATGCGGCCGCCCGGGCGCAGCAGCCGGCGCAGCTCGCGCAGCGAGGCGCGCAGGTCGGGCACGTGGTGCAGCACCCCCGAGGAATGGATGTAGTCGAAGGAGGCGTCCTCGAAGGGCAGCGCCGTCTGGTCCGGCCGGGCGAGCAACAGCTCGACGCGCTCGCCGCCATGGAGCTTCAGGCGGTGCGTGGCTTCGGCCAGGCTGGAGCGGGAGACGTCCACGCCCACCACCCGCCGCGGCTTCGAGTACTCGAGGAAACCCACCAGGTCGTGCCCGGGCCCGCAGCCGTAGTCGAGGATGTCCTGGCCGTCGAAACCGGCCACCGGCATCAGGTCCAGGTAGCCCGGGTACTGGTCGCAGCGCCAGTGGAAGTACTCGACCGATTCCGCGCGCGAGGCGAAGACCTTGTGCAGGGTGACGTTGTGGTCGGTCCAGTAGCTGGCGACGGCACTGGACAGGTCGGCCAGCTTCTTCAGAGTGCTCATGTTGCGGGTCGTTGCTTGCGTGGACGGCGCCAGCGCCGTGCGTGGGTGGATGCGGTGGCGCGCAGGGCGCGGGCCACGCCGCGCCCGCCGGCGGCCCATCGTGGACGCGGCGCCGCGGATCGGCAGCCCGGAGCGTAGCACGCCCGCCTGGCAGCTCTGCAGCCGCGCCCCCGCGCCCGCGTAGAATTTCGACCTCGATCGCCGCCACGCTCCACCGGAGCCCGGGCCGGTCGGCTGGCCGTACGACGGGGGACGAGTTTGCGCATCCACAAGGTTCTGATGCTGGTCAACAACGACTGGAAGATCGATTCACGCGTCAGGAGGGAAGCCACCGCGCTGGCGGCCGCCGGCCACCGGGTGGACGTGATCTTCCGCGGCGGCCAGGTCCCCGGCGCCACGGACACGAGCGAAGGCGTGACCTACCACGCCGTTCCCCAGGTCTCCGCGCTGCACCCGTGGCGGCAGCTGCTGCGGCGGCTGATGCTGCACGCGGGCGTGGTGCGGGCGGCCTGGAACGCCCCCGGTTCGCGCGTCGAGTGGCTGCGCGGGGCGGGCATCGCGCTCGCCCTGCTGCTGCCCGGCCTGGTCCTGCTGGCGCTCGCGCTGCTGCTGCTGCCGCTGGCCGTGGTGGGCGTGCTGCTCGTCACCCTCGCCGGGCCGCGCGATGCGCGGCGGCGCATCCTCTACTACACGGCGCGGGCGCTGGCGCCGGTGGGGCGGCGGCTCAACCAGCTGGACACCCTCGAATTCCTGCACTACCTGGACAGCATCGGCGTGCACGGCAAGGCGATCGGGCTCGGCCTGGCGCCGACCGTGGTGCATTCGCACGACCTCACCACGCTGTCCACGGGCTACGCGATCGCGCGTAGGCTGGGGGTGCCGCTGCTGTACGACGCGCACGAGCTCGAGACGCACACCAACTACTGGACGCTCGCGCCGCTGACCAAGCACTGGATCGCGATGTACGAGAACATCCTGATCCGGCGCACCCGAGCCGTGATCACCGTGTGCGACAGCATCGCGGACTGGCTGAAGGAGAACTACGCGATCGAGCGTCCCACCGTCGTCCTCAACTCGCCCGACCTGCAGCCGGCCGACGACCGCCCGAAGCGGACCGTGCGCGACCACCTGGGGCTGGCGCCCGGCACGCCGCTGGCGGTGTACGTGGGCTCGGTGACGATCGACCGTGGCGCCACGCACTGCGTGGAAGCCGCCGCCCTGGTGCCGGGGCTGCACTTCGCCTTCGTCGGTCCGCGCTATTCCGTCACCGAAGGGGAGATCGTCGAATGCGCGGAGCGCCTGGGCATCCGCGACCGCATCCACCTGGTCGACCCCGTGCCGTCGCGCGAGGTGACCTCGTTCGTCTCGAGCGCCGACTGCAGCGTGATCGCGATCCAGAACGTCTGTCTCAGCTATTACTTCTGCTTTCCGAACAAGCTGCTCGAAAGCGTCGTCAGCGGCGTGCCGGTGGCGGTGGCGCGGCTGGTGGAGCTGGAGCGCTTCGTGGGCCGCTTCCGCGTGGGCGTGGTCATGGACGAAAAGGACCCGGCCTCCATCGCCGACGCCATCCGGCAGATCGTCGCGGACCCGGCACGGTTCCGGCCGTCCACGCAGACGCTCCAGACGATCCGCGACGAATACGGCTGGCCGGCGCAGAAGCAGCGCCTCGGCCATCTCTACAGCGCCCTGGCCTGACCGCCCGAAGACCCATTCCCTTCACCGGGGCGTGCCGCCGGCGCGCCCGTCCCTTTACACGCACCATCCCATGAAATTCCCCGAGGGCTCGATCCCATGTGCGGCCTCGTAACCGTCCTGGCCCCGCCGGCCCACTTCTCCGAGGAACTCGTCGCCCGGATGCGCGACCGGCTCGCCCACCGCGGGCCCGACGGCTTCGGCCTCACGGTCAAGCCCGCCGGCGCGATGTCGATCGCGCTGGCGCACCGCCGCCTGTCCATCGTGGACCTGAGCGAGGCGGCCGCGCAGCCGATGACCAGCGGCGACGGCACGGCCACCATCGTCTTCAACGGCGAGATCTACAACTTCGTCGAGCTGCGCCAGGAACTGGAAAAGGAAGGCATCGCCTTCCGCACGCGCAGCGACACCGAGGTCCTGCTGGCGGCCTACCGCCACTGGGGCGCGGACTGCCTGCCGCGCCTGAACGGCATGTTCGCCTTCGTGATCTGGGACTCCGCGCGCCAGGAGATCCTGGTGGCGCGCGACCGCTTCGGCGAGAAACCGCTGTTCCACGTCACGCTGCCGGACGGCGGCATGGCCTTCGCCTCCGAGATGAAGGCGCTGTTCGCGCACCCGCAGGTACCGGTCGGCGTGAACCAGGCGGTGCTGGCGAAGTACACGGCCGGCAGCTACTACGAGGACGGCGAGGAGACCCTGTTCGAGGGCGTGCGCCGGCTGCCGCCGGCCACCGCCATGGTGCTGGGCCCGGACGGCCAGGTGCGCCGCAGGTGGCGCTACTGGACCCCCGACTACGAGCGCATCGCGCCGGCGCGCCCGGAGCGCGAGACCACCGAGGAGTTCCTCTCGCTGTTCCAGGAGAGCATCCGCAAGCGGCTGCGCTCCGACGTGCCGGTGGGCACCAGCCTGTCCGGCGGACTGGACTCCTCGATGATCGTGTGCGTGCTGTCGGACCTGCGCCTGAAAGGCTCGCAGTTCCACCAGAACTCGTTCTCCGCGCGCTTCGACGAGGACCCGACGCTGTCGGAGGGCGATTTCATCGACATGGTGGCGCGCGCGGCGCACGTGCACTCGCACGGCGTGTCGCCCACGCCCGAAGGCCTGATGGAGGAGAGCCGCCGGCTGCACTGGCACCAGGAGGAGCCCTTCCTCTCCGCCTCCATCTACCTGCAGTGGTGCGTGGCGCGGCTCGCCCGCGAGCACGAGACGACGGTGCTGCTCGACGGCCAGGGGGCCGACGAGGTGCTGGCCGGCTACCAGTACTACTTCCGCAGCCACCAGCTGGACCTGGCGGACCGCCGCCACGTGTTCGACCTCGCCCGCTCCACCTGGCTGTTCAACCGCCGCCTGCGGGTGGCCAGCCAGGGCTACAAGGACAGCAAGCGCCGCTTCAACCACGAAATCGCGATGCCGCTGCGCGAGGTGCTGCGCACCATCAAGCACCCGTACGGCGTGTATGCGGGGCCCTACGAGGTGGGCGTGCCGAAGGCGGTGCCCGGCATGCGGCTGCGTCGGCAGCTGGCCGAGTCGGTGCAATACAACTCCCTGCCCATGCTGCTGCGTTACGCGGACCGCAACGCGATGGCGTTCGGCCGCGAGGGCCGCCTGCCTTTTCTCGACTACGAGCTGGTGGACTGGTGCATCGCGCAGCCGGACGAGGTGATGGTGCGCAACGGCTGGCAGAAGCACGTGCTGCGCGCCGCCGGCGAGGGCCTCCTGCCCAAGCCGGTGCAGTGGCGCGCCGACAAGGTCGGCTACGCGGCGCCGCTGGACCTCTGGCTGCGCGGGCAGCTGAAGGACTGGGCCTGGGAGCGGGTCAGTTCGCCCCTGCTGGCGGACCTGCCCGGCTACGACCTGCCGCAGTTGCGCAAGCTCTGGGACGAGCACCAGGCCGGCGCCAACAATTCCTGGGCGATGTGGCGCTGGATCAGCCTGGCCGAGTGGCTGACGATGCACCGCGACGGCGCCTGGCGCAACGGCGCCTGACGCCGCGTCGGCTGTACCGCCTAGCGTCGGCTGTACCGCCTAGAGGCGGTGCAGCACCGCCCGCACCAGCCGCTTCGCGCGGCTGGGCGTGCGGCGCCAGACCCCCAGCACCACGCCGGTGAGGGGGCTCGCCGTGCCCTGGAGCCGCCGCTCCTGGATCTTCTCGAGCTGCCCCGCCAGCAGCCGCCGCAGGCGGCTGCGCAGCCGCCCGCGCGCCACGGGGGCCGCCGAGGATACCGCCACCATGACGCTCGCCGGCTCGGGCGCGGGCGGGGCGTCCGCCAGTGCCGCCCGCAGCGCCTGCAGTTCCTGCTCTGCCTGGTCGAGCGCGATGCGGCGCGCGAGCGACTCGCGCGCGTGGGCCATCACCGCCGCGCCCTCGGTGTTGCGGTCCAGGGCCACGGAGCTGAACAGGTACGCGCTCTCCTGCTGCGGCTGCATGTGCTCCAGGCTGCCGTCGCGCGCCAGCGCGATCAGGGGCATGCCGAGGATGCGCACGCGCCCGCCGCGGCACAGCCGCGACTCCACGTCGCGGTCGAAGCCCTCGACGAAGGTGCGGTAGCTGTACCGGCCCGAGGCGACGACGTCGGCGTAGGCCCGGGCGGTGAGCTCCGAGACCTGCCGGTCGTCGCGCAGCACCCGGACCACCTCGTCGAAGTTGGAGAAGTCCTTCTTCAGCGGGATGTAGTGCACGCCGGGCCGCACCACGCCGGAATACTGCCCCTCGAACAGGACGAGGGCCGTGCGCGTGCGGATCGCCTCGAAGACCTTGGGCGAGATCTGGTTCATCCGCACGCCCTGCTCCAGCGGCTCCAGCCAGCTGGCCAGCCGCGGATAGTCCAGCGTCGGGTCCTGCTGCAGCTCCCGGGCCACGCGCGCGCGGATGCTGCCGTCGAAGTCGAACAGGTTGCAGCCGCTTTCCGTGCCCAGCGTGCTGCGCGCCGAACCGAGGAAGCGGTACCAGCCGTCGCCGTAGATCCGCTTGCCGTCCTCCACTTCCACGTCCACCGGCAGGTCCCGCTCGGCCGCCAGCCGCTTGACCTCCGCGCCGATGTGGTACTTCTCCCACCCGAGGCGGCCGTACCACAGGGGCAGCCGCCGGCCGCGATAGGCGATCAGGTTGCGGCGCTGCGCCAGCGGCAGCGCGAAGCTGTCCAGCGCCGGGTCCTCCGGCACGTAACCGGTGAGGGTGGGCAGGAAGTCGACGTGCGGGAAGCGCTCGCGGGGATACACGAGCTCGACGCTTTCCATCGGCACGCAGGTGTAGACCAGGTCGATGCCGACGTCTTCCATCCACTGGCGCGCGGTCTCGGGCGTCTCGTACTCGTCCTGGATGAACAGGACCTTCAGGCCGGGGAAGCGGGCCATGGCCCGCTCCATCTCGGGCGTCATGTGGCCCCTGACCGAGACGCGCACCGAAAAGTGCACCACCAGCACGTCGAAGAACCCGAAATCCGGCTCCGTCGGCGACGAGCCCCCGCCGTGCCGGACGGTGAATGCCGCCGCCGGCCCGGTGGCGGGGAAGTAGTACACGTCGTGGCGCGAGTACCGCACGAAGCTGTCGACGTGCTCGCGGATCGTGCTCACGTGCAGCGACATGCCGTCGTCGTACAGCACGGCGATGTTCAGCCGCTTGGGCTGCTGCCTGCGCGCGGCGATCACCTCGACGATCCTGGCGCGGACGGTGGCGAAGCGCTCGTCGTAGGAATTGCCGGCGGAGGCCTCCTCGCGCAGCCGCAGCAGCTCCGGGTCGCTGCGCGTCGGCGCGAGCTGCACGATGGCGCGCGCGAAACCGTCGGCCGTCTCCGCGATGCTGAACAACCGCGGCTGGTCCATCAACGCGTGGATCGGCACCGAGACCACCGGCAGCCCGCAGGCCACGTACTCGTAGGCCTTCAGCGGCAGCGAGTTCCAGATCCCCTTCTCCGGCAGGAAGGGGATCAGGCCCACGGTCGCCTCGAACATGCGCGCGCCGAACTCCTCGGGGGGCAGCGGGCCGAACCAGCGCACGTTGCGCTCGGCCTTCAGCCGGCGCCAGCCTTCCTGGCGCTCGTCGGCGGCGCCGCAGAACCAGAATTCCCAGTCCGGCAGCCGCCGTGCCAGCTGCAGCAGCAGCTCGAAGTCCATGCGGATGTTGATGCCACCCTGGAAGATGCAGACCTTCTCGCGCGGCGGCGGCGCCCCGGGCGCCAGGGCGCGATAGAAGCCGGCGTCGCAGCCGTTGGGCGCCACCAGCAGCGGGCCCTTGTAGGTCGTGTTCTCCAGGAAGGCGTTGCCCACCTGGCCGCTCACCGTGACCACCAGGTCGATCTCCGGCACCAGCCGGCGCACCGACTCGGCGACCTGGTACTGGGCCTCTTCCCAGTGGGTCCAGGGCGTCAGGTAGTCCTCGGTGGCGTGGTACACGCGCGGCGCGTTCGGCAGCGCGCGCAGCAGCAGCGCGTAGTGCGTGCTGCTGTAGATCCACAGCAGCGGCCGGCGGATGCCGCGCTGGCGCATCAGCGCCAGCACCTGCTCGACCAACGCGGGGGTCAGCGTGTGCGGCAGGGACACGATCTCCAGCCCGTCGCATCCGCTGGCCTCAACCAGCGGAGCCGCGTCCGCCGCCAGCGTGGGCTGCAGGAACAGCACGGGGTGCTCGCGCGCGAAGCGGGTGGCGTAGTGGTAGCGGTTGCTGCGGGGCTCGCGGTGCCAGTCCGACCACGTCAGCATGATGACGGCGTCGTATCCGGCGGCGGCGGCGGCGTTGGCGTGGAGCTGGGACATGGTGGGCACGGAAACGGGGCGGCGGCGCTGCGTGCGCCCGGCTACAGCATGGAGGACAGGTTGCCCTTGAGCCGGCGGAACAGCGTCAGCGTGAAGTAGCCCAGGACGGCCGTGAGCGCGGCGACGTACAGCCACTGCGACAGGGGCGGAATGCGGTGGAACACCAGCGGCGCGCGCACGAATTCGGCCAGCAGGAAGAACGGGTTCCAGGCGGCCACGACCTGCAGCAGCCGCGGCATGGCGTCCAGGGGGTAGAAGATGGGCGAGGCGAACAGGACCATCATCAGCAGGTTCGGCAGCATCACGCTCACGTCGCGCACGAACACCGTCAGGGCGGCCAGCCCGAGCCCGAGCGCGGCCACGAAGGCGAAGGTGAGGAGGATACCCGGGATCGCGGCCAGCGCGTGCCAGCTCGGCATGTTGCCGTCCACGACCATCAGCACGGCGGCGAAGACGGCGCTGATGGACAGCGGTACCAGCCCCAGCATGCTGGCGGCCAGCGGCAGGCACTCGGTCTTGAACGCCATGTTCTTCACCAGCCCGCTGCTGGACACGACGCAGGAGGCGGCCGAATTGAGGGATTCGGTGATGGCCAGCCAGGGGCCGTAGCCGGCGATCAGCCAGGTGGCGAAGGCCAGCGTGCTGTCCGCCCCCGGCAGCCGGGCCTTGAACACGAAGCCGAAGACGTAGGTGTAGATCGCCAGCATCAGGACGGGGTTGACCACGGCCCACACCGTGCCCAGGCGCGAACCCAGGAAGCGGTCGCGCAGGAACATCCGGAAGAAGTTCCAGACGGTGGAGGCATCGCGGCGGTCGAAACCGAGGAAGGTCATGGAGTGGGAGTCACGTGGAGCGCCGCCGGATACACCAGCACCGCCCGGCCGCCGCGGTGGGGCCGGGGATTGACGACCTCGAAGAGGATGGAGCGGCGCGCGGTCACGCCGTGGTCCGCCAGGGTTTCGAACAGCATGCGGTAGATGCCGTAGTTGAGAGCCAGCCGGCCGAAGTCCACCCGCAGTTCGGTCCGGCCGCCGGCCGGGATGCGCAGCGCGGCGCCGTCGGAGGCCGCATCGCTTTCGAGCACCACCAGGCCGTCGAGCCGCTCGACCCGCAGCCGTGCCTTGAAGGCGGTGCCGACGGCGCCGAGCACCTGCGCCGCCAGCGCGACCGGGTCGCCCGTCACCAGCACCGAGGCCGGCAGGCCCTCGGCCGTGTGCATCGCCAGCGCCGGGATGTCCCAGCCCGGCGCCAGCGCCTCGTGCACGATCTCCCGGCGGAACCGCTCGAGCAGCTTCGCGTTGTCGGATTGCCGCACCTCCTGCAGGTAGGCCGCCGTCACCGGCTCCGGCGCGCCGTCCTGCCGGACCACCCCGGCGTCGATCCAGATGCAGCGGGTGCACATCTCGTTGATGGCGCCCATCGAATGGGAGACGAGGATCAGGATCCGGCCCCTGCGAGTGAGCTCCCGCATCTTGTCCGTGGCCTTGGCCGCGAAGCGGGCGTCGCCGACCGACAGGGCCTCGTCGATGATGAGGATCTCGGGCTCGACGTGCACGATGGTGGAAAAGGCGAGCCGCGCCTTCATGCCGGTGGAATAGGTCCGCACAGGCCGGCCGATG
Source organism: Ramlibacter sp. AN1133 (assembly GCF_037890035.1). NCBI lineage: Bacteria > Pseudomonadati > Pseudomonadota > Betaproteobacteria > Burkholderiales > Comamonadaceae > Ramlibacter > Ramlibacter sp. AN1133. The sequence goes on from NZ_JBBKTQ010000001.1 coordinate 498,921, forward strand.
AACTCGCCGAGCTCCGCGAAGTCCGCGATCTCGTCGATGAGCCCGCGGGTCTGGTCGCGGCTGCGACCCATCAGCTCGCCCTCGACGTAGATGTTCTCCACCCCGGTGAGATCGTCCCGCAGCCCCATGCCGAGCGTGAAGATGGCGGTCACCTTGCCGTGGACGTCCAGGGTGCCCGCCGTGGGGTCGGCGATGCCGGCAAGCAGCTGCAGCAGCGTGGTCTTGCCCGCGCCGTTGCGGCCGATGATGCCGACGCGCTCGCCCTCGCCGATGCGGAAGCTCACGCCGTCGACGGCCTTCTTCACCGGTCCGTGGGCCAGCTGGAAGTGCTTCTGCAGCGCGCGCGCCTCGATCGACAGCTCGTTCATGCCGCGTGCTCCGTCCAGCGCAGCGGCAGCGTCGCCACCCCCGCCGTGGGCTGCCCCTCCACCCGCATCGACAGGCCGTTGCCGTAGGTCCAGCCGCGAGCGTCCAGCGCCTCGCGCGCACCGGTGGCGGGATCGGCGGCGCCGGTCAGGAACAGGTTCACCGAATACTCGCCCGGCGCCAGCGGCAGCCGCGGGATCTCCAGCTCCACGCGATAGCGCCCCGGCACGCTCGCCACCGGCTGGAATTCGGTCAGGATCACCGGCTCCCAGCCCACACCGAGCTGCAGCGCCTCGATCGACACGGCCGCCTCGGCCGCGACGGGCTCCATGATCTCCACGGTGAAGCCGAGGCGGCAGCCCGCCCCGCTGGTGCCGCCGAAGGTCTCGCCGTCCTCCACCAGGAAACGCGCGCGGTGCGCCTGCGGCTTGGGCAGGTCCAGGTAGCTGCGCACCACCGCGTCCGAGTAGCCTTCGAAGACGACGCGGCCGGAGGCCAGCACCTTGGACTGCCGGCACAGCTTGATGACCGCCGACCAGTCGTGGGTGACCAGCAGCCCGGAGGCGCCGCTGGCCAGGTGCTCGCGCATGCGGGACCAGGACTTGGCCTGGAAGTGCTCGTCGCCCACCGACAGGATCTCGTCGATGAGGTAGACCTCGTGGCGGATGGCGGTGGCGGTGGAGAAATACAGGCGCGCCGCCATCCCGGCGGAGTAGGTGTGGATGCGCTCGTCGAAGTAGTCGCCGAGTTCGGAGAAGTCGCGGATGTCCTCCAGCAACGGCGGCCAGCCGGCGCGCGCGACGCCGAACAGCTGCAGGTAGCGCTCGGCGAACTCGCGGCCGGTGAGCTGGGCGTTGCCGAAGCCCCCCAGCTCGAACAGCCCCGCGACGTCGCCGCCGAGGGCCACCACCCCCTTGTCGGCCGCGTAGATACCGCCCAGCAGCCGCAGCAGCGTGCTCTTGCCGGCGCCGTTGCGGCCCAGGATGCCGACCACCTCGCCGTGCGGGACCTCCAGCGAGACGTCGTCGAGCGCGGTGAAGCGGTCCTGCGGGCGCAGGCCCCTGACCACGTCGCGCCATCCCATGCGGCCGGACTTGGGGAAATACTTGGTGACGCCCTTGGCGACGATAGCCTGTTGCGGCATCAGGAAGTTACGAGCTCGCGGGTGCGGACGACGCCACAATTCATCAGCACGTCGATGATGGACATGCCGGGTACGAAGCCTGTCGCGCCGTGCTGCGGATAGGCGGGGTGCGTGTAAGCCTGATATTCTAATTCGAGCCCGGCAGCGGCGAACAGCGCGTCCTCCTGATAGCCGCCGGCGCCCCCGCCCGCCAGGTAACGCCGGCAACCGGCGGCGCGCACCAGTTCCACCAGCCGCTGCGTGCCGGTGGCCTGCGCGGCGAAGGCGGAAGCCAGCACGAAGCGGCCGCCCAGTCCCAGCGCCGCAGCGATCGTGCGCACCGCGTGCAGGTTGTACGGCAGCAGCCTTGGTTCCGGGTTGCGCACCAGCGGCTCCAGCAGCGACATGGCCTCGGCATAGTGCGGCGCGCGGGCGTAGTGCAGGTGCAGGGTCCTGGCCAGTTTTTCGCGCCAGGGCTGGGCGTCCCACTCGATCTGCGCCAGTGTCTGCACGCCATGCGCCGGGCGGCGGATCGGCGCCGTGACCCACTTGCCCTGGCCGGCCACGGGCAGCTGGACGCGGTTGGACCAGCTGCTCCCCGTCTTCTGGTACTGCACGTCGTCCATCACGATGAACACGTCGGCGCGCGCGATCTTGTTGAAATAGCCGAGCCAGGGGAAGAAATTCGGCTGGTGGATCGCGGCGGTGCGGATGTCGTTCACTTCGGCCGATCCAGCGCGAACCTGCGCCCGTGGACTTCCGTCCACAGGTTGGCATAACCCGGCATGGAGCAGGCGTGGAGCCGCCGCTCGAACTCGGCGCGCGGCATCTGCGCGTCCACCTTGCACAACGCGACGAAATCCGCGCGCCGGCGCACCGGGCCCGTCCAGCGCAGGCCGGCATCGGGCGACGGCAGCCGACCGGCCGCCACGCTCGCAAGCAAGCTTCGCATCAGCCGCAGCCCGCAGGTGTTCGCCACGGCCAGCAGTTCCTGCGGCGGAGTGTCCGCACCGACCGCGGACAGCTCCACGGCAACGACAGGTCCCTGGTCGATCGCCGGGGTCATGCCGTGAAGCGTCGCCCCGTACTCGCGAACGCCGTCATAGGCCGCGAAATGGTGGGGATCGCGGCCCGGATAGGCTGGCGTCGCCGCGTGGATGTTGAAGGCGTGCAAGGTCGGGAGGGAAAGGATGTCGGCCGGAACGATCACGCCCGTGCCGAACGCCAGCAGGACGTCCCAGGCTCGCCCGCGCATCGCCCCGCGCAGCTCGTCCAGCGTCTGCACGCTGCCCAGCGCGCCGAAGCCGCCCAGCTCCTTCACGGTTCGCACGGCATCCGCCGCGAACGGCGGATGCATCAGCAGCAGCAGATTGACGCCCGCAGCCATCGCCATCAGGTCCGCAGAACCCTGATCGCGCCCGGCGCCGGGACCAGCCGCGGCGGGCGCAGCAGGGGGCTGCCTGCGATGAGGCCGCTGTAGATGCGATCGAACTCGCGCGCTGCAGCCTCGGACGAATGCCAGTGGAGCATGAACTCGCGCCCTCGCCGCCCGATCTCGGCGCGTTTGGCGGGATTGGACAGGAGGTCGACCAGCACGTCTTCCACGGTGTCGGGCGTGGCACTCACGATGGGCAGGTCGCGCGCGTATTCGGGCAGTTCCTCCCGCAGGCTGTCCAGCCACTCCGGCCGGATGTAGCAGATCACCGGCTTGCCCAGCATCATCGCCTCGCGGGCGTTGGCGCCGAACCAGCCGTAGGTCAGCATCTCCAGGAAGACGTCCGCCTGCAGCTGCAGGTAGCGCACGTCGCGGTTCGGCACGCCCTCGGGTTCCAGGAGCTCGATGTCCCAGCCCTGCCCCTTGAGCTTGTCGATCAGGGGCAGGTAGGTGTGCGACGACTTGATGTTGACGCCGTCTTCGAGCGTGCGGTCGCCACGGTGGCCGACCGCATGGTAGAGCAGCAGGGTCCGTTCGCTCCGGCGGGGAATTCGGAACCGCTCCGGGATGTCGAGGTCGGGTCGCCAGACCTCGGAGTCCATGCAATACACCCACGGCGCCTCGTGCACGCGCGGGTCGTCGTTGTAGTCGGCCCGGTTGCCTCCCAGCAGGCACTGGTAGTCGGCCACCGAGTTGCGGAGGCTCCCCCATCGCAGGTTGCGCTCGTCGCTGCAGACCGACGGCTCGTCGCGCCAGCGGCAGATGGCGCACACGGGTTCCGCGCCCCAGCGCGAGAACGAGGTCTGGGACACGCCGTCGAGGCAGCCGTTGTTGGTATAGGCGACCTTCTTGCCCAGTGCCTTCAGCAGGTGGATCTCGCCGTGATCGCCGAGCAGCGGCGCCACCAGCGCCGCCATCGGCCAGCCGAAAGTCATGCCGTGTGCGTTGCTGAAATGGAACACGTCGTAGCCGTAGAGCGAAGCCACGTAGAACCGCAAGGTCTGCAGGGCCTCGTCCGGCTGGCCGGCGAAGCGGAAGTCCTCGCCGTGATAGTAGATCTGCGTGGCGGGGTCGCCGTCCCAGTTCAGCAGGTCGGCCTTCCAGCCGCGCGCGCGCAAGGCACGCGAGAGGTACCACAGGTTGTAGTAGCACTGCCCCGAGTACAGGACGCGCTTGCCCGCGCACAGCGCGAGCAGCGGCCGCACGAGCACGCTGTTGGTCCAGAGGAAGCGCAGTTCGGCCAGCAGGTCTTCCTCGCTGTCGTCCTCGCGCGGCTGCAGCGGCAGGCCCGCGTACTTGCGGACTTCGGCGCGCACCCTCGCCGGGAGGTCCAGCGCAGGCCGCATGCCGGGACGGAACTGCTCCTGCGCGCGGGTCAGCTGCTCCAGCAGCAGCGGGTGCCCCGCGCTGAACGCCAGCTGCCCGTGGAGCGCGCGCTCCACGCGCCGCATGGAGGCGCTCCCCTGGTCCGCCAGCAGGCGGACCTGCCGCGCGTGCGCTTCCTCGATCCCGGCGAGGAACTCCGCCTGGGCGGCCTGCAGGCGCTCCATCAGGGGCTGGGCCAGGGCCTGCGTCGACCGGACCGCGTCCTGGGCGGCCGCCTCCGCGGCCTTCATCGAAGCCTCGGCCGCGGCCGCGACCGACGCCATGGAGTCGCCGGTCGCCTGCTTGAGCGATTCCTCCACGGTCTGCCGCAGCGGCGGCAGCATCGCCTGGAGCGCATCGCGCGCGGCGGCCTCGACGGCCGGACCGGCTGCCTCCTGGATGAGGGGTCTGGCCTTTCGCAGGACCCAGTTCTTCGCTCGCCTGATCATCTCTTCGTTTTCCGGGCCGGCCTGACGCCGGCCTCCCTGACCCGTTCCTTCGCTGGCCGGACGGCGCCCTGGGGCCGCGGCGTCCGGTGCAGATACGACGGCGGCCCTTGCGGCCGCCGCCAGTGAGAATCCATGGCCTGCATTATCGCTGCCCGCTATGATCGCCCGCCATGCACGAGCGATCTTCCTAGTGAGGGACAGTCTCTGGAAACCCTGCACCTGCTGACGCTGGACATCGACTGGGCCCCCGACTGGATGGTGGCCGACGCGGCCGATGCGCTCACGCGCCGGGGCGTGCGCGCCACCTGGTTCGCCACCCATGCCTCGCCGGTGCTCGCCGACCTCCTGAGCGAGCCGCTGTTCGAGGTCGGCCTCCACCCGAATTTCCTGCCGGGGAGCAGCCATGGCGCCACCCCCGGCGAGGTCGTGCGGCACCTCCTGGCCCTGGTCCCGGGCGCCCGCTCGGTGCGCGCGCATTCGCTGTTCCAGTCGGAACGCCACAGCCAGCTGCTGGCGGAGGAATTCGGCCTGCGCACCGACTGCTCGGTGCTGCTGATGGACGCGGACCACGTGGCGCCGCACCGCGTGCGCTTTTCGGACGGCGGCCCGTGGCTCACGCGCGTGCCGCACGTGTTCCAGGACAACATGTTCATGTTCACGGGTCGGCCGTGGACCTTCGACGACCCGGCCTTCCACACGCCGGGTTTGAAGGTGTTCGATTTCCATCCCGTGCACCTGGCGCTGAATTCGCCCGGTTTCGGCGCCTACGCCGCGCTGAAAACGGCAGGCAAGCCGCTCGCGTCGCTGGCGCGCCAGGATGTGGCGGCGCACCGCTTCGGCGGCGCCGGCGCCGCGACGCTCTTCGAGGAGGTCGTGAACCGCGCGCGCGGCGCATCGCTGACCATCGACCAGTACGTGGACAGGTGGCAGCCGTGACTCCCCGGCTCAGGGTGGCTGTCATCGGGCGCACGGAGATGCTGCTGGAGGCCGGCCGCAGGATCGCGGCGGCGGGCCACAGCGTCCCCCTGGTGGCGACCTGCGCCGCCTCCGACACCTCGGCGGCCGGCGAGGAGGACTTCCGCCGCTTCGCCGACGAGGTGGGCGCGGACTATTTCTGCTCGGCGGCCATCAACGCCCCGGCGCAGCTGGCGAGGCTGCAGGCGGCGCAGTGCAGCCTGGCGATGTCCATGAACTGGCTGACCCTGATCGGCCCGCAGGCGCGCGCCGCCTTTCCCCAGGGGGTGTTCAACGCCCACCCCGGCGACCTGCCGCGCTATCGCGGCAACGCCTGCCCGAACTGGGCGATCCTGGCCGGCGAGCCGAGCGTCGGGCTGTGCATCCACCAGATGGCCGACGCGCTGGATGCCGGCCCGGTGGCCCTGCGGGACCGCTTGCCGCTCGACGACGGCACCGACGTGGAGCAGGTCTACGACTGGCTGCGCCGGCGCATTCCCGAGATGTACCTCGCGCTGGTGGAGAGCGTGGCGGCAGGCACCCTGCAACTGCAGCCGCAGCCGCAGGACCCGGCGCTTTCCCTGCGCTGCTACCCGCGGCGGCGCGAGGACGGCCGCATCGACTGGAGCCGCCCGGCCGCGGAGGTCCACCGGCTGGTCCGGGCATCGACCCGGCCGGCGCCGGGCGCCTACAGCCTGCTCGAAGGCACGCGGCCGGTGACCATCTGGCGGGCGGCCGTGGTGCCGTCCGCCGGACCCTTCCTGGCCGTGCCCGGCCAGGTCTGCCGGCAGGAACAGGGCGACCCGGTCATCGCCTGCGGCGACGGCATGCTGCGCCTGCTGGAGGTCGACGTCGAAGGCTGCGCCGGCGGCGCCGACGCCAAGGCCGCCATCCTCCGCAGCCTGCGCAACCGGCTCGTCTGAACCGCTGCCTCAGTAGTTGGGGCGGTTGGACTTGCGCGTGGTCTCGTCGTACCACGCGCCCATGCGGCGCGCATAGCCGTCGATGGCGCGCTGCAGCCGCTGGCGGGGCGTCAGCGGCCCCGGCGTCCACCACTCCGGGTGCGTCAGGATGTGCAGCCGGGGGTGCCGCACGGCATCGATCAGCCGCAACCAGGGCTCGAAACGCCAGACGCCGTTGGAGTCGGACACGTACCGGTACTCGCCGGCCATGCGTGCGGAATAGGCATTGACCATGCCGCAGACCTCGTCCTCCTGCGGCAGCCGCGAGCGGAAATCCCCCGCCAGGTGGAAGCTCACCGCTTCCGCCGGACGGCCGAACTCGTGTTCGATCAGCGCCTTCTCGAACTGCACCAGCCGCTGCAGGTCTTCCGGGGCGTGGTCCATCGACACGTCGAAATGCAGCGCCAGCCGGTGCCCGAGGGAGAGGATCTCGTCGACCACTCGCTTGCTGTCCGGATGGAGCAGGTTGTAGTACAGGCAGCGCGGGAACACGAAGTAGGTCGCCTGGACGCCCTCCTCGCTCTCGATCCTCGCCAGCGCCAGGGCCCGCTGCAGCGACGCGTCGAGGTCGTGCCGCAGGATCGCATGCGGCCCGGCGGCGGGCTCGCGATAGCCGCAGATGGCGTATTGCGCCGCCGTCAGCCGCAGCAGTTCGCGGTAGGACGCCTCCGTGAAGTCGTCGGGAGCGGCGGTCATGCCTTCACCGCCGACAGGTAGACGCCGAAGCGGTGCGCATCGCCCTTCCAGCCGTAGGCCTGCACTTCCTGGACCTCGAAGCGGCCGCCGAGCGCGGCCTCGATCTCGGCGGGGCGGAAGTGATGGAAGTGCACCGTGTCCCGGTACAGGTGTGCCTGCGTGGTCCACAGCAGCGTGGCCAGGTACAGCCGGCCGCCCGGGCGCAGCACGCGCCGGGCCTCCTCCAGCGCGAGCTGGTAGTCGAAGATGTGGTCCAGCGAAGTCTGGAAGCCCACCGCGTCGAAGCTGGCGTCGGCGAAGGGGAGGAACTCGCCCAGGCCGCCGACCCGGAACACAGGGGAAGGCGACGAGGACGGCTCGAGGCCGACGTAGTCCACCTGCGCGCCCAGCATGCCCCGGCTGAGGAGGGCGTCGTCGCAGCCGATGTCGAGGAAGCGGCCCTCGGCGTCGCGCAGGAGCCGTGCCGAGCGCCAGAGGTGCCGCTCGTACCAGGGGTCGCCGGCGGAGAGGTTGTTCACGTTGTTGGACGCCTTGAGCAGGCCGAAGGCACAGTACTGCTCGAGCGGCGACAGCGAAGGGAACGCGCCCAGCGTGCCCGCGCCCTGGAGCACCCGCTCGACGGCGTCCAGGTCGCAGGGGAACAGCATGGGGCAGCCGGAGACGATGGGGTAGAAGCGCTGGCTGCCCTGCAAACCGTCCCCCTGGCGCACCAGCGCGCCCTTGTCGAGGGGCTCGCGCAGCAGCGGCAGCACGTCCGGCAGTTGCAGGAAGCGCTGTTGCGCCCCGCGCGCGCGCAGCTCATCGACCGTGACCCCCTGGGTGTCGGTCGATATTTCGAGCGGGCGGCCGCAGAAATTCATGCGCTAGCCTCCCCGGCCCCGAATGAGCGGCGGATGCCGTCTTCCAGCGCGACGCGAGGGCTGCCCAGTGTGCCCCGCATGCGGCTGGTGTCGGCGAGATAGCACGCCGGCGCGCCCGGCGTCTCGCGCGCCAGCAGCGGCACGCGCAGGCAGGCGGCCAGCAACGCGGCCAGGTCGGCGACGGAGGTGTCCTGCACGCCGGCGATGTTGATGCTGCCACCGGCGTCGCCGAGCGCCGCCGCGAGTGTCAGGCCCGCGGCGTCGTCGGCGTGGATCGGGTTGAGCAGGGCGCCGCGCCCCCCGGCGAGTTCGATCGTTTCGCCCAGGCGGATGCGCTGCGCCAGGCGCGGCAGCAGGAACCGCGGACGCTGGCCGGCGCCGTAGACGAAGAAGTAGCGCAGCACCACCAGCGGGATGTGGGGCTCGAAGTGCCGCAGCAGTTCCTCGCAGCGGGCCTTGGTCGACAGGTAGAAGCTCAGGCCCCGGCCGGCGGGCGGGGTGGCCTCCGTGATCCGGACCGCGGGGTCGGGCTGGGAACCGAAGATGCCGCCGGAGGACGCGAACAGGAAGCGCCCGCACCCGGCATGCACGGCCCACTGGCACAGCGCGACCGGCGCCGCAATGTTCAGGGCCACCGCGTTGCTGGCGTTGGCCGGGAAGTCGTTATGGTCGTCACCCTGCGCCAGGTACAGCACGGCGTCGAAGGCCTCGCGCGGCAGGCGCTCGGCCAGGTCGTACGGATGCCGCAGGTCGGCGACGACTGTGCGCACGTCTCCTGGGGTCTCGGCACGGCAGATGCGCGTGACTTCGTGCCCCGCGGCGCGGGCCTGCCGCACCAGCTGGGTTCCGACCAGCCCGGTGGCGCCGGCGATCAGCAGCCTGGCCATCAGGCCACCAAGTCCACGTCGCTGTGCTCCAGGCACAGCAGCGACCATATCAGCAGGCGGCGGTTGCGCTGGCCGCTCATGTGCTCCTGCAGCAGCCGCCCCACCACCTCCGGATTCATGATGCCGTTGATCCGCGCCTGCGGCCGCAGCAGGCAACGTTGCACGTACTGCAGGCTCTCGCCGCGGAACCAGCTCGCGTCCGGGGCCGAGAAGCCCTGCTTGGCGGCCCGGGTCACCATCTTCGGCATCCACGGCTCCACCGCTTCACGCAGGATCAGCTTGCCGTCGTGGGTCCGCTGGAAGTATTGCTCGGCCTTGGGGCCCAGCGTGTTCTCGTCCAGGCGTTCCTCGTGGCGCGAGGCCAGCTTCAGGCGCGCCGGAACCCGCATGGCGAAGTCCACCAGGTCGTTGTCGAGAAAGGGGACGCGCGACTCCAGCCCGTGCGCCATGCTCAGCTTGTCCTCCACCACCAGCAGCCCGTGGAGGAAGGTCTTGGCCTCGAAGTACAGCGCGCTGTTGACGTAGTCCTCGTAGGTATTCAGGTGCGATGGATGCGAACCGAACACGTCCTTGAAGATCTGGCGCGTGTCCACCTGCCGCGCCTGCTGCCACACCGGCGCCAGCAGGTCGCCCATGCCCTCCGGCGGCACCAGCCGCTGCCAGTTCGCGTAGTAGCCGTCCACATAGTCGTCGAACGCCATCGGGCGATCGGGCGCGAAGTAGCGCCAGGGATAGCCGCCAAACAGCTCGTCGCCGCCGGTGCCGGTCAGCACCACCTTGACGAACTTGCTCGCCAGCCCGGCGACGTAGAAGTTGGGATAGGACTGCCCGACGCGCGGCTCGCCCATGTGCCGCATCAGCCGCGGCATCACGCGTTCCATGTCGCCGGACTTCAGCACCATCTCGTAGTGCTCGGTCTTGTAGAGGTACGACATGTGCTCGGCGCGCTCGCGCTCGTCGAAGGCGACCTCGATGCCGTTGGCCGAGTGCAGGTCGAAGCCGCAGGTGAAACTTTTCAGGAAGGGCAGTTCGCGGGCCGCGATGGCCGTGACACAGCCCGAGTCGATCCCGCCGCTGAGGTAGGCGCCGACCTCGACGTCGCTGACCAGCTGCCGGTGCACGGCCTGCTGCAGCAGCCCGGACAGCTCCTCGCGCAATTCGCCCGGGCTGGCGGTGCGTTCCGGTTCGCGAAAGCTGAAGTCCCAGTATTGCCTCAGCTCCAACGAGCGGCCGGCAGAGATCCAGCCGGAGTGCCCTGCCGGGAACATGCGCACCCCCTGGTACAGCGTGCGGCCGGAGAAGAAATTCTGGAAGGTGAGGTACTCCACCAGGCCGTCCACGGCCAGCCGGCGCCCGCAGGCCGGCTGAGAGGTGATGGCGACCGGCTCGGAGGCGAACAGGAACTGGCCGCCGCCCTCGAAGTAGTAGAGGGGCTTGACCCCGTAGCGGTCCCGCGCCAGGAACAGGCGCTGCTCGCGCTGGTCCCAGATCGCGAACGCGAACATGCCGTTGAAGCGGCTCACGCACTCGGGACCCCAGCGCACGAAGGCTTCGAGCAGCACTTCGGTATCGGACTCCGTGCGGAACTCGGCGCCGAGCTGGCGCAGCTGGGCGCGCAACTCGCGGAAGTTGTACACCTCGCCGTTGTAGGTGACGACGTAGCGGCCCGACGCGTGCCGGAAGGGCTGGGCCGCCGCCGGGCTCAGGTCCAGGATCGCCAGCCGCCGGTGGGCGAAGGCCAGGGGTCCGTCGCTCCAGCTGCCCTCGCCGTCGGGCCCGCGATGGGCCAGCGCGTCGCCCATGCGCTGCACCGCGGCCAGGTCCGCGGGTGCGCCATCCAGCCTCAGGAGACCTGCAATGCCACACATGTCAACACGCCCCGCCGCACCCGCTCGCCGGCCGGTTCAAGCGGCGGCCCGTCGGGCCGCCACTTCGGCGATGTGCGCCTTCCGCCATGCGATCAGGTCCTTCAGTCCCGCGCGAAGGTCCATCGCGGCCTCGAAGCCGATCTCGGCCTTCGCCCGCCGCGGGTCGCCGATGCGGTTGCGCACCAGCGTGGCCTGGCTGCGCGGCGCGTACTGCACGGCCTGCCTGCTGCCGGTGAGCTCGATCAGCAGCTCGGCGAGCTCCTTCAGCGACGTCCGCACGCCCGTGCCCACGTTGTAGCAGCGGTCCACCGTGTCGGCCTTCATGGCCGCCACGTTGGCGCGGCCGCAGTCCTGCACCGCCACGAAGTCGAAGGCCTCGGTGCCGTCGCCCAGGATGGTGGGGCCGCGGCCTGCGTCGAGCGCGTCCAGCATCTTCATGATGACGGCGATGTAGGCGCCCTTGTAGTCGGCGCGCGGCCCGTACACGTTCATGTAGCGCAGCCCCACGTAGGGCAGGCCGTAGCGGTGGTGCAGCGCGCGGGCCATGGCCTCGCCGCAGATCTTGGTGGCGCCATAGAAGTTCTTGTTGTTGAACGGGTGGTCCTCGTCCATCGGCTCCTGCACGGCGTCGCCGTACACGGAAGCCGAGGAGGAATAGACCAGCCGCTGCACCTTGTGCTTGACGCACGCTTCCAGCACGTTGAAGGTGCCGCCCACGTTCACCTCGAAGGCCGAGCGCGGGTAGTCGTGGCAGTGCAGCAGCCAGAGCGCGGCGAAGTGGAACACCCCGTCCATGCCTTCCATCGCCGCGTCCAGGATGTCGCGATGCAGGATGTCCCCACCGAGCGGAAACACCTTCACGCGCGGATCCTTCAGGGCGGCGGCCAGGTTCTCCTCGCGTCCACGTGCGAAGTTGTCGAAGATGCGGATTTCGGCTACATCCTCCTTCGTCAGCGAGTCGACCGTGTGCGACCCGATCAGCCCCGCGCCGCCGATCACCAGCAGCTTCTTGCCATTGAGGTTCATTCGCTTCCCGGGGGCTCAGGCCGCGGCCAGCGCCGCCACCACCCGCTCCATCTGTTCCATCGTCAAGTCCGCGCTCATCGGCAAACTCATCACCCGCTCCGCCGCCCACTGGCTGTGCACCGTTTCCGCGGCCGAGGCGTCGTCACGGTAGGCCGGTTGGCGGTTGAGCGCCACCGGATAGTGCACCGCCGTCGGCACGCCCTGCGCCTGCAGCGCCTTCTGCACGGCCTCGCGGTTCTCCACGAACACCGTGTACTGCGCCCAGACGCAGTCGCGGTCCGGCCGCACCGTGAGCAAGCCCGCCTTCGCGCCGGCGTCCTGCAGCATTTTCCCGTACGCGTCCCCCAGCGCCAGCCGGCGCTCGACTTCCCAGTCGAAGCGCTCCAACTTGCCCAGCACCACGGCGCACTGGATCGTGTCCATGCGGCCGCCCACACCGATGCGGGTGTGGTAGTAGCGGCGTTCCTGGCCGTGCACGCGGATCTCACGCAGCGCCTTGGCCAGCGCGTCGTCATTCGTGAAGAGCGCGCCACCGTCGCCGTAGCAACCCAGCGGCTTGCTCGGAAAGAAGCTGGTGCAGCCGATCGTCGACAGGTTGCCGCTCCTGCGGCCCTGGTACGTGGCGCCGAAGCTCTGGGCTGCATCCTCGATGACGGCGATGCCGTGCTGCGCCGCGATCGCGTTGATGGCGTCCATGTCCGCCACCTGGCCGTACAGCGAAACCGGGATGATGGCCCTGGTGCGCGGGGTGATCTTCGCCACGATCTTCGTCGCGTCGATCAGGCAGGTGTCGCGCTCGATGTCCACATAGACCGGCTTGGCGCCGGCCAGCACGATCATTTCCGCCGTCGCGACGAAAGTGAACGGCGTGGTGATCACCTCGTCGCCGGGCCCGATGCCCAGCGCCAGCAGGGACATGAGCAGGGCCTCGGTGCCGGAGGCGCAGCTGATGCAGTGCTTCGCTCCGGTGTAGGCCGCGAGCTTCTGTTCCATCTCGGCCACTTCCGGGCCGAGGATGTACTGGCCGTGCTCCAGCACCTTGTGGATGCGGGCGTCGATGGAGGTCTTCAGGGCCCGGTATTGCGCCTTGAGGTCGATGAACTCGATCTTCGACGACGCGGCTTCCTTGAGGATCGCGTTCACTGTGTTTCCTTCACTGTTCGAGGGTGCAGACGCCATCGCGCAGGCGATAGCGCTCTCCCGTGTGCGGGCAGCGCGCCTCGCCGTCGCCCGCCAGGGGCAGCGGCAGGCGCTCGCCGAAGCGGCTCATCCACCCGAGCTGGCGCGCCGGCACGCCGACCATCAGCGCGAAGGCCGGCACGTCGCGATTGATCACGGCACCGGCGCCGATGAACGCGTATTCCCCGATGGTCGTGCCGCACACGATGGTGCTGTTCGCGCCCAGGGTGGCGCCGCGCCTGACCAGCGTGCGGCGGTATTCGTCCTTGCGGGTGACGGCCGAACGCGGGTTGTACACGTTGGTGAACACCATGCTGGGGCCGCAGAACACGTCGTCCTCCAGCGTCACGGCGTCGTAGACCGACACGTTGTTCTGGATCTTCACGTTGTCGCCGATGCGCACGTCGTTGCCCACGAACACGTTCTGGCCCAGCGAGCAGCGCTCGCCGATGCGGGCGCCGCCGCAGACATGGACGAAGTGCCAGACCCGCGAGCCTGCGCCAATCTGCGCGCCCTCGTCGACGATCGCGGACGGATGCACGCTGTATCCCATCAGAGCTCCAGCGGCAGGTTGACGCGGCGGCCGTCGCGCGCCGAGCGGTAGGCGGCCACGAGCACTTCCAGCGATTTCAGGCCTTCGCGCCCGTCCACCTCCGGAACGGCCTTGCCGCGCATCACGTCGATGACGTTGCGGTAGTACAGCGGGTGCCCGAAGCCGTACACGCTGGTCGTCTCGTAGCTGGCCTTCTGCACGTCCTTGTCCTCGGGCCGCTGGTCCTCGAATTCCCAGTGCTGGATCTCGTTGACGGCCATGCCGCCGACGCGGACCGTGCCCTTCTCGCCCAGGATCGTGATGCTGCCCTCGAAGTTCTTCGGGTAGGCGAGCATGGTGACGTTCAGCGAGCCCATCGCGCCGCTGCGCCACTTGCAGGAGAGCACGCCCGTGTCCTCGGCCTCGATGTCGCGTGCCAGCGTGCCGGTGAAGGCATGCAGGCTCTCGATGGGGCCGATCAGCCATTCCAGCAGGTCCACGTAGTGGCTGGCCTGGTTCATGAAGGCGCCGCCGTCCATTTCCCAGGTGCCGCGCCAGGCCGCCTGGTCGTAGTAGCCCACCTGCGGGCGCTGCCAGAAGACGTTCAGCGTGACCATGTAGATGCGGCCGAAGCGCTTCTGCTCCACGGCGCTCTTGAGCAGCTGGAGCGTCGCGTTGCGCCGGTTCTGCTTGACGACGAACAAGTGCTTGCCGGCTTCGTCGCAGGCGCGCACCATCCGCAGTCCGTCCTCCCACTTCGTAGCCATCGGCTTCTCGGTCAGCACGTGGAAGCCGGCATGCGCCGCCTTGATGGCGTGCGACGGGTGGACGCCGCTGGGCGTCGTCAGGATCACGACGTCGGCGTTGGTGTCGGCCAGCAACGCGTCGATGTCGTCGTAGCCCTTGGCGCCGGTCTCGCGCACCGCCGCCTGCAGGGCGCGGGGATCGATGTCGCATACGCCCACGAGCTCGGCGTCGGCCGCGTGCTCGCGGATCGAGCCGATGTGGTTCTTCGAGATGCGGCCGCAGCCGACGAGGGCGAAGCGGACCTTCCGCTGGGAGATTGCCTGGGTCATGCCACCACCGCCTTCACAGGCGCCAGACGGTGAAACCGGCGGCTTCGAGCTCGGCGCGGTCGTAGATCGACTTCACGTCCACCAGCACGGGCTTGGGGCCTCGCACCATCGCGTGCAGCTTGGCCGGCGCCAGCGCCTTGTACTCGCGGTGCGACACGGCCACGATCAGCGTGTCGACCGGGTGGTCGGCGTCGATCTTTCCCAGGTGCACGCCGTACTCCTCTTCCACCTCGTGGCTCGCGGCATGGGGGTCCGAGACGACGACCTTGATGCCGTAGCTCTGGAGCTCGCGCACGATGTCGATCACCTTGGAATTGCGGATGTCGGGGCAGTTTTCCTTGAAGGTCACGCCCAGCACGCCGACGGTGCAGCGCGCCACGTCGTGGCCGCACAGCAGCATCTGCTTGACCGCGCTGCGCGCCACGTAGCGGCCCATGTTGTCGTTGATGCGCCGGCCCGCCAGGATCACCTGCGGGATGTAGCCCAGCTTCTCCGCCTTGTGCGTCAGGTAGTACGGGTCCACGCCGATGCAGTGTCCGCCCACCAGGCCGGGGCGGAAGGGAAGGAAGTTCCACTTGCTGCCGGCCGCTTCGAGCACTTCCATGGTGTCGATGCCCATGCGCTCGAACACCACCGCCAGTTCGTTCATCAGGGCGATGTTCAGGTCGCGCTGGGTGTTTTCGATCACCTTGGCGGCCTCGGCCACCCTCAGACTGCTGGCACGGTGCACGCCGGCCGTGACCACGGATGCGTAGACTTCCGCCACGATGTCGAGGGTGCGCGCATCGGAGCCGGAGACGATCTTGCGGATCTTGGTGAACGTGTGCTCCCGGTCGCCGGGGTTGATGCGCTCGGGGCTGTAGCCGACGGTGAAGTCGACGCCGAACTTCAGGCCCGACTCGCGTTCCAACACCGGGACGCAGTCTTCCTCGGTGGCACCCGGGTAGACGGTGGACTCGTAGACGACGATGTCGCCCTTCTTCAGCGCCTTGCCGACCGAGCGCGAGGCGCCCACCAGCGGCGACAGGTCCGGCGTATTGCCGGCATCCACCGGAGTGGGCACGGCCACGATGAAGAAGTCGCAGCTGCGCAGGTCCTCGACGCGGTCGGTGAAGCGGATCTCGGCGGCCGCGAGGTCCTGGGGAGCGACTTCCTCCGTGCTGTCCTTGCCCGCGCGCAGTTCCGCGACCCGGGAAGCCTTGATGTCGAATCCGACGACGGGGTGGGTCTTGCCGAAGGCGACGGCCACCGGCAGGCCGACGTAGCCGAGCCCGATTACTGCGATCTTTCTGTTCATTTGCATCCTCAAACAACCCTTGCGGGCATCCCCCCTTGGCGGCGAGCCCGCGATTATCGCAGGCTGCCCGGCCTTACTCGTAAAGCTCGGCCGCGGCCAGGCCGCCGGCCGCGGCATCCCGCGCGGAAAGCTGCAGCGCGCCGGCATCCGGCCAGCGGATCCCGATGCTTGCATCGTTCCACGCAATGCACCGCTCGTGCTCCGGCGCGTAGTAATCGGTTGCTTTGTAAAGAAAGTCCGCGACGTCCGTCAGCACCACGAACCCATGCGCGAACCCCGGCGGAATCCACAACTGCCGCTGGTTCTCCTCGCTCAGGACCTCGCCCACCCACTGGCCGAAGCTCGGTGAGGAGCGGCGAAGGTCCACGGCCACGTCGTACACGGCACCCCGCACCACCCGCACCAGCTTGCCCTGCGGCTGCTTCACCTGGTAGTGCAGGCCGCGCAGCACTCCGCGGGCGGAGCGTGAATGATTGTCCTGCACGAAATCGGCATCGACGCCGGTGGCCTCGCGGAACACCTTGCGGTTGAAGCTCTCCAGGAAGAAGCCGCGTGCGTCGCCGAAGACCTTCGGTTCCAGCAGCAATACTTCCGGCACCGCCGTCCGGGTCACCTTCATCGGGCCTGCCTTCCCTCGTGCAGCACGTGCAGCAGGTACCTGCCATACCCGTTCTTCTTCAGCGGCTCCGCCAGGCGCTCCAGTTGCCCATCGTCGATGAAGCCCGCGCGCCAAGCGATCTCCTCGGGGCAGGCGATCTTCAGGCCCTGCCGGTTCTCCAGCGTCGCGATGAACTGGCCGGCCTCCAGCAGGCTCTCGTGCGTGCCGGTGTCCAGCCAGGCGTAGCCCCGCTGCATGATGCGCACTTCGAGCTGGCCCCTTTCCAGGTAGGCCTGGTTGACCGCCGTGATTTCCAGCTCGCCGCGGGCGCTGGGCTTCACCGCCTTGGCGATGTCGACGACCTGGTTGTCGTAGAAGTACAGGCCGGTGACCGCGTAATGGCTCTTCGGCTGGGCCGGCTTTTCCTCGATGCTGGTCGCGCGCCCCTGGGCGTCGAAGGCGACCACGCCGTAGCGTTCCGGGTCCTGCACGTGGTAGGCGAAGACGGTGGCGCCGGCCGGCTGCGCATCGGCCGACTGCATCAGCGGCTGCAGGTCGTGGCCGTAGAAGATGTTGTCGCCCAGCACCAGCGCGCTCGGGTCGTTGCCGACGAACTTGTCGCCGATGATGAAGGCCTGGGCCAGGCCGTCGGGGCTGGGCTGCACCGCGTACTGGATGTTCAGTCCCCACTGGCTGCCGTCGGAGAGCAGCTGCTGGAAGCGGGGCGTGTCCTGCGGAGTGCTGATCACCAGGATGTCGCGGATGCCCGCCAGCATCAGCGTGCTGAGCGGGTAGTACACCATGGGTTTGTCGTACACGGGCAGCAGCTGCTTGCTCACCGCGATGGTGGCCGGATGCAGCCGCGTGCCGGAGCCGCCGGCGAGGATGATGCCTTTGCGTCGGGTCATGAACGTTCCAGGATTTCGTCAAGCATGCGGGCCACGCCCCGTTCCCACGGGGGCAGCGCCAGGCCGAAGGCCGCGCGGAAGCGCTCGGTGTCCAGCCTGGAATTATGCGGGCGCCGGGCGGGGGTCGGAAACGCGGAGGTCGGCACCGGGGCGATATCGGAGGGGCCGGCCCTGACAACTTCTCCCATTTGCTGCGCTTTACCAACAACGAAGCGCGCGTATTCGTGCCAGCTTGTTTCACCGGCGGCGGCGACATGGTAGATGCCGGCCAGTGCCGGATCGCGCAGCAGGGAGCGCGCCGCGTGGGCCGTGGCGTCGGCGAGCAGCTCCGCGCCCGTGGGCGCGCCGAACTGGTCGTCCACCACGGTCAGGCGCTCGCGTTCGCGGGCCAGGCGCAGCATCGTCTTGGCGAAATTGCCGCCCCGCGCCGCATACACCCAGCTGGTGCGCAGGACGAGGTGCAGCGGCTGGGCGGCCGCAATGCGCTGCTCGCCTTCGAGCTTGGTGCGGCCATAGACGCTCAGGGGCGCCGTGGCGTCGTCCTCGCGCCAGGGGCGGCTGCCGCTGCCGTCGAAGACGTAGTCGGTCGAATAGTGGACGACGGGTGCGCCCACGCGCCGCGCGGCCCGCGCGATCGCCTCCGGCGCCAGCGCATTGACGGTGAGCGCGCGATCCGGTTCGCTCTCGGCCTTGTCCACCGCGGTGTAGGCAGCGGCAATCACCACCACGCCGGGCCGCACGCGCTCCACGGTCGCGGCCACCGCCTCGGGCTGGAGGAAGTCACCCGCCAGGCCGTCCTCGCTCGCCGAGCCCAGGGCCACGACCTCCCCCAGGGGGGCGAGGCTGCGCCGCAGCTCCCAGCCCACCTGACCGTTGGCGCCGAACAGCAGGATCTTCACGGGTTCAGGCCTGCGCGTACTGCGTGGCAATCCAGTCCCGGTAGGCGCCGCTTTGCACGTTCTTCACCCAGTCGGCGTTCGCCAGGTACCACTGCACCGTCCTGCGCAGTCCGGTCTCGAAGGTCTCGGCCGGCTTCCACCCCAGTTCGCGTTCCAGCTTGCGGGCGTCGATCGCGTAGCGGCGGTCGTGGCCCGGGCGGTCCTTCACGAAGGTGATCTGCTCGGCGTAGCTGCCGGAGGCGCGCGGCGCCAGTTCGTCGAGCAGCGCGCAGACGGTGCGCACCACGTCCAGGTTGGCCTTCTCGTTCCAGCCGCCCACGTTATAGGTTTCGCCCGCGCGCCCGGCCTCCAGCACGCGCCGGATGGCGCTGCAGTGGTCGCCGACGTAGAGCCAGTCGCGGATCTGCTGGCCGTCGCCGTACACCGGCAGGGGCTTGCCGGCCAGCGCGTTGACGATCACCAGCGGGATCAGCTTCTCGGGGAAATGGTAGGGGCCGTAGTTGTTGGAGCAGTTCGTCGTCAATACCGGCAGGCCGTACGTGTGGTGGTACGCGCGCACCAGGTGGTCGCTCGCCGCCTTGCTGGCGGAATAGGGGCTGTTGGGCTCGTAGCGGTGCTGCTCGGTGAAGGCGGGCTCGCCCGGGCCCAGCGACCCGTAGACCTCGTCGGTCGACACGTGCAGGAAGCGCAAGCCCTCGCGTTCGGCGCCCTGCAGGCCGCCCCAGTACGCGCGCACCGCCTCCAGCAGGCGGAAGGTGCCGTCCACGTTGGTTTCGATGAAGGTCCCCGGCGCGTGGATCGAGCGGTCCACGTGCGATTCGGCGGCGAAGTTCAGGATCGCCCGGGGGCGGTGGCGCGCCAGCAGCGACTCCACCAGCGCGCTGTCGCCGATGTCGCCCCGCACGAACTGGTGCCGGTCGTCGCCTTTCAGGGACTGCAGGTTTTCCAGGTTGCCTGCGTAGGTGAGCTTGTCGAGGTTCACCACCGGCTCGCCGGTCGCGGCGAGCCAGTCCAGCACGAAGTTGGAGCCGATGAAGCCGGCTCCCCCGGTCACGAGAATCATGCGCAAACACCCCTGTGGCCCGGGCGGCCCCAGGCGAACCGATGATTATCGCATCCGCAGGTCAGTGGCTCCTTACACCCGGCGCGCTGGGGTGGCTAGTGTCCTGTCCCGCAAATATCCAGGCTCTCGTTCGGTGCAGGCGGGGATGATCGGTGGTTGGCCAGAGTGGGTCCAGCATGGAATTTACGGGACAGGACACTAGAAGTGGAGCCCCCGCAACATCTGCTGCACCGCGACGGCTTCGGCCGACAACTGCGCCTTCCCGGCTTCCTTCGCACCGGCCGCGGCGGCCGAGTCGGGGAACATGCGGAAAGCGGTGTTCATGCCGATCTGCGCCACGCGCGGCAGCATCGCGTGCAGCACCTCGCCGAAGGTGCCCAGCCGCGTCGCAATGCGCACCGGCTTTTCCACGCAGGCCTGCACCACGAGTTCGGCGGCCTCGTCGGGAGACAGCGTGGGCACGTTGTTGTAGATCTTGGTGGGCGCGATCATGGGCGTGCGCACCAGGGGCATGTTGATGGTGGTGAAGGTGATGCCCAGGTCCTGGAACTCGCTGGCCGCGCAGCGCGTCCAGGCGTCCAGCGCCGCCTTCGACGCCACGTAGGCGGAAAAGCGTGGGGCGTTGGTCAGCACGCCGATCGAGCTGATGTTCACGACATGGCCGCTGCGCCGCTCCACCATGGAAGGCAGCAGCCCCATGGTGACGCGCAGGGCGCCGAAGAAATTCAGCTGCATCGTGCGCTCGAAGTCGTGGAAGCGGTCGTAGCTCGACTCGATCGCGCGGCGGATCGAACGGCCGGCGTTGTTCACCAGGAAATCCACGCCGCCGTGCTGTGCCAGCACCATCTGCACGAAGCGGTCGCAGTCCGCCATGTCCGACAGGTCGGCCGGATAGGCCACGAAGGCGTAGCCGCGCGCCTGCGCCTCGCGGCACGCTTCGTCCAGCTTGTCCTGGTCGCGGCCGCAGATGATGGTTGTGGCGCCGGCTTCGGCGAACTTGTGGGCCGCGGCCAGCCCGATGCCCGAGGAGCCGCCGGTGACCAGCACCACCTTGCCGGCGACGGTGCCGCGCAGGGTGCGGTCGATGTGCAGTTCCGGGTCGAGGTGGCGCTCCCAGTAGTCCCACAGCCGCCAGGCGTAGTCCTTCAGGTCCGGGCAGGCGATGCCGCTGCCCTTGAGCAGCGCGCGGGCCTCGCGGTCGTCGAAGCGCGTCGGGTAGTTGACGAACTCGAGGATGTCGTCGGGCAGGCCCAGGTCCTTCATCACGGCATGCCGGATGCGCCGCACCGGGGCCAGGGCCAGCAGGCTCTTCTTGATCCCGCGCGGGATGAATCCGAGCAGCGCGGCGTTCACGAACAGGCCGATGCGCGGCGCATGCGCGGCCCGGCTCAGGATGTCCAGCACGTCGCCGACGCGGTAACCCTGCGGATCCACCAGGTGGAAGCAGCGGCCTGCGATGGCGTCCTGGTGGCTGATGTGGTCCAGCGCGGCGACCACGTAATCCACCGGCACGATGTTGATGCGCCCGCCCTCCAGGCCGATCGAGGGCATCCACGCCGGCAGCACCTGCCGCATGCGCTGGATCAGCTTGAAGAAGTAGTACGGCCCGTCGATCTTGTCCATCTCGCCGGTGCGGCTGTCGCCCACCACCATGGCGGGCCGGTACACCGTCCACGGCAGCCCCGAGGCCTCGCGCACGATCTTCTCGCTCTCGTGCTTGGTCATGAAGTACGGGTGCTCGAAGTTCTCGGCCTCCTCGAACATGTCCTCGCGGAACACGCCTTCGTACAGGCCCGCCGCCGCGATGGAGGACACGTGGTGGAAATGACCCGCCGCGATGGCCCGTGCGAAGTCCACGGCATGGCGCGTGCCTTCGACGTTCACCTCCACCTGGCTCGCGGCATCGGCGCCGAGGTCGTACACGGCGGCCAGGTGGTAGAAGTGCTGCACCTCGCCCTTCAGCCGCTGGATGTCCTCCGCCGCGACACCCAGTTGGTCCTGCGTGAGGTCGCCGAACACCGGCGCCGCCCGCGCGGCACCGACGCCCCACCATTCGCGCAGCGCCTGGACCTTGCCCTCGCTTTCGCGCCGGATCAGGAAGTGGACCACCGCGCCCTTGCGTTCCAGCAGTCGCTTGACGAAGCGCCTGCCGATGAAGCCCGTCGCGCCGGTCACGAAGTAGTGCATGCCCGTCCTCCTTGCGTTGCCTGGTGTCCGGGGAATTCTGCATCAGGCCGGGCCGCCGGCCCATCCCCACGGGGGGTCCTCCATTTAGTGCACTTCGTCTACAAAATCGCCGCGGCGGAGCTAAAGTAGCTTTGACAGCCACGCTAAGGAGATGCACATGGTCACGAAACTCAGGAAGACCAGCGAGGAAGCAGGCGCGGCGCCGGGCGAATCGCCCGACCTGGCCGGCACCGTCAAGGAATCCGCGCAGCAGATCTGGCTCGCGGGCCTGGGCGCCTTCTCGAAGGCGCAGGCCGAAGGCGGCAAGGTGTTCCAGGCGCTCGTGAAGGAAGGCATCACGATCCAGAAGCGCACCCAGGTCGCGGCCGGGGAGAAGCTGACGGACGCGACGAGCCGCATGGCGTCGATGGCCAGCGACCTGTCCAACAAGGCCTCGGGCCAGTGGGACAAGCTGGAAACCATCTTCGAGGAGCGCGTGTCGCGCGCATTGAAGAAGCTGGGCGTGCCCACCTCGCGCGAGATCGACCAGCTGATGTCCCGCATCGACGAGCTGAACCGCACGGTGGCCTCGATGGGCGGCGGCCAGGTGGCGGCGCGCAAGGCGGCCCGCAAGACGACGGCGGCGCGCACGGAGGCGGTGAAGCGGCCGGTCGCGAAGGCGACGCGCAAGCGCTCGCCGGCCCGCAAGGCCGCGCGCGAGTGAAAGCCACCGGGGCGGCGCCGCGCGTTGCGCTGGCGCTCGCTGGTGGCGGCCCGCTGGGCGCGATCTGGGAGATCGGCGCCCTCTGCGCGCTGGAGGAATCCCTGGCAGGCGTGGACCTCACGCGCCTGGACCACTACATCGGCGTGTCCGCCGGCGGCTTCATCGCGGCGGGGCTGGCCAACGGGATCGCCCCGCGCGCGATGTGCGCTTCCTTCATCGAGAACCGCGGCGATGCCGGCGACGTGTTCGATCCGGCCTGGCTCACGGTCCCGGCCTGGGGCGAGTACCTGCACCGCGCGGCGCGCCTGCCCTGGCTCGTCGCGACGAGCGCCTGGCGCGCCACGGTGCGGCGCGAACCGCTGCTGCATGCGCTGGAGCCGCTTGCCGCGCTGCTGCCCGCGGGGCTGTTTTCCTCCGACGAGATCCACCAACGCCTGTCGGGCGTGTTCTCGCGGCCGGGCCGCAGCAACGATTTCCGCACGCTCGCCACCCGTCTCACCCTGGTGGCCACCGACGTGGACCAGGGCCGCGCCGTGGCCTTCGGCGGCGCCGGCTGGGACCACGTGCCGATCTCGCGCGCGGTGCAGGCCACCTGCGCCCTGCCCGGCCTGTTCCCCCCGGTGGAGATCGAGGGCCGCCAGTTCGTCGACGGCGCGCTCACCAAGACACTGCACGCCTCGGTGGCGCTGCAGGGCGGGGTGGACCTGGTGCTGTGCCTCAATCCGCTGGTCCCGTTCGACCTGCCCGGCACCGCCGCCGGTGGACTCGCCTCGCTGCTCGGGCAGGCGATCCGCACCATGATCCACTCGCGCCTGGCGCTGGGCATGCGCCACTACGCGCAGGCCTATCCGCACACCGACATCGTGCTGCTGGAGCCCCAGGCGCACGACGCGGTGATGCAGCAGGCGCACCCCTTCGGCTATGCGCAGCGGCGCGCGCTCGCCGAGCACGCGTACCAGCGCACGCGCGCGTGGCTGCGCGCGCAGGCGCCGCAGCTTGCCGTCACCTTCGCGCGGCACGGCATCGCCCTGCGCACCGACGTCCTGCACGAAGGCGGGCGCCACCTGGTCGATGTGCCGCAACCGCGGCGGCTGGCGCCGGCGCTCGACCGCCTGGGCGGCGTGCTGGACGAACTCCACTCCGCGCTGCAGCGCGCGTGACCATGACGAAGAAGGCGCCGCGCCGGACCGCCGAACGCATCCTGGAGGTGACGCTCGAGCTGTTCAACCGCTTCGGCGAACCGAACGTCTCCACCACCCTGATCTCCTCCGAGCTGAACATCAGCCCCGGCAACCTCTACTACCACTACCCGGCGAAGGACGAGCTGATCAACTCGCTGTTCGACCGCTACGACAAGTCGCTGGGTGAGCTGCTGAATGCCGCCGGCGGCGTGCGCGACGTGGAGGACGCCTGGTTCTTCCTGCATACGCTGTTCGAGCGCATCTGGCAATACCGCTTCCTGTACCGCGACCTGAACGACCTGCTCTCGCGCAATCGTCGCCTGGAGACCGAATTCCAGGCCGTCCTGAAGAACAAGACGCGCGCGATCCGCGCCCTGCTCGATGGCATGAGCCGCACCGGCGCGATGGAAATCGATTCGCGCCAGGTCGAGGCCACCGCGACCAACATGGTGGTGGTGATCACTTACTGGCTGAGTTACGAATACGTGCGCGACCCGCGCCGCGCGCTCGAGCCGGAAGGCGCCCAGCAGGCCCTGCTGCGGGGCGCCCACCACGTCCTCCATCTGCTGGTACCCTATCTGGAACCTGCGCAGCGGGCGCACCTGCTGCACCTCGCCGGCGCCTACGAGGCCGGCACCGCACCGGGAGGCTGAGCGCAGGCACCGGGAGACACAGATGGCCAAGTGGACGGCCTTCCCGCAGCTGGGGGAATACCAGTACGACACCTCCAGCCTCACGCGGGAATGGCATCGCCTCCATGCAGGGGACGCCGAACCCCTGCCCACCGATGCGCGCGTGCTGCAGGCCTGGGTCCTGTTCCACAACGGCGAGTTCCAGCGCGCGATGGAAGCGGGGCTGGCGGCCGGCGAGGCCGGCACCACCGTGGCCAACAAGGCCGCCTGCATCTACGCGAACTACCTCGAGAAGAGGGAGAAGTCGCGCCTCGCGATCTTCCAGGAAGCCGCGCAGCGCGCCCAGCAGCACGCATCGGCGCATCCTGAGTGTCCCGGCTCCTGGTACTGGCAGGCCTACGCGCTGGGCCGCTACAGCCAGGGCATCAGCGTGGCCAAGGCGCTGGCGCAGGGGCTGGGCAGCCGCGTCAAGGAGGCGCTGGAACGCACGATCAAGCTGCAGCCCCGCCATGCCGACGCGCACATCGCCCTGGGCGCCTTCCATGCCGAAGTGATCGACAAGGTCGGCACCCTGATCGGCGGCATGACCTACGGCGCGAAGAAGGAGACCGGGCTGAAGATGTTCCAGGAAGGCCTGCGCATCCACCCGCATTCGCCGATCGCGCTGATCGAGTACGCCAACGGGCTCGTGATGCTCGAAGGCGACGGCAAGCTGAAGGAAGCCACCCGCCTGTACCAGCAGGCCGCGGCGCTGCAGCCGCTCGATGCGAAGGAGCGGCTGGACGTGGACCTCGCCCGCTCGGAACTGGCGACCTAGGCCTACAGGCTCGTCCTTTTCGCGGCGCAACAATCGCGCCCATGGATCGCATGAACATCTTCCAGGCCTTGCTGGTCAGCCACCGCACGCAGCGCGAGCTCTACGCGCGCCTGCTCGCGAGCAAGCCCGCGACCGAGGAGCGCCAGCACGTCTTCGAGGAGCTGAAGTCGGAACTGGCCGCGCACGAAACGGCCGAAGAACGCTGCTTCTTCATCCCCCTCATGCAGCATGACGAATCGGTGGACCTGTCGCGGCATGCGATTGCCGAACACCACGTGATGGACGAAATGGTGGAACACCTCGAGCAGGTGGACCCGCACGCGGCCGAATGGCAGGAGTGCTGCCAGAAGCTGTGCGACAAGATCGAGCACCACCTGGGCGAGGAGGAGAACAAGTTCTTCCCGCAGGCGGGCGAAGTCCTGAGCGAGGAGCAGAAGCTGCAGCTCGCCAAGGACTACGAGGCGGAGTTCACGACGCTGCGGATCAAGCAGGAGGCTTGAAAACCGGAATCCGGACGCAGAGGACGCGAAGGGTACGCAAAGGACGCAAAAGGAATCCCATTCAAAGGATGTTCTTTGCGTTCTCTGCGTACCCTTTGCGTCCTCTGCTTCCGGCAGTCCGATTCCTCCTCAGCCCTCATCCCCCCACGGCAGCATCAGCGTCACGAGCGACAGCTTCGCGAACTCCGGCGCGAACTTTTCGATCACCTGCTGCGGGTCCGGGCACAGCTGCGTGTCCGCCATCACGCCGAACTGCACGTGGTCGGCGTAGCTCAGGATGGACACGCCCAGCCCGATGTCGCCCGACTGCGGCACCCAGAACATGATCTGTTCGATGCGGGAGCCCAGGAAGGAGAGCTGGCCGCTCGGCCCCGGCACGTTGGTCATCACCGCCGTCGTCTTGCTGCGGAACAGGTCCATGATCGTGTCCTGCGCCGGCTTGATCAGCAGTCCCGCGAGCGCCAGCACCGCGAAGGCCAGCAGCGGCTGCGTGCTGCCCTTGAGGGCATCCATGCGCCGGCGCACCTCGTACACCCGCTCGATCGGGTTCTCGACGCCCACCGGCAGCACCAGCGGCGCCAGGCCGAAATGGTTGCCCAGGTGGTGCGCCTGTTCGGCCGGGCGCAGGTTGACCGGCACCATCGCCCGGATCTCCACCCCCGCCACGTCGTCTCCCTGGGCCTTCAGGTACTGGCCGATCGCGCCCGCCACGCAGCTGAGGAGCACGTCGTTCACCGAGCAATTGAGCGCCTTGCCGATCGCCTTGACTTCGGCCAGCGGCAGCGGCGGGCACCAGGCCACGCGCTTGGTGCCGGCGGGCTTGCCTTTCAGGCGGGTCGGTGAATCGTCCGGCATCAGCAGCAGCGCCGCGGCGTCCGACAGGAGCTGCCACGCGCCTTGGGCGAGGTCGAGCGAGCCTTTCACGCCGCGCCCCGGCTGCTGCAGCAGCGAGAAGGAGCGCACCGCGCCGTCGCCGGCTGCCTCCAGCATCTTCAGCACCACCGCCGCCAGCGGCTTGACCAGGCTCTCGGCCAGCCAGTCCTCGGGCGCATCGCGCGCGCCGGCGGCCTTCCTGCGGGGCGGCGGCTGCCCGCCGTCGACCAGCGAGAGGGTCACGCGCATCAGCGCGATGCCGTCGGCGATGCAATGGTGGATGCGGAAGATCAGCGCGCTGCCGCCGTCGTAGTTCTCCACCAGGTGCATCTGCCAGAGCGGCCGGCCGTGGTCCAGCGGCTGCATCGCGAGCTCGCCGATGCGGTTCTGCAGGGCCACCTGCGGGCCGCCCCTGGTGCGCGGCAGCTTCTCGCGCACCACGTGCTGCGCGATGTCGACCTCGTGCTCCACCCAGCGGGTCCAGCCCCCATGCTCGTCGACGCGCTGGCGGAAGCGGTCGTACGGCAGGAGCCTCTCCTGCACGCGCCGGCACAGGTCGCGCCAGCCGATGCCCGGGCGCAGCGTCCACACGCCCATGATCAGCATCAGGTTGCTGGCCGAATCCATGCGCAGCCACGCCGTATCGACCTTGGACATGCTTTCGCCCGCCAGCTCCATCGCGCCTCTCCTCGTTGCCCCGCTTAAGATAACCGGATTCCACCCGGGGAGCATCCATGGCCGATCTGAACGCGGATTTCGAAGCCGCCGTCGCGAATTCCAGGAAACTGTCCGAGCGCCCGGACAACGCCACGCTGCTGAAGATCTACGGCTTGTACAAGCAGGCCACGGCGGGCGACAACACCGAGAAGAAGCCCGGCTTCGGCGACATGGTGGGCCGCGCCAAATGGGACGCGTGGGCGGCCTGCAAGGGCACCTCGAGCGAAGCTGCCAAGCAGCAGTATGTGGACCTGATCAACTCGCTGAGCTGATCGCCGTCGTCCTCCGAGCGGCTATTTCGCCTTCTTCGCCGGCGCTGTCTTCGCCTTGGTCGCCGGCTTCGCCGCCGCCTTGTGCGCCTCGGTGGCCGGCTTCGCCGCCGCCTTGTGCGCCTCGTGGTGCGCCGCCTTGTGCGCCTCGTGGTGCGCCTCGTGCGCCTCGTGGTGCGGCTTGGCGTGCCTGGGCGCGTGCTTCGCCTCGTGGCGCCCCTCGTGCTTCGCCAGCCCGTGCTCGAAGGCGTGCAGCGGGTCCTCGTGTTCCAGCAGGTGGTCGAGGTTCTTCACGATCTCGGTCTCGATCTTCTGCTTGAACACCCCGAGCAGCAGTCCCAGGCGGGCGCTCAGCTCGAAGCGGTGCGCCGTCACCTTCAGCTCGCCATGCGCGCCCGGGCGGCGGAAGCTCACCAGGTCGGAGCTGCGGCCCTCCGTGTAGGTGCACTCCATGTCCAGCTTCTTCTCCGCGACCTCGGCCCACCGGAACGCCAGCTTGCGCGCGTGCTCGAGCCCCAGCGCGTGCGCGCGGACGATGTGGATGTCAGCCAACCGGGATCTCCTTGAGTTTGCGGTGCCGTTCTTCCTTGGACAGCTTCGCCAGCTGCCGGGCCGCATCATAGAACCGCTGCCAGTCGTCGCCCCCGGAATGGAACAGCGCCTCCAGCGCAGGCACCAGTTCGTCGTAGGCCGCCTGGGCGCCGAAGAAGGCGTTGTTCGCCTCGCGCACCCAGCGGTCGTAGCCGCGCCAGACCGCGGCATCGAAGCCCGAGCGCGCCTTCATCGCCTCGTAGTCGGCGCGGAACTGCTCCATGATCCGGCGCTTGCCCTCGGCCTGGGCGGCGGGCGCCAGGCCGGGCGTCTCGTACAGCGCCTTGAGCTGCTCGCGCACGCGGCGCGAGAGCTCGCGGAACATGCGCCGCCGGCCGTCGAAGGCCGCGTAGTCCTGGCGCGCCTGCTCGGTGGCGTGCGTCTGCAGCCAGCGCGCGCCGCCCAGGCGCTCCACCGCCGTGGCGAAGGATTCGTTGAAGGTCGTGTCGTTCTTCGCATAGACCACCTGGTGCGCCAGCTCGTGGAAGATCAGCCGGGCCAGCTCGCCCTCCGGGTAGTTCACGAAGGTATTGAGCAGCGGATCGCCGCCGGCCCAGTTCATGTAGCCCAGCGTCGAATAGGCGGTGACGGGATACACGTTGACTTCGTAGCCCTCCTGCGCCAGCTCCGCAGCCTCGGCGCGCGCCTTGCCTTCGTCGTAGTAGCCGCGGTAGCCGACGCAGCCCGTCACCGGGAAGCACCAGGTCTTGAGTTCCAGCGAATACGCCGGCGCCGCCGTCACGTTCCAGACCGCGGCACTGCGATGCAGGTCGGCGTAGCGCGTGTAGCTCGGGTTGTCCGGCAGCTTGAGCTCGCGGCTGGCGTATGCGCGGATGCGCTGCGCCAGCAGCAGGCGCTGGCGCAGGCGCGGCGTGATCGACTCCTGCTCCACGAGCTCCTTGACCGGCTGCGCGGCCCCCATGATCTTCAGGTGGCCGGTGACCGATTGCCAGTAGTAGCCCAGGTTCGCACAGCCGGACAGGCACAGCGTCGCCGCCACCGCCACCCCTGCCACCGCTGCCACGCCCATCAGGTAAGCCTTCTTCCTCACGCCGGCCGGACTTCGACCAGGCAGTCGTAGAACACGGGCGCGCGGCCCATGTCGGTGAGCTTCTGGCTGGTGAGCTGGTTGACATTGGTGCCAGCCAGGCCGAACTTGCGCCACCAGATGCCCAGCCCGTTGACCACGCCCGGACGCGCGCGGCGCGACACACGGGCCTTGCACACGTACTCGCCGCGGTCGTTGAACACGCGCACCACCTGCGCATCGCGGATGCCGCGCGCGGCGGCGTCGTCGGCATGGATCTCCAGGATCGGCTCGCCCTCGATGTCGCGCAGGCTGCGCACGTTGACGAAGCTGGAATTGAGGAAGTTGCGCGCCGGCGGCGAGATCATGGCCAGCGGGTACTGGGCGGAGCTGCCCGGCGTTTCGTAGTTGGGCACGTGGTCCGGCAGGCCGTCGACGCCCTGGCGCGCAAGCCGCTCGCTGAAGAATTCGCAGCGGCCGGAGGCCGTCGGGAAGCCGCCGTCGGCGAACGGCGCCTCCGGCACGTCCAGGCTGGCGAAGCCCTGCTGCAGCAGCAGGTCGAAATCGACCTGCCCGCCGAAGGCGAGCCGGCACAGGCTCTCGTCGCTCTCGCGGAACAGCGGGCCCTCGAAGCCCATGCGCGCGGCCAGCTCGCGGAACACCTGCGTGTTGGGGCGCGCCTCGCCCAGCGGCGCGATCGCCGGCCGGTTCAGGAGCACGTCGGTGTGGCCGTAGGAGGCGTGGATGTCCCAGTGTTCGAGCTGGGTCGTCGCCGGCAGCAGGTAGTCCGCGTAATCGGCCGTGTCGGTGCGGAACTGCTCGATGACGACGGTGAACAGGTCCTCGCGCGCGAAGCCGCGCACGACGCGGCCGGACTCCGGCGCGACCGCGACCGGGTTGCTGTTGTAGACGACCACCGCATCGATGCGCGGTCCGAACTGCTCCGAGCCGGCATGCAGCAGCGCGTCGCCGACCTGCACCATGTTGATGGTGCGCGGCTGGCGCCCGGCCAGCAGGTCCGGCCGCTGCAGCGCCGCGCGATCGGCCGGGTAGAAGCCGCCGCTGGAAAGCAGCACCCCGCCGGCGCGATGGCGCCAGGCGCCCGTCAGGGCCGGCAGGCAGGCCACCGCGCGCACGGCATTGCCGCCGCCGTGCACGCGCTGCATGCCGTAGTTCAGGCGGATGGCGGCCGGCCTGGTCGTGCCGTAATCCCGCGCCAGGTCGCGGATCTGCTGCGCGGGCACGCCGCAGACGGCCGCCGCGCGCTCGGGCGTCCAGCGCAGCGCGCGCTCGCGCAGCGCCTCGAAGCCGAGGGTGTGGCGCGCGATGTAGTCGTGGTCCAGCCAGTCGTTGGCGACCAGCTCGTGCATCAGCGCCAGCGCCAGCGCGGCGTCCGTGCCGGGCAGCAGCTGCACGTGTTCGTGGCACTTCTCGGCGGTCTCGCTGCGGCGCGGGTCGATGCACACCAGCTTCGCACCGTGGCGCTTGGCCTCCTGCGCGAGGCGCCAGAAGTGCAGGTTGCTGGCGATCGAGTTGCTGCCCCACACCAGGATCAGCTTCGCCTCGGCGAAGAACTCCACCTTCATGCCGACCTTGCCGCCCAGCGTCTGCGTGAGCGCCTCGGCGCCCGCCGACGCGCAGATCGTGCGATCGAGCAGCGAGGCGCCGAGCCGGTGGAAGAAGCGCGCCGCGATGCTCTCGCCCTGCACCAGTCCCATCGTCCCGCAGTAGCTGTAGGGAAGGATGGCCTGCGGATCGCGCGCAGCGATGGCCTGCAGGCGCGCGGCGATGTCGTCCAGCGCCGTGTCCCAGGCCACCGGCTCGAAGCGGCCCGAGCCCTTGGGCCCGACCCGCCGCAGGGGCTGCAGCAGCCGCTCGGGGTGGTAGGTGCGTTCCGGGTAGTGCGAGACCTTGTTGCACAGCACGCCCGCCGTCGCCGCATGCGCGGGATTGCCCTGGACGCGGATGGCGATGCCGTCCTGCACGGTGGTCACCAGCGCGCAGGTGTCGGGGCAGTCGTGCGGGCAGGCGCCGCGCACCTGCTGGGCCCGGGCGCCGGAGTCGGGGGAGGAAGCAGCCATCCCGCGATTTTCGTGCACTGCGTCACGCTCTGCCGCCCGCGCGCCCCGCGCACCCCAAACTCTTAGGGAAATGCACTAGCCATTCACGGTCCCGCGACAGGCATCCGACAGGCGCGCGCCGGGAGAATCGCCCGATGCTCAACCGCCGTACCTTCCACCGCGCCGTCGCCGGCGCGGCGGCCCTTGTCGTCGCGCCCGGCCTGCGCGCACAGGGAGATCGCATCCTGCTGGCCCAGTCCGCTCCCTTCACCGGCCCCGCCGCCCAGCTCGGCATCCAGTTCCACCAGGGCGCCAGGCTGTGCTTCGAACAGCTCAATGCGCAGGGGGGCGTCCACCGCCGTTCCATCGAGCTGGTGCGCCTGGACGACGGCTACGAGCCGGACCGGTGCGCCGAGAACACGAGGAAGCTGCTGGCCGACGATCCGCTGGCGCTGTTCGGCTACATCGGCACGCCCACCAGCCTGGCGGCCCTGCCGCTGGCGACCGCCGCCAAGGCGCCCTTCTTCGCGCCCTTCACCGGCGCCATGGGGCTGCGCCAGCCGTTCAACCGCTACGCCTTCCACGTGCGCGCCTCGTACAACGACGAGACGGCGCTGATCGTCAGGCAGCTCACGTCCCTGGGCCTGAAGAAGATCGCCGTGTTCTGGCAGAACGACGCCTACGGCAAGGCGGGACTCGACGGCGTGCAGCTCGCGCTGGCGGCGCAGAACCTCAAGCCCGTGGCGCAGGCCACGGTGGAGCGCAATTCCGTGAACGTGGCCCAGGCGGTGAAGACGCTGGTGGCCGCGCAGCCGGATGCGGTGGTGCAGATCAGCGCGTACAAGTCCTGCGCCGCATTCATCCGCGCGGCGCGGGCCGCAGGCTACGGCGGCACCTTCTACAACGTGTCCTTCGTGGGCACGCAGGCGCTGGCCGACGAACTGGGCAAGGACGGCGCCGGCGTCGTCGTGTCGCAGGTCGTGCCCTCCCCCTACAGCGCGGCGAAGCCGATCACGCGCGAATTCATCGAGGCGGTGAAGAAGGGCGGCGCCGGCTACCACGCCAACTTCTCCAGCATGGAGGGCTATCTCGCGGCCCGGGTGATGATCGACGGCCTGCGCCGCGCCGGCGCCGGCAAGCCCACGCGCGACGGCCTCATCGCGGGCCTGGAGGCGATCGGCAACGAGGACTTCGGCGGCTTCAACGTCACCTTCTCGGCGGCCGACCACGTGGCGTCGAAATTCGTGGAGCTGTCGATGCTCACGGGCGACGGGCGGGTGCGAACCTAAAGGCAGAAACCGGACAGCCGGACGCAGAGGGCGCAAAGGGTACGCAGAGGACGCAAAAGAGTCAGAAAGAAGGAAAGGCAAGGGACGGCCGTTTGTTACTTTCCTCTTTCCTGACTTTTCTGCGCCCTTTGCGTCCTCTGCGTCCTGTCTTCGTTTTTCGACCTCACCCGAGCTCCCGCACCTTCGCGAGGCCTTCCATGAACGACTGGCAGCGCGCCAGCTGCTCCAGCGTGACGTACTCGTCCGGCTGGTGCGCCTGCGCGATGCTGCCGGGGCCGCACACGACGGTGCGGATGCCGGCATTCTTGAACAGGCCGGCCTCGGTGCCGAACGCCACCTGGGTCGTGCGCTGCTCGCCGGCCAGGCCCATCGCCAGGCGCGTCACCGCGTCGTCGGCGGAGCCGAGGAAGCTGGGAATCTCGCAGATCGTCTCGAAGCGAAAGCCCGTCTCGGGCGCCACCTGGCGCATCGCCGGCTCCAGCGAACGTGCATAGGCCACCACCTGCTCCTGCATCGCCCGCGCGTCGGCGGTGGGCAGGTCGCGGAACTCGTAGCGGAACTCGGCGTCGCGCGGCACCACGTTGTCGGCGATGCCGCCGTGGAACTGGCCGACACTGGCCGTGGAAAAGGGCACGTCGAAGCCCGCGTAGCGCGGCTCCTCGCGCTCGAAGGCTTCCGCCATGTCGCGCACGCGGCCGACCACCCGCGCGGCCATCTCGATGGCGTTGACCGACTGCGGCGTCAGCGAGGAGTGCGCCTCCTTGCCGCGCACGCAGCAGCGGTAGCGGTACACGCCCTTGTGCGCGATGGCCGGCACCATGCTGGTCGGCTCGCCGATGATGCAGGCCAGCGGCGCGATGCCCGCCTCGCGCAGGTCGGCGATCAGCTCGCGCACGCCGAAGCATCCGACCTCCTCGTCGTAGCTGAAGGCCAGGTGGATGGCGAACGGCAGGTCGGCCTCGAGGAACAGCGGTGCGTGCGCGACCGCCGTGGCGATGAAGCCCTTCATGTCGGCCGAGCCGCGGCCGTACAGGCGGCCGTCGCGCACCACGCCCGCCAGCGGGTCCATGGACCAGTCCTGGCCGTCCCACGGCACGGTATCGGTGTGGCCGGAGAGGATCAGGCCGGCGGGCTTGCCTTCGCCCAGGGTGGCGAAGAGGTTGGCCTTGGTGCGCTCCGCGTTCCAGCTCAGCCGGCTGGTCACCCCGAGGCGCGCCAGTTCGTCGCGGATGAAGTGGATGAGCGCCAGGTTGGAGTTGGCGCTCACGGTGTTGAATCCGACCAGGGTGCGTGCCAGCTCGAGGGCGCGCGGTGTCACGGAGGTCACAGGCATGCGGGGCATTGTCCCGGATATCCCCCATGCAGGCATCGCGCCCGCCCGGTAGACTCGTTTTCCCTTTCGCAGTCTCCCGCCCTCATGAAGCTCCTGGATTCCATCGTCACCCAAGCCGCGTCCATGGTGGCCGTGCGCCGCGACCTGCACGCCCATCCCGAACTCTCGTTCCAGGAGGCCCGCACTTCCGACCTGGTGGCGGCGCGCCTCACCGAATGGGGCATCCCGATCCACCGGGGGCTGGGCAGGACCGGCGTGGTCGGCACCATCCGCAAGGGCACTTCCACCCGCGCCGTGGGCCTGCGCGCCGACATGGACGCCCTGCCCGTGCCCGAGGCCAACACCTTCGCGCATGCGAGCCGCCACCCGGGCAGGATGCACGCCTGCGGCCACGACGGCCACACGACCATGCTGCTCGCCGCCGCGCGGCACCTCGCGCAGCACGGCAACTTCGACGGCACCGTCCACGTGATCTTCCAGCCGGCGGAGGAGAAGGGTGCGGGGGCGCAGGAGATGATCCGCGACGGCCTGTTCGAGCGCTTCCCGATGGAAGCCGTCTTCGGCATGCACAACTGGCCGGGCGCCCAGGTCGGCAAGTTCGCCGTCAGCCCGGGGCCGGTGATGGCGTCGACCAACGAGTTCAGGATCACGATCCGCGGCAAGGGCAGCCATGGCGCGATGCCCAACCTGGGCATCGACCCGGTGCCGATCGCCTGCGAGATGGTGCAGGCCTTCCAGACCATCATCACGCGCAACCGCCGGCCGATCGACCCCGGCGTGATCTCCGTGACCATGATCCACGCGGGCGATGCGACCAACGTGGTGCCGGAATCCTGCGAGCTGCAGGGCACCGTGCGCACCTTCAGCGTGGAAGTGCTGGACCTGATCGAGCGCCGCATGCGGCAGGTGGCGGAGCACGTGTGCGCCGCCCACGAGGCCGGCTGCGAATTCGAGTTCGTGCGCAACTACCCGCCCACCGTCAACTCCCCGGCCGAGGCCGCCTTCGCGCGCAAGGTGATGGCCTCCATCGTCGGCGAGGACAACGTGCTGGTGCAGGAGCCCACCATGGGCGCGGAGGACTTCGCCTTCATGCTGCAGGCCAGGCCGGGCGCCTATGCCTTCATCTACAACGGCGACGGCAGCCACCGCGCCACCGGCCACGGCATGGGCCCGTGCACGCTGCACAACCCGAGCTACGACTTCAACGACGAACTGATTCCCCTGGGAGCGACCTACTGGGTGCGCCTGGCCGAGGAATGGCTCGCGAAGGCTGCAGCGTGAAGGACGCCTTCGCTGCAAGCTACGCCGAGGCGCGGCAGAAATTCCTGCGGGCGGCGGCCGATGCCGGCCTGCGGGCCGAAGGCAGGCCGCATCCCGCGCTCGGCCTGCAGGGCGAGCCGCTGGCGATGGACGTCGCGCGGGAGGGCCCTCCCGATGCCGCGAAGCTCCTGGTGCTGACCAGCGGCTGCCACGGCGTCGAAGGCTTCTGCGGCAGCGGCGTGCAGGTGGCCGCGCTGCGCGACGAAGAGCTGCGCCGGCGCGCAGCCGACGCGGGCGTGGCGATCCTCTACGTACACGCGCTCAACCCCTATGGCTTCTCGCACATGGGCCGCACGACGCACGAGAACGTCGACCTGAACCGCAACTTCCACGATTTCGCGCGGCCCCTGCCCGTGAACGAGGCCTACCGGGAGCTGCACCCCATCCTGGTGCCGGCCACCTGGCCGCCGCCGGAGGACAACCAGCGTGCCGTCGGCCAGTACATCGCCGAGCGCGGCCTCGCCTACTACCAGGCGGTGATGTCGCGCGGCCAGTACGAATACCCCGACGGCCTGTTCTACGGCGGCACCGCGCCGTGCTGGAGCAACCTCGCGCTGCGCGAGGTGCTGCGCACGCACGGCCGCCGCGCGGGCCGCATCGCGTGGATCGACATCCACACCGGCCTGGGCCCGAGCGGCGTGGGCGAGCGCATCCTCGCCGCCCGCGAGGACGCCGCGTGCAGCGCACGGGCGAGCGCATGGTGGGGTGGCGCGGGGCGCACGCCCGTCACGTCCATCTACGACGGCTCCTCGACGTCGGCGTTCCTCACGGGGCTGATGTTCGGCGCGGTGTACGAAGAGTGCCCGCAGGCGGAATACACCGGCATCGCCCTGGAGTACGGCACGCGGCCCGTGCTGGAGACCTTCCAGGCGCTGCGCGCGGAACAGTGGCTGCGCCGGCATCCCGAGGCGCCGCCGGCACTGGCCGATGCGATCCGGCGGCAGCTGTTCGAGGCCTTCTACACCGACACGGACGCCTGGCGCGAGCAGGTGGTCGCACAGTCGCGCGAGGCGTTGCTGCAGGCGGTGGAAGGGCTGGCGGCCTAGGAGCCTGGGGGGGGGGGGGGGGGGGGGGGGGGGGGGGGGGGGGGGGGGGGGGGGGGGGGGGGGGGGGGGGGGGGGGGGGGGGGGGGGGGGGG